>JADCFX010000093.1 GCA_020249285.1 Roseomonas sp. | reverse complement strand
TCTTTGCCAAGCTCAAACATCTCCTGCGAAAGGCCGCAGAACGATCCGTCGAAACAACATGGCGCCGCATCGGTACATTGCTCAATGCATTCCCACCACATGAATGCGCCAACTACCTCAGAAATTCAGGCTATGGTGCAGCGTAATGTCATCAAACTCTAAATGGGCGCGCAAGCCGCTCGCAGCCACGCCGCCGTTTCCGCATCCAGCATGGGCGCCACTTCCACCGCGACACGCGCATGATAGGCATTCAGCCAATCACGTTCCGCCACCGTCAGCAGCGCGGGTTCGATCAGCGCGCGATCAAAAGGCGCCAGCGTCAGCGTTTCGAATTCCAGAAACGGCTTTGCGGCAGCGGCGATGTCAGCCTTTTGCACCAACAGCAGATTTTCCAGCCGAATGCCGAATTCGCCGGTGGCGTAATAGCCGGGCTCATTGGACAGAATCATACCATCGGCCAAAGCCACCACACGCGCTGCACGGCTGAAAGCCGCCGGGCCTTCATGCACGGAAAGATAGGACCCGACGCCATGCCCCGTGCCGTGATCATAATCCAACCCCGCATCCCATAACGGGCGGCGCGCCAGCGCATCCAAATGCGGCCCGGCAACACCGGCGGGGAAGCGCAAAGTGGCCAGCGCAATATGTCCCTTCAGCACGCGCGTGACACATTCACGCAAGCGTTGCGGCGCCGCACCCGGCCCGGTCCATAGCGTGCGCGTGATATCCGTGGTGCCATCCAGATATTGCCCGCCCGAATCAATCAAATAGCATTCATTGGGGTGGATGGCGCGATGGCTTTCTTCCGTCGCGCGGTAATGCACAATGGCGCCGTTTTCGCCTGCGCCGCTGATCGCCGGGAAGCTTTCCGCCTGAAACAGCGGCACGTCGCGCCGAAACGCCAGTAATTGCGCGGCCGCCGAGATTTCATTCAACCCCCCCTTTGGCGCTTCGTCCGCAAACCAGCACAGGAAGCGCGCCATCGCCACCGCATCACGCCGATGCGCAGCGCGCGCGCCTTCCTGTTCGACTGCATTCTTACAGGCGCGCGGCATGCGGCAGGGGTCTTCTCCTGCGCGGATTTCAGCACCCGCTTCACGCAGCCAATCGGTGAACCAGGAAGGGGTTGCCTCGGGGTCAATCCGTACGCGCTTACCCTTCAAGGCATTCAGCGCCGCAGGCATGGCATCACGCGGCGCAATCGCCACCGCATTGCCCAGATAGGCGCGCGTTTCATGGTCCAGCTTTGCCGGTTCCATGAATAATGACACCGCGCCATCCGCGAACAAAAGCGCAAAGCCAAGCGCCAGCGGCGTATGGTCCAGATCGCCACCTCGGATATTCAACAGCCAGGCGATGGAGTGCGCATCGGCCAGCACCACCGCATCTTCCCCCACCGCGCGTAATGCCGCCGCCGCTTCGTTACGTTTATCGGCCGATGGCTTGCCGGCATAGGAAAGCGGATGCGCCCGCACCGGCGCTTCCGGCGCGCGCGGCCGATCCGCCCAAATCGCGTCAATCGGGTTGGCAGGCAAAGCGCGGAACGTCACGCCCGGGCGCTTCAAGCGTTCCAGCGCCGGTTCGCTATGCAGCCAGGGGTCATAGCCAATCACCAAGCCTTCCCCATGCGCGGCCAACCATTCCGCCGGCGGTTCTTCCGTGATGTGGCGCGGTTCCCAAAGCGCTACATCAATCTGGGTGCGAATTTGTAGCGTGTAGCGGCCATCGGAGAAAGCTGCCGCCTGCTGGGGCAGCACAATGGCGAGGCCAGCGCTGCCGGTGAAGCCCGTCAGCCAGGCCAGCCTTTCGGCGGAACGCGGCACATATTCCCCTAAATGCTCATCAGCGCGGGGGATCAGGAAGCCCTGCACCCCCATCCGCGCAAGTTCAGCGCGCAGGGCGCCCAAGCGTTCGGCCCAATTCATGAGCAATTCCTGACCAAATATTGCGCTTTTGTTGCATGGCTTCCTGTGAATGCATGCGTCAGACGCATATCTCTGCTGTGGTCTTCGCGCATCACCTGTACCCCAGAAGCCTCTATATGATCGTTCAACGGACAGTGATGCTCCCCTACCGGCCGGCACCTCCGCAAAGGAAAGCTAAACATGAACCCGCATTTCGCCAATCTCGAAACCAGCCTCTCGGCCCGCGCCGCGACGATTGAGGCTATCCACCGGGAAGCCGCCGCCGCACGCGCCGCCGCACGCAGCCGCGCCTTTGGCCATGCCTTCAAAGTGATTGGCGCCAGCATCGGTGCGGTGCTTTCCGCCATCGCCACCTGGCCCACCAAGCGCGATACCTACAAGGCGCTCGATCAGCTCTCGGACAAGCAGCTTGCCGATATCGGCTTGGCGCGCGGTGAAATCAGCCGCGTTTTTGAACCGGGCTTCGCCCTGCAAGCCGCCAATGATGGCGATCTGCCCACGGGTCGCGCTGCCTAACCGCGAAATATCCTGCGCAACCATGATTTTAGGCCGCCCCCCTCCGGCGGCCTTTTTTTTGGTTGATGCGTCACATGCGGCCGCCGCGCCGGGGGGGCGAGGGCCGAGGCTATGCTGTGCCGCCCCGTATCTTCCGCCGTGATCAGCCGCGCTTCCAGGGCCGTCACCTGCGCCACCGCCTCTGGCGGGTTGGTCGCGGTAAGGGCCGTTGCAGCGGCCTCGGCTTCCGCGAAATCACCGGCGCGGCGCAAAGCATCAATCACGCGCACGGATTGTTCGGGATCAAGTGCCGGGCCGCTCCGCCAAAGTGCCACCGCTTCGCGCCGCCATTGCCGCGCCAGGTCATCGCGGTTCAGATCATCCGCGACCCAAGCCGCATGCAGCGTTGCCTCGGCTGCCGCATGCAAGGCGCCGGTTTCTTCCAGCACATGCGCCCAGGCCAAAAAGCGCCGCGCCAAAACCGGATGCGCCGTATCCGCAATCAAAGCCCGGTATGGCGCCGCCGCCACGGCCTGCGCGCCAGCAGGATGTGCTTCTGTGATATCCGGCGCGGCATAGCCGCAATGCGGGCAGGCTTGCAGCCAGCGCGCCATGGTGGAGCGCACCGGCTCACCAGGCCGTAAATCAAGATCGGGCGCCTGTTCCGGCACGGGCGGGCGAAATAGCGCCTGGCGGCTTTCATGGCCACAAACGCCGCAACGCTTCTCCCGCGCGTCAGGTGCCCGCGGCGTTGCCATTACGCGGTGCGATCAGCCCCGCCCGATTGCAACGCCGCCTGCGCCGCCGCCAAGCGCGCCACCGGCACGCGATAGGGCGAACAGGAAACGTAATCCAAGCCGACACTTTCGCAGAAATGAATGGAGGATGGATCGCCACCATGCTCACCACAAATGCCAAGCTTGATATCTGGCCTTACGCTGCGACCTTTCTCGACCGCGATGCGCACCAAAGCGCCCACGCCGTCCGGGTCAATGGAAACAAACGGGTCCTTCGGGAAAATGCCCTTTTCTATGTAAAGCGGCAGAAACTTGCCGGCATCATCACGCGAAAGGCCGAAAGTGGTTTGCGTTAGGTCATTCGTGCCAAAGGAAAAGAAATCCGCCACCGTGGCAATCGCATCGGCAGTGAGAGCAGCGCGCGGCAGTTCAATCATGGTGCCGACACTATAGACCACATGATACCCGCCTTCGGCGAAAACTTCCTGTGCCACGCGATCCACCATGGCGCGGGTGATTTCCAATTCGCGCTTGGTCGCAACCAGGGGAATCATAATCTCCGGCACCGGGGCCTTATGCGTCTTGCGGCCTATTTCCGCCGCCGCTTCGAAAATCGCGCGCGCCTGCATTTCATAAATTTCCGGGAAGGAAATCCCCAAGCGGCAGCCGCGATGCCCCAGCATCGGGTTCGCTTCCGATAATTCCTGCATGCGCCTTTGCATCGCCTCAACTTCGGTGCCGAGCGATGCAGCCACTTCGGCGATTTCATATTCGCTATGCGGCAGGAATTCATGCAAGGGCGGATCAAGCAGGCGGATCGTCGCCGGCAAGCCAGCCATGATTTCAAACAGGTCAAGGAAATCCTTGCGCTGGAAAGGCAGCAAACGCGCGAGTGCAGCGCGGCGGCCTTGTTCCGTTTCCGCCATGATCATCTGGCGTACGGCGCCAATCCGCTCAGGGTCGAAGAACATATGTTCAGTACGGCAAAGGCCGATGCCTTCCGCGCCAAAGCGCCTGGCGGTTTCCGCATCTAGCGGCGTTTCCGCATTGGCGCGCACGCGGAGCCGCCGCACCTTATCGGCCCAGCCCATCAATGTAGAGAAATCACCAGAAAGCTGCGGTTCCACCATGGCGACGGAACCAATGAAAACCTCACCGGTGGCACCATCCAACGTGAGGATCTGCCCGGCTTCAATGCGCACGCCACCGGCGCTGAGATACTGGTTGTTGTAATCAACGGTAATGCCGCCGCAGCCCGCAACGCAGGGCCGGCCCATGCCGCGCGCGACAACCGCGGCGTGGCTGGTCATGCCGCCGCGTGTGGTCAGTACGCCGCGCGCCGCATGCATGCCGTGAATATCTTCCGGCGAGGTTTCAATCCGCACGAGAATGACGCTTTCGCCCTTTTGCGCGCGCGCTTCCGCTTCATCCGCGCTAAACACCACAATGCCGCAGGCCGCACCGGGGGAAGCGGGCAAGCCCTTGGCCAGCAGCTTGCGCGGCGCCTTGGGATCGAGTGTTGGGTGCAGCAATTGATCAAGCGCTGCCGGGTTCACGCGCCGCACGGCTTCGGTGTGATCAATCAAGCCTTCGCGCGCCATATCAACGGCAATCTTCAAGGACGCGGCAGCGGTGCGCTTGCCGTTGCGCGTTTGCAACATATAGAGCTTGTTGCTCTGCACCGTGAATTCAATGTCCTGCATGTCACGGTAATGGCGTTCCAGCGTGGCGCGGACCTGCACCAATTCGGCATAGGCCGCCGGCATGGCATCTTCCATGCTGCGTTCGCTGGGTTTGGAGCGTTCCTTCGCCATGGGTTGCGGCGTGCGGATACCCGCCACCACATCCTCACCCTGCGCATTGATCAAATATTCGCCGTAGAAGATATTCTCGCCCGTCGAAGGATCGCGCGTGAAGCACACGCCGGTCGCGCAATCTTCGCCCATATTGCCGAAAACCATGGCTTGTACATTGACCGCCGTGCCCCATTCGGCCGGGATGTCATGCAGGCGCCGATAAGTCACCGCGCGCTGGTTCATCCAACTGCCAAACACCGCGCCAATCGCGCCCCAAAGCTGGGTTTCAGGATCTTGCGGGAAGGGCTTGCCGGTCACCTCGGCGACCATTTCCTTGTAGCCATCCACCACGCGATGCCATTCGGATGCGGTGAGTTCGGTATCTTCGTTCTTCCCGGTGTCGAGCTTCACATGCTCGATAATTTCCTCAAAGCGATGATGGTCGACATCAAGCACAACGGACCCATACATCTGGATGAAGCGCCGATAGGAATCCCAGGCAAAGCGCGCATCGCCGGAAGCCGTGACCAGGCCTTCAACGGTTTGGTCATTCAGGCCCAGGTTGAGCACCGTATCCATCATGCCGGGCATGGAAACCCGCGCGCCGGAGCGGACGGAGACCAGCAAGGGCCGGTGATGATCACCGAAGCGGTTACCCACCGCTTCTTCCACCAGGGCCAAAGCGGCGCGCACCTGCGCGGCCAGATCGCCCGGGTATTTCTGCCCATTATCATAATAAGCGGTGCAGACTTCGGTGGTGATGGTGAAGCCAGGCGGCACGGGCAAGCCAATTGATGCCATTTCGGCCAGGTTGGCGCCCTTGCCACCCAGAAGGTTCCGCATATCCGTTCGGCCTTCATTGTGGCCGGCGCCGAAGCTATAGACCCATTGTGTCATGGGGGGGTTCCTCAGGCTTCAATCTTGGAGAAATCCGCCACGGCATCCATGGCGGTACGAAGTCGGGCGAGCAGTCGCAGACGATTGCGGCGAAGTTCCGGCGCGGGATCGTTCACGATCACTTTTTCGAAAAAAGCATCCACCGGGGTGCGGAGACCGGCCATGGCTTCCATGGCGCGCTCAAAATCCTCGGCTTCGATATCCAGGCGAATGCGGTTGCCGGCTTCTTCCAAAGCGGCGGCAAGGGCGGCTTCTTCGGGCAATTTCAGCAAATGCGCTTCATAGCCGGTATCAAAGGCGTGGCCGTCGCGCTTTTCTTCGATGCGGAGAATGTTCACGGCGCGGCGATGCGCCGCCAGCAGATTGGCGCCGGCTTCACTTTCCACAAAACCGCGCACCGCATCGGCGCGGGCGAGTAGGCGGTTGAGGTCATCATCCGGCGTGGCGCCAAACACCGCCGTCACCACATCATGCCGGGCGCCTTCGCCACGGAGTTGGACGCGCAGCCGTTCGGCGAGGAAATCGAGCAAGCCAGCGGCAAAGGCCGCGACCAAAGGCGGGTGCGCGCTGCTGGGCGGGGCCTGCCAGCCGCTGGCACGCTTGGCTTCGGCAATCTCCACACCGAAATCCGGCGCGGAGGTAGCATTGGTGGCTTGTGGGAAAATGAAGAAGGCTTCGCCCATCAAATCAGCCAAGGGCAGCCGCAAGCCATTTTCACGAATGATGCGAATGACGCCGAGCCCAGCGCGACGCAGCGCGAAAGGGTCACCACTACCGGTAGGCTTTTCGTCCACGGCGAAGAAACCGACCAATTGATCAATCTTATCCGCCAGCGCAACCGCAATCGCTATGGGCTCATTCGGCACAGCATCACCAGCACCTGCCGGACGGTAATGCGCGGCAATGGCTTCCGCCACGCGCGCATCCTCACCCTGACCGAGCGCGTAATAGCTCCCCATCACGCCCTGCAATTCCGGGAATTCGCCCACCATGCCGGAAGCAAGATCAGCCTTCGCCAACCGCGCCGCGCGCCGCGCCAGCGTCGCATTGGCGTCGAGTTTCTCCGCAATCAGCCCCGCGAGTTTTTCCAGCCGCGCCACGCGCTGGCCTTGTGTGCCGAGCTTCGCGTGGAATACCACATCATCCAGCTTCGGCAGAAAACTTTCCAGCTTTTGCTTGCGGTCCAAATCCCAGAAGAACCGCGCATCAGCCAAGCGCGCGCGCAGAACGCGCTCATTGCCGGACACAATCGCGGCCCCTCCATCGGGCGCTGCGATATTCGCCACCAGTGCAAAGCGCGGCGCGGCGGAACCATATGGTTTGCGCAGCGCGAAATAACGCTGATTGACGCGCATGGTGGTGCGCATCACTTCCGGCGGCAAATCCATAAAGGCGTCATCAATCCGCCCCAGCAAAGGCACCGGCCATTCGACCAGCCCCGCCACTTCAGTGATCAACGCCTCGTCTGGCACCACTTCCAGCCCCTCGGTGGTGGCGAGCGCATTGATGCCATCGCGGATCATCCGCGCGCGGTCTTCCGCTTCCAGCACCACATGGCGCGCGGCCAAAGCGGATTTGTATTCGGCGAAGTTGCGCGCGGCAAACGTGCCGGGGGACATGATACGATGACCTTCGGTCAGGTCACCACTCGCCAAGCCGTGACCGTCATCGCTGCCCTGCGCCATTGTGAAGGGAACTACTTTGCCATCCAGCACGCACAAAATGCGTTTCAGGGGCCGCACCCACACCATGGAGGATGTGCCACCCCAGCGCATGGATTTCGGCCAGGGGAAGGCGCGTATCAAGGCAGGGATCGCCGCAGCAACCAAGGCGCGCGCTTCCACGCTTTGGCCCGGTTTTATCAATACCCAGAATTGGCCCTGTTCCGTCAGCGCATCACGTGTTGCGCCGTGCTTGCGCAAAAACCCTTCAATCGCCTGTTCCGGCGCGCCAATGCGCGGACCGCGTTCTTCCTTGGCTTCGGTAGTCACACTTGGCTTCAATTGCGCGGTCAGGCCAATGCGGCGAGGGCCGCAAAAGCTACGCGGTTGCGCTTCCAACAATGCGGCGCAGCTATCGGAAAAAAGGCGGACAAGATCCTCTGCCGCGCGCGCCTGCATGCGCGCCGGGATTTCTTCGCAGAATAATTCAAGCAGTAGTTCAGCCATGGTTTTTGATCGCCGGCTCTATATCGGTTGCAGCGAAATCATCGCCCTTGAACAACAATGCCTGGCCGCGTTCCTTCGCCAGCGCATAGGAAAAGCAATCGCCGAGGTTCAACCCCGCCTTGTGGCGGCCCTTGCCGAAGCGGCGCCAGGCATCACGGGCGAGGCTGGCATGGGCTGCTGTGAAGGGCACGATTTCGGGACGGATGGCCCCCATCAAGGCATCAAGCTTTTCCGCCATGCCGGGTAGGGTCCGGCCCTCCGCGACAATAGCGGTTTCCAGCAAGGTTGGCGCGGCAATTGCGGTGGTGTCTGTGTCGCGGATCATGGCAGCCAGGCGCTCCGCGTCAGGTTCCTTGAACAGGATTGCGACCAATGCCGAGGAATCAAGAATCATCGCGGCAGGCCGGTTTCGTCATAAAGATCGCGGTGATCACTCGTCACGCCGGGCGGGACCAGCTTGGAAGCTTCCTCGGCTATGGCCATGATCGCGTCGAATTTGCGCTGCCGCGCCGCCTTTTCCCGCGCCAGTTTTTCCGCCACCGCTTCGCGGACGGCACCGGTCGCCGTGGTGCCGAGCATTGCCGCAAGCTCCTTCGCTTCGGCAATCAGGGCGGCGTCCTTGATGTTCAACTGGCCCATGGCGCACCTTTGGTAGAAAGTGCATACAATATGGTAGAAAATCCCTGAAAGCGCAAGATCAGGCCGCCTCGCCGGCCAGCCAGGCCTCGCAGCAGCCCTTCGCCAGCGTCCGCACGCGGCCGATATAGGCGGCGCGTTCTGTCACGCTGATCGCGCCGCGCGCGTCCAGCAGATTGAAGCGATGCGATGCCTTGATGCATTGGTCATAGGCCGGCAAGGCGAGCTTCCGTTCCAGCAGCGCCGCGCATTCGGCTTCCGCATCCTCAAAATGCCGGAACAGCATTTTCGTATCAGCGGCTTCGAAATTATGGGCGCTGTACTCGCGTTCGGCGCGCAGGAACACATCGCCGTATTTCACGCCCTCGCCATTGAAATCCAGGTCGTAAACATTCTCGACGCCCTGGATATACATGGCCAGCCTTTCCAAGCCGTAGGTCAGTTCGGCGCTGGGTTTCTCGCAGGCAATGCCGCCCACCTGCTGGAAATAGGTGAATTGCGTCACCTCCATCCCATCGCACCAGACTTCCCAGCCCAGGCCCCAGGCACCCAGCGTTGGGCTTTCCCAATCATCCTCAACGAAGCGGATGTCATGCAAGGCAGGGTCAATGCCAAGCGCGCGATAGCTTTCAATCAGCAGCGCCTGCGGGTCTGCCGGTGATGGCTTCAGGATCACCTGATATTGGTAATAATGCTGTAGGCGATTGGGGTTTTCGCCATAGCGGCCATCGGCGGGGCGGCGCGATGGCTGCACATAGGCGGCCTTCCAGGGCTTCGGACCAAGCGCGCGCAAGGTGGTCGCTGGGTGAAAGGTGCCGGCACCCACTTCCATGTCATAGGGTTGCAGGATCACGCAGCCCTGATCTGCCCAAAAGCGATGCAGGCGCAGGATGATGTCCTGAAAACTGGGGGGCTTGGCGGTCATGCTGGTTCTGTGCTCTGGCGCGGCGGCAATGAGGGGTGCTCTATAGGCACCGCAGGCCCCTCGGGCAAGGAATCCCGCCATGACAAAGGAATCCCGCCATGACAACCGCGCAAGAGATCATCGCTGCCTACCTCGCCGCCTTCAATCGCGGGGATTGGCCCGGCATGCTGGCGCTGCTGGCCGATGATGTGGCGCATGACATCAATCAGGGCGCGACACAGCACGGCAGGCCGGCCTTCGCCACGTTCCTGGAGCATATGGCGCGCTGCTACCGAGAAGAACTGCGCGATATCGTGATCATGGCGGGGGCGGATGGTAGTCGTGCGGCAGCGGAATTTCGGGTTGAGGGGGAATATTTGGCCAGCGATGCGGGGCTGCCGCCGGCAAAGGGCCAGCGCTATTCCCTGCCCGCCGGGGCCTTCTATGCGCTGCACGATGGCAAGATCACGCGCGTCACGGTGTTCTACAATTTGCAGGAATGGTTGCAGCAAGTGGGCGGCTGAACGCTTGCTTTCCGGCTGGCTGAAGTGCTTTCTGGCGGCATGAAGCTTTTATCCGGTCATGCCCGCCTCGCCGGGGTTTTCGGCTTTCCCGTCACCCATTCGCGCTCCCCACGGCTGCATGGGTTTTGGCTGCAACGCTATGGCATTGATGGCGCCTATATCCCGCTTGGCGTGGCGCCGGAACGCTTCGGGCAAGCGGTGCGCGCACTGGTGGATCTCGGCTTTCGCGGCGCCAATGTCACTATCCCCCATAAGCTTGCGGCCTTTGAGATTTGCGATGAGGTCGCGCCCTTCGCCCGCCGCGCTGGGGCCGTGAATACACTGATTTTCCGGGATGGGCGGATTGAGGGGTCAAATACTGATGGCTTCGGCTTTCTGGAAAGCATTCGCGAAGCCGCGCCTGGCTGGCGCGCGGATGCCGGCCCCGCCGTGCTGTTGGGCGCGGGCGGAGCGTCGCGTGCCATTGCAGCCGCGTTGCTCGATGCCGGCGCGCCGCGTGTAACGCTAGTGAACCGCACCGCTGCGAAGGCCGAGGCCTTGGCGCGTGATCTTGGCGGGCCGATCAATGTCGCGGATCGGCCACCCCTGGAAGATGCCGCTTTGCTCGTGAACACAACCTCGCTCGGCATGCAGGGTCAGCCGGGGCTAGAGGTAGATTTGGCGCCTTTGCCTGCCAGCGCGGTCGTGGCGGATATTGTCTATGTGCCGCTCGAAACCCGGCTTCTGGCGGCGGCGCGGGCGCGGGGCTTGGTTGCGGTGGATGGGCTTGGCATGTTGCTACATCAGGCTCGGCCCGGGTTTGAGGCCTGGTTCGGCGTGGCGCCACAGGTGGACCAGGCTTTGCGCGATGTGGTGGCGGCCGATATTCCAAAACGTGATGGCGCATGAAGATTATCGGCCTCACGGGGGGGATCGGGATGGGGAAATCCACGGCCTCCGCCATGTTTCGCCGCCATAGGGTGCCGATATTTGATGCTGACCGCGCTGTGCATGATTTGCAGGCGGTAGGCGGGCGGGCGGTACGGCCCATTGAGGCAGCCTTCCCCGGCACCACGCAAGGCGGCGCGGTAGATCGGGAAGCCTTGCGTCGGGCTGTGCTGGGCAATCCAACGGCCTTGAAGCAATTGGAACGCATTGTCCACCCCTTGGTGCGCGATGCTGAGAAGCGTTTTCTGGCGTCGGCGCGTCGTGCGGGGAAGTCCCTTGTCGTTTTGGATATTCCCTTGCTGCTTGAAACGGGTGGGCAGAAGCGCGTTGATCTGGTGGTGGTGGTCTCAGCCCCTGCTGCCGTGCAGGCGGTACGCGTGCTACGCCGCCCTGGCATGACGGCGGAGCGCCTGGCCGCTATTCGCGCGCGGCAAATGCCGGATGCGATGAAGCGTCGGAAAGCTGATGTGGTGATCCATAGCGGGCTGTCGCGGCACTTCGCGGTCTCTGCCATTCGCCGCCTGATGGTCCGGTTGAGGAGCACCCGCTGATGCGTCAGATCGTGCTGGATACGGAAACCACGGGGCTTGATCCGCTAACCGGTGATCGCGTGATCGAAGTGGCGGCGGTGGAATTGTTCAATCTGCTGCCGACTGGTGAAGCGTTCCATACGCTGCTTGATCCGGAACGCGATATCCCGGCCGAGGCTTCGCGTATTCATGGCTTCACCAATGGTGATGTCGCCGGCAAGCCGAAATTCGCTGCAATCGCTGATCAGCTACTGAAATTTTTGGGTGATGCTGAAATCATTGCGCATAATGCGCCCTTCGATTTTGGCTTTCTGGATGCTGAGTTGTTCCGCTGTCAGCGCCTGCCCTTGGATCGCAGCCGCATGATTGACAGCCTGGCGATGGCGAAGGCGCGTTTTCCCGGCATGCCGAATAATCTGGATGCGCTGTGTCGTCGGCTTGGTGTGGATAATTCTATGCGCGGCAACCACAACGCCATCCTTGACTGCCAGCTTTTGGCGCAGGTCTATCTGGAAATGATGGGCGGCAAGCAGCCTGGGCTGGAATTGGCGGCCAAGGCCGCTACGCGCATCGTCGCCCTTGATGTGGAAGCAGTGGAGCGTGACGCGGTGCTGATCACCCCATCCGCAGAAGCTCTAGCTACGCATGAGGCGTTTGTTTCTGGCAAGGTTAAGGAGGCGCTTTGGCTGAAGCCCCCCTTCAAATCCGAAGGCAGTTCGTAGCCTGCGTTACCCTGTCCGGATGATGCGCATGAGTTGCGCGACATGTTCCGGCGGCGTTGGTGGGATAATGCCGTGGCCCAGATTAAAGATAAAAGGTCGACCGCGCATGGCGGCCAGAATGCTACGTGCCTCGGCTTCCAGCGCGGTCCCACCGGCCACCAGCGCCAGCGGGTCCAGATTGCCTTGCAAGGGCATGGTTGCCGGCACCGCCTGGGCGGCCCAGCGCGGGTCCATGCTGGTATCCATCGCAACCCCATCCACCGCCGCCCGGCTGGCGTAATCGGGCAGCATGGGGCCGGCTAGGCGTGGGAAACCTATAATGGGCGTGGTCGGGCACCGCTTGCGCACCGCGCGGGCAATGGCCGCTGAAGGTTCGATCACCCAGCGGCGGAATTGGCTGGGTGGAAGCAGACCAGCCCAGGTGTCGAACAGCATCAGCGCCTCGGCGCCTGCTTCTACCTGGGAGACCAGATATTCGACGGTGGCATCCTGCAGAATGCGGATCAGTCGGCCAAAGCTGGCTGGGTCGCTATAGGCCATGCCGCGCGTGGCGGCGAAATCTTTGCTGCCGCGACCTTCCACCATGTAGCAGGCGACGGTGAAGGGTGATCCGGCGAAGCCGATCAACGCCGTTTTGGGATGATCTTGATTAAGCCCGGCCCGCGTCAGGCGCACTGTCTCGAAAATCGGTGCTGCTTTCGCAAGCAAGCCATCCAGATTGAGCGCGGCGATGCCTTCGGCCGAGCGGATCGGGTCCAGCAATGGGCCTTCGCCCTCGGCAAAGCGCAGCCCTTGGCCGAGCGCCCAGGGTACGATCAAGATATCGGAAAAGAGAATGGCGGCATCCATGCCATAGCGGCGGATGGGTTGCAGCGTGACCTCAGCCGCTAGATCGGGCGTCGTGCAAAGGGAGATGAAATCCCCGGCTATGGCGCGGGTGGCGCGATATTCGGGCAAATACCGCCCTGCCTGGCGCATCAGCCATACGGGGGGCGGCCAGACGGGTTCTCCGGCCAAGACGCGCAAAAAGGGTTTGGCCCGGCTGGGCTCGTTTTCCATTTCCATGACCCTAACCTAAGCATTGAATCTAAGATTCTGAAAGATGAGGTAGCTTGTAGGGCCTGTGGATCATGGGGAGGCACGTGATGCCAATTCCATCCACAGGGTTCTCCAGATAGCAAATCAACGGGTGTTGGTGATTCTAGCAGGGGTGAAGGGAGTTGCGCCTGTAGTTGGTCACGGCTCGGCAAAAGCGTCCAGGCTTGCGCGATGAGGGGGTTTCATCCCCATTATGGGTTCGCGCGGGATCGGTGCTGGAATCCACCCCCGTTATCCACATTGATTCACGGGATTCTACCGTCATGGCCAACAGGCATATTGATTTGCATTTGGTATCCGATTCAACCGGGGAGACGCTGCAATCCATCGCTCGGGCAACGCTGGCCCGGTTTGATGACCACCATGTGGTGGATCATCGTTGGAGCCTGATCCGATCGCGCCTGCAATTGGACCGCGTGCTGGAAGGCATTCAGCATGAACCGGGGCCGGTGCTTTATACCTTGGTGGATTCAAGCCTGCGCCATGTGTTGGAGGAGGCTTGCCAGCGCATGGGGGTGACCTGCCTATCACCGCTTGATCCGGTGATGGAGCTACTGCAGGAGGCCACCGGGGTCCGGGCACGAGAGAAACGTGCGGCGCAGCATGTGATGGATGCGGATTACTTCCGGCGCATAGATGCCATGCATTACGTGTTGTCCCATGATGATGGGCAGGGCACGGTCGGCATACGGAACGCCGATGTGGTGCTGGTTGGCGTTTCACGCAGCAGCAAGACACCGACCTGCTTTTACTTGGCCAACCGTGGCATCAAGGCAGCGAATGTGCCGATTGTACCCGGCGCAAGCCTGCCCGAGATTTTGAATGATCCGCCTTGCCCCGTTGTCGGGCTATATATTGAAGCGAATGCGCTGATTGATATCCGGCGTCACCGCTTGAAGATCATTGGTGGCCAAGGTGTGCGACAAGACACTACCGATTATATCGACCCAGAATCAGTGAAGGCGGAAATCATCGCGGCGCGCCGGCTATGCACCACCCAAGGTTGGCCAGTGATTGATGTGACACGGCGCAGCATCGAGGAAACTGCGGCCACTATCCTGCAATTGATGGAAGCCTGGCATGCACGGCGGCGTGAGACCAAAGTGGCAGCCGCGCCTGAAGACCCTGCTGCTGGCGTGATTGGCAAGGTCTGATGACGCTGACACTAGGCCAACCGGATATTGTCGCGCTGGAGCTTGCCTGCCTGACCGCTGTACCGGCGCAGCGGGTGGCGTTTGATGGCAGTTTTGTCGTGCTTGGCTTTCTGGGCGGCACGGGTCGCGCCAATTCGGCGAGCAGTTTGAGCGCAGAGGCTATCGGTGTGATTTCATTCCACGCCACAGTGCATTGCGGGCGATGGCGGGCACCTGGGCTTCAGAAGCCTTAACTTGAAGCCCAGGTATAAATGTTACGGAATAAGAACCGTGCTGCCCGTGGTCTTGCGTGCTTCAAGCGCGATATGCGCGGAAGCGGCATCCTTCAAAGCGTAGCTTTGATTTACGCGAATCTTGACCGCGCCAGAAGCCACAACCTCAAACAAATCATTGGCACGGGCCACCAAATCCTCGCGCTGCGCCGTATAGGTCGCAAGCGTTGGGCGCGTGACATAGAGCGAGCCCTTGGCGGCCAGAATGCCAAGATCAGGAATGGCGACGGGGCCAGAGGCATTGCCGTAGGAAATCATGAGGCCATAGGGCGCCAAGCAATCGAGCGAGGTCAGGAAGCTGTCCTTGCCGACGCTGTCATACACCACGGGCAGCATGGCGCCCTTGGTAATGTCCTTCACGCGGGCGGGAATATCATCGCTGGTAAGCAAGGCGTGGTCCACGCCATGATCCTTCACGAGCGCTGCCTTTTCCGGTGTGCTGACGACGCCGATCACGGTGCAGCCAAGATGCTTGGCCCATTGGCTAAGGATAAGGCCAACACCGCCAGCCGCTGCATGGATCAGCACGGTCTGACCTGCCTTGGCGGCGTAGCATTTCTTGATCAGGAAGGCGGCTGTCATGCCTTGCAGCATCATCGCGGCGCCCTGGTCGAAGGTGATCGCATCCGGCATTTTCACCAGGCGATCGGCCTTGATGCTGCGTGCTTCGGCATAGGCGCCGATTGGGCCTGTGGCATAAGCGACGCGGTCACCGACCTTAACCTCGGTCACGCCTTCGCCAATCGCTTCCACAATGCCGGAGGCTTCCATGCCGATAATCGCCGGCATGCTGGGGGCCTTGTAGAGGCCGGTGCGGAAATAGACGTCAATGTAATTCAGGCCAACGGCCTTGTGCCGCACCAGCGCTTCGCCTGGTTTGGGGGCGGGAAGGGGTACTTCTTCCCAAATCATTTTCTCCGGGCCGCCGGGTTCATGGATGCGGATAGCGTGATTCATGGGGGTATCCATCAGGTGTTGAGGGGGAGGAGAAGCGCGCGGCTCTCATGGTCCAGTAGATAGCGCTTTGTAGCCGGTCCATCGCCACCGGAATAGCCGCCCAGTGACCCATCGGCGGCGATGACGCGATGGCAGGGGATGAAAAGCGGAATGGGGTTGGCTCCATTGGCACCACCGACCGCGCGCGGAGCGGAACCGATGGCGCGGGCAATATCAGCGTAGCTGCGGGTTTCGCCTGGTGGGATGGCGCAAAGCGCGGCCCAGACGCGTTTTTGGAAGTTGGAGCCTTCGGGTGCGAGCGGGAGATTGAAACTCATCCGCTTGCCGTCGAAATAGTCTTGCAATTGGTCGCAGGCTTCACGCAACAGGGGAGTTGCTTCCTGATCCCGACCGCGGCCCCAATCAAGCGCGACGATGGCGCCACCATCTTCTGAGATGGTGACCTCACCAAGGGGGGTATGGAGAGAGAGTTGCGGCATGACGCGTAAGCGGATTGGCACCAAGGCCGGGTAGCGTCAAGCGGCGCGCTTTTGACGAATGGACGGTTAGGCGCCAAGGAAACCTGGTTGAGCCATTAGGGGTGTGTATGAGCGATCTGGACGCGAAGGGGAAAGCTGCCTCAGACCCTCCGCCGTATTTTCAGGCGCATGTGTTCGTGTGCTGCAATCGGCGGCCGGACGGGCATAAGCGCGGGTCCTGTGCGGCGCGCGGAAGTGAGGCGTTGCGCGATTATATGAAGGCGCGTGGCAAGGAATTGGGGCTGGCCGGGGTGCGGGTGAATATGGCCGGGTGCTTGGATCGCTGCGAATTCGGCCCGGCCATGGTGATTTACCCGGAGGGTATTTGGTATAAAATCGAAACGAAATACGATGTTGACGAAGTGCTGGAAACGCATCTTCGCCAGAAGGGTCGCGTGACGCGCCTGATGCTGACCGAACGCGATGTCCCGCCCGCAAAGGGATAGGGCACGGCGAGTGTTTCACGTGAAACGAGGCAGTAGGTGAGAGCGGCCGACACCATCTATGCCTTGGCAAGCGGCGCAGCGGCCGGCGCGGTTGCTGTGCTGCGCTTGTCGGGCCCGGGCACGTGTGAGGCAGTGAAGCGCCTGGCCGGCAGCCTGCCGCCGCCACGCCATGCTAGCTTGCGCCGGCTACGCGCGCCGGATGGGGAGATTCTGGACCACGCCCTTATGCTTTGGTTTCCAGGGCCTGCTTCCTATACCGGCGAAGATGCAGCTGAGCTGCATTTGCATGGTGGACGCAGCGTTATTGCCGGGGTGATGGAGGCTTTGACGACTGCCGGGCTGCGCGAGGCAGAGCCCGGCGAATTTACGCGCCGCGCCTTCCTTCACGGCAAGATGGATTTGACCGCTGCCGAGGGTATCGCCGATCTGGTCGCCGCCGAGACCGCAGCGCAGCGGCGCCAGGCACTGCATCAGGCCGATGGCGGCCTGGCCAAGCTTTATGGCGGTTGGGCTGAACGCCTGGCCCGGCTGCTGGCCCATCAGGAGGCAGCGATTGAATTCGCCGAAGATGGTCTTCCCACCGATCTGGATGCGAAGGCGCGCGCCGGCGCAGGGGAGTTGCGCGCGGAAATTGAGGCCCATTTGGCTGATGCGCGGCGCGGCGAATTGCTGCGCGAGGGCTTGGTCTTCGCCATTATCGGCGCGCCAAATGCTGGAAAATCTTCCCTTCTCAATGCCTTGGTTGGGCGGGAGGCGGCAATTGTGTCAGCGCGGGCAGGTACCACGCGGGATATTGTGGAGGCGCGGCTCGATCTAGCTGGCGTTCCCGTGACGCTTTCCGACACGGCGGGCTTGAGAGAGGCCGGCGATGAGATCGAGGCAGAAGGCATTAAGCGTGCCGAGCGCCGCGCGCAGGAGGCGCAGCTCGTCATCACAGTGTTCGCCGCCGATCAGCCCCCTGATGCTGAAACCCTCCGCTGGGTAGGGCCTGAGGCGCTTGTGCTGGTCAATAAATGCGACCTTGCGTCAGCGCCTGCCGTGATCGCAGATGTTCCAGCCATGGCGGTTTCCGCGCGTGAGGGTATTGGGCTGGGCACTCTACGGGACCGGCTTGCTGAAGCGGCACTCCGCCTGACGGGCGCTGGGCAGGGCAATCAACTGACCCGCCCGCGCCATCGCGCGGCACTGACCGAAGCGGTGGCGCTACTGGTGGAGGCTGAGGGGGCTGGCCTTCCTGAACTGACAGCGGAGGCGCTGCGCGCGGCACTTTTCGCCCTTGGCTGGCTGACAGGGCGCGTGGGTGTTGAGGAAATTCTCGATATCGTCTTCCGGGACTTCTGTATCGGCAAATAATGCTGATATAGGCGGCGTATGACAGGCGCGGATTTGACCTTTGATGTTGTGGTGGTGGGCGGGGGCCATGCCGGCTGTGAGGCTGCCGCGGCCGCGGCGCGCTGTGGTGCGCGCACCCTTCTGCTGACCCATAAGATTGAAACTATTGGCGAGATGTCCTGCAACCCAGCCATTGGCGGGGTGGGGAAGGGGCATCTGGTCCGCGAAATTGATGCGCTTGACGGCATTATGGCCCGGGCGGCGGATGCAGCGGCTATTCACGTCAAGATGCTGAATTTGTCCAAGGGACCAGCGGTTCGCGGGCCGCGTGCCCAGGCGGATCGGCGGCTTTATCGCGAAGCGGTGCAGGCGCTGCTGCGCGACCAGCCCGGGCTTACAATCATGGCCGGCGGGGCTGAGGGGCTGGAGATTGACCGGGCGGGCGTGCTTGCCGCGATCGTTACCGGTGATGGCCAACGTATCCGCTGCGGGGCGGCGATCATCACTACCGGCACGTTCTTGCGCGGCGAAATCCATATTGGTGAAAAGCGCTTCCCGGCTGGCAGGGTTGGCGACGCGCCGGCCATCGGTTTGGCGCTAGCGTTTGAACGCCTTGGCCTGCCGCTTGCGCGCTTGAAAACCGGGACGCCACCTCGGCTTGATGGCCGCACCATTGATTGGGCGGCGCTGGAAGCGCAACCGGGGGATGATCCGCCCGAGCCGCTTTCCTGGCTGACGGAGCGCATCACTAATCGCCAGGTGTCTTGTGGGATTACCGCGACAACGCCAGAAACCCACGCCATCATCCGGGCCAATCTGCAGTCAAGCGCTGTCTATGGTGGGCGGATTCAGGGCGTTGGCCCACGTTATTGCCCTTCCATCGAAGATAAGGTGGTTCGCTTTGCTGAACGGGAGCGGCATCAGATTTTCCTTGAACCTGAAGGGCTTGATGACCCGACGGTCTATCCCAACGGGATTTCGACCAGCCTTTCAGAAGCTGTGCAGGAACAGGTGGTGGCCTCCATCCCGGGGTTGGCCAAGGCCCGTATCCTGCGTCCTGGCTATGCCATTGAATATGATCACATAGATCCCCGCGCACTGACCCCCACACTGGAATTACGGCAGGTGCCGCGGCTGTTTCTTGCCGGGCAAATCAACGGCACCACGGGGTATGAGGAAGCCGGCGCCCAAGGGCTCATGGCTGGGATCAATGCCGCGCGGCGCGCTTCTGGCGCCGATCCCAACGCTACCCTCGCGCGTAGTGAGGCTTATATCGGCGTTCTAGTGGATGATTTGACGCTGCAGGGTGTGTCTGAGCCTTATCGCATGCTGACCGCACGCGCGGAGCATCGGCTTTCCCTTCGGGCCGATAATGCGGGACTTCGGCTCACTGAACGCGGTATCGCTTGGGGTTGCGTGGGGCCAGAGCGCGCTGCACGCCATCGCGCCTTTGCCGCGGCGGTTTCTGCTGCCTTGGCGCGTGCTGCTACGGATGGCGCCTCACCTGCGGCGCTTTCCGGCTTTGGGATCACGGTCAATCAAGATGGACGGCGTCGTTCGGTGCTTGAGGTGCTGGCTTTACCTGGCGTAGCGATAGAAAAGATTGAGTCTGCCTTCCCATGGCTGCGGGATTTAGGCACAACTATCCGCACGCAGTTGGAAGCCGAGGCTCTCTACGCCCCCTATTTGCGCCGGCAGGAGGCCGAGCGGCGCCTTCTAGAGCGTGAGGAGAAAGCAAACATTGCCGCAACGCTCGATTTTGACGCCGTTGATGGGCTTTCGGCCGAAATGCGCCAGCGCTTGAAAGCCGCGCGCCCCAGTACACTCGGCGCCGCCGGGCGTGTCCAGGGTGTCACGCCGGCGGCCTTGGCGGCACTTGCGGTGCACCTGAGGCGCGACGCTCAGCGTTTCACGTGAAACACTCCCCTCAAACCGCAGCACGGCTCGCTGCCTATGGCGATCTGTTGCTGCGCTGGAATACCCGTATCAACCTGATTTCAGAGGAAACAGTCGCCGACATAGATCAGCGACACATCGCGGATTGCGAACAATTGCAGCCGCTTTTGCCCCAAGCTGGGCCGATCGCCGATATTGGCTCTGGTGCCGGCTTACCGGGCTTGGTGCTTGCCATCATTCAGCCGGCACGTGAAATACATCTTGTGGAATCAGACAAGCGCAAGGCCGCCTTTCTGATCGAAGCAAGCGCCCAATTGAAGCTGCCCATGGTACGCGTGCATGCCTGCCGAGCAGAAAACGCCAAGCTACCCCCGCTTTCCGCTATCACTGCTCGCGCGCTTGCCCCCCTAGCAAATCTGCTGCCCTATGCTGACAAGTTTCTGGCCCGAGGTGGCGTTGCCGTCTTCCCAAAAGGCAAGACCGCTGAGAAAGAGTTGACGGAAGCAGCCCTGGGCTGGCACTTCACCTGTGAGCGCTATCCGAGCACCACCAATTCCGAAGCAACCATCCTGCGCCTGAGCAACATACATCGTGTCAAATCATAGCCCCGCCAGGCCGAGAATTATTGCCATCGCCAATCAAAAGGGCGGGGTGGGCAAGACCACAACTGCGATCAATTTGGCAACGGCCTTGGCAACTACGCGCAAGGTTCTGCTGATTGACCTGGACCCGCAGGGCAACGCCTCAACCGGCCTTGGCTTGCCGAGGCAGGAACGGGGCCAGGGCAGCTATGCGCTACTCGTTAGTGCCGTGCCCCTGGCGGAATTGATAAGGCCATCGCGTATCCCACAACTTGATCTGCTGCCGGCGGATGCTGATTTGGCCGGCGCAGAGATCGAACTGATCGATGTCGAAGCCCGCGAAAGGCGCCTACTGAATGCCCTGGAAGCGGCCGGCGCTACCTTGGCCGGCACCGACCTGATAATCATTGATTGCCCGCCATCGCTCGGCCTGATCACGCTGAATGCCCTGGTCGCGGCGGATGAGGTTTTGGTGCCGCTGCAATGCGAATTTTTTGCGCTTGAGGGCGTTTCCCAAATCACGCGCACCATTGAGCGCGTCAGCAAAAGCTTGAACCCAAACCTAAAGCTCGGTGGCATTGTTCTGACGATGTTCGATAAACGGAACAATCTTTCTGATCTTGTTGCTGCCGACGTGCGCGCTTTCTTTGGCGACAAGGTCTATGAAACCGTGATTCCTCGTAACATTCGCATCACAGAGGCACCATCCCACGGCCTGCCCGTGTTGGTTTATGATCATCGTTCTGCCGGTGCGGAAGCCTATGTCGCGCTCGCGCAGGAATGGATCCGCCGAGAGAAGCACCCGAAGGAAACGGCCGAATGAAAAAGCCCGCCCGGCTCGGCATGGGCCTCTCCGCCCTTATGGGCGATGCGCCGGCGCCCACCGCCCCAGCTTCTGGCCCGCCGCGCAGCCTGCCGATTGCCATGATCGAACCTGGCCCCTTTCAACCGCGCATGGAACCGGACCGTCAGGCGCTGCAGGAACTCGCTGCCTCAATCACCGAACACGGCATTTTGCAGCCCCTGCTTGTGCGCCCGAAGCCAGGTGCTGCGGGGCGCTACCAAATCATCGGCGGTGAACGCCGCTGGCGCGCGGCGCAAATCGCCAAGCTGCATGACGTTCCGGTCGTCATTCGCGATTTCGATGACCGTATGGCGATGGCCGCCGGCCTGGTCGAAAACCTCCAACGGGAAGACCTGAACGCCATCGAAGAAGCCGAAGGTTTTTCCCGCCTGATCGAACAATTCGGCCTCAATCAGGAAAGCCTGGCGCGCGCCGTTGGCAAATCGCGCAGCCATGTCGCGAATACGCTTCGCCTGCTGAATCTGCCCACCACCATCCGCGAGCATCTGCGCGCCGGTCGTCTCAGTGCCGGCCACGCCCGCGCCCTGCTGGGTGCGGAAGAACCCGAAAAACTAGCCGCGCAAATCCTCACGCGCGGCCTTTCGGTCCGTCAGGCGGAGGCTATGGCCGCAGCGCAGCCGAAAAACCCCGAATCGCGGCGCACCAATGCCAAGGATTCCGATACGCTCGCGCTTGAACGCCAATTGATTGAACGGCTTGGCCTGCACGTTTCCATCAAGCATTTCGGCAAGGGCGGGCAGGTCACCATCTCCTACGCCGATCTTGATCAGCTTGATGGCCTGATCCGCCTATTGATGCCCGAAGCATAACGCCCCCCTCTCACCCGGGAGCTTACCTTGTCCAAACTCAATGATCTGGATGCCACCGATCTTGCCATCCTCCGCCTGATACAGGCGGATGCCTCGCTCTCCCTCGGCGATATCGCGAAGGAGGTCGGGCTGACCCAAACCCCATGCTGGAAACGCATCCGCCGCATGGAGGAAACAGGCATCATCACCGGGCGCGTCACCCTGGTGAATGCTGAAAAGCTCGGTCTAGGCATTTCCGTTTTCGTCGCCATTGAAACCGGTGATCACTCCGCCACCTGGATCGAAAGCTTCGCCAAAACCGTCGCTGACTTGCCCGAAATTGTCGAATGCTGGCGGCTTGGCGGCGACGTGGATTACCTGCTGCGCGTCGTTGTCTCCGACATGACCGCCTATGATGGCTTTTATCGCAAACTGACCGCCCGGGTTTCCAGCCTCCGCAAGGTCACTTCCCGCTTTGCCATGGAATGTGTGAAGTCCACCACCGCCCTGCCCATCTGAAGCGCGCCAGCCGATTGACCGGACAAGGGTCGCGCCCTAGCTTCCAAGCATCGTAAGAAAAAGGGAGGATTTGCCGGCATGACCGTGCATTTCTGTGTGCATGACGAAGGCGATTCCGTCGGCGTCGTTGTTGTTGAAGGGATCAAATCCGGCCAGGCGCTTAATGGCTGGATTATGGATCAGGACAAGATGATCACCTTCAACGCCAAGTCGGATATCCCGATCGGGCATAAGCTGGCCATCCGTGCCATCGCTGCCGGTGATACCATCATCAAATACGGCATTGATATCGGCAAGGCGGTGAAGGAAATTTCCGCCGGCGAGCATTTGCATGTCCACAACGTCAAAACGAAGCGGTGGTAAGCGCCATGGGCATCAATCTGAAGAAAGCTGCCTTTGAAGGCTGGCGCCGCGAAAATGGCCGCATGGGTGTGCGCAACCATGTCATCATTCTGCCGGTGGATGATCTGTCCAATGCCGCCTGCGAAGCGGTGGCGAACAATATCAAGGGCGCGCTCGCGATCCCGCACGCCTATGGCCGGCTGCAATTCGGCGCCGATCTTGATTTGCATTTCCGCACGCTGATCGGCACCGGCACCAATCCCAACGTGGCCGGCGTTGTCGTGATTGGCATTGAACCAGGTTGGACAGGCCGCATTGTTGAAGGCATCGCCAAATCCGGCAAGCCGGTGGAAGGCTTCGCCATTGAACAGAATGGCGATATCAACACCATCGCCAATGCCTCCCGCGCGGCTTATCGCATGGTGAAGCATGCGTCGCGGCTGAAGAAGACCCGCGCTTCCATTCAGGAGCTTTGGGTTTCCACCAAATGCGGCGAAAGCGATACCACATCGGGCCTTGCTTCCTGCCCTACGGTTGGCAATTCTTTCGATAAGCTCTGGGAAAATGGCAATACCCTCGTTTTCGGGGAAACCACTGAACTCACGGGCGGTGAGCATCTGGTCGCCGAACGCTGCCGCACGCCGGAAATCCGCGCGCAATTCCAAGCGATGTTTGATCGCTACCAGCGCGTGGTCGAGGCCAACAAGACCAATGATCTTTCCGAAAGCCAGCCCACCAAGGGCAATATCGAAGGCGGCTTGACCACCATCGAAGAAAAGGCGCTCGGCAATATCCAAAAGATCGGCAAGAAGTGTCTGGTTGATGGCGTATTGGACAAGGCGGAAGAACCAGCCCATCCCGGCCTATGGTTCATGGATTCAAGTTCGGCCGCCGCTGAGATGGTGACGCTTTGCGCCGCTTCGGGCTTTGCCGTGCATACCTTCCCGACTGGGCAAGGCAATGTCATCGGCAATCCGATTCTGCCCGTGATCAAGCTTACCGCCAATCCGCGCACCCAGCGTACCATGTCCGAACATATTGATGTGGATGTGACAGGGCTTTTGCAGCGGCAGATGAATATGGATGATGCGGGGGAAGCCTTGCTTGATTGCATCATCCGCACCGCTGATGGCGAATTGACCGCGGCTGAATTGCTCGGCCATCGTGAATTCAGCCTGACACGGCTTTACGAAAGCGCGTGAGTGAAAGGGGCGGCGCGCCAATCACTGCGCGCCGCCCTTCATTCTAGAGTTTGATGACATTACGTTGCACCATAGCCTGAATTTCTGAGGTAGTTGGCGCATTCATGT
>JADCFX010000092.1 GCA_020249285.1 Roseomonas sp. | reverse complement strand
CAATAGCGCGAAGCATTATGCCCTGCTTGGTGGTGCTTCGGCTACCTACTCATTGGGTCTCAGGTTATTGCGCCGGGCCACCGCACCCCAGCGATCCAATTCTGCCGCCACAAAGCCGCGAAAGGCATCGGGCGACATCGGCGTGGGCAGCGCGCCTTCATCGGCCAAACGCGCCAGCACTTCCGGATTGGCCAAAGCCGCTTTGGTCGCTTCGGAAAGTTTTGCAACCACCTCAGGCGGCGTACGACCGGGGGCGACGATGCCGTACCATTGCATCGCCTCAAACCCCGGAATGGTTTCGCTGATCGCGGGGATATCCGGGGTTTGCGCCAGCCTTTCCTTGGCTGTGGTGCCAAGTGCGGCCACGCGCCCGGCGCGCAACACGGGCAATGCGGCAGGCGTGCCGGTCATGCCGGATTGGATATTGCCGGCGACCAGATCAATCACCATCGGCCCCGATCCGCGATAGGGCACATGCACCATCTTAATGCCCGCGGCCTCAAGGAACGCAATCATGCCGATATGCACATTGGAACCAGCGCCGGCGCTGCCATAGGTGATGGTATCGGGCGCGGCCTTGGCGCGGGCGATGAAGCCGGCAAGGCCACCGGCCGCCAGGTTATGCTGCGCCAATAGCACCATGGGCACTTTGGCGATCATGCCGATATGCGCGAAATCCTTCATCACATCCGCGCGCATGCGATAGACATGCGGGTTCACTGCCAGCGTGCTGATCATGCCGATGCCGATGGTATGGCCATCGGGCTGGGCGGCGGCGATTGCCTCGGTCGCGATCACGCCGGCGGCGCCGCCGCGATTTTCCACCACGACAGGCTGGCCCAAACTTGCCTGCATGGTCTGCGCCATGACGCGCGCCAGGATATCCGTGGCGCCGCCGGGTGCGGCGGGCGCGATGAAGGTGATGGGCCGGCGCGGCCAGGGCGCTTGGGCCAAGGCAGGGCCGGCAAGCAACGCGGGGGACAGGATCAGGCTGCGGCGTGTGGTTTTCATCTGGTTTTCCTTTGGCTTACAGCCTGACGCCTCAGCCGGCTTCTTGGCAAGAAAAAGCTGCAACCCGGCGCGGCAGAAACCGTGAAATAATGGTAAGATTTTCATTCCATTCCGCAGTTTTGCCGGATATAGTCTCGCCATGGACGATATAGACCGGAATATCCTGCTGGAACTTCAAGGCAATGGCGCGGCGGGGTTGGCGGAGCTCGCGAAGGTGGCGGGGCTTTCCGTCTCGGCCACGGCGGAACGCGTGAAACGGTTGGAAGAACGCGGCACCATTCGCGGTTGGCGGGCGGATCTGGACCCGGCGGCGGTGGGCTGCCCGCAGCTCGCCTGGGTATTTGTCATGCTGCAATCCGGCGCCGAACAAGGCTTTGTGTCCGCCATGTCGCAGGAAGAAGCTGTACTGGAATGCCACGCCATTTCCGGGCGCTGGTCCTACCAATTGAAGCTGCGCCTGCCGGATTTGGCGGCGGTGGATAGTTTCACCAATGCCACGCTGCGCGCTTTGCCTGGCGTGATGCGCACGGAAACCCTTGTCGGGCTGGTGACGCATAAGGAAACCAGCGCGCTGCCGATTGCCCCGGCGGATGAGGAAGAATAACCCCGGCGGCCTCAATAAGGCGCGGTGCGCATGAGCCGCCGCGCGCTTGAAATCACGCCCGAGCTTATGCTGCGCGCCTATGGCGCCGGGCTTTTCCCCATGGCGGAAGGAAGGGGCAGCAAGAAGCTCCATTGGTTGGACCCCGCGCTGCGCGGCGTATTGCCGCTCGATCACGGGTTTCATCTGCCGCGAAGGCTCAGACGCACGGTGTTGTCTGACCGTTTTACCGTGACCGCTGATCAGGATTTTGCCGGCGTTATCGCGGGCTGCGCGGAACCCGCGCCAGGGCGTGCCGATACCTGGATCAATGCCGAAATCGAAACGCTGTTCACCGCGCTGCACCGCATGGGTGCCGCCCATTCTATCGAAGTCTGGCAGGATGGCGCGCTGGTGGGCGGGCTTTATGGCGTGCGCATCGGCGGCGCGTTTTTTGGGGAGAGCATGTTCTCACGCGTGACGGATGCTTCAAAGGTGGCGCTGGTGGCGCTGGTGGCGCGGCTGCGCTTGGGTGGCTTCACACTGCTCGATACGCAATTCTTGACCGCCCATCTGGCGCGCTTCGGCGCGTTAGAAGTACCCAAGGGCGACTATAAGCGCCTGCTGGAAGCTGCCATTACCGTGCCGGCGCGCTGGTGGCCCGCGCCCGATCCCGCGCTGCTGGAAGCGGAAATCCGCGCGATGCGGAGTTCAGGCTTTGATCAGCCCACTCATGGGGCTTGACGCATCCGCGCTGTAATTGCGCGGCATGCGCCCCGCGAGGAAAGCATGCCGCCCGGCTTCCACCGCCGCCTTCATGGCGCGCGCCATGCGCACCGGATTTTTCGCATGGGCAATGGCGGAATTGAGCAGCACGGCATCGCAGCCGAGTTCCATCGCCAAAGCCGCATCTGATGCCGTGCCAATACCGGCATCCACCAACACCGGCACCTTGGCCTCACGCTTGATGGCGCTAATCATATAAGGGTTCACCACCCCCATGCCGGAGCCAATCGGCGCGCCCAAGGGCATGATGGCAACGCAGCCCATATCTTCCAGCCGCTTCGCCGCCAGCGGATCATCCGCGCAATAGACCATCACCTGAAAGCCATCAGCGATCAGCGCTTCCGCCGCTTCAAAAGTGGCCGGCATATCGGGATACAGGAAGGGCGCCGGGCCCAGCACTTCCAGCTTCACCAAATTCCACCCGCCCGCTTCGCGCGCGAGCCTGAGCGTGCGCACCGCATCCTTCGCCGTGTGGCAGCCCGCCGTATTGGGCAGATAGGTATAGCGTTTGGGGGAGACGTAATCCTGCAGCATCGGCGCCTTGGGGTCCGACAGGTTCACCCGGCGCACCGCCACGGTGACAATCTCAGCGCCCGAGGCTTCAATCGCGGCGGCGGTTTCCTCAAGATCCTTGTAGCGGCCCGTGCCCACGATCAGGCGGGATTGGAAGCGCTGGCCGGCGACCTGCCAGCTATCATCATCCGTGTCAGACATGCTCAGCCGCCCCCGATGAAATGAACGATTTCAAGCCTATCGCCCTCGGCTAAGGCAACGGCGCCATAGGTGGAACGCGGCACGATTTCCTCATTACGCTCAACCGCCACCTTGCGCGTATCCAACCCAATGGCGGCCAGCAGCGCCGCCACAGTGGCACCCTGGGGCATCTGGCGGGTTTCTCCATTCACGGAAATGGCGATGGCGGACATGGGCCCAATGTGGCGGGCCAGGGGCGGAAGGGCAAGCGCCAGACTCGGCTTGCCCCGTTCGGACCCCCCGTGCTAGCGCAAAAGACCAAGTCAAGTCACAAGGGAAGCGCCGTGACCCCGCCTTTGATCGCCGTGCTGAACGGCCCGAACCTGAACATGCTTGGCGTGCGAGAGCCCGAGAAATACGGCACCGCCACGCTGGATGATGTGGAAGCGCTTTGCGCCGAAGTGGCGGATGAGCTTGGTCTTGCCATTGATTTCCGCCAGACCAATAGCGAAGGCGAATTGGTGACCTGGGTGCAGGAATGCCGCGGGCGCGCTGCCGGCATCATCATGAACCCGGCGGGCTATACCACGACCTCCATCGCCGTCATGGACGCGCTTTTGGCCGTGGGTGTGCCGGTGATTGAAGTGCATATCACGAATATCCATCGTCGGGAGGAATTCCGGCATCACAGTTTCATCTCCAAGGCCGCGACCGGCGTGATTTGCGGGCTTGGGGTAGAAGGCTATGCGCTGGCGATCCGTGCCATGGCTGGCTTGATCGCACAGGATGAGGAAGCATGACCAAGGACCTGCAATTCGACCCGGCGACGATCCGGGAATTGGCGCAAATCCTGCGTGAGAGCGACCTGACCGAAATTGAGCTGGTTGACAATGATATGCGGGTCAAGTTGGTGCGCCAGGTGACCGTGGCGGCCATGGCGATGCCAATGGCCGCTGCGCCGGCGCCTTCTGCCGCTGCCCTGGCTGCCGCGCCCGCGCCCGCAGCGCCCGCCGCTGAAATTGACGCAGACCATCCCGGCGCCGTGAACAGCCCCATGGTTGGCGTTGCCTATCTTTCCGCTGAACCCACCGCCGCGCCCTTCGTGACGCTGGGCAGCAAGGTCACGCAAGGCCAGACTCTGCTGCTGATTGAGGCGATGAAGACCTATAACCAGATCAAGGCGCCGCGCGCTGGCACGGTGACGCGCATTCTGGTTGAAAGCGGCACGCCGGTGGAATTCGGCGAACCGCTGATGATTGTCGAATAATGGTGCGGGCAGGCCAGGGGGCAGGCCATGTTCGGTAAGGTTCTGATCGCCAATCGGGGTGAGATTGCGCTGCGCGTCCATCGCGCCTGCCAGGAAATGGGCATACGCACCGTGGCAGTCCATTCCACTGCGGATGCCACCGCGATGCATGTGCGCTTTGCGGATGAAAGCGTGTGCATTGGGCCCCCGCCTGCGCGGGATTCCTATTTGAACATGGCGGCGGTGATTTCAGCCGCCATGGTGACCGGGGCGGATGCCATTCATCCGGGCTATGGCTTTCTTTCTGAGAACGCGCGCTTTGCCGAAATGGTGGAAGCGCATGGGCTGAAATTCATCGGCCCCGCGCCCGAGCATATCCGCATGATGGGCGATAAGATCGCCGCCAAGGACGCGATGCGGAGCCTTGGCGTGCCGCTGGTGCCTGGTTCTTTGGGCGCTTTGGAGACCTTGGAACAGGCGCGCGAAGTGGCGGAAGCCGTGAAATACCCCGTGCTGATCAAGGCCGCTGCCGGCGGCGGTGGGCGCGGCATGAAAGTGGCCCGCAGCGCGGATGAGATTGAGGAAGCCTGGAGTGTCGCGCGCGCCGAAGCCAAAGCGGCCTTCGGTGATGACAGTGTTTATCTGGAAAAATACCTCGATCGGCCGCGCCATATTGAATTGCAGGTGCTGGCCGACACACACGGCAATGTGGTGCATTTTGGGGAGCGTGATTGTTCCTTGCAGCGGCGGCACCAGAAGCTGGTGGAAGAAGCGGGCAGCCCGGCGCTTGATGCCGCAGCGCGCGATGCTTTGGGTGCGACCGTGACCGCGGGGCTATCAAAACTTGGCTATCGCAATGCCGGCACGTTGGAATTCCTGTGGCAGGATGGGCAATTCGCCTTCATTGAGATGAATACGCGGCTACAGGTGGAACATCCCGTGACTGAAATGGTCTGCGGCATTGACCTGGTGAAGGAACAGATCCGCATCGCGGCTGGTGAGGCGCTTGGCTATGGCCAGAAGGATATCCGCTTCTATGGCCATGCGATTGAATGCCGCATTACCGCGGAAGACCCCGAAAGTTTCGCGCCCAATCCCGGCAAGGTGACGACGTATCACGCGCCTGGCGGGCTTGGGGTGCGCGTGGATAGCGCGCTTTATTCCGGCTATGTGGTGCCGCCGCATTATGACAGCCTGGTGGCGAAGCTGATTGTGCATGCGCCAACGCGGGTGGAAGCGATTGGCCGCATGCGGCGCGCTTTGGGTGAAATGGTTGTGGCGGGCATTAAGACCACCTTGCCGCTGCATCAGGCCGTGATGGAAGCGCCGGAATTCCAAGCTGGGGATTATACGATCCATTGGCTGGAGAAGTTTGTCGCGGATAGGAATAGTGACGCGGCGGGGTGAGGGTTGCTTAGAGATAGTTAGGCAATTTTGCGCGCCATTCACTCATGAGAATGAGGGTTCCCTCGATTGAGGCGCCTTCATTCAGCACGAGTTCCAATTCACCCGCACGCCTCGCATCCTTTGGCGCGAAATCCTTGCTCAGGAAATCGAGAACGTCGCGCTTATAGGCGGTATCTGGATTATCCAAGTGGTCGCCCTTGGTTTCTAGGACGGTGATGCGCTTGCGCCGTCCCTTGCCTTCGACAGCGAAGATGAAATCCGGGTAGATTTTGTGTTTGCGCCAGCCCTGAATGCCATATTGGGTGCGCGCGACGTTACGGTGCCACCAAGTCAGGGTTTGGGCGCCATCCAAGTCTTTTGCGACTGCCCGCTCATCAAGGTTTAGCTCACTCTCATAGACCAGCGCGAAAAGGCTTTTTCCCAGTGGCGCGCCTGTTTTGCCGGCAAGATGCTTTTCATCTTCCTGCGCCAATGTTTCGACTGAAAAAGGCATGCGCCAATTGCGGCCATCAAGACGCAAACGGAACTGGATGTTTCCTGCCTCCACCTCTCGCTTGAAAAATACCTCAGCGAAGTCATTTCGGGCAGCTTCAAGGCCCTTGCGCAATTCCGTCACGATACCAAACGCAGATTTACCCAGTCTTTCATCGTCAAACCCGCGCGCATGAAGCCGATCCAAAAGCTTGCCCAGAATTTCCCGCCCAACAAAGCGATTGGGGACAAAATCGGCAATCATGCGGACGGCATGAACGGGATCAAAGGCAAGGATTTCACCGCTGGCCGCCACGCTTTCCTGCGCCAAAAAGGCTTTCCCATCTTCCGAGAGGCGGATGCGCTGAAGTTGGCTTTCGGCAGCTTGTGCATTTTCCGGGATGCGCTCGGCAATGTCCTTTGGATCGTAACCACGCCAATCTATTGCGGCAAGGATATCCGTTTCATAATCCAGTTCTCGGACAGATTCCCCATCCAGGATCATGACCTTGGGCAGATAAATATCGGTTTTCGTGAAATCGCGGCGACGCTGTATCTTCCGAACAGTTTTGATCTTACCCGCGCCCGCCCCTTCGCCGACGCGCAGGACCACATCACCAAGCCCATCCTGTTCCAAGCCATTTTTGATAGCTTCCACCACCTGACCTGTTTCGGCGTGGTGGGTGACGATGTAGCATTCATCAAGGGCGGTTATGCCGGTTTTCATGGCATCGGGTTGCCGCAGAATACGGCCCACAAGCTGCGTCATGGCGCTTTGCTGTGTGCTGGCTGCAAGCGCGCATAGCACATAGGCAAAGGGACAATCCCAGCCTTCTTGCAGGGCCTGCTTGGTGATAATGGCCCGCACACGATTGGTGGGTGAAAGCAAATCCTGGTTCTCCGGGGCGCTCAAATCATTTTGTTGATGGGTCTTGATGGCGATTTCCGCACCATCAAACCCCGCCGCCAAAAGCCATTCCCTGACATCTTCCGCGTGGATGTGCCCGCCTTCGCGCTGATCAGCACCGGTGCGTTCCACCTGCACAAGCATGATGGGGCGGATATAACGGTTGGAATCCGCCCGGAGTTTCCCGGCATCCGCTTCCAGCGCACGCAGCCTTTCATGCGCAACCGCCAAGGTATCGCGCCAATTATTGCCCTGCCGCGGGTCCAGATTGAGCGGCATCTTGATCATATCTTCCAGGTCCAGTTCCCGGCCCGTGACTTCAACCAGCACATTGGCATAGCGCCCAGGCTTTGGTTTAGCGCCACCGGTCGGCGCAACATCCTTGGGCGTTGCGGTCAGTTCCAGCACGAAGCAGGGGTTGAAGCCATAAAGGGTTGCGAAGGCGAGGTCGGCTATCGCCCGATGCCCTTCATCCATCACAACAACCGGGCGGATCAGGCGCAGCGCATTACCGAGTGAATCCTTGATCATTGGAAAAGGCGAATCGGGGTAATAGGCGTTCAGATTGGGTGTCTGGTCCAGCACAAGGCGATGGGCCTGTTGTTCGCCTTCGGGTGGGAAGAAGCCATGCACATCCCCCCGATCCTGAAACATCTTGAGCGCTTCCTGATTTTCCCGGTTTGAGGATTGCAGCATGAGCAGCATGACGCAGAGATTGGCGTCCACATCACGCGCATCCAGCCGATCCGTCTTTTCTAGAATGCGCACGCGCCCGGCAGCCGCACGATCCAAGGCTTGGCGATAGGGGTGCTGGCGGTCCTTCAACCGCTTCAGGGTTTGGGTGTAAATCGCCTCATTGGGGACAATCCATAGGACAAAGCCATGATTGCGCCCCAAATAGTGGTTCATGACGCGCGAGACGCCAGCAACCGCCAACCAAGTTTTGCCGCCACCGGTTGGCACTTTCAGCACGGCATTGGGAACAGGGCGGTTGCAGCCATCACGCCTTTCGGAAAAGGGGGTTAGGCTGCGGGTTTCCGGCAATTTGCCTTCGGTTCGCATCGCTTCCCAGGCTTCCTTGGCGAAATCCGGGATGGAAAGGCCAAGGTCCGGCTGTTCTGCTGCCAGCGCGCTAATCTTATCAGCGCGTGCCTTTTTTTCCTTCAAGTGATTCAGAAAGGCATCCAGCGCGGAAAGAACGCGGTCCTGATAGTCTAGTTGGCGGAACATCGCGTCAGCTCCGGTCTATGCGGTATAGCGCATCCGGCAGGGGAACGAATTCGACCTGGATTTTTTGTTCAGTCAGCATTTTCTGGCTAACGAAGCGCGCCGGGGCAAAAACCAGATGGCGTTCTTCGGGGGCTGTTTCACTGATGGCTTTGGCGCGCGTCAGCGTGAGCGCCGCTTCGGGGCATTTCAGCCATTCCAGATCAGGCTTGTAGAAAAGCCAAATGTGCTGCCCATTGGTTTGCCCCAGGTAGAAATCCGCTTCACGCATGCCGGCGGGGTCGAAAGCCCGATTGGTGGCCATGCTGAACAGCACCGCGCCAATGCCGGCTGTCCCCCTATGGTAATCACCTGACATAGGCCACCGACGGAACCGGGCGCGGACCGTAAGAGTCTGCGCGCCCGGTTCGCGGTGGCCGGACCGCGTGGAAGCGGGTTTGATGGCGTTGCGACACAACCCTCAAACACGAAAGACCACGACGATGACCACGAAAGACAAGGTAGCACGACGCAAGCTGTCGTTGCTCGAACTCGCCAGCGAACTGTCCAATGTGAGCCGCGCCTGCAAGCTGATCGGCTATTCCCGGCAGCAATTCTACGAAATCCGTCGGAACTTCCAGACCTACGGCGCGGACGGCCTGATCGACCGGATCCCTGGCGCGAAGGGGCCTCACCCTAACCGCGTTCCGACCGAGATTGAGGCCGCGATCCTCGACCACGCCCTGGCGCATCCCTGCCACGGCGCCACGCGTGTCGAGCAGGAGCTGCGGTTGAAGGGCCTGCAGGTCTCCTCAGGTGGCGTGCGCGGTGTCTGGATGCGTCATAACCTGTTGACCAAACACGAAAGGCTATTGCGGTTGGAAAAGACAACCGCAGAGCGGGCGATTACTCTTACCGAGGAACAAACCCGCGTGCTGGAACGCTTCAGCCCGGAATTCCGCGAGCGCCACATCGAAGCGCCCTACACCGGCGCGCTTGTCGCCGTTGATACCTTCTTTGTCGGCACGCTGAAGGGTGTCGGCAAGGTCTTTCTGCAGACCGCGATTGACTGCCATTCCCGCTACACTTGGGCCAGGCTCTACCCATCGAAGCTGCCGGTTACCGCGGTGCATCTGATGAATAATGATGTGCTGCCGACCTTCGAGGCGAACGAGGTGAAGATCGAGACCGTACTCTCCGACAATGGGCGGGAGTTCTGCGGCAGGCCCGACCAGCATCCATATGAATTATTCCTGCAACTTGAGGATATTGCCCATCGCACCACCCGCGTGAGGCGCCCGCAATCCAACGGCATCCTTGAACGCTTCCATCGCACCCTGCTTGACGAGCATTTCCGGGTTGAGGGACGGCGCACCTGGTTCGAGACCATTGAGGAGATGCAGGCCGTGCTCGATGACTACCTTGAGGGCTACAACACCAAGCGGCCCCATCAGGGGCGCGGCATGAATGGGCGCACGCCCATCCGCGCATTCACAGAGGGCATGCCAAAAACCAGCAACACGGAGGTGACCAGCCAGACAAAAACTGCCAAACTCAAAGCCGCCTGAGGCCTGCTTCAAATGCGGTCACTGTCAGGGGAATATCGTAGGTGTACAT
>JADCFX010000091.1 GCA_020249285.1 Roseomonas sp. | reverse complement strand
GTGATGGCAACGACATTGCGTATGGCGAGGAAGGCAATGACAGCCTGAGCGGGGGCGTTGGTAATGAACTGATGGATGGCGGCAATGGCAATGACAGCCTGGCGGGCGGTGATGGTCATGACAGGTTATTGGGCGGTGCTGGGAACGACACGCTGGATGGCGGTCTTGGCAATGACAGTCTGGTGGGTGGTGCTGGTGTCGATCTGGTGACCTATGCTGGCGCAGCTGGAGCGGTGACGGTGAGCCTTGTCGGCAACCTCGCCATGGGTGCGGCGGGCAGTGATACCCTGTCTGGCTTCGAGAATGTGCTGGGCGGTGTTGGCGCGGACAGCCTGCTGGGCGATACGGCGGCGAACCAGCTGATCGGCGGTGACGGTGCCGACACGCTAAGTGCGGGCGATGGCGCTGACACGCTGGATGGCGGGCTTGGTGCTGACAGCCTGGTGGGTGGTCTTGGGAGCGACGATTACCGTCTCAGTCGCGGTGGTGGGGCGGACCGGCTGGATAACGCTTCGGCTGATTACCTGGTGGCGACGGATCGGCTGTTGCTTGGTGCCGATGTTACTCGCAATCAGATGTGGCTGCAGCGCTCCGGCAATGATCTTCTGCTCAGTATTATTGGTACCACCGACAGCAGCCGCGTGCTTGGATGGTATAATACTGGTACGACGTCACGGCTCGATAGCTTTGTTGCGGGTGACGGTCGCGTGATGACAGAGGCGCGTGTGGAGGCCTTGGTGCAGGCCATGGCGACCATGACACCGCCGCCTGCTGGTCAGACCAATCTGAACACTGAGCAGCAAACCCTTCTTAACACCGCCATCACCGCAGCTTGGCAATGACGTTAGGCCATACCGAGAGAAAGTAATTGCTAAATTTGCGATGATCAGTAACATTAAAGCCAGATGGAGGCGTATTGGGGGCGGAAGTTCAATGAATAGTGATAAATGTTCACAAGGTTTTCCTTTGCTTGGTGCGCACTTTTTCTATGGAATGGCCATTGAGGGCGGTGGCATTAGCGAACTGAAGCCTCGGCGGATTAGGGCGATTAGCAGGTTGGCTGCACTCCGCGACTTGATGGCGTGACGCCAGAAACCCCCTCAAGCCCATCGACTGAAGATACCGGGCGTCAGCCCGGTTCAGGGCTTACCTGCCTCGCGCTGCTGCTGCGCTATCATGGTGAGCCCGCGGATGTCTCGAACCTCGCGCATCGCTTTGCGCCGGATGTCGGCGAGATTGATACGATCAACCTGCTGCGTGCGGCCAAGCAATCGGGCCTCAAGGCGCGGCAGGTTTCCTCCAATTGGGATCGCCTGAGCAAGATCGCGCTGCCCGCCATCGCCGCGGCGCGGGATGGTTCCTGGTTCATCATCGCCAAGGTCGAAGGCGACAAGGCGCTGCTGCATGACCCTGCCTCTGGCCGCCCCATCATGGCCACGCAGCCAGAACTTGAAGAACGCTGGACCGGCGTACTGATCCTTCTCGCCACGCGCGCCAGCATCGCGGGTGCGCTGCGCAAATTCGATATCACCTGGTTCATTCCAAGCCTGGTGCGTTATCGCCAGCTTTTCGGCGAAGTGCTGCTTGCTTCCTTCATTCTGCAACTCATTGGCCTGATCACGCCGCTGTTCTTTCAGGTGATTGTGGACAAGGTGCTGGTCCATCGCGGCCTTTCAACGCTGGATGTTCTCCTGATCGGCCTGATTATCGCCACGTTCTTCGAAACAGCGCTGAGTGGGCTCCGCACCTATTTGCTCAGCCACACCACCAGCCGCGTGGATGTTGAACTCGGCGCGCGGTTTTTCCAGCACGCCATGAACCTGCCGCTACCCTATTTCCAGGCGCGCCGCGTTGGCGACACGGTAGCGCGGGCGAGGGAATTGGAGAACGTCCGCCAATTCCTGACCGGGTCCGCACTCACCTCTGGCCTCGATCTGCTATTCGCCATTGTCTTTATCGGGATCATGCTGCTTTACAGCCCAATGCTGACGGCGATCGCCGTGCTGACCATCCCGATCTACATTGCCATATCCGTAGTGGTCACGCCCATCCTGCGCCGCCGGTTGGACGAGAAATTTGATCGCGGCGCTGATAATCAGGCGTTTCTCACCGAAAGTGTCGGCGGCATTGAAACCATCAAGGCCATGGCGGTGGAACCGCGCATGCAGCGCCGCTGGGAAGAACAGATCGCGGGCTATGTGAATGCCAGTTTTCGGGTGGTGAACCTTGCCAATTGGGCAGGGCAGGCCGTGCAATTCGTGAATAAGCTCAGCATGGCCGTGATCCTGTGGATTGGTGCGCGCCAGGTGATGGATGGGGACCTCACGGTTGGTGAATTGGTCGCGGTCAATATGCTGGCGGGCAGGCTGGCCGCGCCGGTGCTGCGGCTTTCGCAACTCTGGCAGGAATTCCAGCAATTCCGCATTTCGATCGACCGCATGGGCGATATCCTGAACACGCCCGGCGAACCCCAGGCAGGCAGCGGCCGCGGCGGGCTGCCACTAATCCAGGGCCGCGTGACGCTGGAACATCTGTCCTTTCGCTACCGCCCCGATACGCCGCGCGTGCTGGAAGATGTCTCGCTCGATATCCCCGCCGGGCAGGTGCTGGGCATTGTCGGCGCCTCTGGCTCTGGCAAAAGCACGCTGACCAAACTCATCCAACGGCTTTACGTGCCGGAATCCGGGCGCATCAGCGTGGATGGCGTGGATCTGGCCCTCGTGGACCCGGCATCCCTGCGGCGGCAGGTGGGCGTGGTGCTGCAGGAAAGCGTGCTGTTCAACCGCACCCTGCGCGAGAATATCGCCCTCAGTGATCCCGGCCTTTCCATGGAAGCCGTGATCCAGGCCGCGCGCTTGGCGGGCGCGCATGAATTCATCACCGAATTGCCGCTTGGCTATGACACCATCGTCAGCGAACGTGGCGGCACGCTTTCTGGTGGGCAAAGGCAGCGCATTGCCATTGCCCGCGCACTCATCACCAATCCGCGCATCCT
>JADCFX010000090.1 GCA_020249285.1 Roseomonas sp. | reverse complement strand
GTTTTGGTGAAGCCGATCATGCCAGGTTGCGCGCGGTTATAGATAAACTCCGTCGTATCCTGCAAAATGAGGATCGGCCCCTCACTCGCAGCAACCCTGGCGGCAGTTGCCGCAAAATGACCAGCCAGAACGCCGTGCTCTGTGACGCGTGGATTATCAAAGAACCTATAGGCCGCCTTGGTCGCCGCCCAGTCGCCACACGCAGCCGGGACAGGTTGGCCAGGCGATGCCGACATCTGATCCAGAAGGCACCTCAATCGCCTCGCCAGCCGCTTGTCCGGCAGCCCCGCCCCAACCACCTCCTGGTCATGCCAGCCGTATGTATTGACTACCTTCTCCCCACTCATCCGTGACGCCTCCGCGAATCGGCGTCACAAACAGAATCACAAATGATTCACTCAGAGCAAATGCCCCATCAGAGATGTGGGTAATTGAAAGGTTCGCCGATGCTGAACCGATGCGCCTCCAGCGCGGCCGCATAGGCCGCCACGCGATCAGTCAGATCGTTTCCAAAGGCTGCGACGACCTCGGCGGGGATGCGTAGCCTTGGCGCCGGCAAGATATCCGCACCCTCCACCGGCAGCATCGCAGTGCCCTGGATGGAATCATCGCTTGTATTGTCCATGCTTGGCCTCCTCGGGTTTTTGGCTCGAAGCCCTCACGCCCCCGCAAACAGCGCGACGGTACAAATCAGCGCCGGCGGCATATTGGCTGAGGCGCCGCCGGCGAAATCACTCACCGTGATCGGCGGTGTGGCATTGGCGATGGTGATGCCGGTCGGCGAAAAACTGGTCAGGTGCGAGGTATCGCTCGTCAGCCCACCAAGCAGCGAATACCTGGCCGATGTGTTATTGGTGCGGTTCGCGGGCGAACTCGCGCCGTAGTAATCCCCGCCGCCGCCATTATTCACGCCGCTCCAATGCTGATGCCCGGGGTCACTCAGGCCGTGGATCTGCGCCTCCTGCGTCGCGGCATGGCCATGTGTGCCGATGCGCTGATCACCACCCGCAGCACCCAGCGCCGCAGCATTGATGCCCGAAACACCGCTGGTAATGCGGCTGGCCGCCGCCCCGCCCAGATTATCCAGGGCAAAGAGCCCCCTGCCCCGCACATCCGGTGTGCCAAAGCTGGTGCTGCCATCGCCCGCGCCATAGGTGGTGCCAATCGCGGCAAAGAGCGTCGCATAGGCGCTGCGCGACAGGTTCTGCCCATTGGGCCACACACAGAATGGCGGCAGGTTGGGGCCGGCCACTTGCACATATTCGCCGATCAGCCGGCCATGGCCATAAATGCTCGCCACCCATTGCGCACCGCCCAAGCGCAGGATGTTGGCTGTCATCCCCGGCTGCAGCGCGATGGTCGCCTGACCATTGATGGTCTCGCTGGCATTGGGATCAATCGTCAGCGCCGCATTGCCAAGGTTCATCACCAGCCAGCCAGCGCCGGAGGCGACAGCAGAAACCGCAGGCAGATTGAGCGTTGCTGCTGCTGCGCCGGAGAACACCACCGTATTGCCGATATCCGCCAGCGCGAGGTTGGCGGTGGCGGCGATGGCAATGACCTCGCGCGCCGCTGGGTCCACCACGCTGAACACATCCTTGGTGCCAGCCGGTAGTGCCACCAAGCCGCCAGAATTGGACGAGGCCAGGATGGTCGCGCGCGTCAGTGACCCTGGTGATCCACCATCAAAATCCCCAAGCCCGATCTCGAACCCGGTCTGCCAGGAAATGCAGTATTGAATGCGCCGCGTCGCAGCCCCGAAGGCTGCCTGAAAACTGCGGGCATTGCTGCTGGCACCATTGAGTACCAGCGTGCCGGTGCCGGCGGTGTCGGTGCTTTGCTTGGCGCGATAGGCGATGATTGGCATGTCTCACCCCGTCATGTGCTGGCGCGGGCCAGGATGGCTTCGTTTTGCGCGGTCAGGCGGCGCAGTTCTGAAAGCAGGCTGCGCAGCACTTCTGTCTGTGTCTGGCCGGTACTCAGCACCGCCAATTCCAGCCGATCCGCCCCCGCGACTTGTGCTTCAAGCAAAGCGCCGAGATTGGCCGGATCGCTGCCGGGGGCAGCGGTGCGGAGCGTGCGCGCGACATCGGCGACCAGTTCTGCAAAGCTGGTCGAGATGCCAAGGAAATCCTTGGCGATCGGCAGCGCGATTTGCGCAACGCGGGAGAATTCCGCGAGTTCTTCGGGCGTTGCCCCATCCAGCAAGGGAGCTTGCGCTGCGGATAGCGAGGCCAGTGCCGCGCCATAGCGAGCCTCCAAGGGCAGGCCACCCAGATCGCCCATGGTCAGGTTTTCTAGCAGGCCGCGCGAAATGCCCTGTAGTTGCGCGTCAAATTGCCGGATCACCGCCAAGCGTTCATCCGCAATGGTCTGTTCCAGCGCTACGACACGGCGGATGTATTCTTCGCCGGTCTCCTCAAGCCCAAGCTGGAATAGCTGCTCACGAAAGGCGCGCAGTTCCGCCTCGGCTCGCAGGTCGAATTGGCCGAGTGCCACGCCGCGACTATCGCCGTTCAAGGCCAGGCGGCGAAGGCCAAGGCTGCGGTCAATGATATCAAGGTCCCGCGCGCGATCGGCTTCCAGCTTGGCGATACGCTCCGCGCGCTGGGTGTTCAGGTCGGCCTCGGACAGGCCAAGATCCCTGGCCTTGGTGATGGCCTCATCATAGGTTTTGGTCAGCGCATCCATCGCTGACCTAAAGGCGCTGGTTTTTTCCACTGCGCGGCCCAAGGGCTCAAACACCTGGGTCACGAAATCCGCAGCGGAGAGTGCTTCCTCCAAATCACCGCCGCGCCCGGCCAGCGTGCCAAAGGCGGTCATTTGATTGGCGTTATCGCTGCGCAATTGCCCGACCAAGGCAGTCATGGACAATTCGCGCGGCGAGCCTGAGGCCGGGCCAAAGCCCACGGCATGCTGACCCGGTGCAGCAAAGCTCAGATTGCGCGCGCTGATCTGCCGGTTGATGGCGTCAAGCTGCTGCTGCACCTCGGCCACCGCGCTGGCCTGATCCCAGCGCTTGCCGCGCGCGCCGGTAATGGTGAGCAGCCCGGCATCATCCACGCCCAGAAACACATCGCCGCCAGAACGCGCTGCCATGCCTTTCTTGGTCGGCCCAAACCAGCCACCCGCGGTGCCGCCGATGGCGCCGCCGATCATCATGCCAAGCGGCCCGCCCACCAGAAAGCCAAGCCCCATGCCAAGCCCGGTGCCGATTAAGGTCCCTGGCATGGGATCCGCCGTGCCGCGCAGACTGCCCGAGATGGTGCCGCCCGCCATGCCCAGGCCGAACCCCATGGCGCCTGCGCCCAACAGATTGCCCAGCG
>JADCFX010000009.1 GCA_020249285.1 Roseomonas sp. | reverse complement strand
CGCCTGACCTTTGACACGAGCTTACAGATAGGCGCGCTTGGCCAGGGTGCGATAGGGCTTCTCGGCCTCGGCCGTGACTCCGCGACCCGTTTCACCAGCCTTTCCGACCTGCTGGATAGCAGCCCTCGCCTGGAACCCAACGCCGCTGCTGCCTTGGTGCAGGCCTGCGCTGCCGCGACCTGGAACCCGGTCGAGGACGAACAGGAAGTCATCCTGGAAGGCGCGCCGGGGCTTCAATTCTCGATTCGTCGGGCCGGCAGCGGCGCCTGGGCGCTTGCCATACAGGGCAGGAATAACCTGCCCGGCGGTGGCGGCCTGGATGCCATTACCGAGCTCGCTGATTTTGCCATGTTCACCGCCCGTCTGGGCACTGCGCTGCTGCGGCCAGGGCGCCGCCCCGCCAGCATCGCCGTGCATATGCTTGATCTTGATGGGTTACGCCGCGTTACCACCAGCCTTGGCCATGCCGCGCAGGAGGAATTGTTGCGCGCCGCGGCCCGGCGTCTTGCGGCATCGATCCGTGGTACGGATTTGGTGGCGCGCCTGGCCGGCGATGAGTTTGCCATTATGCAAGTCGGCGTTACCGCAGCTTCCCAGGCAGAGGCCATGGCTAAGCGCCTGATCAACCTGCTGGCGCATCCTTTTCTCGTCCTTGGTGAGACGATTTCGGTGACCCCGCGACTCGGCTTTGTCCTGGCGCCCGAAGATGGCAATGACGCTGGCGCCCTGTTGCGCTGCGCGGGCCTCGCCCGGTCAAGCCTGGAGGGAGAGGCTGAGGCGACGCCGCGCTGGTGCCGCTTCAGCGCCGATATGGATTCGCGTGCCAAGGCGCAGCGTAATGCCGAAGCGGCGCTGCGCCATGCCGTCTGCAGCCAGCAATTTGAACTGCATTATCAGCCTATTGTAGCGCTTCCTGCCGGTCGGCTGACAGGGTTTGAGGCACTGATCCGCTGGCGTCATCCGGAAAACGGGCTGGTGCCGCCGGGTGATTTCCTGCCTTTGGCTGAAAAACTCGGCCTGATGGGGCGGATTGGCGATTGGGTGATCCGGCAGGCCTGCCGCACCGCGGCGGGCTGGCCAGAATCCCTGTCGGTTTCGGTCAATCTAGCCCCGGCGCAATTCAAGGATGGGCGGCTATTTGAGACCTTGCGCGCGGCGCTCAAGGAAAGCGGGCTGCCCGCGAATCGGCTGGAATTGGAAGTGACAGAAACCGTGCTGCTGCCCGCGAGCGGTGATGCGCCGACGCAATTGGCCGCCATTCGTGCGCTTGGCTGCCATATCGCCATGGATGATTTCGGCACGGGCTATTCATCGCTGACCCAATTGCGTTCCTTTCCCTTTGATCGGCTGAAGGTGGATCGGTCCTTCATCCGGGATCTGCCCGAAAGCGCGCAAAGCCTTGCCATTCTGCGCTCGGTCGTCGGGCTGGGGCGAAGCCTCGGCATTGCGGTGACGGCTGAGGGGGTGGAAACCCCGGAACAGATGCGGCTGTTGATCCTGGAAGGCTGCAATAGCGCCCAGGGCTATTTGATTGGAAAGCCTCAGGAACCCGCTGCTTATGCGGCCTTGATCAGCAATCCGCCGGCGGAAGGGCTCGGCGTGGGCTGACCCGCTTCACGCCGGCAGCAGGATTGTGGCCGCTGCCTGGGCGGCAATGCCCTCACCACGACCGGTAAAACCTAGCCGTTCCGTGGTGGTGGCTTTCACCGAAACCGCCGCCACATCCATCCCGGCCAATTCGGCGATGCGTGCGCGCATGGCATCCGCATGGGGCGCGATTTTCGGCCTTTCGCAAATCAGCGTCACATCCACATGCACCAATACGCCGCCGCGCGCCGCGACACGCCCGGCGGCATGACGCAGGAAAGCCGCGCTATCGGCATCCTTCCAGGCCGCTTGAGAAGGGGGAAACCAGCGCCCGATATCGCCTTCCGCCAACGCCCCATAAATCGCGTCACAGAGCGCGTGCAGCCCAACATCCGCATCAGAATGTCCATCAAGACCAAACTCATGCGGCACATTGATGCCACAAAGGATCAAGGGGCGCCCTGCCACCAGGCGATGCACGTCAAAGCCCGTGCCGGTGCGGGGCATCATGCGGGCCATCATCTCAGCTTCCACGCGGGCAAGGTCCTCGGGCCAGGTTATCTTCACATTTCGCTCACTGCCGGGGACAATGGCAACCGCCTGCCCAAGCGCTTCCAGGAGGGAGGCATCATCCGTCACCGCCCCGGCGCGGGCCGCATGGGCGGCGCGCAAAGCTTCAAACCGAAAGGCTTGCGGGGTTTGGGCACGAAACAGCGCCTCTCGCGGAACGGTGGCCTCAATCAGCCCGCCCGCCACGCGCTTGAGCGTATCAGCCACCGGCTGGGCCGGGATGGCACCGGCATGGGCCTCAAGCGCAGCTAGCAGGGCAGGGATGGTGCCGCGCGGGATCACAGGGCGCGCAGCATCATGCACCAGCACAAAATCCGGCGCCTCGGCGGCAATCGCCTCAAGCCCGGCGCGCACGCTATCTTCCCGCGTGGCACCACCGGCCACCACGGGCAGGAAGGGCAAGCCCGCCAGAAGGTCAGCCACGAAGCCTTCCTCGCCAGCAGGCGCCACGGGTTGCAGGGCGGCCACCAGCCCCTCGGCCAAAAGCGCCTCGGCCGCGTGGCGCAGCACGGGCCGGCCGAGCAAGGGCAGGAATTGCTTGGGCCGCGCCGCACTAAAGCGGCTGCCATGCCCGGCGGAGAGAAGAAGCGCCAGAGTTTTCATGAAAGCAGTTTAGCGCCGGATGCGCGCCCGTGAAGTGACCGAGCCGAGCATGTTAATCCCTGGCTTTCGCGTTTCTTGCCGCCATGTCCCTTGGCGCCACGCCCGGCCTCAGGCGCTGGTTTCTTGAATCAGGTGATTGCGCTCCGATACCTCTTCCGCAAAAGACCATGCCTTGAGCGGGCTGGCGTTGCGCAACGTAACGCGCCCCGCCTCACAAGATCCCTTCCTCACAAGATTTTGCGGAGATCATGGCGCGGCAGCACGCGCTATATGGACCGAATGCTGAAGCCTCTCATGATCCGCACGCCTGGCCTCCACCTGATCCTGGATCTGGAGCCGCATAGCATTGGGCGACCCATAGCCAAAGCCCGGAATAAAGACCTCTGCATTGGGGTCTCGATATAGCGCTGTCTCGCGGTTGAAGCGGTCAAGCCGGTCGACCGCCATGCGCAGCGCATCCTCAGCATTGTGCTGATAAGCAAGGCTCTGCGGCGGTAAGCGAGTCTCCACCATCGGAAGCGGCCACAGCATAGGCCGCGCCTGCAGCACTACCATCGTCGCAACGAGCATGATCAGTGTACCGCCCAGCACCATCTGCCAAGGCATGGTAGCGAAGGCGCTTGGCGAGGTCAGGTTCGTGTGGGAACCCCGATATAGGGGCTGACCTATGGGTTGTGTCTCGATGACGGGCGCGAAGTCCCTGTTGCTGCGCAGAACCAGCAGGGCAATGGAGGCCTGAGAGCGGAAGCTTGCGCTGATACGAGCAAACATGGTGTTCCCTTCCTTGGTCGTTGCAACGTGTTTCTTGAGCGCTGCCGATGATGTTTCACCACACCCCAAAAACCTGATCAGTGATGATTGGTACAAAGCGCGCATTTTTTTCTGGCGACGAAGGCTCGGAACGGCTCTCGGATGCGTTCGGGTAGGGGCGCATTATCGCCTGATCACCCAATCGACTCCCACTGCCATAGCTAGGTGCTTTTCCGAGGATCGGGCCGCAGAGAGGCTTCGGCATGATTTATGCCTAAAGGGAAAGCAGGTCTTGTGGGGTGGCGGTTTTTTGAGTAATTTGCTTAAAATAAATGCAGAGTGGTGTGAAAAAGCTATGTCATTGCCTCTTCTGAAGCCGATTGACCTTGGCGGCTTGGCCATTTCGGCGCCGGTCATCCTGGCCCCCATGTCAGGTGTGACGGATCAGCCCTTCCGGCGGCTTGCGCGCTCGCTTGGCACGCCCATGGTGGTCTCCGAGATGATCGCCTCTCAGGCCATGGTGCGCGAGAATCGCCAGACGCTGAAAATGGCGGAATTGGATGGCTTTGGCGGACCCGCTTCTGTCCAATTGGCCGGCTGTGACCCGGTAACCATGGCGGAGGCCGCGAAGCTGGTGGTGGATCGTGGCGCTGCCGTGGTGGATATCAATTTCGGCTGCCCGGTCAAGAAGGTGGCTTTGGGCCAAAGCGCCGGCAGCGCGCTGATGCGCGATGAAATCGCCGCGGCGCGCATTCTGGAAGCCATGGTGAAGGCCGTGCCGGTGCCGGTTACGCTCAAGATGCGCATGGGCTGGGACCATAATAGCCTGAATGCCCCCAATCTCGCCCGTATCGCGGAAGCCTGCGGCATTCGCATGGTCACCATTCATGGCCGCACCCGCCAGCAATTCTACACTGGCCGGGCCGATTGGGCCTTCATCCGGCGCGTGAAGGAAGCCGTGCACATCCCTGTTATTGCCAATGGCGATATCCTGTCCATTGAGGACGCCGAGGAAGCACTCCGCCAATCCGGCGCCGATGGCGTGATGATCGGGCGCGGCGCCTATGGCCGGCCCTGGCTGCTCGGCCAGATCGCCGCGCATCTGATGCACGGTATCCGCGCCGATGAACCCGCCCTTGCCGAGCAGAAGCGCATCCTGCTGGAGCATCACGCGCTGATGCTGGAACACCATGGCACGGAACCCGGCATCCGCATCGCGCGCAAGCATGTCGCCTGGTATTCCAAAGGCTTGCCGGGGTCGGCTGAGTTTCGCGTGGCGGTCAATCACGCGACCTCGGTGGAAGCGGTCCATGCCCTGATTGATGGCTTCTTCGACCCGCTGATCGAACAAGGTGTAACCGCTATGCGCGATGCCTTCCGCGAAGCCGGTGAAGGGCAGATTGCCGCATGAATGCGCGCGCAAGCCTATCGGGCACCAACCGCAGCACGCCCCGGCTTGATAGCGCCATGGTGTTGGCTGCCCTGCCCGTGCCGGCGGTGGTGCTGAATGCGGAAGACCGCTTCACCTTTGCCAATGGCGCCGCCGAGCAATTCTTTGGGCTTTCGGCCGGTGCGCTGTGCCAAATGAAACTCAGCGATATCCTGCCGCCCGATAACCGTGTTTTTGCCGTGCTGTCGCAAATCCGGCGGTTTGATTCGCCTGTTTCCGATTACGATCTGCTGCTGGAAAGCCCACGCATCAATCGCCGCGGCGTTTCCGTCCATGGCGCGCCTTTGCATGAAATTGAAGGCGCTGTGGTGCTGACCTTGCAGGATGGGTCAACCGCGCAAATGCTCGACCGGCAACTGAGTTTCCGCGGCGCGGCGCGCGGTGCCTCTGCCATGGCGGCGATGCTGGCGCATGAGGTGAAAAACCCGCTTTCGGGCATTCGCGGTGCCGCGCAATTGCTGGAACAGAATGCGCCGGAAGCGGATAAGGAACTTTGCCTGCTGATCCAGGATGAGGTGGACCGGATTAAGGGCCTGGTGGATCGCTTCGATATCTTCTCCGAACGCCCGGTCGAGTTGGGGCCGGTCAATATCCATCAGGTGCTGGATCATGTGCGGCGCATCGCGCAGACGGGCTTTGCCGCGCATCTGAAAATCACGGAGGAATATGATCCATCCCTGCCGCCGATCTGGGGCAACCGCGATATTTTGGTGCAGATCATTCTGAATTTGGTGAAAAATGCCGCCGAGGCGGTGGACCCGATCCATGGCGAAATCATCCTTTCCACTGCTTATCAACATGGCGTGCGGATTGCGGTGCCGACGGCCAATGAAAGGGTGCATCTGCCCCTGTTGGTGACGGTGCGCGATAATGGGCCGGGCATTCCCGAAGAAATACAGGCAACGCTTTTTGAACCCTTTGTTTCCACGAAAAGGGGCGGGCAGGGGCTTGGCCTTGCCCTGGTGGCGAAGCTGGTCACCGATCTCGGCGGCCTGATTGAATGCGATTCCCGTCCGGGTCGGACCTTATTCAAACTTTCCATGCCGGCGCCCCCGGCCGGTTGGCAGGAGAGCGCCTGATGAATGAATCCCGCACCATCCTGATTGCCGATGATGATCGCGCCATCCGCACCGTCTTGAGCCAGGCGCTAGGCCGCGCGGGCTATCAGGTGCGCGCCACATCCTCGGCCGCCACACTCTGGCGATGGGTGGAGGATGGGGAAGGGGATTTGGTGATCACCGATGTGATCATGCCGGATGAAAACGGGCTTGATCTGGTACCGCGCATTCGCCGCGTGCGCCCTGAGATGCGCGTAATTGTCATGAGCGCGCAATCCACCTTCGCGACAGCCATCAAGGCAACCCAACGCGGCGCTTTCGAATATCTTCCTAAACCCTTCGATTTGAAGGAAGTTTTGAGCACGGTGGAACGCGCCTTGGCTGCGCCCCCCGATGCTCCGCCGCCTGAGGAAACCGAGGGCGAAAAGCTTCCCCTGATTGGCCGTTCCGCCGCCATGCAGGAGATTTATCGCACGGTGGCGCGGCTTACCACCACGGACCTGACGGTGATGGTCACCGGGGAGAGCGGCACGGGCAAGGAATTGATCGCCCGCGCCTTGCATGATTACGGCAAGCGTCGCGCCGGGCCATTTGTCGCCATCAATATGGCGGCGATTCCGCGCGAATTGATTGAAGCGGAGCTATTCGGCCATGAACGCGGCGCCTTCACCGGTGCGCTCAATCGCGGCATTGGCCGGTTTGAGCAGGCCGCCGGCGGCACGCTTTTCCTGGATGAAATCGGCGATATGCCGCCCGAAGCGCAGACTCGCCTATTGCGCGTTTTGCAGGAAGGCGAATTCACTACCGTCGGCGGGCGTCAGCCTATCAAGGCCAATGTGCGAATCGTGGCCGCGACGCACCGTGATTTGCGCCACCAAATCCGCCAGGGGCTGTTTCGCGAAGATTTATTCTACCGCCTGAATGTGGTGCCGATCCGCCTGCCCCCCTTGCGCGAAAGGCTGGAAGATATCCCCTTGCTCGCGCGGCATTTCCTGGATCGTGCCCGCGCGTCTGGCCTGCCTTCCAAGCAATTGGCGCCGGAGGCTCTGGAAGCGCTGAAGGCGCATGCCTGGCCAGGCAATGCGCGCGAATTGGAAAACCTGATGCGCCGCATGGCGGCACTTTATCCGCAGGAAGTGATCGGCGCCGATGCTGTGGCGGCGGAATTGGCCGAAGCCGCGCCGGTCGCCGGCCCCGATGGCCAGGCGCCGCCCATGACTCTGGAACAGGCGGTGGAACGCCATTTGGCCAGCTTCATGTCCGCCCATAAGGATGGCATGCCGGTCAAGGAATTATACGACCGGGTGCTCGCCGAGGTTGAACGCCCCTTGCTCCGCATGGCATTGAGCGCGACAAGAGGCAATCAGATCAAGGCGGCGGCTATGCTCGGGCTCAATCGGAATACGCTGCGGAAGAAGCTGCGGGAATTGGAACTTCCCGTGGTGCGCGGCGCGTGATGATCCGGCACCGCCGCATGAATTGACCATGCCCGCCGAGGGCCTGGCCACGCCGCTGCCTCCCCACGGGCATGAGGCGCCGCGCTCGCTGGGTTTTTTTAGTCGGCTGGGGGATATCGTCACCGGTCGCGTCTTCACGATCTGTCTGGCCATATTAGCGCTGCTGATGGGGCTGGCCACATTTGCGGCGCTTTCGGGCGGTACGCCTATGGGCCCCACAGGCGCGGGGCAATTGGCCGGGGTGATCCTGGCCAATATCGCGTTTTTGTTGTTGCTGGTCGCCTCGCTCGCGGCTCGTCTGACCCGCATGTGGCTGGAACGCCGGCGCGGCGCGGCGGGGTCTCGGCTGCATGTGCGGCTTGTTCTGCTGTTTGGTGTGGTGGCGGCGGTGCCGGCGCTGCTGGTCGCGGGCTTCGCCGCGCTGTTCTTCAATCTTGGCATTCAAGCCTGGTTCAGTGACCGCGTGCGCGACACGCTGGAAGCATCTCTGGTCGCTTCCCGCGGTTATCTGGATGAGCATCGCAATACGATCCGCGCCGATATTCTTTCCATGGCCAATGACCTCAATCGCGCGGCGCAGGTGCTGCTGCCGGATAATGGCGTTGCCTTCGCCCGGCTGCTTGCCACCCATACCGCTTTGCGCGGCCTGACCAGTTCGATCATTTTTGAACCCGTACTCGGCCAGGTGGTGGCGAATGCGGGCTTGGGCATATCGAACCTCGTGGATTTGCCGCCGGCCTGGGCGCTGGAGGCGGTACGCTCTGGCGAGGTAGTGGTGGTGCCGAGTGAGGCCGAGGAAGGGCGCGTGCGCGCCATGGTGCAGCTCAATATCCCGCCGGGGCTCGTGCTGCTGATCACCCGCCCGCTTGATCCTTCAGTGTTGGGGCATATGCGGCGCACCGAGATTTCCTTCAATGAATACAATCAGCTCGACCGCAATCGGGAAAGCCTGCAAATCACCTTCTTCCTGATCTTTGCGATTGCCACCTTGCTCGTGCTGCTGGCTGCCGTGCTGATTGGCTTGCTCATGGCCAATCGCATCGCGCGGCCCATTTCACGCCTGATCCTGGCGGCTGAGCGCGTGCGTGGTGGCGATCTGGCGACAAAAGTTGAAGAAGGGGAGGCGGATGACGAAATCGCGCGCCTCGCACGGTCCTTTAATCGCATGACAAGCCAGCTTGGTGCGCAGCGGTCCGAATTGATGAATGCCTATAGCCTGATTGATGAACGCCGCCGCTTTACCGAAACCGTGCTGTCGGGCGTATCGGCCGGCGTCGTCGGGCTTGATAGTGAAGGGCGCGTGACCCTGCCCAACCGCTCGGCCAGCACGCTGCTTGGCGTTGATCTGGATGCCGCGATTGGCCTTTCCCTTGCGCGCATCGCACCGGAATTCGCGGAATTGCTGGCGGCGGCGGCGGCCAATCCGGAACGCCCGCGCGTGGCTGAAATCCTGATCGGGCCGGCCAATGCCAGGCGCATTTTGCTCGCGCGGATCGGCACCGAAATCCTGGGAGACAAGGTTGAAGGTTTTGTGCTGACCTTTGATGACATCACCGAATTGCAATCCGCCCAACGCAAGGCCGCCTGGGCGGATGTGGCGCGGCGCATTGCGCATGAAATCAAGAATCCGCTGACCCCCATTCAGCTTTCCGCCGAAAGGCTGAAGCGGCGTTATCTGCGCCAGATCACCGATGATCCCGATACTTTCCGCCAATGCACGGATACCATCGTGCGCCAGGTGGAAGACATCGGGCGCATGGTGGATGAATTCTCGGCCTTTGCGCGCATGCCCCAGCCGGTGATCAAGCCTGAGGACGCTAATCGGCTGATGCTGGAAGCGCTTGTGCTGCAACGCAATGCGCATCCCGACATCACCTATGAAAACCATCCGGGGCCTGAGGGGCTGAAACTGCACTGCGACCGCCGGCTGATCGGCCAGGCGCTGACCAACCTGTTGCAGAATGCTGCAGATGCCATTGCCATGCGGGAAGGGGATGAGGCCGGGCGGATTGAAACGCGCATCACCGCGGAAGGCGCCATGCTGCGCTTCCAGGTGACCGATAACGGCATTGGCCTACCGCGCGAAGAAGCGCGCGAAAGACTGACCGAGCCCTATGTCACGCATAAACCCAAGGGCACCGGGCTTGGCCTTGCCATTGTGAAAAAGATCATGGAAGACCATGGTGGTTCGATCACCCTGGAAGACCGGCCAGAAGGTCCCGGCACCCGTGCGGTGCTGGTCTTGCCGCTTGGCGAGTCTCCCTGGCAATCTGGCGAACCAGCCGCAAATGCGGCGCAAGCAGCAAATTAAAGGGCAGCAAGGTCGCGCATGGCGCATGAGATTCTGATCGTTGACGATGAACCCGATATCAGGACGCTGCTGGAAGGCATCCTGAGCGATGAGGGATTCGAAACACGTCAGGCCCATGATGCCGATTCCGCGCTGGCCGCCTTTCGCGCGCGCCGGCCTTCGCTCGTGATCCTGGATATCTGGTTGCAGAATTCCCGCTTGGATGGGCTTGGCATTCTGGCCGCGATGAATGCGGAAGAACCGCAAATGCCGGTGGTGATGATCTCGGGCCATGGCACGATCGAGACCGCGGTGCAGGCGATCCAGCAGGGCGCTTATGATTTCATCGAAAAGCCCTTCAAATCGGATCGGCTGCTTTTGGTGCTGGCGCGGGCATTGGAAGCGGCGCGGCTGAAGCGCGAAAACAGTGACCTTCGGCTGCGTGCGGGGCCGGAGACGGAATTGCTTGGCCGTTCCGCCGGCATCGCACAATTGCGCAGCGCGATTGAGAAAGTGGCGCCCACCGGTTCGCGCGTTTTGCTGACTGGGCCAGCAGGGTCGGGCAAGGAAGTGGCGGCGCGCATGATCCATGCGCAATCGCGCCGCGCCGATGGCCCCTTCGTTGTGCTGAATTGCGCCACGCTGAACCCGACGCGGTTTGAGGAGGAGCTTTTCGGCGTTGAAGCCGGCGCCGATCCGCAAAACCAGACGCGCCGCGCGGGCGTGCTGGAACGCGCCCATGGCGGCACGCTGCTTTTGGATGAAGTAGCTGATATGCCCCTAGAAACCCAGGGCAAGATCGTGCGCGCGCTTCAGGAACAGGGGTTTGAACGTGTGGGCGGCGGCACGCGCGTGAAGGTGGATGTACGCGTGATTGCCACGACCAATCGTGATCTTACCGCTGAAATCGCTGCCGGGCGCTTCCGGGAGGATTTATTCTATCGCCTGGCTGTGGTGCCGATCCGCGTACCGCCGCTCAAGGAAAGGCGGGAGGATGTGCCGCTTCTCGCGCGCCACTTCATCGCCCGCGCCATTGAGACCACCGGCATGGCGCCGCGCGAATTATCGGAAGACACGCTGGCCGCCATGCAGGCCTATGATTGGCCGGGCAATGTGCGCGAATTGCGCAATCTGATGGATTGGCTGCTGATCATGGCGCCGGGTGAAAGCCGGGAGGCGATTCGCCCTGAAATGCTGCCGCCCCAAATCGGCGCCGCAGCCCCCGCCGTGCTGACGCTCGATCGCAGTTCCGAAATCATGACCCTGCCATTGCGCGATGCGCGGGAAGTGTTTGAACGGCAATATCTGGAAGCGCAATTGCTGCGCTTTGGCGGCAATATCAGCCGCACCGCGAATTTCGTCGGCATGGAACGCAGCGCCTTGCATCGCAAGCTGAAGTTCCTGGGCGTGCAGGCGGAAGACCGCGCGCCTTCAACCCCCGCTACCTGAGGTTCCCCCATGTCACGCATCGCCTATGTGAATGGCCGCTATGTGCCGCAACCTGATGCGTCGGTGAATATCGAAGATCGCGGCTATCAATTCGGCGATGGCATTTATGAGGTGGTGCATCTGTTCAATGGCCGCTTCATTGATGAGGATTTGCACCTGGCGCGTCTGGAACGTTCCTTGCGCGAAATCCAGCTTCCCATGCCGATGCCGCTTGCGTCGCTGCGCCTTGTTTTGCGCGAAGTGGCGCGGCGCAATCGCGTGACAGAGGGTTTGCTTTACATGCAAGTCACACGCGGCGTTGCGCGGCGGGATCATGCCTTCCCGACCAAACCGATTGCGCCCGCCTTGGTGGTGACGGTGAAGCGCATCGCGCCCTATCCCACGAACGTAGATCGCTGGGGGGCCGCGGCCATCACCATGCCCGACCTCCGCTGGGCGCGCTGCGATATCAAAACCGTCAATCTGCTGCCGAATTGCCTGGCACGGCAGGCGGCGCGCGAAAAGGGCGCCATTGAAGCGGTGCTGTTTGATGAAGCGTCCGGCATGGTGACGGAAGGGGCGGCGACAAGCTTCTGGATTGTGGACGCGGCCGGCACCATCCGCACTCGCCCCTTGAGTGACGCCATCCTGCCGGGCTGCACCCGCGCCGCGCTGATGGCGGAATTGCGTGAGGCCGGCATTGCCTTTGAAGAAAGCGCCTTTTCCATGAAAGAACTCCGCCACGCGCGGGAAGCTTTCATTACCTCCGCCACTTCCTTCGTGAAGCCAATTACCAAGATTGATGGCGCGCCGGTGGGGGATGGGCAGGTCGGCCCCGTGGTGCGCAAGCTGTTTGAGATTTTCGCCCGCCACGTGAAGGGGTCGATGCGCAACGCGGCATGAGGGAAGCCCCGCGCGCCATCCTGTTCGATTGGGACAATACGCTGGTTGATGGCTGGGCCGCCATTGAGGCCGGGCTGAATGCTGCCTTTCGGGAATTTGGCCTGCCGCTTTGGGATCGCACTCAGGTGCTGGCCAATGTGCGCCGCGCGCTGCGTGAAAGCTTCCCGGAATTGTTTGGCGCGGAATGGGAAAGGGCGCGCGATATCTTCTATGCCGAAGTGCGCGCCTGCCATTTGCAGGTGTTGACGCCGATGCCGGGGGCGACAGCGGCGCTGGAAGCCGGGGCAGGGCGCCTGCCCATGGGCGTGGTTTCCAATAAGCAAGGGCCATTGCTGCGTGCCGAGGCTGTGCACCTCGGCTGGGATCGGCATTTCGGCCCCTTGATTGGCGCTGGCGATGCCGTCGCCGACAAACCCGACCCGGCGCCCATTTTGATGGCGCTACAATCCCTTGGCCTCAGCCCCGCGGATGACATCTGGTATGTCGGAGACACGGCGCTTGATATGCAGACAGCGCGCGCCGCTGGTGTGCGCGCGGTGCTGATGGGCGATGCAGCGCATGATGGCGGCATTGCCGCAGCCGGAGCGGATCAGGTTTTTGACGATTGTCATGCACTTGCGGTTGCAGTTTCGTCACTTGTCAAACCAGCCTGACATGGCATTGTAAGAATGCCGACGGCCGGAAATGGTTTTCGTCGGTCCGCGTCTGGTCGGTGACCAGCAAAAAGAAGGACCGGTCCCATCGCCGCTGAAAAGTCCCAGAACGTGCAGGATGTATTCCTGAACCACGTTCGCAAATCCAAGACGCCGGTCACGGTGTTTCTGGTGAATGGCGTGAAGTTGCAGGGCATCATTACCTGGTTTGACAATTTCTCGGTGCTGCTGCGCCGCGATGGCCATACGCAGCTTGTATATAAGCATGCGATCAGCACCGTTATGCCTGGCGCGCCGATTTCGCTGTTTGATGGCGTGCCGGCGGCCCCTGGTGCCGCCGCACCTGCTTCTGAAACGCGCCTGACCTTGCAGCGTGAGGTGATTTCTGAAGGCGGAAACTGAAGCGGGTGCCGGGCGCCCGACCCGCGCCGCCGTCATCCTCCCTTTCGAAAAGCCATCGCGCAGCGCCATTGGCGATGCGGGCGGCAAACGCGCGGCCGAAGCAAGGCTGGCGGAGGCGATAGGGCTTGCGGCTTCCATTGGTGTGACCATCGTCCATTCGGCGATCTATCCGCTCCGCGAAAGGCGGCCTTCCACCCTGATGGGCGAAGGCCAGGTGGAGATGGAGAAACGGGCGCTGCATGACCAGCAGGTGGGCGTAGTGATTGTGGATGCGGCGCTGAGCCCCGTGCAGCAGCGCAATCTGGAACGCGCCTGGGGCTGCAAGGTGATTGATCGCACCGGGCTGATCCTGGAGATTTTCGGCGAAAGGGCGCGCACGCGCGAAGGCAGCTTGCAGGTTGAATTGGCGCATCTGGAATATCAGCGCACGCGGCTCGTCAGGTCCTGGACGCACCTTGAACGTCAGCGCGGGGGCTTCGGCTTCCTGGGCGGGCCGGGGGAGAGCCAGATCGAGATTGACCGACGGCTGATCGGGGACCGGATTGTGCGGCTCAAGCGCGAATTGGATCAGGTGCGGCGCACGCGCGGCCTGCATCGCCGGGCGCGGGAACGCGTGCCTTACCCGGTGGTGGCGCTGGTGGGCTATACCAATGCCGGCAAGTCAACGCTGTTCAATGCGCTGACGGGGGCCGGCGTTTATGCGCAGGATCAGCTATTCGCGACCCTTGATCCCACCATGCGCGCCATAAAACTGCCATCGGGGCGCAATGTGATCCTTTCCGACACGGTGGGCTTTATTTCCGATCTGCCCACGCAATTGGTCGAAGCTTTCCGCGCCACTTTGGAAGAAGTCGCCGCCGCCGATCTGATTTTGCATGTGCGTGACATTGCCCACCCCGATAGCGCCGCGCAGCGCGCCGATGTGCTGGGCGTTTTGGAAGCCATGGCCGATGGCGCGGATGCGACCTTGGATGAGGCTTGGCCGGACCGCGTGGTTGAAGTGCTGAACAAGGCCGATTTGCTGGGTGGCATTGATTCTGTTGAACGCCGCAGCCCCGATGCGGTGGCTGTTTCGGCACTCACCGGGGAAGGGCTGCCCGCCTTGCGCGCGGCGATTGATGCGCGGCTTTCGGCGCAGCTTGTGGTGATGGACGTGGCGCTGCCGCCTTCTGATGGTGCAGCCATCGCCTGGCTGCATGCCCATGGCGAGGTGCTGGGACGCCAGGATGCTGATGATGCGGTGCGACTAAAAGTGCGGCTTTCGCAAATGGATCGGGCGCGGTTTGAAAGCCGGGGGCAGAAATGAGCATCTCAGCCTCGCAAGCCGCCGATCTGGCGTTGCTGTTGCGTGAGGCCTCGCGGGCGGAAATCCTGCCGCGCTTCCGGCGCTTGGGTGCCGATGCAGTGCGGAGCAAAACCGGCCCGCTTGATCTGGTGACCGATGCGGATGAGGCCGCCGAGCGACTGATCACCGCCGGGCTTGAAAAGCTTTTCCCCGGCTGTGTCGTGGTAGGGGAGGAAGCGACCGCGGCTGACCCAAGCTTACTCAGCCGACTGGCGGATGCGGAGCTTGCCTTTGTGGTGGACCCGGTGGATGGCACAGCGAATTTCGCCGCCGGCGTGCCGCTATTTGGCTGCATGGCAGCAGCGATCAGGCGGGGCGAGATCGTAGGCGCCTGGATCCATGACCCGCTGGGTGATGATACGGCGATAGCGCTGCGCGGGCAGGGGGCTTGGCTTGCCGATGGGGAAGGGCGCCGCTTTGCTGATTTGCGCGTGGCCGCGCCCGCCGCGCCGGGCGATATGGTGGCCGCCATTTCCTGGGGCTATATGCCGGAGCCCCTGAAGACCCGCGTGACCAGCCGGCTGCCGAGGCTGGCCGCGACTGTCTCCTTTCGTTGCTCTGCGCATGAATATCGGCTGGCCGCCGGCGGGCATGCGCATTTGCTGGTCTATAACAAGCTGATGCCCTGGGATCATGCGCCGGGCTGGCTGTTGCACCGGGAAGCTGGCGGCCATTCCGCGCGCTTTGATGGCAGCGATTACGGCCCGCATCTGACCAGTGGCGGGCTGATCTGCGCCCCAGACCGCGCCAGTTGGGAAGCCGCTCAGGAGGCGCTTTTCACCCCATGAGTGGCGCCGATGAGGATGAGGAGGCCGGCCCGCCCGTCCTGCCCCCCGGCACGCCATTCTACATGACCCCCGCCGGCGCCACTGCCTTGCGTGCCGAGGTGAAGCGCCTGTGGGAAGAAGAACGCCCGAAGGTGGTGGATATTGTGTCCTGGGCGGCGGCGCTCGGGGATCGGTCCGAGAATGCAGATTATCAATATGGCAAGCGTCGGCTGCGCGAGATTGACCGGCGCGTGCGCTTCCTGACCAAGCGGCTTGAAAAAGTGCAGGTGGTAGACCCAGCGCAGCAGACGCGGCGCGACCAGGTGTTTTTCGGCGCCAGCGTGACCTATGCCCGGGCTTCCGATGACGCCGAAGTCACGATCACCATTGTTGGCGTGGATGAGGCTGAGGCCGAGGCAGGGCGGATTTCCTGGGTGGCGCCGGTGGCGCGTGCGCTGCTGGGGGCTCGGGTCGGCGATATGCGGCGCTTGCGCACGCCGGCGGGGTTGGAGGAGATTGAGGTGGTGGGGATCAGCTATCCGGCAGAATAATATCTTTTAGAATCATATATTTGTTTGGCGTTTCTTAGCTTGTTGCCAAAGCGCTTCCATCTCCTCCAAGCTCATAACATTCAGACTTTTTCCTGCATTATCAGCCTGTTCTTCAATATACCCAAAGCGGAGCGTGAATTTCTGATTGGCATGGCGCAAGGCCGCTTCCGGGTCCAAATCCAGCTTGCGCGCCAGATTGGCCAGGACGAAAAGCAGATCGCCGACCTCATCCTGAAGTCTTGCTTTATCAGTGCCTTGCAGCTCGGCGCGGAGTTCATCCGCTTCTTCTTCCAGCTTATCCAGCACCGCACCGGCATCGGGCCAATCAAAGCCAACCCGCGCGGCGCGGCGCGTCAGCTTGGTGGCGCGGGTTAGGGCAGGGAGGCCATCGGGGATTCCCGCCAGCACGCCGCTTTCCGCCCGGGCGGCGCGTTCGGCGGCCTTTTGTGATTCCCAGGCGCTGGTTTGGGCTTCGGCATCGCGCGCAGCGGCCTCACCAAAAACATGAGGATGGCGGCGGATCATCTTGTCAGATATGGATTGTGCGACCTCGGCAAAGCCGAACCACCCGCGCTCAGCCGCCATTTGCGCGTGATGGACCACCTGGAACAGAAGATCGCCCAATTCATCCAACAGCTTGTCCGGGTCATTCGCGGCGATGGCATCCGCGACCTCATAGCCTTCCTCAATCGTATAAGGCGCGATGGAGGCGAAATCCTGCACCAAATCCCAGGGGCAGCCGCCATTCGGGTCGCGCAGCTTGGCCATGATGGCGAGCAGGGCGTGCAGCGCGGTTTCAGGTGAATTTTGCTTTAGGGTTTGGGTCATGTATTTCCCGCATAAGGTATATTATGTAAAATTAAACCACACTCGGTTAGGCGCTAGAACTCCTCAACCTGCGCCACGCCAGGCACCACGCGCATCGCCTGCATCAATCTTGGGCCGACATTGAAGCCGCCCGGCAGCGCAATTTCCACTTCCTGTTCGGCGCCAAGGCGCGGCACCAGGATCACCCGGCCACGCCCGCGGCCTTCGCGCGTCAGCAAGGCGCGGATCGGGTCTAGTGTTGCCGTTGCTTCCAGCCATAGCTTGATCCCACCGCCGGCATTGGCGGCGACCTTGTCCAGGCTTTCGACCTCGGTCGCGGTCAGCCGCAAGGCTTCGCCTTCCTGGCGCAAATCCGCCGTCACCAGAATGGCGCTGCCTTCGGCCAGCAAATCCCGGCTGCGGTTCAGCACCTCGGAAAAGCAGGTCACTTCAAAACTGCCATGGGTGTCCGAAACCCGAACCCAGGCCATGCGGCTGCCGGTCTTGGTCGTGCGTTCCTTGGCATTCACCACCGTGCCAGCCAGCTTGACGCGGCCACCGCCGCGGCTCGCGCGGTCCGCAATGGCGGAAGACGGCACCACGCCAATGCGCTTTAGCGCCTGGCGATAGGCATCAAGCGGATGGGCAGAAAGGTGAAAGCCAATCGACTCCGCTTCCTGGGACAGCCGATCCAAAGGCTGCCAATCCGCCACATCCGGCAGGCGCAGCGCTTCCGCCTTGCCGGGCTCAGCACCAAAAAGCCCGATCTGGCCGCTGGAACGTTCCTCGGCACTCGCTTGGGCGCGGCGCAGGATGGTCTCGGCACCGGCCATGACGCGGGCGCGGTTGCCATCCAGGCATTCAAAGCCGCCGGCGCGGGCCAGGTTTTCGATCTGCATTTTGTTGAGCAGCTTGGGGTCCACCCGCGCGGCGAAATCCGCGAGGGACGCGAAATCGCCGCCCTTATCGCGCGCCGCCACCAGATCACGCATCGCGCTTTCGCCAACGCGCTTCACGGCGGCAAGGGCGAAGCGAATGGCCTGCTTGCCATCATCCCGCGCTTCCACGCGGAAATCAGCGCCGCTGCGATTGATATCGGGCGGCAGCACGGCAATGCCGAGCCGCGCCGCTTCCTGCATATGGCCAGCGAGCTTATCCGTATTGGAAAGATCAAGTGTCATGGAAGCGGCCAGAAAGGCCACGGTGTGATTGGCCTTTAACCACGCCGTTTGGTAGCTCACCAGCGCATAGGCCGCCGCGTGGGATTTGTTGAAGCCGTAATCGGCGAAGCGTTCCATGAGGTCGAAAATCTCGGCGGCCTTGGCGGCTTCAATGCCGCGCGCTTCCGCGCCATCACAGAAAATCTTGCGCTGCGCTTCCATTTCGCTGCGGATTTTCTTGCCCATGGCGCGGCGCAACAGGTCAGCGGCGCCGAGCGAATAGCCGGCCAGATCCTGCGCAATCTGCATGACCTGTTCCTGATAGACCATGATGCCATAGGTTTCAGACAGGATATGCCTTATCGCCTCATGCGGCGGCTCCCAAGCCTCGCCATGTTTGCGGGCGCAATAGGCCGGGATATTCGCCATGGGGCCGGGGCGATACAGCGCCACAGCAGCCACCAAATCCTCAAAGCGGTTGGCGCGCATCTGCCGCAAGCAATCGCGCATCCCCTGGCCTTCAAACTGGAACACGCCAGCAGCATCGCCGCGCCCGAGCATGTCATAGGTTTTCGCGTCATCCAGCGGGATGGCGGCGATATCTATGGTGACCCCCTGCCCTTTCAGAATGTCCAAAGCGCGTTCAATGACGGTGAGTGTCTTGAGGCCCAGGAAGTCGAACTTCACCAGGCTCGCCATCTCAGCGTATTTCATCGAATATTGCGTGACGAGCATTTCCGAACGCGGGTCGCGATAGAGCGGCACGGTTTCAATCAAGGGCCTGCGCCCAATCACCAGGCCGGCGGCGTGGGTGGAGGCATTGCGATAAAGCCCTTCCACCTGCAGCGCGATAACCAATAGCCGCGCGACCTGTTCGTCGCTATCGCGCATTTCCTGCAAACGTGCTTCGCCTTCAATCGCCTGGGAAAGCGTGACGGGCTTGGCGGGGTTATTCGGGATGAGTGAGGCGATCTTGTCCACCTGGCCGTAAGGCATGCCAAGCACGCGCCCCACATCGCGCACCGCGGCCTTGGCTTGCAGCTTGCCGAAGGTGATGATTTGCGCGACGCGATCTTCGCCATATTCGCGCCGGACATAGGCAATCACCTCGTCGCGCCGGTCTTGGCAGAAATCAATATCGAAATCCGGCATGGAAACGCGTTCGGGGTTCAAGAAGCGTTCAAACAGCAAGCCGAAGCGGATCGGGTCCAAATCAGTGATCAGCAACGCCCAGGCGGCAACAGAACCCGCGCCCGAACCGCGCCCCGGCCCCACGGGAATGGGCGGCGTTTGCGCTTTCGCCCATTGGATGAAGTCGGCCACAATCAAGAAATAACCTGGGAAACCCATTTTCTCGATGACGCCGATTTCATAGGCCAGGCGTTCGCGATATTGCGTGCGCGTTGCTTCATCTGGCGCGGGGCGCATGGCGCCCAAGCGCTGTTCAAGCCCGGCTTCGGCCATGGCGCGCAGTGTTTCGGCTTCTGTCTTGCCTTCTTGCACCTTGGGGCAGATCGGCAATTCGGGCTTGCGCGCTTCAGTCATCACCGCGCTCATGCGCGCAATGGCAAGCGTATTGTCGCAGGCATCGGGCAAATCCGCGAAAAGCGCGCGCATTGCCTGAGCAGGCTTGAACCAATGCTCCGGTGTCACGCGCCGGCGGTCGCGTTCCGCCATGGTGCGGCCCTCAGCGATGCACAGCAGCGCATCATGCGCTTCATACATGGCGGGCGCAGCGAAATAGACATCATTGGCGGCGATGATCGGCAGCCGAGCGGCATGGGCAAGCGCCAGCAAGGCAGGTTCCAGCCGCGCTTCCTCATTCCGCCCATGGCGGTTGAGCTCCACCGCCAACCGATCCGGGAAGGCTTCCTTGAGCCGTGCGAGCAACTTCTCAGCGGCGGGCTTTTGCCCTTCCAGCAACAGCCGTGAAATTGGCCCAAGCGTACCGCCCGTCAGCAGAAACAACCCCTCAGCATGCGCCGCAAGTTGGTCCAGCAGCATGGCTGGCTTGCCCGAGGCATCGTCCCGCAAAAAGCCGAGCGATGACAGGCGTTGCAGATTATCGAGCCCCTTGGGCGTGAGCGCGAGCGCCACCAGCGGGTCAGGCGGCAGGCGAAGCGCATCTGGCCGATCAGCATCCGTGCTGGCGCGGGAAAGCCCCAACTGGCAGCCCATGATAGGTTGCACGCCCTTCTTCGCGCAGGCTTCGGCGAATTCCAAAGCGCCAAACAGATTGCCCGTATCCGTCAGCGCCAGCGCTGGCATGCCATCCGCGGCGGCAAGTGCTGCGAGCTTTTCAACCTTGATCGCGCCTTCCGAGAGCGAATAGGCCGAATGCGTGTGCAGATGAATAAATGACATGCAGCTTGCGTTCCGGAATCGCGTGAGGGGCAAGGTTAGCACAGCCACAAGCCCTTGCCTGCCGTCCCATGGGCGCTCAGGATGAAATTCGGAATTTTACAGGAGCCCTTCATGTCCCTGCCCCGCCTTGCCCTGACCGCCCTGCCCTTCCTGGCGCTTGCCCTTGGCGCGACCCCCGCGCTGGCCCATGCCGGGCATGAGGCTGGCTTGGTTGCCGGCTTCCTGCACCCGCTGATGGGTGCGGATCATGTGGCGGCAATGGTGGCGATTGGGCTTTGGGCGGCGTCCCTTGGATGGCGGCGCGGCTGGCTGCCGCCGCTGGGCTTCCTTGCTGGCATGGCGGGCGGCATTGCGCTTGGCCTAGCTGGCGGGATCGGGCTTGGCTTTGGCGTGATTGAAACCGCGGTAGCGGGCAGCTTGATTGTGCTGGGCGCCATGCTCGCCATGGCGCAGTCCTTCCGCACTGCGGTGGCGCTGCCTTTGGTGCTTGTGGCCGGCTTGGTGCATGGCTTGGCGCATGGTGGTGAGATTGGCGGCGCCGCTACTGCCACCACCTTCGGCATGCTGGCGGGCTCTGCGCTGCTGCATGGGCTTGGCGTGGCGCTTGGTGTGGCCAGCGCGCGTTATGCTGCCGCGCTGCGCTTTGGTGGTGCGGCCACGGCGGCTTTGGGCGTGGTGCTGTTCCTGGCCTAACCGCTGACGATCTTCCCATCCCGCAGCGTCACCACCCGGTCCATCCGGCGCGCAAGATCGGGGTTATGCGTGGCAATCAGCGCCGCCAGCCCCTGACCGCGCACCTGTTCGAGCAGTTCGGCAAAAACACGATCAGATGTGGCAACATCCAGATTGCCGGTGGGTTCATCCGCCAATAGCAAACGCGGGTGATTGGCCAGCGCGCGCGCAATGGCCACACGCTGCTGTTCGCCGCCCGAAAGCTTGCCAGGCCGATGATCCAACCGCGCTTGCAAGCCGAAAATGCCGAGTAAATCCTTGGCACGCTCCGTTGCCGCCGCGCGGCTTTTCCCGGCGGCAAGCTGGGGCAGGATGATGTTCTCGGCGGCGGTGAATTCCGGCAGCAAATGATGGAATTGATAGACAAAGCCGATGGTGGTCCGGCGGATTGTTGTGCGCGCCTCATCAGAAAGCGAACCAGCGGGCTTGCCTTGGATGAAAACCTCGCCCGCATCGGGCTTCTCCAGCAAGCCCGCCAGATGCAGCAAGGTTGATTTGCCGGTGCCGGAAGGCGCGACCAGCGCCACAATCTCGCCCGCCATGATGGTCAGATCAGCGCCCAGCAGTACCGGCAATTCGCCCGCTTCGGTGCGGTAGCGGCGTTCAACGGCGGCGAGGCGGAGCGGCGCTTCATTCATTGCGCAGCATCTCCACCGGGTCCGTGCGCGCAGCGCGCCAGGAAGGGTAAAGCGTCGCCAGCAAAGAAAGGCCAAGCCCCATCGCCACAACCTGCGCCACTTCATTGTAATCCAGGATCGCGGGCAGGCGCGTCAGGAAATAGACCTCTGCGCTGAACAGTTCTGTGCCTGACAGGGATTGCAGGAACTGCCTGATGCTTTCGATATTAAGGCAAAACACCAAGCCGAGCACAAAGCCGATCATGGTGCCGAGCACACCAATGGAAGCACCACACAACAGGAAAATCCGCATCACCGCGCCCTTGGTCGCACCCATGGTGCGCAGCACGGCGATATCGCGCCCCTTATCCTTCACCAACATGATCAGGCTTGAGACGATATTGAAGGCAGCGACAATGATGATCAGCGTCAGGATCAGGAACATCACATTGCGTTCCACCTGCACCGCATTGAAGAAACTTGAATTGGCATCCTGCCAGGAATGCACGATTACGCGACTGCCGGCAGCTTCCTGGATTTGCCGCATGATGCCGCGCAGCCTGGTCGGGTCCTGCACGAAAACTTCGATCTGCGTCGCGGCATCGCGTTGCTGGAAAAAAAGCTGCGCGGCTTCCAGCGGCAGGAAGACAAAGCTGCTGTCATATTCATTCATGCCGACATCAAACAAAGCCACCACGCGATAGGCGCGCACGCGCGGCACCGTGCCGAAAACCGTTGTGCGCCCTTGGGGCGACACCAGGCTGACATTATCGCCAACTGAAACACGCAAGCGGGAGGCCAAGCGCCGGCCAATGATAATGGCATCCTCGCCCTCGAACGCATCAAGGCTGCCAAGCCTTATGCCATCAGCAATCAAGGACCGCGCGCGCAAATCCTCGGGCCTGATGCCGCGCGCAAGCCCGCCTGTGGCACCGCCTGAATCAGAAGTGATCAGCACCTGGCCTTCCACAATCGGTGTCGCGGAAACCACGCCCGGCACGGTGCGAATACGCGCTGCGACATCATCAAAATCGGTGAAGGATGAGCCCACGGCATAGATACCAAGATGCCCATTCAGCCCAAGAATGCGCCCAAGCAATTCATGGCGGAAGCCATTCATCACGCTCATCACAATGATCAGCGTGGCAACGCCAAGCGCGATGCCGACCAGCGAGAAAATCGCAATCACCGAGACAAAGCGCTCCCCCTTCCGCGCGCGCAAATAGCGAAAGGCGACCATACGCTCAAAGGCGTTGAACATGCTGGCTCAGCCGCCCTTGATGCGGGTGATGGCATCTTCGAGCGAGACTTCCTCTCGCTCACCGGTCATGCGGCGCTTCAGTTCCACGCGCCCGGCAGCGGCACCGCGCGGGCCGATAATGGCCTGCCAGGGAAAGCCCATCAGGTCAGCATCGGCGAATTTCTCGCCGGCACGCGCGGGGCGGTCATCATAGACCGCGTGCTCAGCGCCCAGCCGCGCATAGAGTGTTTCGCATAGCGTATCGGTTGCGCCATCACCGGGGCGAAGGTTCAGGATCGCCGCAGCCCAGGGTGCGACCGCATCCGGCCATTTGATGCCGGCTTCATCATGATTGGCTTCGATCAGCGCACCCACCAGGCGGGACACACCAATCCCATAGCTGCCCATTTCTGGGATCACGGCATTGCCATCCGGCCCCGTCACGGCCATGCCCATGGCTGCGCTGTATTTGGTACCGAAATAAAAGATATGGCCCACTTCAATACCGCGGGCGGAAACGCGCTTGTCTTCCGAAAGCGCGGCCCAGGCGGCTTGGTCGTGCATTTCTTCGGTCGCGGCGTAATGGCTGGTCCAGAAATCCACCTGCGCCGTCAGGTCGCTATCGTAATCTGGCGCTTCAGCCAGCACATCGCGTTCCAGCAAATCGCGGCTCACGAAAACCTGGCTTTCGCCGGTCTCCGCCAGGATGATGAATTCATGCGAAAGATTGCCACCAATCGGCCCCGTATCAGCGCGCATCGGAATGGCCTTCAGGCCCATGCGCGCGAAAGTCCTCAGATAGGCCAGGAACATCTGCCGATAGGAATGCTGCGCGCCTTCCTTGGTTAGATCGAAGGAATAGGCATCCTTCATCAGGAATTCCCGCCCGCGCATCACGCCGAAACGCGGGCGCACTTCATCGCGGAATTTCCACTGGATGTGATACAGGTTGCGCGGCAAATCGCGATAGGATTTGGCGAATTGCTTGAAGATATCGGTGACCATTTCCTCATTGGTCGGGCCGAAGAGCATTTCGCGTTCATGCCTGTCGCGAATGCGGAGCATTTCCTTGCCGTAATCATCATAGCGCCCGCTTTCGCGCCACAGCTCAGCCGGCTGGATGGTCGGCATCAGGATTTCATGCGCCCCGGCGCGGTCCTGTTCTTCGCGCACAATCTGTTCAACGCGGCGCAGCACGCGCAGCCCCGCGGGCAGCCAAGCATAGATGCCCGCCGAGGTCTGGCGAACCAGCCCCGCACGCAGCATGAGGCGGTGAGAGGCGATTTGCGCCTCGGCCGGGGTTTCCTTGAGTGTCGGCAGAAAGGCGCGAGTGAGGCGCAAGGGTCTATTCCTTTGATCTTAAGTCGCTGGGGGCTCCACCCTAATCCAGAAGAGGTTTTTGGGGAATCACCTGCCCGCACGCGCAATAAAGTAACACCGAACCATTGTGCAGCGCACCAAATCGTAATTTCAGTCAGGTTTATGGCATTTTTGCGCTTGCAACTCAGCGTCACAAACATTTAAAAAAGAAAAGGCCGCTACCATCAGGCAGCGGCCCAAGTTTAGGGAGGAAACGCCAGTCACACGGTAGAGGAAGGAACCAACCCTCCTCTCGAGTGTTAGGATGGCGGACCAGCTTCAAAGGCTCAATCAAAAAGAGTCATGAGCAAGGTCAAAAAAGCGGCTACCAGACTGACATTGCCCGAACATAAGGCAAAACCGACCCCAGGGTCGGTTTTTCGCTTAATTGGTGGGCATTGCGAGGATGCCGGTCCGGAAAGAAAGCCATTCGCTTTCAATCAGCCACCAAACCGCCCCCCAAATCACCCCCGCCAGCGCGGTGGTGCCAAGCAGCTTCCAGCCCATCAGATGCTTTTGCGGCGCGCCGCGCCAGCCGCCTTCTTCCATCTTGCCTTGGGATTGTGGGCGAGTGCCGATCGGGAGCACGCAGAACAGCGCGAGCCACCAGATCAGCAGATAGATAATGACGCCGGTGAAGACCGACATGGCTTAAACCCTGATCACGTGGATTTCGACATTGGGCCGCTTCTTGAAGCGCCGCCCCAGCGCCTTACGCAAGGCGGCACGTAGCGATTCGCGCAGCGTTTCATCATCATCGCGCAAGCCAGCCGGCAGATCGGCAATGCTGCGGCGAAGCTCGGCGGCAACCAGCCCAGGTTCGGCGTCCTGCTCGGCGAAAAGGCCGGGGGCGGTGATCACGGGATCGCCAAGCACCTTGCCCTGCCGGTCCAGTGCGACGGATGCCAGAACCACGCCATTGAACATCATGCGCCGACGCGCGGCGATGACATCTCCATCCAAGGGCAAAAGCCGGTCACCATCCACGGCAAGGCGGCCAGTGGGGACAGCTTCCACCACCTCAGCCCGATTGCCGGAAAGGCGCAGCACATCGCCATCATTCAGCAAGATGGGCTTGGCGCCGGTGCTGCGCGCCAAATCCGCATGTTCCTGCATATGCCGCCATTCGCCATGCACCGGCACCGCAATGCGCGGTTTTACCAGCGCGTATAGGCGGCGCAGTTCTTCGCGCGCCGGGTGGCCGGACACATGCACCATGGCCTGTTCATCGGTAATCAGGCGGCAACCACGGCGTACCAGCCCATCCTGTACGCGCTGAATAGCGACCTCATTTCCCGGTATCTGACGGGAGGAAAAGATCACCGTATCGCCTTCACCCAGCGCAATTGCCGGGTGCTTGTCTTCCGCGATCTTCGCCATGGCGGAACGGGGTTCGCCCTGGCTGCCGGTGCAGATTAGCAGGATTTCATCATCGGGCAGGAAGCCCGCTTCTGCTTCATCCAAAAAGGGCGGGAGGGATTTCAAATAGCCGCATTCCCGCGCCGAGGCTTCCATATTGCGCAGCGACCGCCCGAGCAGCGCCACTTGCCGCCCCGCCGCGCGTCCGGCGACCGCAATGCTTTCAAGCCGCGCAACATTCGAAGCGAAGCAGGTGACCGCGATGCGCCCCTTCAGCCCCTTGATCAATTCGGTGAGGGAGGCACGCACTTCAGCCTCACTACCCGAATGGCCTTCAACCATGGCATTGGTCGAATCACAGACCATGGCCAGCACACCTTCTGCGCCAAGCTGCTCAAACGCCCCCTCATCGATGGGCGCGCCGATCAGTGGCGTGGGGTCCAGCTTCCAATCACCCGTATGCAGCACCAGGCCATAGGGCGTGCGCAGCACCAGCGCCTGGGCTTCCGGGATGGAATGCGTCACGGAGATGAAACTGCAATCAAACGGGCCAAGCTTCACGCGCCCACCGGGCGGCAATTCCAGCAAGCGCACTTCATGGATCATGCCGGCTTCACCAAGCTTGCGGCGCAGCACGGAAAGCACGAAGGCCGTGCCATAGATGGGGCAGCGCAATTGCCGCCACAGATGCACCACCGCGCCGATATGGTCTTCATGCGCATGGGTGATGATCAGGCCAAGCAAGGCGCCGCGATTCTCAGCAAGCCAAGCGGCATCCGGCACCATGACATCGGCTTCCGGCTGATCCGGCCCGGCGAAGCCAAGCCCGCAATCCACCGCCAGCAAGGCGCCATCACAGCGATAGACATTAAGGTTCATTCCGATCTCACCCGTCCCGCCCAGCGGGATAAAGGCAAGATCGCCGGTCATGACATTCATGGTGCTAATCAGAATCCGATCTGAGGGGATCGCGGAGCGCGCTCTGGTGGAAGACAGAAGAAGGATTGCGCTCGGCCAGCAGGCGCAACCCTTCTAAGGTTATGTCGGGATCGGTTCTTTCAATGACAAGGGTCCCTTCGGCGAATAGCGGGGCAAGGCCGCCCGTGCCGATGACCTTCATGGGCCCGCCATATTCCGCCTTGATGCGAGATACAATGCCTTCCACCAGGCCGACATAGCCCCAATAGATGCCGGATTGCATGGCGGGCACGGTAGCGCGACCAATCACGGATTGCGGGCGGCCAATGCCAATGCGCGGCAGCCTGGCAGCCGCCTTATGCAGCGCTTCGATGGAAAGATTGATGCCGGGCGAAATCGCGCCGCCCAGATAGGACCCATCGCTATGCACCACATCGAAGGTGGTGGCGGTGCCGAAATCAATCACAATCAACGGCCCACCATAACGGGTATGCGCGGCGAGCGCATTCAGCAGGCGGTCGGCGCCGACTTCTTCTGGCCGATCCACGCGAATATCAAACCCCCAATCGAGCGGCGCGCGCGCGATCAGCGGCTCGCAATCCATCCATTCACGGCAAAGCCGGCGCAGATTGTAAAGTGCGGCTGGCACTACAGTGCCGATAACGCAGCGTAGGATATCATTGGGCTTCAAGCCGGCGTGTTGAAACAGCGTCAGCAGCCAGACCGCATATTCATCCGAAGTGCTGTCTGGGCGCGTGGCAATACGCCAGCGCCCGCGCCATTCCTGTCCGTCATGGACTGCAAAAACGACATTGGTATTGCCTGCATCAATGGCGAGTAGCATGGGTCAAATGATCTCCCCGGCCAGAATAAGCTGAACTTTGCCGTCTTTGGCAAGCAGCAACCCGCCTTCGGGCGACAACCCGGCAAAGTTGCCTACGATTAGCGCACCATCGCGTTTTACTGATACGGGCGCACCCATGGTAGGCGCATGGCGCAACCAGGCATCGCGGATGGGCGCAAAGCCCTGTTTCAGCCTGACGCCATGCCAATGCGCCAACCTTTCCAGCAGGCTTTGCGCCACGGCTGCCGGCGCCGGGGGGGCGCCCAAGTATTCCGCAAGGCCGGCGGTGGGCCGATCCGCCAGGCTGGGTTTGGTGGCGATATTCACGCCCATGCCGATGCAAATCCAATCGAGCGCGTTATTCGTGGCTACACCGGTTTCCACCAAAATGCCCGCTGCCTTGGCGCCTTGCAGCAGCAGATCATTCGGCCATTTCAGTTTGAGCGCCGCTGCTTCCGGCAATAGCGCGGTGAGTGTTTCCGCGAGCGCCACAGCCGCCACAAAGGACCATTGCGGTGCCTCACGCAGCGGCACTTCAGGCCGTAACAACACAGAAAGGTACAGATTGCCCGCGGGGCTAGCCCACCCCCTTCCCTGCCTTCCCCTGCCCGCGCTTTGGCGGAGCGCCTGAATAGCCAAGCCTTCAGCGGCAGCTTCTTCGGCGCGCTGTTTCACAAGTGAGGAGGTGCTTTCCAGCACCTCATGACATTCAAGGCGAAACTTCACGCGCGCTTACCGCCGCGCGCCCGGCATTAGCCGAGCAGCGCGGAAACCGCTTCTTGCGCCGCGCGCACCAATGGGGCGGGCATGATGAAGAACAGCGTGGTGAAAATGCCGGAAATGCCCATCACCATCGTCAGCGTCTGCGGGCGCGCATCGAGCGGCGCTTGCACGTCATCGAAATACATCACCTTGACGACGCGCAGATAATAAAAGGCCGAAATCACCGAGGTCAGCACGCCAACAACCGCAAGCGTCCAGAAGCCGCCCTGCACCGCGGCAAGAAAGACATAAAGCTTACCGAAGAACCCCGCGAGTGGCGGGATGCCAGCCATGGAGAACATGAAGACTGTCATCCACATCGCCATGGCAGGATCGGTCTTGCCAAGCCCGGCCAGATCTTCAATGCGCGACACGGCCTTGCCTTGACGGCGCATGGCGATCAGCACCGCAAAGGCGCCTAGATTCATGGCAAGGTAGATCGCCATATAAACTATGAGGCCATGGAGGCCTTCGTCACTCGCCACCGCAAGGCCCATCAGCGCATAGCCAATATGACCGATGGAGGAATAGGCCATCAGCCGCTTGATATCGCGCTGCCCAACGGCGGCGAGCGCGCCAAGCACCATGGAAGCGAGTGACATCAAAACGATCACCTGCTGCCATTGCGCGGCGAGTTCCGCGAAAGGCCCGGCCAGGACGCGGGTGAGCAAGGCAATCGCCGCCACTTTCGGGGCTGCCGCGAAGAACGCCGTCACGGGTGTGGGTGCGCCTTCATAGACATCGGGCGTCCACATATGAAACGGCACGGCGGAAACCTTGAAGGCAAGACCAGCCAGGATGAAGATGAGCCCAACCGTCAGCCCCTGGCTGCGGCCCGCGGGGTCGAGCAATGCCTGCGCGATGCGTTCAAAACTGGTGGTGCCGGCAAAGCCATAAACCAACGACGCGCCATAAAGGAACAGGCCCGATGCCAAGGCACCCAGCACAAAGTATTTCAAGCCGGCTTCGGCAGATTGCTCATTATCCCGATGAAAGGCCGCGACCACATAAAGGCTGAGCGAAAGCAATTCCAAGCCGATATAGACGGTCATGAAATCATTCGCACTGAGCATGATCAGCATGCCGAGTGTGGCGAATAGCAACAGCACCGGATATTCGAAGCGATCGAGCCCTTCGCGCGTATTGAAATCCAGCGCCATCAGCATGCCGATGGCCGCACCCAGAAGCACCAGCAGCTTCATGAAGCGCGCGAAGCCATCGGAAATCACCTGACCGGAAAAGCCAGTGCCATCCGGCACGGTCAGCACCAGCGCGGCAGTGACTACCAGCGCGCCAATCGAGGCCATGGTGCAGCCGAAGAACATGTTCTGCCGCGGCAGCACACCAATCATCAGAATGGCCAGGCCAGCGCAGGCCAGCACAATCTCGGGCAGGGCGAGCATCCAGTTCATGACCTTACAACCCCGCGAGCCGTGCCGCGCCGAGCGCTGCGTGATGCCGTTCCACCAGGGCCGCGACGGAGGCTTCAAAGAAGGAAAGGAAGCTTTGCGGATAAATACCCATCCAAATCGTCAGCACGATCAGCGGTGCGAAAACCGCATATTCGCGTGGCGAAAGATCCAGCAGGCCGCGCAAATCATCCCGCGTAATGCGCCCGAAAACAACGCGGCGGTAGAGGTAAAGCATATAGGCAGCGCCCAGGATCATGCCGAGTGCTGCACCAAAGGCGACCCAAGGGTTCACCTTCCAGGCGCCCAGGATCACCAGCAATTCACCGGGGAAGCCGGCAAGCCCAGGCAACGCGACTGAGGCCATGGTGAACAGCATGAATACCAGCGCATAGGCCGGCATGATTTTCGCGACACCCCCGTAACGCATAATTTCGCGCGAATGCACCCGGTCATACAAAACGCCCACACAAAGGAACAGCGCGCTGGAGACGACACCATGCGACAGCATGGTGAATAGCGCGCCCGAAAGACCTTGCTGCGTGAAGGTGAAGATACCAAGCGTGACGATACCCATATGCGCCACTGACGAATAAGCGATCAGCTTCTTCATATCTTCCTGGGCGAGTGCCACCAGCGAGGTATAGACAATGGCGACGATGGAAAGCGCGAAAATCCAGGGCGCGAATTCCGCACTCGCCACCGGCAGCAAGGGCAGGCTGAAGCGAAGGAACCCGTAGGCGCCCATCTTCAACAACACACCCGCCAGAATGACGGAGCCCGCCGTTGGCGCTTCCACATGCGCATCCGGCAACCAGGTATGCACTGGCCACATAGGCACCTTGACGGCGAAGGATGCGAAGAAGGCCAGGAATATCCAGGTTTGCAGCGATGGCGGTATGGTGAGGGTGAATAGCTCCACAATATCGGTGGTGCCGGCCTTGTACCAAAGCAGCAGAATGGCCAGCAGCATGAGGACTGAGCCAAGCAGCGTGTAAAGGAACAGCTTGAAGGCCGCATAAACGCGCCGCTGCCCGCCCCATACGCCGATGATCAGGAACATCGGGATCAGCACACCTTCGAAGAAGATGTAGAACACCACGAAGTCCAGCGCGCAGAACATGCCGACCATCATGGTCTCAAGGATCAGGAAGGCGATCATATATTCGCGCACCCGGTTCTGCACCGCTTCCCAGGAAGACAGGATGCAGATGGGTGTCAGCAGCGTGGCGAGCAGGACGAACAGCACGGAAATGCCATCCACGCCCATGTGATAGGTCACGCCAAAATCCGAGAGCCAATCAAGCCTTTCGACGAACTGGAACTCCGCCTCATTCTTGTCGAAGCGGAACCACAGAACCAGGGACAGCATGAAGGTGATCAGGCTGGTCCAAAGGGCAGTCCAGCGCGCGTTACTTGCGACTGTTTGTTCATCACCCCGAATTGCAAGGATAATCGCCACCCCCGCCAAGGGGAGGAAAGTCAGCAAGCTGAGCAAGGGGAAACCGACGCTATTCATCTTCAGCCCCCGAACAGCAGCAGAGAAACAAGCACAACAAGCCCCACAATCATGGTGAAGGCGTAGCTGGCAACCCGCCCAGTTTGCAGCGCAACGGCTTGCCGCGCCGCACCGGCCACCGATGCCGCAAGACCATTGGGCACGCCATCAATGATCCGCACATCGCCAATCTTCCAAAACCCACGCGCCAAAGCCTGCGCGGGGCGGACAAAGATCGCGTCATAAAGCTCATCAAAATACCATTTGTTGAGCAGGAACCGATGCACCCCAGGAAACGCACGGGCCAGCGCACCAGGCAGACTTGGCGCGAACATATACATCACATAGGCCAGTGCGATGCCAGAAAGGCCAACAATGGTTGGCGCCAGCGGCACCCAGCCGGGCACTTCATGCACGTGATGCATGATGTGATTATGTGGCGCATTCACGATCGCGCCGTTCCAGAATTCTTCCCAGTGATGGCCGATGAAGGAAGGCGCGAAAACCGCCCCCGCAAATACCGCGCCCACCGCCAGCAGCAGCAGCGGCACCAGCATCACCAGCGGGCTTTCATGCACATGTTCCATGGTGTGATGATCCGCCCGCGGCGCGCCATGGAAGGTCAGGATCAAGAGCCGCCAGGAATAGAAGGCAGTCAGGAAGGCGGCGAGCAAGCCGCAGAAAAAGGCATACATCCCAACCCCGGAATGCGCCGCAAAAGCCGCTTCCAGCACGAAATCCTTGGAATAATAGCCAGCGAAGTAAGGCACGCCCGCGAGCGCGAGTGAGCCGATCCACATCACCGCATAGGTCACCGGGATCTTCTTCCAGATGCCGCCCATTTTGCGGATATCCTGTTCTTCGGACATGGCATGAATGACCGCACCGGCAGACAGGAACAGTAGCGCCTTGAAGAAGGCATGGGTGAACAAATGGAACACTGCGCCCTGATAGGCACCAACCCCTGCGGCAAAGAACATATAGCCAAGCTGCGAACAGGTGGAATAGGCGATGATGCGCTTGATATCGTTCTGCACGCAGCCAATGGTCGCGGCAAATAGCGCGGTTGAAGCGCCTACCACGGTTACGATGGCCAAGGCTGTCGGCGCATATTCAAACACTGGCGACATGCGCGCCACCAGGAAGACGCCGGCGGTCACCATTGTAGCGGCATGGATCAGCGCGGAAACCGGCGTAGGCCCTTCCATCGCATCCGGCAGCCAGGTGTGCAGGCCAAGCTGCGCCGATTTCCCGCAGGCGCCGAGGAAGAGCAGGATGCAAATCACCTCAAATGCCGGCAAGCCGGCGAAGCGCGCATCCTTGTGCTGGTCAATCGCGCCAAAAATCTCGCTGAATTCGATGGAACCGAAAACCCAAAAGGTCAGGCAGAGCCCCAGCATAAAGAACAGATCACCCACGCGATTGACAATGAAGGCCTTCATCGCCGCCGCACAGGCGCTTTCCTTTTCATACCAATAGCCAATCAGCAAATAGGAAGCGAGGCCAACGCCTTCCCAGCCGAAGAACAACTGCACCAGATTATCCGCTGTCACCAGCATCAACATCATGAAGGTGAACAACGACAGATAGGCAAAGAAGCGTGGCGTCGTCGGGTCATGCGACATATAGCCAACGCTATAAAGATGGATCAGCGTGGAAATGCAGGTGACCATCGCCACCATGACAACACTCAGCGTGTCATAACGCAGCGCCCAATCCAGCCCGAAGGACCCCACATCCAGGAAGCGCAGCAGCACCAGGGTTTGCGGCGCATGGCCCAAGGCCACTTCAATGAAGGCAGCCACACCGCAAATGGCGGCCAGCGCCATGCAAAGAACGGTCACCCATTGCGAAGCCTTGTCGCCAATCCAGCGACCAAAGAAGCCCGCAATGGTCGCACCCAGCAGCGGGAAGAAAACGGCGCCGACAAACATCGCGCTAACCCTTCAGGGTCGAGATATCCTCGACCTCAATCGAACCGCGGTTGCGGAAGTAAACAACAAGAATGGCAAGGCCAATCGCGGCCTCAGCCGCCGCGACAGTCAGGATGAACATGGCAAAGACCTGGCCCGCAAGGTCATTCAGATGCGCGGAAAAGGCGACCAGATTCAGATTGACCGACAGCAGGATCAATTCCACCGACATCAGAATGACAATCACATTCTTACGGTTCAGAAAGATCCCGAAAACACCGAGGACGAAAAGGATCGCCGCCACGGTCAGGAAATGCTCCAGGCCAATGTTCATCCTAATGATGCCCCCCATGGCCATGGTGATGCTCAATGGGCTTGGGCGCGGCTTCCTCAGGCAATGGCGGGCGACGGATACCAAGCTGCTTCAGCCCGGCGCCAGTCGGCACCGCAACATTGCTGACGGACCCAGCACGCGCGATCTGTTCCGCGATATTCTGGCGCTTGGAATTGGGCTTGTCGCGCAAGGTCAGCACAATGGCGCCAATCATCGCGACCAGCAAGATCAGGCCGCAGCCCTGAAACAGATAAATATAATCGGTGTAGAGAATGCGCCCGAGCGCCTCAGCATTGGGGAGATCAGATGGCGTTTCATTCAACCTGAGCGCCATCGCCCCAGGCGCCATGCGCCAGCCGATCATGACCATCACCAATTGCACCAGCAGCACCAGGCCGATCAGCGCGCCAACGGGCGCATAACGTTGGAAGCCTTCCCGCAGCCGCGAGAAATCAATATCCAGCATCATGACGACGAAAAGGAATAGTACCGCAACCGCGCCGACATAGACAATCACCAAAATCATGGCGAGGAATTCGGCACCCGCAATCAGAAACAGACCCGCCGCATTGAAGAAGGCAAGGATCAGGAACAGCACGCTATGCACCGGGTTCCGGCTGGTCACCACCATCACAGCAGAACCAATAAGCACCGCAGCAAAAGCGTAAAAGGCAAGAGCGGCAATCATCAAACGCCCCTTCCCTTACCGATATGGCGCATCGAGGCGTAGCCTCTCGGCCAGCATGGGTTCCCAACGATCGCCATTATCGAGCAGCTTTTCCTTGGTGTAGGTCAGTTCTTCCCGCCGCTCGACCGCGAATTCCATATTCGGGCCTTCGACAATGGCATCCACTGGGCAGGCTTCTTCGCACAAGCCGCAATAAATGCATTTCGTCATGTCAATGTCATAGCGGGTGGTGCGGCGGCTGCCATCTTCGCGCGGTTCGGCTTCAATGGTGATGGCCTGGGCGGGGCAGACAGCCTCACACAGCTTGCACGCAATGCAGCGTTCTTCGCCATTCGGGTAGCGGCGCAGCGCATGTTCGCCCTTGAAGCGCGGCCCAAGCGGCCCGCGTTCATAGGGGTAGTTCAGCGTCACCTTCTTCTTGAAGAAGTATTTCAGCGTCAGCGCCATGCCAGAGACGATTTCCGTAAGCAGCAGGCTACGGGCGACGCGATCGAGAGAAGCCATGTTCAGCGCCCCATCAAGCCGGCAGCCAGCCGGTAAGTTTCAAAACCGCCGCGGTAATCACCAGCCAGATAAGGCTGAAGGGCAGAAACACCTTCCAGCCCAGCCGCATCAACTGATCATAGCGGTAGCGCGGGAAGGTCGCGCGGACCCAAATGAAAACGAACAGCAGGAAGCAAACCTTCAACACGAACCAAATCGGCCCTGGGATCCAGGTGAAGGGTTCAATCGCCAGCGGCGGATACCAGCCACCGAGGAACAGGATGGTGGTGAGCGACGCCATCAGGATCATATTCGCGTATTCGCCGAGGAAGAATAGCGCGAAGGACATGCTGCTATATTCAACAAAGAAGCCCGCCACCAATTCGCTTTCGCCTTCCGGCAGGTCAAACGGCGCACGATTGGTCTCGGCTAGCGTCGAGATGAAGAAGATCACGAACATCGGGAAAAGCGGAATGAAGAACCAGAGATTCTCCTGCGCCTTCACAATGTCATTCAGATTGAGCGAACCCACGCAAAGCAGCACGGTCACAATCACGAAACCCATGCTGACTTCATAGGAAACCATCTGCGCGGCAGAGCGCAACGCGCCGAGGAAGGCATATTTCGAATTGGAAGCCCAGCCCGCGATGATGATGCCATAGACGCCAAGCGATGAAATGGCGAAAAGATAGAGGATGCCGACATTGATATCGGCAATCGCCCAGCCATCATTCACGGGGATCACCGCCCAGGCCAACATGGCCAGCATGAAGGTCAGCATCGGCGCAAACAGGAACAGAAGCTTACTCGCCCCTGTTGGCACAATGGTTTCCTTAAGCAGCATCTTGATCGCATCGGCAAAGGGCTGCAGCAAGCCAAAAGGCCCGACCACATTGGGGCCGCGGCGCATTTGCATCGCTGCCAGCACCTTGCGTTCAGCAAGCGTCAGAAAAGCCACCATGACCAGCAAGGGCACCAGCAGCGCCAGGGCCTTGGCGACCGTCAGCGCCAAGACACCAATGGGGGAAGCAAGGAATTCGCTCATCACCCTACTCCGCCGCCAAAGCCTGTTGCGGCCCATAGACCGCGGCGCATTCCGCCATCACATCCGATGCGCGGCTGATCACATCGGCGCGGTGATAATCCGTGATCGGCAGGCGGAAGGCCGCAGCTTCCATCGCCATCGCCGCCTGCGGGCCGGCCAAATCAGCGCAGCCTGAAGCGGCCACTTCGCCAATCCGTGCGAAGGCACGGCTGACACTCGCCATCCGCGCCCGCAGCGCATCCAGATCATTATAGGGCAGCGTCTTGCCGACACCTTCGCTGAAGGCGCGGATGATGCGCCAATCCTCGCGCGCTTCACCGGGCGGGTGAATGGCGCGATGGCTGCGTTGTGCGCGACCTTCGATATTCACCCAGGTCGCATCCTTTTCCGTATAGGCAGCACCTGGCAGCAGCACATCGGCGCGCGCCGCCATGGCATCGCCATGATGGCCCTGATAGATCACAAAGGTGCTGGCCGGAATGCGCGCGGGGTCAAACCCATCAGCATTAAGCAACCAAAGCGCATCCACGCCGCCCGAGAGCATCGCGGTGAGGTCCTTGCCCCCCTGCCCCGGCAGGAAGCCAAGTTCCAGCGCACCAACCTGACCACCAAATTGATGCAGCAGATTGAAGCCGTGCCAATCGGGCTTCAGCATGCCGGCCTCAGCCGCCAAGCGCCACGCGGCTGCGAGCACCGCCGCACCATCAGCCCGCGCAATCGCGCCGCGTCCTAGGATCAGCATGGGCTTCTGCGCCGCCTTCAGCGTCGCCGCGAAAGGATGCGAGCCATCCAGCAGCGCCGAAAGCGCCGCCGGCCCTTCGCCCAAATGCTGGGCACTGTAGGTCAGGTCCAGCCCAGCCGGCCCGATAATGCCCACCGGGAAACGCCCCTGCGCCCAGCGCTTGCGAATGCGCGCATTCAGCACCGGCGCTTCCTTGCGCGGGTCAGCGCCAATGATCAGCAGCGCATCGGCTTCTTCAATTCCTGCGATCGAGGTGTTGAAGCAATAGAAATCCGCCCGGCTGCCATCAATCGCCGCGCCATCTTCGCGGCAATCCAGATTGGTGCTGCCATAAGCCGCCATCAGATCCTTAAGCGCCAGCAAGCTTTCCGTATCGGCCAAAGCACCCACAACGGCGCCGATACGCTCAGCCGGCGTCGCCGCGAATTTGGCAGCGATGGCGGCAAACGCCTCCGCCCAGCTTGCCGCGACCATCCGGCCATCCTTGCGGAGCCACGGACGATCCAAACGACGACGCTTTAAGCCATCGAAGGAAAAACGGCCACGATCGGCCATCCATTCTTCATTCACAGCCTCATTGATGCGCGGCAGAATGCGCAGCACTTCGGGGCCGCGCGTATCAATGCGGATATTGGCGCCAACGGCATCCAGCACATCAATGCCATCCGTCTTGCGCAATTCCCAAGGCCGAGACACGAAAGCATAAGGCCGGCTAGTCAGCGCGCCGACCGGACAAATATCAATCAAATTCCCGGAAAGCTCAGACGTCAGCGCCTTTTCCACATAGGTGCCGATTTCCATATTCTCGCCGCGATTGGTCCCGCCCAACTCCGGCGTGCCGGCCACTTCAGCAGCAAAGCGCACGCAGCGTGTGCATTGAATGCAGCGCGTCATCACGGTTTTGATGAGCGGGCCGATATTCTTATCCTTCACCGCCCGCTTGGCTTCACCGTAACGCGACTTGTCATGGCCATAGGCATAGGCTTGGTCCTGCAAATCACATTCGCCGCCCTGGTCGCAAATCGGGCAATCCAGCGGGTGATTGATCAGCAGAAATTCCATCACACCGCGCCGCGCATTGCGCACTAAGGGTGTGTCCGTGAATACCTTCATCCCATCCATGACAGGATAGGCGCAGGAAGCGACAGGCTTTGGCGCCTTTTCTACTTCCACCAGGCACATGCGGCAATTGCCGGCGACACTCAGGCGTTCATGATAGCAGAAACGCGGGATTTCCTTGCCCGCCGCTTCGCAGGCTTGCAGCACGGAAGACCCATTCGGGACTTCCACTTCAATGCCATCAACCGTGACCTTCGCCATGGCGCTTACTCCGCCGCCAGCGGCATGGAGTGCCGCTTTTTATAGTCACGAATGCGTTCTTCCATCACCGGGCGGAAATGCCGGATCAAGCCCTGCACCGGCCAAACGCCGCCATCGGCCAGCGCGCAAATCGTATGGCCTTCAATGCGGCGTGTGACGTTTTCCAGCACGTCAATTTCCTCGATCTCCGCATTGCCTTCTACCATGCGGTCCATCATGCGCTTCTGCCAGCCCATGCCTTCGCGGCAGGGTGTGCATTGGCCGCAGCTTTCATGCTTGTAGAAGGCCGCGAGCCGCGCAATCGCCTTGATCACATCAGTGGATTTATCCATCACAATCACGCCTGCCGTGCCAAGGCCAGAACGGTGTTCGCGCAGCGCATCAAAATCCATCAGCACGTCATCGCAAATATGCTTTGGCAGCAGTGGCGTGGAGGACCCGCCCGGAATGACACACAGCAGATTATCCCAACCGCCGCGCACCCCACCCGCATAGCGTTCAATCAGCTCCCGCATCGGGATGCTCATTTCTGCTTCCACATTACAGGGATTATTCACATGGCCCTGGATGCAGAAAACCTTGGTGCCCGAATTCTTGGGCCGTCCGAAGGAAGCAAACCATTCCGGCCCACGGCGTAGAATTTCTGGCACCACCGCGATGGTTTCAACATTGTTCACCGTGGTCGGGCAGCCATAAAGCCCAACGGCGGCCGGGAATGGCGGCTTCAGCCGCGGCATGCCCTTCTTGCCTTCCAGGCTTTCGATCAGCGCGGTTTCTTCGCCGCAAATATAGGCGCCGGCGCCGCGATGCACATACAAATCAAAATCCCAGCCCGATCCCGCTGCATTCCGCCCGAGCAAGCCGGCATCATAGGCTTCCTGAATGGCGGCTTCGAGGATAACACTCTCGTTGTAATATTCGCCGCGAATATAGATGTAGCCCGCATGCGCGCCCATCGCGAAACCCGCGATCAGGCAGCCTTCAATCAGCGTATGCGGATCGTGCCGGATGATGTCTCGATCCTTGCAGGTGCCCGGTTCCGATTCATCGGCATTCACCACCAGATAGGAAGGCCGGCCATCCGATTGCTTCGGCATGAAGGACCATTTCATGCCGGTCGGGAAGCCCGCGCCGCCACGGCCACGCAGGCCGGAATTTTTTACCTCGTCAATTACCGTATCGCGCCCGCGCGCGATGATGGCCGCCGTGCCATCCCAATTGCCGCGCATACGCGCCGCAGCCAGATTCCAGGGCTGACGGCCATAGAGGTTCTGGAAAATCCGGTCCTTATCTGCAAGGGCCATCTCAGCCTTCTCCCCGCCCGGTCAATACGGTTTGCTCTCCGGCAGGCGCGCTGGCCTGGCGGCCAATGGCGCTACCAGACTTTGGCCTTTCGCCGTGCTTGAAGGCTTCGAGCAGCTTCACCGCGCTCTCATAATCAAGATCTTCGTAGTAATCATCGTCAATTTGCAGGATCGGCGCATTCACGCAGGCACCAAGGCATTCCACCTCCGTCAGCGTGAACAGCCCATCAGCGCTGGTATCGCCAACGCCTTTCAAGCCGCCCGCATCCTTGCAGGCACGCAAGACATCATCCGAACCACGCAGCATGCAGGGCGTGGTGCCGCAAAGCTGCAAATGATGCCGCCCAATCGGCTTCATGTTGAACATGAAATAGAAGGTCGCCACTTCGTAAACGCGGATCGGCGGCATGGAAAGCCGCGCCGCGATCACATCCATCGCCACACGCGGCACCCAGGCGCTTTGGGTCAAGCGCGCCATCTGGCGCTGCGCCACATAAAGCAGCGGGATCACCGCGCTGGCTTGCTTGCCTTCCGGATAGCGCTTCAGGATCGTGGCGATCTTCGCTTCGCTTTCGGTGTCAAAGGCGAAGCTATCAGGTTCCTTGTGGGCAGGCGCACTCACCGGTCAATTTCCCCAAAGACGATATCAAGAGAACCAATGACGGCAACCGCATCCGCCAACATATGCCCTTTTGAGAGCACTTCCATCGCCTGCAAATGCGCATAGCCAGGTGCACGGATTTTGCAGCGATAGGGTTTGTTGGTGCCATCCGCAACCAGATAGACGCCGAACTCACCCTTCGGCGCTTCCACCACGGAATAGGTAGACCCCGCCGGCACGTGATAGCCTTCCGTGTACAGCTTGAAGTGATGGATCAGCGCTTCCATGGAACGCTTCATCTCGCCACGCTGGGGAGGCGCGATCTTATTGTCCATCAGCTTGATCGGGCCCGGCTTCATCTGCTTCAGGCATTGATCAATGATCTTCAGGCTTTCGCGTATTTCCAACATGCGCACCAGGTAGCGATCATAGCAATCGCCGCGCGTGCCGACCGGCACATCAAATTCCATCCGGTCATAAACATCATAGGGCTGGCTTTTCCGTAGATCCCAGGCGCAGCCGGAAGCACGCAGGCATGGCCCGCTAAAGCCCCAAGCCATGGCCTGTTCCGCGCTCATGATACCGATATCAACCGTGCGCTGCTTGAAGATGCGGTTTTCTGTGAGCAGCCCACCCAGATCCTTGAGGAAGTCCGGAAACTTCTTAGCCCAAGCAGCGATCTTATCTTCAAGCCCCGCCGGCAAATCCTTCGCCACGCCACCCGGGCGGAAGTAATTCGCATGGTAATGGCTGCCCGAGACCGCCTCATAAAACTCAAGCAAGGTCTCGCGCTGCTCAAACCCCCAAAGCGCCGGCGTGATGGCGCCGCAATCCAGCGCATAGGTGGTGATGTTCAGCAAATGGTTCAGCACGCGGGTCAATTCGCTGAACAGCACACGGATATACTGCGCGCGTTCCGGTGCTTCGATCCCCAAAAGCCGTTCAGTACCTAGAGCAAAAGCATGCTCCATGCACATCGGGCTGACGTAATCCAGCCGATCGAAATACGGCAGCGCTTGGATATAGGTTTTATGTTCGATCAGCTTTTCGGTGCCGCGATGCAGCAGCCCGATATGCGGATCGGCACGTTCAACCAATTCACCCTTCATTTCCAGGATCAGGCGCAACACGCCATGCGCGGCGGGGTGCTGCGGGCCGAAATTGATGGTGTGGCTGTCGCCTTCAATGGTGTGGCGGACTGTCTCGGGCTCCGCGCCCGCAATCGCGATTGCCTGGCTCTGGCTCATGCCGGCCCCTCCAGACGGTTTAGATGCACTTTTTCATCCCCGGGCAGCGTGGTCATGCCTTCCCAGGGGCTCAAGAAATCAAAGCTGCGGAAATCCTGTTGCAGCGTGACGGGCTGATAAACCACGCGCTGCTGTTCGGAATCATACCGCACTTCCACATGCCCGGTCAGCGGGAAATCCTTGCGAAGCGGATGGCCCTCAAAGCCGTAATCCGTCAGCAGCCTGCGCAAATCCGGCTGGCCGGCAAAAACCACGCCATACATGTCCCAGGTTTCACGCTCATACCAGGTGGCACTTGGCCAAATATCGGCAACAGAAGGCACTGATGCGACGCCATCAGTCGTGACTGACACGCGAATGCGGCGGTTCTCGGCCAAGCTCAGCAGATTATAGACAACCTCAAAACGCTCAGCGCGTTCCGGCCAATCCACGCCGCAAATATCCATGCATTGTTCAAAGGAAAAACGCGGATCGTCGCGCAGCAACAGCATCAGCGCCAGCAAGTGATCGCGATTGGCATGCACCGCCAATTCCGCCCCACCACGCAGAAGATCAAAGCCAGTGACAGCACCTTGCGGCGCCGCAGCCGCAATCGCCGCCCCCAGCAGCTTCAACGGATTTTCAGCAACCGCTTCGACGGTTTCCGGCACTTGCTCATCCACGGAGGATCGTCCCTGTCCTGCGGATTTTCTTCTGCAATTGCAGAATGCCATAGACCAGCGCTTCAGCGGTTGGCGGGCAGCCCGGCACATAGATATCCACCGGGACCACACGATCGCAGCCGCGCACAACGCTGTAGGAGTAATGGTAGTACCCGCCGCCATTGGCGCAGGACCCCATGGAAATCACCCAGCGCGGCTCTGACATCTGATCGTAAACCTTACGCAAGGCCGGCGCCATTTTGTTGGTGAGCGTGCCAGCCACGATCATCACATCCGATTGCCGCGGCGAACCGCGCGGAATGATGCCAAACCGATCAAGGTCATAGCGCGCCATATAGGCGTGGATCATCGGCACCGCGCAGCACGCCAGGCCAAAAGTCATCGGCCACAGGCTGCCCGTGCGCGCCCAATTCACCACCTTGTCCAGATTGGCGACAACAAACCCCTTTTCGGTAATTTCATCGCCAACCGCCTTCACCACCGCATCCTGTGCGGAGCCGGGCGGAAGGGCCTGCTTATTCCAGGAAAGTTCGGAAGCGCCGCTCATGTCATTCCCAATCCAGGGCGCCCATGCGCCATTCATAGACGAAGCCAATGGTCAGCACGAAAAGGAAGGCCATCATGGAACCGAAGCCGAGCCAGCCAATCGCGCCCAGCGATATCGCCCAGGGAAACAGGAAGGCCACTTCCAGGTCGAAGATGATGAAAAGAATCGCCACCAGATAGAAGCGCACATCGAATCGGCGCCGCGTATCGTCAAAGGGCGCAAAGCCGCATTCATAGGTGGAAAGCTTTTCGGCATAGGGCTTCTGCCGTGCGGCCAGCATGGCGCCGGCAACCATGGCAGTAGCGATTCCCGCGGCAATGCCCAAGAAAATGAGCACAGGGAAATACGTTGCCAGCAAGGGCTGGGTCATGTCTTCCTCAACTCTGGCGCCCCCATGAGCCTGGGGGTGCGTTATGGCCTGCCCACGGTTATACCGCATTGCAGCGAAGCGAGATTAGCCCCGCTTTGCAGAATGCGCCATAGGGCATCCAGCCGTAATTTCAAGATGCTGAGATACAGCATCTTAATTACCGAAGAATGGCGATTTGGAGAAGAAAAGAAGTGGCGCGAGTGACGGGGCTCGAACCCGCGACCTTCGGCGTGACAGGCCGACGCTCTAACCAACTGAGCTACACCCGCAATCCATGCGTAAAATTCTGATAGTCCGCCCCATGCGCCCATGTCAAGGCGATGGGCGGAGGGGAAGTGAATGGGCACTGACGGGTTCGAACCGCCGACATCCTGTGTGTAAGACAGGCGCTCTACCGCTGAGCTAAGCGCCCCAGCTTGCGCGCTTCATAGCACGGGCCCAGCCAATTTGGGCCAGCCCCGCACTACCAGCGCGCAGGAAATCAGTTCACCGAATCCTTCAGCGCCTTGCCCATCTTGAAGCGGACCGCGGTGCTGGCGGGGATTTGGATTTCCGCACCGGTGCGCGGGTTGCGGCCCGTGCTGGCGGCGCGCTTGGCGGCGGCAAAGGTACCAAAGCCCATCAGCCGCACTTCGCCATCCTGCTTCAACCCGGCAGTGATCGAATCGAACACCGCATCCACGGCCTCGGCGGCCTTTTCCTTGGTCATATCAGCCGCCTTGGCAACAGCCGCGACGAGTTCCTGCTTGTTCACGAATAATTCCTTTCCTCTGGATGAGACGACTTGAGCGCGAAACGACCGATCAGCCATCAGCCGGAGAGGGGAACGTGTCACGAGAAGCCACGGCTCCTCTACACTTCCCCCTCATTCGCCGCAAATGGCCCGGAGCTTCGCGTCCTATTGTTTAGTGCGGCAGCGCCGCGCCCGTAGCCGAGGCTTCGGGCGTTTGCGGCGGAGTCTCAACCGGTTCTTCCCAGGTAATGGCTTCAGGCTTGCGCGCCAGGGCACGCATGATGACCTCATCCACATGGGATACTGGGTTGATCTCCAACCCTTTTTTCACGCTGTCCGGGATATCGGCCAGGTCCTTCTCATTCTCTTTCGGAATGAAAACGGTCTTGATGCCGGCTCGCATGGCGGCCAGCAGCTTTTCCTTGAGCCCGCCAATCGGCAATACCCGCCCGCGCAGCGTAATCTCCCCGGTCATGGCCACATCGCGGCGCACCGGAATGCCCGTCAGGACGGAAACGATGCTGGTCGCCATGGCAATGCCAGCCGATGGCCCGTCCTTCGGCGTTGCCCCTTCCGGCACATGCACATGCAGGTCGCGCTTTTCAAACAGCGTCGGCTTGATGCCGAAGGTCGTTGAGCGGCTGCGCACATAAGACATGGCAGCCGAGACGCTTTCCTGCATCACATCGCCAAGCTTGCCGGTCTGCTTCACATTTCCTTTGCCTGGCAGCAGCACGGATTCGATGGTGAGGATTTCGCCCCCCACTTCGGTCCAGGCCAGCCCAGTGACCACGCCCACCATATCCTCGGCTTCCGCTTCGCCGTAGCGGAACTTCCGCACGCCTGCGAATTTCTCAAGGTTCTTCGGCGTGATCGCGACCTTCTTCGCCTTTTTGGAGACGATCTCCTTCACCGCCTTGCGCGCCAAGCCCGCGATTTCGCGTTCCAGGTTACGCACACCGGCTTCGCGCGTGTAGTAGCGGATCAGGTCACGAATGGCGCCATCGGCCAGCGACCATTCATCGGCTTTCAAGCCATTCGCCTCGCTCACCTTCGCGATCAAGTGACGCTTGGCGATTTCAACCTTCTCATCTTCCGTATAGCCGGGGATGCGAATGATCTCCATGCGGTCAAGCAAGGGCTGCGGCATGCGGAGCGAATTGGCCGTGGTGACGAACATCACATCCGAAAGATCATAATCCACTTCCAGATAGTGATCCGCGAAGGTGCTGTTCTGTTCCGGATCCAGCACTTCAAGCAACGCGGAGGAAGGGTCGCCCCGCCAATCCGCGCCCAGCTTGTCAATTTCATCCAACAGGAAAAGCGGGTTGGAGGTTTTGGCCTTCTTCATCCCCTGAATGACCTTGCCGGGCATGGAGCCGATATAAGTCCGGCGATGGCCGCGCACTTCCGCTTCATCCCGCACGCCGCCCAGCGACATGCGCACGAAGTTCCGCCCTGTCGCCTTCGCGATAGATTTGCCAAGCGAGGTCTTGCCAACACCAGGCGGCCCCACCAGGCACAGGATCGGCCCACGAATTTTGGGCGAGCGTGACTGCACCGCCAGATATTCGATGATGCGTTCCTTCACCTTCTCAAGCCCGTAGTGATCGGCGTCCAGCACTTTCTCCGCCGCCACGATGTCCCTGCGCACCCGGCTTTGCTTCTTCCAGGGGATGGTCAGCATCCAATCCAGGTAATTGCGCACCACGGTCGCTTCCGCGCTCATGGGGCTCATGCTGCGGAGTTTCTTGACCTCGGCCAAAGCCTTTTCGCGCGCTTCCTTGGAGAATTTGGTAGCTTTGATCTTGGCTTCGATTTCGGCGATTTCATCCTTGCCGTCTTCGCCTTCGCCAAGCTCTTTCTGGATCGCCTTCAACTGTTCGTTCAGGTAATATTCGCGCTGCGTCTTTTCCATCTGCCGCTTCACGCGGCTGCGGATGCGCTTTTCCACCTGAAGCACGCCGATCTCGCCTTCCATATGGGCGAAGACCTTTTCAAGCCGCGCGGCGACGGAAGGCAGTTCCAGCAATTCTTGCTTTTCTGGGATCTTCAACCCCAGATGAGAAGCAATGGTATCGGCCAGCTTCGACGCGTCTTCGATCTGATTGACCGAAACCAGCACCTCGGGCGCGATCTTTTTGTTCAGCTTGATGTATTGTTCGAATTGCGCGACCACGGTGCGCGCCAGTGCTTCCGTCTCACGGCCTTCAACCGGCGGTTCTTCGATCTTTTCGACAAAGGCTTCGAAATAGGGCGCGGTTTCCTTGAAGCCGGCCACGCGCGCGCGCCGCCCGCCTTCGACCAGCACTTTCACCGTGCCATCGGGCAGCTTCAGCAATTGCAGCACCGTGGAAATGGTGCCGATCTGGAACAAATCATCCGCGCCCGGATCATCCTGGCCAGCATTCTTCTGGGCAACAAGCAGGATCTGCTTGTCATCCTTCATCACCGCTTCCAGGGCGCGGACGGATTTCTCACGGCCCACGAAAAGCGGCACAATCATATGGGGGAATACAACGATATCCCGCAACGGCAGAACGGGAAGGATATCGCCACGTACTGTTTCAGTCATGTGACCTCACTATGGACAGTCGCGCCCGGCCCGCCCAAAAGCGGCGCAGGCGGGGCGCCTTCTGCCTTTATGTTGGTTTTCACCAGCGCCCTCACAAGGCCCAGCGAGGCGTGCATCAGGCCGAGGATTGCTCGGCAGCACGCTCGCCGTAAATGAACAGAGGTTGGCCGCGGCCTTCGGCAACTTCGCGGTTCACCACAACTTCTTCAACCGTCTCAAGCCCAGGCAATTCGAACATGGTTTCGAGCAAGATCGATTCCAGAATGGAACGCAAGCCCCGCGCGCCAGTCTTGCGCTGGATGGCACGGGTCGCAACAGCGCGCAGCGCATCCTCGGTAAAGGTCAGCTTGGCGCCTTCCATCTCAAACAGACGACCATATTGCTTCACCAGCGCATTCTTCGGCTTGGTGAGAATTTCGATCAGCGCCTTTTCGTCCAGATCCTCAAGCGTCGCCAGTACTGGCAGACGGCCGATGAATTCCGGGATCAGGCCGAATTTCAGCAAATCCTCAGGCTCTACCTCGCGCAGGATGGCGCCTGTGCGGCGTTCATCCGGGTCGCGCACCTCGGAGCCGAAGCCAATGCCCGAACCTTTGCCGCGGGCGCTGATGATCTTTTCAAGCCCGGCAAAGGCTCCACCGCAGATGAACAGGATGTTGGATGTATCCACTTGCAGGAATTCCTGCTGCGGATGCTTGCGCCCACCCTGCGGCGGCACGGAAGCGACCGTGCCTTCCATAATCTTGAGCAGCGCCTGCTGCACCCCTTCCCCGCTGACGTCACGCGTGATGGAAGGATTGTCTGACTTGCGGCTGATCTTGTCTACTTCATCAATATAGACAATGCCGCGCTGGGCACGTTCCACATTGTAATCAGCGGCCTGCAGCAGCTTGAGGATGATATTCTCCACATCCTCACCCACATAACCCGCTTCGGTCAGGGTGGTGGCATCCGCCATGGTGAAGGGCACATCCAGGATGCGCGCCAGCGTCTGGGCCAGTAGCGTCTTGCCCGAACCAGTCGGCCCCAGCAGCATGATGTTGGATTTGGCGATTTCAATATCTGCGCCCTTACCACCCTGCCCCAAGCGCTTGTAATGATTATGGACAGCGACCGAGAGCACACGCTTGGCATGTTCCTGGCCGATCACATAATCATCCAGGACCTTGCAGATTTCCTTTGGCGTCGGCACGCCATCGCGGGACTTCACAAGATGCGTCTTGTGCTCTTCACGGATGATATCCATGCAAAGTTCAACGCATTCATCGCAAATGAATACAGTCGGTCCGGCGATTAGCTTGCGGACCTCATGCTGCGACTTCCCGCAGAAGGAGCAGTAAAGAGTATTCTTGGAATCGCCGGACTTGCTCATACCGTCTCCATGCGGTCCGAATTTGCAGACCGCGAATCACATAATATACCCCCCACGTTCAGGCGGGGAAAGCTTGACCGGTTCAGGCCAGCCAGTTTCATGCCGGGGTGGTTTCCGTGGCGGGCAATGGCCGCTTTTCCACCACGTGATCCACCAGGCCGAAATCCCGCGCTTCTTCCGCCGACATGTAGCTATCGCGTTCCAGCTTGCGCTCAATGGCATCAATGGGCTGGCCGGTGTGGTGCACGTAAATCTCATTAAGCCTTTGGCGAAGCTTCAGAATTTCGCGCGCCTGGATTTCGATATCGGTCGCCTGGCCCTGCGCCCCGCCGGATGGCTGGTGCACCATCACGCGGCTATTGGGCAGCGCATAGCGCTTGTCCTTGGCGCCGGCGCACAGCAGCAAGGACCCCATGGATGCCGCCTGCCCGATGCACACCGTGCTTACGGGGCTGCGGATATACTGCATGGTGTCATACATCGCGAGGCCGGATGAAACCACGCCGCCCGGGCTATTGATGTAGAAGGCGATATCCTTGTTGGGATTTTCGCTTTCCAGGAACAGCAGCTGGGCGCAAATCAGCGACGACACTTGGTCAAAAACCGGGCCGGTCAGGAAGATGATGCGTTCCTTGAGCAGGCGGGAATAGATGTCGAAAGCCCGTTCCCCACGCGCGGTCTGTTCGACCACCATGGGCACCAGAGTATTATTATAGACATCAACAGGATCACGGTCCCTGATCATCATCTCATCCTTTCGCGGCAAGCAGGCCGCCCTTCGTCACTTTTGTCTGACCCCGCATGTGGTGCGGCGGTAGGACAGCACAATTCCCATGCGCCCATTTTCCCGCCCGGGTCAACGCCCTGGCGCAGCGCTTGGTTGTAACACCATGCCATCATACCCGGGCTCGATCCCCGGGGGCAGGGTGCGGCAGAGCCAGCCATAATCCAGATCGCTGCCCATATGGGTTAAAATTGTCCGGCGCGGCTGCACTATGCGCACCCATTCAAGCACCTGCTCCAGATTCGCGTGCACCTTATGGGGCGCGCGCTGGAAACATCCCACAACCCAGGTATCCAGACCGTGAAGAAGGGCCAGGCTTTCTGCCGGCAGGCGCACCAGATCGGTGGAATAGGCGAAGCCCCCGATTCTAAGGCCGAGCGTTTCCATCACCGCATGATCCTGGCTGAACAGGGTCAGCGGCAGCCCGGCAATTTCAACGGTTTCGCCGGGCTTTACCTCGGTGGCTTCAAGCGCTGGGCGAAAAAACCAGGGGCCAACCGCCGGCAAAAAGGCATAATCGAAGCGAAGCCGCAGGTTATCCAGCGTTCTTGCCATGCCGTATACGGGCAGAGGCTTCCCCGTAATGCGGTTCAGCACGCGGGTTTCATCTGTCCCCATGACGTGATCGGCGTGGTGATGGGTGAAAAGAATCGCCGCCACCGCTCCGATACCCGCGGCCAGGAATTGGGCGCGCATATCCGGGCCGGCATCCACAAGCAGCCTTTGCCCTTGATCGCCTTCGATCAGAATCGAGGATCGCATCCGCCGATTCCGCGGCTCGGCAAGGTCACATGCCCCCCAATCCCCCCTTCCATCGGCGCCGCCAATCAGCGGCACCCCGGCTGAACCGCCACAGCCAAGGATCGTGACCGTAACCAAACCCTAGTGGTCCGGTCGCTGCTGTCGGTTCACGACAGCAGCGTGAATCTGCCCACCATATAAAGGGCTAGTGGTGCGCGGGGGCCGTTTTAGATCGGGAGAGGTTAGCGTGAATCGCACCACTAGCGGGCCTTCGGGAAGAGGGTTTCAAAATTGCGAGTGGTCAGTGCCTCAAGCGCCGCGATTTCCAACCCCCGGACCCCGGCAAGCACCTTGGCGGTATGGGCCACCATCGCGGGTTCACAGCGCTTGCCGCGAAAGGGAACAGGGGCAAGATAAGGCGCATCGGTTTCCACCAGCAGCCGATCAGGCGGCATATCCCGCGCAATCTCCCGCAATTCCGCGCTTTTCGGGAAGGTCAGAATGCCGGAGAAGGACAAGTAGCCCCCCATCGCCACCGCGCGTTCCGCCAAACCCCGGCCACTGCTGAAGCAATGCAGCAGGAAGGGGAAGGCCCCGCCCCTGTCGCGCTCTTCGGCCAGGATATCGGCGATATCCTCATCTGCCTGGCGGGCATGGATGGCGAGCGGCAGGCCAGTAATTTGCGCGGCGCGGATATGGTTGCGGAAATTCTCCGCCTGGGCGTCGCGCGGCGCCTTGTCATAGAAGTAATCAAGCCCGCTTTCGCCAAGCCCGATGATGCGGGGATGATCGGCCAGCGCGGCCAGCGCTTCCGGCCCGGGCAATTCCCCCTCCCCGGCATTATGGGGGTGGATGCCGACGGTGCCGAGCACGCAATCAAAACGTTCGGTCAGCGCCTTCACTTGCTCCGCCTGGGCGAAGCGCGTGCCGATGGTGACCATGCGGCCAATGCCGGCTTCCTGGGCGCGGGCAATGACATCGGCAATCTCCGCCTCGACATAGTAATCGAGGTGGCAATGGCTATCCACCAGCATCAGGCGGCCTCGATTTCGATCTTGCGAAAGAGGGGGCTTGGGGGCGGCAAGGCGGTGCCTGCTGGGAGGGGCGTGCGCAACGCCATGATGTCCCTCGCATCCTTCGGGACGCCAAGCTGGTCCAACAGGGCATTCATGGTGGTTGGCATGAAGGGCTGTAGCATGGTCGCGACGCGCCGCAGGACGGTGTGCAAATGACGCAGTACAGTCTCCATGCGAGCCGGATCAGTCTTTTTAAGCGCCCATGGCGCTTGTTCAGTAATGTAAGCGTTTGCCGCGCGTACCACACGGAAAATTTCTTCGAGAGCAATATGAAATTTTTGATCTGCTAAGTTTCCACCAACGGTAGCCTGTAAGCTTGTAAGAAGGTCGAGCAAACCTTGATCTGCTGATGAAATGGCCGCCTCGGCAGGCAGCTTGCCCTCACAATTCCGCTGAATGAGCGATAACGTGCGATTGGCAAGATTGCCCAAAGCATCAGCCAATTCGCCGTTCAGCCGATTGGCAAGCGCTTTCCGTGAAAAATCCCCATCCGCGCCAAAGGGTACTTCGCGCAGCAGAAAATAGCGCAGCGGATCGAGCCCGAATTCTTCCACCAGCGCCACCGGATCAATGGCATTGCCAAGGGATTTGGACATTTTCTGCCCTTCGATCGTCCACCAGCCATGGGCAAAAACACGCTTTGGCGGCTCCAAACCCGCAGCTTTGAGAAAGGCGGGCCAATAAATGGCGTGGAAGCGCACAATATCCTTGCCGACGAGATGCACGCTTGCTGGCCAAAACTTCCATCGCTCGGCCTTGATATCAGGATAGCCGGCAGCGGTGATGTAATTCGTCAGCGCATCCAGCCAGACATACATCACATGCGCGGGATCGCCCGGCACGGGTACGCCCCACCGGAAAGAGGTGCGGCTGATCGAGAGATCTTGTAGGCCGGACTTGACAAAAGAAATGACCTCGTTTCGACGACTGTCCGGCGCTATAAATTCTACTTTCTTGTTGTAGTAATCTAAAAGCCAGTCTTGCCACTTCGACAGGCGGAAGAAATAGGAAGGCTCCCGCACCCATTCCACAGGTGCGCCAGATGGGGCGTATTTCACGCCATCGCGTTCGGTCAGTTCATCCGGGCCGTAAAACGCCTCATCACGCACCGCATACCAGCCTTCATAATGGCCAAGGTAGATTTCATCGCGCTTGACCAATTCTTCCCACAACGCGGAACAGGCGGCCTTGTGGCGCGCTTCGGTGGTACGGATGAAATCATCATTGGAAAGGCCGAGTGTGCCGGTCATGTCGCGGAAATGCTGGCTCACCTGATCGGTGAAGGCTTGCGGGTCCATCCCCGCATCACGCGCGGCCTTTTCCACCTTCTGGCCATGCTCATCGGTACCGGTCAGGAAGAACACCTTCTGGCCAGTGAGCCGCTCATTCAGCCGCCACCAGCGCGCCAGCACATCCGCCGCCACCGAGGTATAGGCATGGCCGACATGCGGCTTGTCATTCACATAATAAATCGGCGTTGTGACGTAGCGCGTTTCTGTCATGTCTCTTGCCTTGATGTCGCGCGTTCACGCTGAAAGCCAGGAAAGCCCGGTCAGCACCGCCTGTTTGCGGTCCATATTCAGTCTTTCGGTCTCATCCACGAGGCGCCCGAGCCTATCCCATAGCGCGGGCCAGGCGGCAAGCGGATGGGCGGCGATCCAGCCGGGCGCGGCCTCACCACGCGCGGCCTGGCGCAGCGCTCCCGCAATACGCCCGCGCAGCAGCGCCATGAAGGTGACGAAGGCGCCGCCGCCACGATCCGCGAGGCAGCGTTCCGCCACCGCATGAAACCGCGCCGGATCGGGGCGCTTCAGGTTGGCAAGGCAATCTTCCACCAAAGCCTGCAATTCCAGCCCATCGCCTTCGGCAAGCTGCATGGCGCGGCCCGGAGAGCCCTCCGCCATTTCCGCGAGCTTGGCGCGATCAGCCGTCGGCGCATCAGGCAAAAGCCGCGCGAGCAGGGCCTGCATCTCCGCATCGCCAAGGGGGAAAAGATCAAGTTTCCGGCAGCGGCTGCGAATGGTGGGCAAAAGCCGCGCGGGGGCTGAGGAGACCAGTAACAGGATCGCCCGCGCTGGGGGTTCTTCCAGCACTTTTAGGATGGCGTTTTGTGCCTGGAGGTTCATCGTCTCCACGCCATCAACCACCACCACGCGCCAACCGCCCTCGGCAGCGGTTCTGTTCATGAAGCCAGGGATCAACCGCGCCGCATCCACATTGATGTCATTGCGCTTGCGGTCGCCGCGCAAGGTATCGGCATCAATGGTCAGCAAATCCGCATGGCTTTCGGCGGCGACACGGCGAAACACCGGGTGCGATGGATCCAGATAAAGCGGCGGCTTGCCCTTGGGCGCTTCGGGCATGCCGGCCAGCAACCAGCGGGCGAAGCGCCAGGCGAGTGTTTCCTTGCCGATCCCCGCAGGCCCCGCCATCAGCCAGGCGTGATGCAGCCGCCCGGAAAGCGCCGCTTCCACCAGCGCGGCGGCAGCCGTTTCATGGCCGAAAAGTTCAGGATTGGCGCGCGGTTCCGGCAGGCTCACAGCGGTGCGCCTAGCCTTTGGCGCAGGGTCTCAATAATGGCCGCATAAACGGCCTCCGCATCCCGCGCCGCATCCAGCACCACGCAGCGCGCGGGGTCTCGGCGTGCAATGTCCTGAAAGCTAGCGCGAATGCGGGCATGGAAATCAGCGCCAAGTTTTTCATAGCGATCCGCGGCACTCCGCCCCGCTGCGCGCGCCAAGCCCGCTTCCACCGGCAAATCTAGAATTAGCGTCAGGTCGGGCTGCAAGCCTTCCAGGGTCAGATCACAAAGCCGCGCCCAGGTTTCATGCGCCAGACCCTGCCCCGCCCCCTGATAAGCCAGCGTGGAATCCGCAAAGCGATCACAAATCACCCAGGCGCCGGCTTCCAGCATGGGGCGGATGGACCGCACCACATGTTCCCGCCGCGCGGCGAAATGCAGCATGGCTTCGGTCAGACTGTCCCAGGAACCAGGCGAGAGCAGCAAATCGCGAATACGCTCTGCCCCCGGCGCGCCGCCGGGTTCGCGTGTGCGCAGCACCGGCACGCCCGATGCGGCAAGCGCCACAGCAAGCCGTCGCGCCTGGGTGGATTTTCCCGCGCCCTCGCCCCCTTCAAGCGTGATGAAATGGCCCCGCGCCATCGGGGCTTCAGGCGCCGGAGACCCAGCGCCCGATCACCGCTGGAATGCGCGGCAACAGGCCAAGTTTTTCGACATCCGCGCCGGCGACCAGGGGCACGGAGAGCGTCGGCACCCCCTGCCCTGCCACCTGCAATTCGCCAATGGTCTGCCCGCGCATGACGGGTGCGGTCAGCGGCGCCTGATAGCGCACGCGCACTTCAAGCCTGTCCCGCCAACGTCTTGGCAGCGTCAGGGTGATGTCACGCCCGCCCACCATGGGTACGGTGCGGCGTTCGCCAAGATAGACCGGCACGTCTTCCACCGTATCCTGCGCGCGGAACAGGGTTACGGCCTCAAATTCGCGAAAGGCCCATTCCATCAGGCGCTCGCTTTCCTCTGCCCGCGCGCGCATGCTGGGCAGACCGTTCAGCACCAAAATCACGCGCCGCCCATCACGAATGGCGCTGCCGGTCAGGCCAAAACCGGCTTCTTCCGTATGGCCGGTCTTGAGCCCATCCGCGCCCGGTACGCGCGCCAGCAGCGGGTTGCGATTATCCTGGCTGATATTGGCAAAGCGGAAGCTGCGTTCATTGTAAAAGCGATAGTAATCCGGGAAATCTGTGATCAGGCGCCGCGCCAAGATGGAAAGGTCTCGCGCTGTCATGCGATGTTCCGGATCAGGCCAGCCGGTGCTGTTGCGGAAATTGCTGTTCACCAGGCCAATGCGGCGGCCCGTTTCGGTCAGCAATTCGGCGAATTGCTGTTCGCTCCCGGAAATCGCCTCGGCCAACACAATGCAGGCATCATTGCCTGATTGCACGATCACGCCGCGAATAAGGTCCTCAACCCGCACCTGCTGGCCGATATCCACGAACATCTTGGATCCGCCCATGCGCCAGGCGCGTTCACTGACCGGCAGCGTCTGATCCATTTGCAGCCGGCCCTGGCGGAGCTGTTCAAATACCACATACATGGTCATGAGCTTGGACATGCTGGAAGGCGGCATGCGCTCATCGGCGTTCTTCTCAAGCAGCGTGGCGCCGGTTTCGAAATCCACCACCAAGGCCTGACGCGCCAATACATCCACATTGCCGACTGGGGTCGCAACCGGCGTGCCTTCCTGCCGAGGCGCAGGACGGCGTTGTGGCTGGGCTGGTGCTGGCGCCGGGCGCTGCTGCGCAAAAGCCTGATCCGCCGCAAGCCATAGCGGCAGACCGCCCAAAACGCCCCCAATGATACTGCGACGCGATGCCATGCCGGGTTCCTTCATGCCTGATCGCTTTTACGCCAAGAAAAGGCAGCGCCTTATTCCACAATAATCCTTGCTCCGGATAGGCCAGCGGCCAGAGTCCGCTCAAGCGCAAAATCCGCAGCCCGGACCTCGGCAAAGGGGCCAAGGGCGACACGGAAGCTGGCATTGCGCCCCCTGCCCTGCTGGCTGATCCGCGCCCCCGGCAGCCGGGCCGCGGCGGCTTCTGCCGCAGAACGGCCGCCAAATTGCCCGGCTTCCACCATCAAGACGCCTGGGCGCGGCGCGGTTTGCATCACGGTTTCGGGCAAGGGTGCCGGAGGGCCGCGCCTTTGAGGGGCCGATTCGGCGATCGGCGCAGCGCTTGGCAGGGGCTGGACCTCCCGCCGCGGTGCTTCGCGCGTGCCGGGCAAGGGCGCCAATTCTTCCCGCAGCACGGCGGCGCGTGGCGCGGCGGCGATGGCGATGGGGGGCAGCGCATGGCCGGGTAGGCCTTCGGCCACCGTGCGGCTCATTTCCGCATCCACCACCAGCGCAATTTGTGTCGCGCGGCCGGGTGCCATGCCAAGCAAGGCCCCAGCGCGCGGGGATACGCCCAGGATGCGCCCTGGCTTTTCCGGGCCGCGATCATTGACGCGCAGCAGCATGGAACGGCCGTTTTCAAGATTGGTGACGCGAATGATGGCCGGCAATTGCAGGCTGCGATGCGCCGCCGTCAGGCCCTGGGCCGTCAGCACTTCGCCATTCGCCGTCTGGGCGCCAAATATCGGCGCGGAAAGCACCTCAGCCAGCCCGGTTTCGGCAAGCGCGTAATCTTCCTGCGGGTAGGACCAAACACCACCCAGCCGATAGGGATCGCCCACCACATAACGCGGTTCAGGCTGCGTGCAGCCCGCCATCGCCAGCACGGCAGCAACCAGAATGCCCCAGCGCGTCACGCCACGCGATCGGACAAAAGGCCCACAGAAAGCCCGTAATTCACCGGCGTATTATAGCGCCGGATGACGCGCAGATTGTGATGGCCAAGGAAAATCTGCCCGCCATTCCCGCGTGCGGGCAAAACAATCTGGCTTTCGATATCCGTTTGCGGCAGCGGCGACCCGTCCGGCTTGCGAAAGCCCATGCGGGCAAAATCGCGCAAGGGGCGCTTGGTTTCCGTATCCGCGCCACTGGCCGAAAACCCCGCTGGCGGGCGCACTTCCCGCCCCCAGGCCTCACCACGCCGCCAGCCATGCCTCTGGAAGTAATTGGCGATGGAGGCCAGCGCATCGGCGCGATTATCCCAAATGTCGCGCTTGCCATCGCCATCGAAATCCACCGCAAGCCGTTCAAAATTGCTCGGCATGAATTGCGGCTGGCCCATCGCCCCCGCCCATGAGCCCTTCATGCGCTCGGCACTTGTGTGGCGGTCATTCAGGATGCGCAAAGCGGACATCAACTCATTGCGGAAATAGGCCGCCCGGCGCCCTTCCCAGGCGAGTGTGGCGAGTGCTTCCACCACGCCAAAGCCGCCGGTATTGCCGCCGTAATTCGTCTCCACGCCCCAAATGGCCACAATCACGGCAGGCGAGACCTGATAGCGCGCTTCAATCCGGCGCAGTAGATCGGCGTTTTCCGCCATCAGGCGCCGGCCATTTTGAATGCGCGTTGGTGTCAGCATGATCCGGTCGCGGTATTCTTCCCAGGGCATCGCGCCTTCGGCCTGACGCCTATCCAATTCAATCACGCGCTGATTGGGTTTGAGGGCGGCAAAGGACTGGTTCAGGGTCGCGTCCGAAATACCGGCGCGGCGCGCATCGGCGCGCACACCTTCCAGGAAGCGTTCAAAGGACTGGCCAGAGACCGGCACATAGACCGTTGGGGCATCGGGCGCGGGGATTTGGTTGGCGGAATTCGCCTCTGGGCTGCAGGCCGCGAGCAAGGTCGCGACTCCACCAAGCAGGAGCCTTCTTTCGATCATGGGCGCATGGGGTGCCATGCCGCGCGGGCCATGGCAAACCCTTTCCATGCCGGTATTGGCCAGCGCGGAACTGGTGCTACACTAGCTCCAAATTTGAGGAGAAACGCCATGGTCGCCGTCACCCGAGAACTCGCCGCTTTTGTTGCTGGGCTTCGTTATGAAAGCCTGCCCGCCAGCGTGCAGGAACGCACGCGTTTCCTGATCCTGGACCTGGTCGGCAATATGCTGCGCGGCCGGCATGAGGCAGAAAGCACGCCCCCCCTGCTGGCCGCAGCCCGCGCGCTTGGCCTGACTGGGGGGTCCGCCGCCGTATTCGGGGATTCCCAGCGCTATACGCCGGCGGGTGCCGCGCTGATCAATGGCGCCATGGCGCATTCGCTCGATTTCGATGACACGCATGCCGCCGGCACGCTCCACCCCGGCGCGCCTGTGATCCCGGCCGCACTCGCCGCCGCTGAAATGACGGGCGCCGATGGCAAGACCGTGATGGCGGCGATTGTGGCAGGGTATGAGACCACATGCCGCCTGGCTTTGGCTTTGCCCGGCGGAGATCACTACGACCGCGGCTACCACCCGACTGCAACCTGCGGCGCCTTTGGCGCGGCAGCGGCGGCGGGCCGCGTTTTCGGCCTTTCCGCTGCCCAGATGGAAGACGCCTTCGGCATTGCGCTTTCCCAGGCCGCCGGCAGCCTGCAATTCCTCGCCAATGGCGCCTGGACCAAGCGCTTCCAGGTGGGCTGGAGCGCCATGAACGGGCTTGCCGCCGCAACCATCGCGCGTGAGGGCTTCCGCGGCGCGGGTGAAGCCATCGAAGGCAAGGCCGGCTTCCTGCGCGCCTATGCGCCGAACCCTAAGCCTGAGCGTGTGCTGCAGGATTTGGGCAACGCGTGGGAGCTGATGCAGACCGCCGTGAAGCCTTATCCTTCCTGCCGCTATGGCCATGCGAGTGTGGATGCCGCGCTGGCTTTGCGTGCCGAGCTTGGCCTGAAGGTGGAAGAAATTGAAGCGGTGATCATGGGCCTGCCGAATAAGGGCATGCTGCTGGTGGGTGCGCCGCTCGCTTACAAGCAAAACCCGCAAAATATCGTGGATGGGCAGTTCAGCGGACCCTTCGTGGTGGCATGCGCTTTGGCCCGCGGGCATTTCGGCTGGGATTCCTATGCCTGGTTGCAGGATAAGGATATTCGCGCGCTGATGCCGAAGATCCTGCCGGAAGAAGATGCCGATGTGCAGGCCGAATTCCCGACCTTCATGTCCGGCAAGCTGACCATCAAGGCGCGCGGCCAAAGCTTTGTGCGCCATATCAAGATTCCGAAAGGCGAGCCCGACAATTTCCTGACGGAAGCTGAACTGCGCGCCAAATTCCATGGCCTGGCCGATGCGGTGCTGGGCGCTGAGCGCGCCAAACAATTGGCCGATGCGGTGATTGGGCTTGATCAGGCGGGCGATGTGAACGCGCTGATGCGCCTTGGCGCCCCCCTTGTCGCGCAGCGCATGGCGGGCGAATAGACGGCCCTGAGTTTGTGCTTCGCGTCGTGCTTTTGGTGCGAAGCTTATGGATGGGTGGCCGAGCGGTTTAAGGCACCGGTCTTGAAAACCGGCGTAGGTGCAAGCCTACCGTGGGTTCGAATCCCACCCCATCCGATTGAACCGCCCCAGCTTTGCTGGAGGCTCCATGGCCTGGCTATGCCCGTGTTTCATCTCGTTTACTGCACGATATGTGATCAGAGGAGCGGCACAAAACCGTGGCAGATCCAAACCTCCTCTCGGCGGTTCCTTTCTCGCCCAATCAGCGGCAAAAGTCATAAGACAAGCAGTTTGCGCTAACGAAGGTGAGCGGAACCCGATCTAGAGAGCCAGCTTTCCATCCGCGCCAGCGCTTCCTCAATCACCGCATCGCCCTTACAAAACGCAAAACGCGCGTAATGCGATGGCGCATCCTCACTGGCATAGAACGCCGTCACCGGAATCGCGGTGACCTTCGCTTCTTCCGTCAGCGTCTGGCAGAAGGCGACATCATCGCCATTGAAGCCCAGCGGGCGGAAATCCGTGGTGATGAAATAGGAACCCTTGGTCGGCAGCACATCAAAGCCAAGCCGCGCCAGGCCCGCGCCAAGCTTGTCGCGCTTGGCCTGCAAATGCGTGGAAAGCCCAGCGAAATAGGCATCATCCTTCATCAGCCCCACAGCCACACCGCGTTGCAGATTGGGCGCCGTGGTGAAGGTAAGGTTCTGGTGCGCCTTGGCAACATTGGGGGCGATGCTGCGATCCGCCGTGATATAGCCAATCTTCCAACCGGTCAGCGAAAAAGTCTTGCCCGCGCTGCCAACGCGCATGCAGCGTTCACGCATGCCGGGCAGTGTCATCAGCGGGATGTGCTTCGCGCCATCAAAGGTCAGGTGTTCATAGACCTCATCGCAAATCGCGTAGCAATCATGCTGTTCCAGCAAGCCCGCGATGAAGTTCAATTCGTCTTGCGTGAACACCTTCCCGGTCGGGTTCATCGGCGTATTCAGCAGCAGGGCCTTGGTCTTTGGCCCGAAAGCTGCCGCTAATTCCGCGCGCGGCAGCGCCCATTCCGGCGGGCTGAGGCGCACCAGCTTGGGGATGGCGCCCAGCAACCGCACCACCGGCAAGTAGGTGTCATAAAGCGGTTCAATCAGCACGCATTCATCGCCGGGATTGAGCACCGCCATGAGGCAGGCGGTGATTGCCTCAGTGGCGCCAGAGGTCACCACCACTTCGGCATTCGGGTCCGCATCAATCCCGTAGAAGCGCCTGTTATGGTGCGCGACGGCCTGGCGGAGTTCCGGCACGCCGGTCATCGGCGGGTATTGGTTGCGGCCATCCAATAGGGCCGCGGCGGCAGCGTGGATGACATCGGCCGGGCCATCATAATCGGGGAAACCCTGGCCCAGATTCACCGCGCCGTGCTGATTGGCGAGGGCCGACATGACGGTGAAGATTGTGGTGCCGATGCCGGAGAGGAGTTCGTTTTGCGGCTTCATCTGCCTTGCCCGAATGATAAAAAACCGACTGGTTCACGCCAGCCTTGACATGCGCTTATGGGGTGGGATGGGGCAGTGGGCAAGCCATCCAGACGTCCTGGGCAAAAATAGTGCAAACCGACCATAAAATAGGCGACCACTGCCCAGAAAAGCGATTTTTCTGCCGCCTTGTGATTGTCGCCGCCCCATGCCCCATGTCATATGCCGCGCGAGGAAGCGGAGGCGCCTAGCCGCCAATCGGTGCGGGCGTAGCCCCAAGCAAGGGACGGAACGGGAGCGATGAAAAAAATTGAAGCTATCATCAAGCCCTTCAAGCTGGATGAAGTGAAGGATGCTTTGCATGAAATCGGGCTTCAGGGCCTGACAGTTATCGAAGCGAAGGGTTTTGGTCGGCAGAAGGGCCATACGGAGCTTTATCGCGGCGCTGAATACGTCGTGGATTTTCTGCCCAAGGTGAAGGTGGAAGTGATTTGCAGTGACGACATGCTGGACCGCGCCGTTGAGGCCATTCAGGCCGCCGCCCGCACTGGGCGCATCGGCGATGGCAAGATTTTTGTATCAGACGTTTTGGAAGTGATCCGCATCCGCACCGGCGAACGGGGCGAAGACGCGGTCTGAGTGTGCAAAGTTTCGCCCAACCCCCTTCGGCAGGGGGCCAAAGGGCGAGGAACGGCGGGGCAATCCCCATGCCGTGCCAGATCAAGCCGGCCAGTTGCCCTGAAGGGCAGCCAGCCGGTGCCGGACTGGACCGCGAGGTACCGAAATCGCGGTTCGGGGCAGTTTCTTTCGGGGTTCGCTAGCAGGGAATAGGATCGCAGAGTATGGCCAAGAAGCCAGCAGCCGCCGCGGGTGGCAACGCCGTCTCCAAGGTGATGGAGATGATCAAGGAACATAGCGTGGAATATGTGGATTTCCGTTTCACGGATCCGCGCGGCAAGTGGCAGCATACTGCCCAGCATGTCTCCACCATTGAACCGGAAGTCTTCGAAGAAGGGATCATGTTTGATGGTTCCTCCATCGCGGGCTGGAAGGCGATCAATGAATCCGACATGATCCTGATGCCGGATGCGACCACCGCCGTGATGGATCCCTTCTCGGCCAAGCCGCAGATGATCCTGTTCTGCGACATTTATGAGCCCTCCACCGGCCAGCGCTACAACCGCGACCCGCGCTCCACCGCGAAGAAGGCCGAAGAATATCTGAAGTCCACCGGCCTGGGCGATACCGCCTTTTTCGGCCCGGAAGCGGAATTCTTTGTTTTCGACAGCGTGAAGTTCGGCACGGGCGGCAATTTCGGCCATTTCTCGCTGGACAGCATCGAAGGCCCCGGCGCCAACATGAAGGACTATCCGGAAGGCAATATGGGTCACCGCCCGGTTGTGAAGGGTGGCTATTTCCCGGTGCCGCCCGTGGATAGCGAACAGGATCTGCGCGCTGAGATGCTCTCCACCATGGGTGAGATGGGCCTGCCGATCGAAAAGCATCACCATGAAGTGGCGCAGTCTCAGCATGAGCTCGGCACGAAGTTCGGCCCGCTGGTGCAGCAGGCCGATTTCATGCAGATCTACAAGTACTGCGTGCACAATGTTGCCCATAGCTACGGCAAGACCGCGACCTTCATGCCGAAGCCGATCTATGGCGATAATGGTTCGGGCATGCATGTGCACCAGTCCATCTGGAAGGCCGGCAAGCCGATGTTCGCCGGCAATGGCTATGCCGATCTGTCGGAAATGGCGCTGTACTACATTGGCGGCATCATCAAGCACGCCAAGGCGCTGAATGCCTTCACCAACCCGCTGACCAATTCCTACAAGCGGTTGATCCCGGGCTTTGAAGCGCCCGTGCTGCTAGCCTATTCCGCGCGCAACCGTTCGGCTTCCTGCCGCATTCCCTACGCGACCAGCCCGAAGGCGAAGCGCGTTGAAGTGCGCTTCCCGGATCCGGGTGCGAATCCCTATTTGGCCTTCGCAGCGATGTTGATGGCCGGCATTGATGGCATCAAGAACAAGATCCATCCGGGCGATGCCATGGATAAGGATTTGTATGATCTGCCGCCGGAAGAACTGAAGGGCATCCCGACCGTGTGCGGTTCCTTGCGTGAAGCGCTACAGGCGCTGGAAGCCGATCACGACTTCCTGCTGGCCGGCGATGTCTTCTCCAAGGATCAGATCGAAAGCTATATCGAACTGAAGTGGACGGAAGTGTATAAGTTTGAACACACGCCGCACCCGATTGAGTTCGAGATGTATTACTCCGTCTGATCCCTTTCGGATCGGCACGGGAAGGGGCCCTGCGTGATGCGCAGGGCCCTTTTGCATTTGGGGGGCGGGCGTGATCATCTACAGGCCATGATCCCTGACCCGAAAACCTTCCTTTCCAACCCTGCCTTACTCGATGAGGCGCTGGCCGGCGGCGATATCGCGCCCTTGCTCATGGTGCTCGTGCATCTGAGCGGTGAGGCCGAATGGCTTGATCGCCTGGCGCCCCATATCAAGGGACCATGGAATTTCCACGAAGCGGCCCCTGATGCGCTGCGCGCCGCGTTGCGCGCAAGGCTCCGTGATGTGCTGCTGGATTACGCGCAAACGGGCCGCGCGCTGCCTGCCGAACCGCCGGCGCATTTGCTGCGGCGCATGTTGTCTGTGGGCGTGGGCGCTGAGGTGCCGGAAGAATACATGCCGCTGATCCGCGAAGAAACCGTGGTGGATGCGCCGGACCCTAAAACCGTGCAGTGGCGCCGCGATGTGCCGGAAGCGCGCCGTGCAGCGTTCCGCACCGGGATCATTGGCGCTGGCGTGTCCGGCCTGCTGATGGCGATCAAGCTGCAGGAAGCCGGGCTGCCCTTCACGATTTTCGAGAAGAATGATGCGGTCGGCGGCACCTGGTATGAAAACGACTATCCGGGCTGCGGCGTGGATACGCCCAATCACTTCTATTCCCTGTCCTTCGAACCGAACCATGATTGGCCGGAGCATTTTTCCAAGCGCGAACAGCTATGGCGCTATCTGGAAGGCATCGCCGATAAATACAGTCTGCGGCGCCATTTGCACCTGAATACCAGCGTGGTTGAAGCGCATTATGATGAAGCGGCAGCGCTGTGGCGCGTAACGACACGCAACGCCGAAGGGCGCGAAGAAACCCATGAATTTGAAGCGCTGGTGGGCGCCGTTGGCACCATCAGCCGCCCGGTGATTCCGCCCATTCCGGGGGTAGATGATTTCGCCGGTCCGCTATTTCATACCGCGCGCTGGGATCACAGCGTTGCCTTGGATGGCAAGCGCGTGGCGATGATTGGCACCGGCGCATCGGGCATGCAGGCAGGGCCTACTATTGCGTCGAAGCTTGGCCATTTCACGATTTTCCAGCGCCAGGCGCATTGGGCGGTCTATAACGCCAATTACCATGCGGTGGTGACAGAAGCGAAGAAGGCCGCGCTGAAGCACATTCCCTTCTATGCCAAATGGTATCGCTTCCAGCTTCTTTGGGCGTCCGCCGATGGCATGCATGCATCACTGCATAAGGACCCGAATTGGGATCAGCCCGCGCAATCGCTCAATGCCACAAACCAGAAGCTGCGAGAGGATGTCATCGGCTATATCAAGACGCAGATCGGCAATCGGACGGATTTGCTTGAGAAAGTCGTGCCGCCCTATCCGCCCTATGGTAAGCGCATGCTGCGCGATAATGGCTGGTACAAAATGCTGACCGCGCCGAATGTGGAACTGGTCACCACACCCATTGCGCGCATCACGAAGGATGGCGTGGAAACCAAGGATGGCCGGCATCACGCTACCGATGTCATCATCATGGCGACGGGTTTTGATGGCGCCAAGGCGCTCGGTTCTTTTGAAATCCATGGCCGCGGCGGCGTTTCGGTGCGGGAAGTTTGGGGCGAGGATGATCCGCGCGCCTTCCTCGGCATCACCGTGCCGCGCTTCCCGAATTTCTTCATGCTCTATGGGCCGGGGACGAATCTCGCGCATGGTGGGAGTGCGATGTTCCATTCGGAATGCCAGGTGCGCTACATCATGCAGGCCATTCGGGAAGTGGTAGAAAGCGGCGCGCGCAGCATCGAAATCCGCGAAGATCGCTGCGCCGCCTATAATGAATTCCTGGATGCGACTCATGAACGCATGGTCTGGACGCATCCGGGTGTTGGCAGCTGGTACAAGAACAAGGCGGGCCGGGTGGTGACCAATTCACCCTTCCGCCTGGTGGATTATCGGCGCATGACGGAAACGCTTGATCCCGGCGATTATCTTATCGCGTGACCTTGCTCCAGATTTCCAGGAAGCGATCAACATCCGCCTCATCATTATAGACATGGGGGCTGATGCGGACCCGCCCAAGCCGGGGCGCCACATGCGCGCCGGCTGCGGCGAGCTTCTCCACCAGCCCTTCCGGCATGCCGTCTGGGAAGGCGATGCTGAGGATATGTGGCACGCGAAAGCGCTTTTCGGTGAGCACCGCACCTTGGGCGGCCAAGCCTTCGGCGAGCCTATCCGTCAAAGCGCCAAGCCGCGCGCTGATCGCACCGGGGCCCCATTCAGCCATCATCTCCATGCCCACTGCCGCCATTTCCAATGAAATGAAATGGTCCCTTTCCCCCATGTCAAAGCGCCGCGCGGTGGGGGCGAAGGCAGTATCCTTCATATAGGGCGCAACTTCAGAAGCGATGGCGCGCCGGCCGAAACCGGTTTGCTCCAGCGGCACGCCTTCCTGCCGGCGCTTGGCGATATACATGAAGGCACGCCCATAAGGCCCGAGCACCCATTTGTAGGTCGGGAAAATCAGGAAATCAGGGTCAAGTTCAGCCATATCCAGCGGCGTTACCCCCGCGCCATGGGTCGCATCCACCAGCAGCGCGGCACCCCGCGCGCGCAAGCCCGGCGCGATGGCCGCGATATCAATCATGCCCCCATCGGCCCAATGCACTGAGGAGATCGAGGCAAGCGATACCGGCGCTGCCCCTGGCCGTGCGATCGCTTCCAGCACCGCCGATGTCCAATCGCCATTGCCGGGGCGACGCACCACCTCCACCTCAAAACCCTGAGCGCTAGCGCGCGTCATCCATTCCAGCACGGGGGAAGAATGATCATCTTCGATCAGCAGCACGCGCGTGCCGGCTTCCGGCGCGAAAATCTTGCCCGCCACTGCGACGCCATAGGAAACGGATGGGATCAGCGCCACATCCTCCGGCGCCGCGCCAATCAGTGCCGCTGCGGCAGCGCGCGTCCGTTCATGCTGCGCCCGTGCCAGGCCAGGGTCCACTTCCCAGGGGCGTGTCTTGCGGTCCACGCCTTCATGACCGGCGGCCTGCACGGCGCGGGGTAGTGGGCTCCAGGAAGCCGCATTCAGGTAGCAGACATCCCGCGGGATATCGAAGGCATCGCGTTGGCTGGGCAGCATGGCGGGGTTCCTTGGCCGAGAAGAACATCATAACGTGCCTCATCAGCTTAGGATTACGTCAGCAATAAAGGAAAGGCCTATTGATATGCTCCGGGTGTTAGCCTGCATTCCGCATTTCTTCCGACGTGACGCTGCGGATTCCGGCATGGCTAATGGGTCTAATAGCGACACCCTCGAAAGCAGATTGGAACAATTCCGCTATTGCTTGAAGCAATTGACCGCGGTGCTTGAACCAGCCCGTTTCTTGATGGGTTCACCTGGACGCATCGCCCATGAGCAGGTGGAGCCCGTGCCCCAAAGCATCGCTGGGGAAATTATGGTGGTTACCGTGCCGGAGAATAACCTTATTGCCGACATCTCCGAGCTTTCTTCCCTGAATGCGCATGTCTGGACTGGTGCGCCGCGCCAGCTTGGCTATGAATGCCGCCGCGTCTTTGCGCAGCATCTTGGCCAATATGATTTCTACCTTTTCATGGAAGATGATACGACAATCCTGGACCCATCCTTTTTTCGTAAAATTGCAGCCTTTTACCGCGCGCATGGTGAAGACAGGATCTTACTGCCAAATCGCTTCGAGATTTTCGGCCCTCCGCATCATGGCTGGCGCGCCTATCTGGATCAGCCAGCGTTTCCAAGTTATCGCGCGCCAGAAAGGCCGGGGCCGGCGGAACTTACCCTGCCAAGTTTTGACGGCGATGTTCTGTTCCGGAAAACAAGGGATGGCCTTTCAGGCGCCTTTATCATCACAGATGGCCAGTTACGGCGCTGGATGGTTCAGCCCGATTTTCACGCGCCTGACACGGCAGCGGTAGCGGCCGGCCTTGATCCGATGGAACTGACGCAGACGCCGCTTGGCGGTGACCTGCCGATTTATCGCCCCGCCCCGCAGAACCTCGACTTTCTGGAGGTTCACCATGTTCCCAATCGGCTTTCGGCCCTGAAAACGCCCAGCAGCAAGCTGCGCGGTTATATCAGTCCAGTTTTGCAGGAGCGATTTGCTCGCATACGCGCAAAAGCCGGCCATCCGCCCACTCAAGATTGACCTTTCCCTTGAGCTTTGGCGCGGAATAGTGAAAGAAGGACCTGAGAAAGAGGTACCCCAATGTCCGAAACCAAAGGCTTTGCGCGCATCTACCAGCAGGCGAAATCAGCCATGCAATCCGGCCGCGCCGGCAAGGCGGGATGGGTGCTTAGCTTTGTGCCGAGCGAAGCGCAGCGCGCTGACCAATTGGTGGGCTGGTATGGCTCGGCCGACACAGCGAAGCAGGTCGCGCTGCATTTCGAGACGCGTGAGCAGGCTATCGCCTATGCGGAAGCCCAGGGCCTGCGGTATGAGGCGGAGGCGCCCGCCAAGGCCGCCAGCGCCATCAAGCCCAAGGTCTATGCTGACAATTTCAAGTTCGGCCGGCATGAGAATTGGTCTCATTGAACTGGTCTGATTCAGGGCGCCCTTAGCTCAGTTGGATAGAGCAACAGCCTTCTAAGCTGTGGGTCGGTGGTTCGAATCCACCAGGGCGCGCTTCAAACAAAACTGCTTCGCTCGTCGCGTTATCTGAGCCGCCAAGCGATTACACTTGGCTTGAAAATACTCTGGCGACGGGGCTTATCGCTTCACGCATTTCCCACGATATCAGGCCGAAAGAAAGTCCCGCAATTCAGCCAGAAAGCCCTCAGGATTTTCCGCATGCAGCCAATGGCCGGCGCGGGGGATGCTGACAAAGCTGATGCGCGGAAATAGCGCGCGAAACGCTGCGTGGTCTTCGGTGCGGATATAGGGCGAAAGCGCGCCGGCCATGGCAAGTGCCGGGCCTTCAAACCGCGCGCCGGCTGGGGGCGCGAAAGCCTCGATCTCCGGCATGGCGGCGGCGATCTCGGCAAGGCCGATACGCCAGCTTGGCGGCGCAGTCTCAAAACGCAGATTCTGCAACAGGAAAATGCGGATGGGCGCTTCCGGCACGGCGCTCCGCAGCGCCTGATCCGCTTCCTGGCGCGTGAGGCCGGCATGGAGCGACAGCGCTTGCAGTGCGGCGACCACGGCGCGGAGCGCCGGCGGATAGGGGCGTGGCGCTATATCGGCGATGATCAGGCGTTCCACCAATTCTGGCCGCGTGAGCGCCAGCATCATCGCGGCCTTGCCGCCCATGGAATGGCCCAGCACCACAGCGCGTTTGATGCCCAGCGCTACCATGGTTTCGGCCACATCCGCCGCTTGCGCGGCGTAGTCCATGTCTGGGGCATGGGGGGATGCACCGTGATTGCGCAAATCCAGCGCCACCACGCGGTAGTCGTGCGCGAGCGCCTTCTGCACCGCGCCCCAATTGCGCGCCGAACCGAACAAGCCATGCAGTAGCACCAAAGGCGCCCCCTGCCCGGCTTCGATGACGTTAAGGCGCATCTATTCCGACGCCGCCATAATGACCGAGCCCACAATCAAGCCGCCGCCCAGCATCATATCCCAGCCAAAGGGCTCACCCAGCCAAAGGGTCGAGACAAAAACGCCAAAGGCCGGCACCAACAAAAAGGCGACGGAAGCGACCGCGCCGGGCAGGCGCCGGCCGACCTCCAGCACGCACCAGGTGCCGATCGGGGCCACGATCAAGCCAATATAAAGCATGTAAGGCCAAGCATCCGGGCCGATGGTCGTTGCCCTTTGGCTCGCCAGAGCAAAGGGCAGAATGACCAAAGCACCAATCGAAAATGCCCAAGGCAGCAGGTCGAACATCGGGGATTTGGGTGGGAAGCGCCGCGTAAAAATGATGGCGATGCTCCAGAGCAAGGCAGCGGTGATCAGCATTGCATGACCGGCAAGCTGACCCGGCGCAGACCAATCCACCGCCCAGGGCCCAGCCAGAACAAGAATGCCGGCAAGCCCAAGCAGCGCGGCCAACCAGCGCCGGGGGGAGACTTTCTCTCCCATCACCAGCATGGACAGCGGAATGAGCCAATAGGTCACAACCGCGGAAATGATGGCGGTACGGCCTGCTTCCACCAGTTCCACCGCTGCATGGGCAAGGACAAAAAAACCGCCCAATTGCAGAATTCCAACAGCAAATACGGTGGGTAGATCCTCGCGCTTCGGCCGATGGAAGCGTCCAAGGACCAACAACAAAAGGGCAGCGGCAAGTGTTGCCAGCGCGGCACGCCCAAAGCCAAACCACATGGGGCAGGCATCCGCCAAAGCTGCCTTCGTGATCGGCCAAGCGCCGCCAAATAGAAGAATGGCGACCAAAAGAAGATGCAGCGATGATTTCATCGCGTTATGGCGTGCCCCCAAGCGCTAGACCCTGAGCGATTTCGCCAAAGACGCGAATCACTCAAGGCCATTCAAGCCTATCTGTTACAAAATAGAAAATGGCAATTTTTTGTCAGTGCCGCGCCTAACCATTTGTTGTCCAGCGCCTGGGGCCATGGCCTGGCAGAAAACCACGTCGCAACAGCAACATCAGCGCCCCGGCGAGGAACAGCACCGCGGCCCCCGCTGTCAGCGCCCTGCCCGCCCCGCGCGGTTGACGCCACAACAGCAGGGCGCAGAACAGCGCGGCAAGCAGCAGCAGATAGAACAAGTGCCGCGCCTAATCCGCCACCTTCAGCATGATCTTGCCGATATGTGCGCTGCTTTCCATGAGGCGATGCGCCGCCGCCGCTTCTGCCAATGGGAAGGTCTGAAAAATGCGCGGCCCCGCCTTGCCCGCTTCCAGCATCGGCCAGACTTTGGTGGCGAGCGCTGTCGCGATTTCCCCTTTCTCCGCCGTGGTGCGCGGGCGCATGGTGCTGCCGGTGACCGTCAGCCGCTTGACCATGATCGGGCGCAGATCAGCTTCCGTCTTGAAGCCGCCGAGGAAGGCAATGATCACCAGCCGGCCATCACGCGCCAGGCTTTTCAGGTTACGCGCGAAGTAATCGGCGCCGACCATATCCAGAATGACATCCACGCCCTTGCCATCCGTCAGGCGTTTTACTTCTTCCGCGAAATCATGGGTGCGATAGTCAATCGCGGCATCGGCGCCCAATTCCAGACAGGCGGCGCATTTCGTCGCATTCCCGGCGGTGGTGATTACGCGTGCGCCGAAGGCTTTGGCCAATTGAATGGCGGTGACGCCAATGCCGGAAGTGCCGCCATGGATCAGCACCGTCTCCCCCGCCGTAAGCCGCCCATGGCCAAACAGATTGGCCCAGACGGTGAAATAGGTCTCAGGCAGGGCAGCGGCGTGCAGGGCATCATAGCCCTTCGGCCAGGGCAGGGTTTGCGCTTCGGGGGCGGCGCAATATTCGGCATAGGCGCCGCCATTGGTCAGCGCGCAAACGCGATCCCCCACACGATAGCGCGTGACGGCCGCCCCCAGCGCGACAACCTCACCAGCGCATTCCAGGCCGATAATGGGCGAGGCGCCGGGCGGTGGCGGGTAGCTGCCCTCCCGCTGCGCCACATCCGGGCGATTGACGCCTGTCGCCATAACACGGATCAGCACCTCATCCGCCGCCGGGTTTGGAACGGCGGTTTGTGCCGGCACCAGAACCTCAGGCCCGCCGCCCTTGCCATGGTCCACGAAATTCATCGAAGCGGGCAGCTTGGTCATGGCGGTGGCCTTTCAGTGGCAGCAGATATGAAGCGGGCGAAGGCTGAGCCCACGCCGGCAGAAGATCAATTCGGCTTGATGCCGGCGGCGCGGATGATGGGTTCCCACTTCGCCATTTCAGCGGCGAGGAAGCGCGCCGCACTTTCTGGCGTGCTGTTGGTGGTGACGTCCATCGTCAGATCGGAAAGCCTGTTCTTCACCGAATCCTGCGACAGGGCGCGGTTGAAGGCAGCATTGATAGCCTGCACCGTCGCGGCAGGTGTCCCTGAAGGCACCAGCGCCATGTGCCACGTATAGGCCTCATACCCCGCAACGCCGCCTTCGATGAAGGTCGGCAGGTCGCGCGCATAGGGCATGCGTTCCTTGGTGCTGATCGCAAGCGCCCGCAACTCGCCGCGCTGCATGTAAGGCAGCGCCGCCGCTGCGACATCCAGCATGATCGGAATACGCCCGGAAAGCACTTCCGGCATGGCGGCGGATGACCCGCGGAAGGGGATGTGATTGGCCTTAAGCCCGCCCGCCATATGCAAAAACAACTCACTCGCCAAATGCACCGCGCCGCCATTGCCGCTGGACGCGTAATCATACTTGCCGGGGTTCTTGCGCAGCAGGTCAATCAGCTCTGGCAGGGTGCGCGCGGGCAGGTCCTTATTGACCAGCATGATCATCGGGATTTGGCCGATATAGGTTGTCGGCGTGAAATCCGCGACCGGATCAAAGGGCAGGCGGTCAAACAGCGCGCGCAGGCAGGCATGGGCGATGGTGGTGTAGAGGATTGTCTGCCCATCCTTGGGCGCCTTGCTGACCAGATCCGTGCCGATCACCACGCCCGATCCAGTGCGGTTTTCCACCACCAGGCGCGCCGGCAGGAATTTGGACATTTCCTCCGCAATCAGGCGCGCCGGAATATCCGTGGGGCCGCCGGCGGCGAAGGGCACGATGATGCGGCCAGGGCCGGAAGGCCAGGCTTGCGCCAGGGCGGGCTTGGCAAAAGGGGTCAGCGCGGCGGCGCCAGCAAGACCCAGAATATCACGACGTTGCATGGAAAATACTCCCCGTTGACATGAAACTGTCATTGAAATTGGCGCACGGGGAGGCAGCTTCCAGCCCCCGGCGCAAATCAGCCGCCGAATTCCGCCCGAATGGCCGCCGAATGCTCCCCAAGCCGCGGCACAGCCCCCAGGTTGCGCGCCCCGTCGGAAAGCTTCGCCGGCGGCGCGCCGATCTTGATCGGGCCCTTTTCCGTTTCCACCGTCACGCGGCGCAGCGCAGGATGATCACGCAGGCCGCCGCAATCATTGATGAAGCCAAAGGCAATATTGGCACGGCGCAACTTGGCCGCGCATTCTTCCCGCGTCAGGGTCGCGAACATCTTGCCGATATGGCCATCCACCATGGGGCGATTGGCGACACGTTCATTATTGACGCGGAACCCCTCCCGCTCAGGCAGATCAGGCTCATCAAGGAAATGGGCGCAGAAGCCGGCCCATTCACGCTCATTCTGGATGGCAATGAGCACATCCGCGCCATCCTTGGTGGTGAAGGCACCATAGGGGCAGATGGAAGGATGCGCCATGCCAATGCGCGGCGGGTTCCGGCCAGTGCCTTCATATTGCAGCAGCGGCACCGTCATCCAATCCGCCATGCCATCAAACAGGGATACGGCAATGCCCTTGCCCTTGCCGGTAATGCCGCGATCAATCAGGGCTTCCAACACCGCCGCATAGGCATGCATGCCGCAGGCGATATCACAGGCGGAAACACCCACGCGCCCAGGGCCTTCCGCGCGGCCAGTCACATAAGCGAGGCCAGTTTCTGCCTGCACCAGAAGGTCATAGGCCTTCATGGCGGCGTATTCGCCTTCCTCGCCATAACCCGAAATATCAACGGTAATCAGGCGCGGATGCTTGGCACGCAATTCAGCCGAGCCAAAGCCAGCCCGCGCCATGGCGCCAGGTGCAAGGTTCTGGATGAAGATATCGGCCTTGGCGATCAGCGCATCAAGCAACGCCTTGTCGTCCGGCTTTTTGATATCAAGGCACAGGCTTTCCTTGCCGCGATTGAGCCAGATGAAATAGCTGGATTGCCCATTCGCCACCGCATCATAGGCGCGGGCGAAATCACCTTCCTGCCGTTCGATCTTGATGACGCGCGCCCCGGCATCGGCAAGCCGGGAAGCGCAATATGGGGCGGCCACGGCCTGTTCCATCGAAACGACGAACAGGCCCTTCAAAGGCTGAGAGGCCATCAGTAAGACCGCGGCATCCCGAGCACATGCTCGCCCACATAACTCAGTACCAGATTGGTGCTGATCGGCGCCACTTGATAAAGCCGCGCTTCGCGGAATTTGCGCTCCACATCATATTCCTCGGCAAAGCCGAAGCCGCCATGGGTCTGAACGCAGGCTTCCGCCGCCGCCCAGGCCGCATCGGCGCCGAGCATCTTGCCCATATTGGCTTCCTCACCACAGGGCAGGCCGGCTTCGAATTTCTCCAAACCCTTCTGGATCAGCGCTTCGGCGGCGCGCATCTGGGCATAGGCCTTGGCGATTGGGAATTGCACGCCCTGATTCTGGCCGATCGGGCGGCCAAACAACACGCGCTGCTTCGAATAATCCACGGCCTTATTGATGAACCATTTGGCATCGCCAATGGTCTCGGCTGAGATCAGCAGGCGTTCGGCATTCATGCCATCAAGGATATAGCGGAAGCCCTTGCCTTCCTGGCCGACCATGTTCTCGGCGGGGACTTCCATATTGTCGAAAAAGACCTCGCAGGAGTTATGGTTCATCATGGTGCGGATCGGGCGGATGGTCAGGCCACTCCCGAGCGCCTTCTTCATATCCACGATGAAGGTGGAAAGCCCATCGGTGCGCTTGGCCACCTGGTCGCGCGGCGTGGTGCGCGCCAGCAGCAGCATCAGATCGGAATGTTCCGCGCGGCTGGTCCAAATCTTCTGGCCATTGACGATGTATTTGTCGCCCTGCTTTTGCGCGAAGGTGCGCAGGCTGGTGGTATCGGTGCCGCTGGTCGGTTCCGTCACACCAAAGGCTTGCAGGCGCAATTCGCCGGTGGCGATTTTGGGCAGATACTTCTGCTTCTGCTCCGGGCTGCCATGCTTCAGGATGGTGCCCATGATATACATCTGCGCGTGACAGGCCGCCGCATTGCAGCCCGTGGCGTGGATTTCTTCCAGAATTGCGGCGGCAGCCGAAAGCGGCAGGCCAGACCCGCCATATTCTTCCGGGATCAGCGCGGCGAGCCAGCCGGCATCGGTCAGCGCCTTGACGAATTCGGTCGGGTAGCCGCGACGGGTATCAAGCTCGCGCCAATACTCGCCGGGGAAGCGCGCGCAGAGCTTGCGCACTTCCTCACGGATTTCGGCGTGGGCTTCCTGGGAATGATGCATATCCATTGTTTTTGCTCCGATTTGCCCTTCGATTAGGGCCGGCACGACAGGGTTGCAAGGCTGATGGGCGCTTCAATCCACCGTGGCACCGGAACGGCGCACCACTTCCGCCCAGCGGGCAATATCGCGCGCCAGGGTTTCGCGGAACTGCTCGGGCGAATTGGGCGCGGCGGGGGGCGTGATGGCCTGGTCCTGCACCAGCCAAGTGCGGAATTCGGGCGTGGTGATGATGCGATTGATCTCGGTATTCATGCGCCGCAGGATCGGGTCCGGCAGGCCGGCTGGGGCCAGAATCGCATACCAGGTGCTGGTATCCATGGGCGGTGTGCCGCAAGCCTCGGCCACGGTGGGCACATCCGGGAGTGCGGCGAGCCGCGCCGGGCTCATCACCGCAAGCGGCCTTACCTGGCCTTGGCGGATCGGCCCCATGGCGGCGCCGGATTGGTTGAAGAACAGGTCGGTATCGCCCGCGAGCAAGGACGCCATGGCGCCTGGCTGGCCGCGATAGGGCACATGCAGCAAATCCAGATTGGCGGCGATGGCGAATTGCACCCCGGCCAGATGGGTGGAGGCGCCATTGCCGGTTGAGCCATAGGAAACCGCCTGGGGCCGCGCCCGCGCCGCTGCCAGCACCTGCGCGCAATTCTGGAATTGCGGGCGCTTTTCGGGGCTCACGATCATGACATTGGGCACATCGCCCAGCAGCACGACAGGCGTGAAATCCCGCTGCACGTCAAAGGGCAGGTTCTTATAGAGCGCGGCATTGATGGCGTGCGTGCCAGCCGTGCCGAAATAGAAGGTGTAGCCATCGGGCCTGGATTTCGCGACGAAATCAGACCCGATATTGCCCCCTGCCCCGGTGCGGCTATCCACCACCACGGGCTGGCCAAGCGCGCGGGAAAGTGGTTCGGCCAACCGCCGCGCATAAATATCCGTACCCGCGCCATTGGGGAATCCGCCCATCAGCGTGATGGGGCGGTTAGGCCAAGCATCGCCCTGGGCCAGGGCGGGGACAGCGATGACGGAAGCAAGCAAGGCGGCAATCAGGCTACGGCGCATGAATTGGAACTCCTTGAGATTGTTGCAGGGCAGTTTAGCCGCTTAAGCTTGCCGGATGAACACCCCAAATGCAGCGCCGCGCATCGCACGCGGCGGCAAATCCATCTATGGCGCGCCGCTTGGCATTCTGATGCTGGAAGCGCGATTTCCCCGTATTCCCGGCGATATGGGCAATGGCGAAACCTGGCCCTTCCCCGTGCTGTTTCGCGTGGTGCGCGGCGCGACACCGGAGAAAGTTGTGCTGTTGGGGGCGAAGGGGCTTTTGCCGGATTTCATCGCCGCCGCTGAGGAGCTGGTGCAGCTGGGCGCCGAGGCGATCACCACCAATTGCGGCTTCCTTTCGCTTTTCCAGCGCGAATTGGCCGAAGCGGTGCAGGTGCCGGTAGCCACATCGTCGCTGATGCAGGTGCCTTGGGTGCAGGCGACGCTACCGCCCGGCAAGCGTGTTGGCGTGATTACGGTCAGCAAGCAAAGCCTAACGCCCGCGCATCTGGATGCCGCAGGTGTTGCGCGCGATATCCCCTGTGTCGGCACGGAAGGCGGGCGGGAGTTCTTCCGCGTGCTGATCCGCGCCGATCATCAGGATATGGATATTGATCTGGCGACGCAGGATATCCTGGATGCCGGGCGGGAATTGGTCGCGCGCCACCCCGATGTCGGCGCCATTGTGCTGGAATGCACGAATATGCCGCCCTATGCGGCGGCCTTGCGGAATGCGCTTGGCCTGCCGGTTTACGATATTTATTCGATGATCACCTGGTTTCACGCCGGGATCAGGCCCAGGCGCTTCGGTTGAAGCGCCCGGGTTTAGCCGCGTGGCGATCAGCGGCCGCCGAAGAGTGATGTCAGGAATTGTGGCGCCTGATTCGCGATGGAAAGCGTTTGGCTACCAAGCTGCTGGCGGATTTGTAGCGCCTGGAGGCGTGCGGATTCCTTGGCCAGATTCGCATCGATCAAATTGCCAAGCCCTGCTTCCATGGCATCAAGCTTGCTGCCATTGTAATTGATCTGCGCGTCAATGTAGCGCGCATCCGACCCAAGCCTGTTCATCGCATCATTGATGGTATTGTTGATGTCGGTGAAATCCCCAGTTGCCGGGTCCAGCGCAGCGCGTGCATCGGCATCTGTCGCGAAGGGCCCAACCATGACAAGAAAATTCGTATTGGGACCCAGCGCGGGCAAGGTATATAAATCCGCCGCATCTGCTGATTCGCTTCTTAGTGTCACGACATCGTCTGCAGGCGATGTGCCGGTCAGCAGGTTGCGTCCAAAGTAATCGGCATCTTCCAGGAAATTGGTTATCTGATCGCGAAGCTGCGCGTATTGCTGATTATACTGATCGCGCGCTTCCCCAGTGATGGTGCCATCGGAAAGGCGTGTCAGCACGCTGCGTACCTCGATCATGGTTTTTGAAACCTGTTCAAGGGCCGTAAGTGAGATGTCAACCAAGCCGCGAAGCCCGCCCAATTGCTCATTGACTGCGCCGAGGGAGGCTGTGTCGCTCCGAATCGTTTGCGCAACCGCAAAGGCGCCCCCATCATCCTTGGCATCGGCGACGCGATAGCCGGTGGAGATACGCTTCTGCACCTCAGACAAGGCATCATTGGTGCGGTTGAGAGACTGCAGTGCCGTCATGGCACCGACATTTGTAATAACTGAGGTGATGCTCATCGGAGTTTTTCCTTTATCGCAAACCCATTTTGGGCTGAGATGAAACTGACACTAAAAGAATAATTTTCAGTAAATGATCAGATTATTTTAAAATCTTCGCCGAGTTTTTTTAGATGCAAAAAATATCGTGCTGGATAAAGTTTGGCGTACTGTAGCCTTGAACTCGGTGATCAAAAAACATTCTCAAGCCACGAGTTCTCACGTGGTGACTTGGAAAAGCGATCAAACAAAAACTTAGTGCGTGTTGGATGAAGCAATGCGAAGGGGACACGCACTAAGGCAAAACACCGCAGCATTCACGCTGCGGGTTCACGAAACCTTGCCGCGATCTATTAAAGCGGATCACGCCAACGATCCTTCTGGTTCACCGGCCAAACAGGGAAATCAGCGCCTGTGGTGCTTGGTTGGTGATTGAAAGCGTTTGCGTGCCAAGCTGTTGACGAATTTGCAGCGCCTGAAGTCGTGCGGCTTCCTTGGCGATGTCGGCATCAATCAAGGCGCCAAGCCCGCCTTCAATGGCATCAAGCTTGTCGCGATTATAACCGATCTGGGAATCAACATAACGCGAATCGGCACCCAAGCGATTGAGCGCGTCGTTGATCGCTTGATTGATATCCGTCCAGTTTCCAGTAATGGCCGTCTGCGCAGCCGCCGCGTCAGCAGGTGCGGCATCCACAACAAAATCAGTCGCGCCGTCAAAGGCAGCGAGGGTAAGGGTAGTGCCTTGCTCATTACGAATCGTGACGATATCGCCCCCACCCGCAGCAACAGCTGTCGAAAGCAAGGTGCGTTCATTATAGGTTGCATCATCGATGAAGCGCTCGATTTGTGTTTTCAGCTGTTCGTACTGTTGTTCGTACTGATCGCGCTGCGCCCCATTGATCGTACCGTCGGCAAGGCGCGTCAAAACCGTCCGCACTTCCACCATGGTTTTGGAAACCTGCCCCAGGCTTGTGAGCGTGACATCAATGATACCCTTTAGACCGCCCAATTGCTCATTGGCAGCGGTCAGGCCGGCAACGTCACCACGCACGGATTGGGCGACGGCAAAGGCGCCACCATCATCCTTTGCATCGGCGACCCGGAAACCGGTCGAGACGCGCTTCTGCACGGCGGCAAGCGCGTCATTGGTCCTGTTCAAGGACTGGAGGGCGGTCATCGCCCCAATATTGGTATTAACGGAATTCAGATTCATGGGATTTTCCCTTCGCTGCGCCCGGTTTTCGGGACAACGTCAATTTCTCAGAGGGAAATGAAAAAGCAGTTAAATAAACCGTTGAAAAACCACGTTTTTTATTTAAATTTGGTAAAAATTCCTGTGCCGCCTTCAGTTTTCTCAATCAAGAATGGAAATAAGACCACCGGCTCTGCGCCATAAAAAAACGAGGGAACATGCCCCTCGTTTTCTCAGTTAACCCAGCTATCGCGGCCTTATGGGCTGCAATATGGCGTGGTTCAGTCCTTCATATTCACGGCCTGACGACCGCGCTGACCGTCACGCACTTCAAGCGCTACCTTTTCGCCCTGCTGCACATCCTGCTTGCCGGCGCGTTGCAGCACCGAAGAATGCAGGAAGACATCCTGGCCGCCATCTTCCGGCGTCACGAAGCCAAAGCCACGCACCTGGTCAAACCACTTGACCGTGCCGGCGATGTCATAGGTCGGGCCGCCTTCATCGCGGCTGAATTCGCGCCGCGGCGGGGGACGATCCCCGAAATCACGACGCGGCGGGCGATCACCAAAGCCACCGCCGCCACCTCCAAAACCGCCGCCGCCACCGCCGAAATCACGACGCGGGGGACGATCGCCGAAATCGCGGCGCGGGGGGCGATCACCGAAGCCGCCGCCGCTATTGAAGCCGCCGCCACCACCGCCGAAGCCGCCGCCGCCGCCGAAATCACGGCGTGGGGGACGATCCCCGAAATCGCGGCGCGGGGGGCGATCCCCAAAGCCACCACCGCCGCCGAATTCACGACGCGGCGGGCGGGCTTCGCCACCGCCTTCGCCCTTCTTCAGCTGCATGATCCGCGTGATCAGGCGCCGGCCTTGCCGGTCAGAACCCATTTCGCAGACCAGCTTGTCACCGGTATCTGGCGGCTCAATGCCCGATTCTGTCAGGGCAGAGGCGTGAAAAAACACATCCTGCCCATCTGGTCCCAGTACGAAGCCGAAGCCTTTACGGGAGTTATACCACTTCACCTCGGCCTCGATCGGCCCGGTGCTATCCTGGTGCTCGTTTTCAGGAAACACTTTTTGACTATCCACAGATAAATGACCGCAACGCGCGGGATGCAACGCCGCTAAATGGCACCATGACACTTCGTTTCCTGAAAAGCGAGAAAAATCTTAAGTCCGGCGCAGCGAAGGCTAAAAAAATGCCTTGAAACGCCGCGAGTCGAAGGCGGCGATGGGTATGGGCGGCGCGCGGCGTGCCAGAAGCGCTGCCACGACCTCTCCCGTCCGGGCCGCCGCCACCAGCCCGGTATGGCCATGGCCAAAGGCATGGATCACATCCGGCGACGCACGCGACGTGCCAAGGCAGGGCATCCCATCCGGCATGGAAGGCCGATGCCCCAGCCAGAATTTGATCCGGTCCGCCGCAATATCCTTGGGCAGACCCGGAAAACAGCTCAGCAAATGGTTCTTCAGAATTTCGGCGCGCTGCCAATTGGGGGCAGCGTCAATGCCGGCGATTTCGACCTGCCCGGCGCAGCGAAGCCCCCGCGCCGTCCGCATGATGGACATTTTGCCGTCTGAGGGCATCAGCCCATAGCGCGGCGCCACTTCAGGCGCGCTGATTTCGGCGTGGTAGCCGCGTTCGCTCTCCAGCGGCACATCATCCCCGGCAGCGCGGGCCAGCGGCTTGGAATGCACCCCGGCGGCGATCACGGCGGCATCGCAGGTGACCTCCCCCTGCCCTGTCGTCACCGCCTTCAGGCGGCCCGCTTCGATCCGAAAGCCGGTGGCGTGATCGCGCACCAGCTTCGCTCCCTCGGCCTCAGCCAGGGCAGTCAGGGCGGCAACATAGGCGCCGGGGTCGGTGCAATGCCCACCCTCATCGACGAAAATGCCGAAGCCATAGCGGCGGTCCAGATCAGGTTCGCGCTGGCGAAGCTCATCCGCGTCAAGTTCAATCCAGCGCACACCGACCTGGTGACGGATGTCCCAGGCTTTGCGCTCAGCCTCAAAATCGGCGCGGGAGGGGTAGATATACATCAGCCCCCGCCTTTCGATCAGATGGCCCACCCCGGCCTGTTCCGCCAGCGCCTGATGCAGCCGGGGCGCATCCTGCACCAGTGGGCGGAGCGCATGGGCGGTCTTCGCCACATCCTCCCACCGCCAACCGGAAGCGAGGTAGCGGATCAGCCAGGGCGCCACCTTGGGCAGATAGCCCCAGCGAATCGCAAGCGGGCCGAGCGGGTCCGCGAGGAATTTCGGCAGCTTCTTCCAAATGCCGGGCACCGCCGGCGGGATCACCGACATGGGGCTCAGCCAGCAGCCATTGCCATAGGATGCCGCCTGTTCCCCGCCCGGTTCGGCGGGGTCCAGTATGGTGACCCGATGGCCATCCTTAAGTGCGGCGAGCGCTGAGGCAGCGCCGACAGCGCCCGCGCCAATCACCACCACATGCCGCACCATATTTAGCGCGCCCTGGTTTTGGCGATTGCCTTGACTGCGCCAGATTGCACCGCCTCCCCAGCCAGATACTTATCCAGGAAGAACAGCCGGTCCTGCCCCCAGAGGAAAAGCTCGTCACACACATAGGTAGGTGCGCCGAAGACACCGCGGGCGATGGCATCGCGGTTATTACGGTCAAACTCCGCCTGGATGCTGGCACTTTCTTCTTCACGGTGCAGGCTTTCGCCCGGCATGCCCTGTTCTTCGGCGATGGCAACGCGAATGTGCGGGTCCGCAATGTCGCGGTCTTCCAGCCAAAGTGCGGTCAGCAGGGCATGGGAAAGCCGCATCGCATCCATGCCGCGCGCTGCCGCCGCCATGACCATCTGCCCCGCTTGGCGCTGATCGGATGGCGGGTAGTGTTTGGGCTTCAGCTTGATGGGAATGCCAAGATGGCGCGACCAGCGATCCAGTTCGAGCGCGTGATAATCCTGGCGCGGTTCCGGGCGGGTGCGAAGTGGTATCCCCCCAGTATGCGGCACTACCAGGCGAAAATCATAAGGGCGCAGAACCAGATTGGCACCGTGGCGCTTGATGATCTCGTTCAATTGCTTCCCGCCCAGATACATCCAGGGGGAGGAGAGCGTGTAGAAGCATTCGACAGTCTTGCTCATGGCATTAGCCTTTCGCGACACGGCCAGGATCGGTTTGCCCCAATAGAGAGACATGGGCAGAGACAATGCGCCAGCCCTGGCCTGGGATGCGCGCCATGATCTTGGTTTCTCGCCCGATCAGGCCGCTATCCAGGCGCTGGAATTCCAGATTGGTGGTGGCGAAATCGCGCCCGAAGGTGGTGATGGTGATCTTCTTCTGTGCGCGGGGGGCATAGGATTTCACGCTGGCGCGAAAGGCGCGAATAGCTTTGATGCCATAGAGGATTTCCGTGATGCCATAACGCACCACGCGCGGATCATCCCAGAAGCTGCTATCCAGCACCGCGCTGTCATTGGCGGCGATGGCGGCTTCATACCTGTCAAACACCGCGCGGACTTCCGCAATGATGTCGGGATTATTGATGTCCATGGCGCCTTCTCCCGCAGTTTCTGTTGCGATCATGGCGCAGAAGCGCGCGCGGGACCAGCGGGCGCGACCCAAAATGAAAATGGCGACCCGAAGGCCGCCATTCCGTGTTTTGCTTAGGGCGAAACGGCTCAGCCAGCCGCCGCCAAGGCGCGCTTGGCCATCACACCCACCAGATGCGCGCGGTATTCCGCGCTGCCATGGATATCGCTATTCATGCCATCGGCGGCTTGGCTGACACCGGAAAGCGCATTGGCGGACCAACCGCCCGACAGCGCCTTTTCCATATCCGCCTGACGGAAGACGCAAGGCCCGGCGCCATTCACCGCAACCCTGACGCCGCCCGCGCCCTTGGAGATGAAAACACCCGCCATGACATAGCGGCTGGCCGGGTTCTTCATTTTGGCATAGCCGGCCTTCTCCGGGATCGGGAATTCCACCGCCACCAGAATCTCATCCGCCGCCAAGGCAGTGGTGAACATGCCCTGGAAGAAATCATCCGCCGCGATCTTGCGCTTATTGGTGTGGATGGTGGCGCCAAGGCCGAGCACCGCCGCCGGGTAATCCGCCGCCGGGTCGTTATTGGAAACCGAACCACCAATCGTGCCGCGATTGCGCACCTGCACATCGCCAATATGCGATGCCATGTAGGCCAAAGCCGGAATGGCGGCCTTCACTTCCGCGCTATTGGCGACTTCCACATGCCGCGTCAGCGCACCGATGATGATGGCATTGCCTTCGCGGCGAATGCCCTTCATCTCCGCAATACCGGAAAGATCCACCAGCGCGGAAGGCTTGTTCAGCCGGTGCTTCAGCGCCGGGATCAGCGTATGCCCGCCGGAAACTGCCTTGGCATCCGGATCAGCCAGCAGCTTCACGGCATCGGCCAGGCTGGTGGGCTTGTGATAGGCGAAATCATACATTTGTGAGGTCCTTTATTCTGCCGCCGCGCGGCGGCCGCTATTGATGATCTGCCAGAGTTTTGCCGGGGTCGCCGGCATTTCGACATGAGTCACGCCATAATCGGAAAGCGCATCCACCACCGCATTGATCACGGCTGGCGGGGACCCAATGGCCCCCACTTCGCCGCAGCCCTTCACCCCAAGCGGGTTATGGGTGCAAAGCGTGGTATGGGTTGCGACCGAAACGGGCGGCAAATCATCCGCCCGCGGCATGGTGTAATCCATCATGGAACCAGACAGTAGCTGGCCATCCGCGTCATAGACGCAGGTTTCCAGCAGCGCCTGCCCGATCCCCTGCGCGACACCGCCCTGCACCTGCCCTTCCACGATCATGGGGTTGATCACGCGGCCCACATCATCCACGGCGGTGAAACTAATCACGGAGGTGCGGCCCGTCTCCGGATCAATTTCCACTTCCGCGATATGGCAGCCACCCGGATAGGTGAAGTTCTTCGGGTCATAGAAGGCAGTTTCCTCCAGGCCCGGTTCCAATTCCTCGATCGGGTAATTGTGCGGCACATAGGCCGCGACGCTGATATCCACCAGCGCCTTGGTCTTGTCTGTGCCCGCCACACGGAAGGTGCCACGGTCAAACTCAATATCGTCGACCGAGGCTTCCATCAGATGCGCCGCGATGCGCTTGCCCTTGGCGATGATCTTATCCATCGCCTTCATCATCGCACTACCGCCAACGGCAAGGCTGCGTGACCCATAAGTCCCCATGCCGAAGGGCACCTTGGCGGTATCGCCATGCACGATATCAACCTGCGCCACCGGCACGCCAAGCTTATCGGCAACCAATTGCGCGAAGGTGGTTTCATGCCCCTGGCCATGGCTATGCGCGCCGGTCAGCACCGTCACGCTGCCGGTTGGATGCACGCGGATGGTGCCAACCTCATAAAGCCCCGCGCGGGCGCCGAGGCTGCCAACCACGGCGGAAGGCGCGATGCCGCAGGCTTCCAGATAGGTGGAACAGCCAATGCCGCGCAGCTTGCCGCGCTTGGCGGCTTCCGCACGCCGTGCCGGGAAGCCGGCCCAATCAGAAGAAGCCAGAGCCTGTTCCAGGGTCGCGTGGTAATTGCCACTGTCATATTGCAGCGCGACCGGCGTTTGATAGGGGAATTGATCGGGCTGGATGAAGTTCCGCCGACGCAGTTCCACCCGGTCAATGCCGGTCTGCTTCGCCGCCACATCCATCAGGCGTTCCAGCAGGAAGGTCGCTTCCGGCCGGCCAGCGCCGCGATAGGCATCCACCGGCACGGTATTGGTGAAAACGGCCTTCACTTCGCAATAGATCACGGGCGTTGTGTAAACGCCGGCGAGAAGTGTCGCGTAAAGATAGGTCGGCACGCAGGGCGCGAAAGTGGAAAGATAGGCGCCCATATTGGCTTGCGTCGAAACACGCAGGCCAAGGATCTTGCCATTGGCGTCCAGCGCCAATTCCGTGTGGCTCACATGGTCGCGCCCATGGGCATCCGACATAAAGCTTTCGGTACGATCCGCAGTCCAGCGCACCGGGCGGCCCAGCTTGCCGGCAGACCAGGTGACGATGGCTTCTTCCGCATAGTGATAGATCTTGCTGCCAAAGCCACCACCGACATCAGGCGCGATCACGCGCAGCTTCGATTCCGGCAGATGCAGCACATGCGCGCCCATCAGCAGGCGAATGACATGCGGGTTCTGGCTGGTGGTGGTCAGCGTGTAATCGCCCGTCGTGCGATCAAACTCACCAACTGCGGAACGGGGCTCCATGGCATTCGGGATCAGGCGGTTATTCACCAGGTCGAATTTGACCACATGCGCGGCGCCGGCAAAAGCGGCATCCACCACGGCCTTGTCGCCGATATGCCAATCATAGCAAAGATTGCCGGCGACACCGTCATGAATGGCGGCGGCACCAGGCTTCAGCGCCGCTGCCATGGTGGCGGCGGCGGGCAGCACTTCATAATCAACGCTGATCGCTTCGGCGGCATCGCGCGCTTGCTGGCGCGTGGCGGCGATCGCGACCGCCACCTGGTCTCCCACATGGCGCACCTTGTCATGCGCCAGCACAGGATGCGGCGGTTCGGCCATGGGCGAACCATCCTTGTTGTGGATTTGCCAGCCGCAAGGCAGGCCGCCCACGCCATCCTTCGCCATATCGGCGCCGGTATAGATTTCCACCACGCCGGGCATTGAAGCCGCGGCTGAGATATCTACAGATTTAATGCGAGCATGGGCATGCGGACTGCGCAGAATCCAGGCATGCAACTGCCCGGGCTTATCCGCATCATCCGTATAAGCGCCACGACCCTGAAGGAAGCGAAAATCTTCCTTGCGGCGGACGCTGGCCCCGATGCCTTCAAACGGTGTCACCACGTTCATTTTCATCGCCTCCCATCAGGCTGATTGTTGTGTTGCGGCCTTTTGTGGGCCGCAGAGGCGGGGTTTCCCCCCTGCCCTTTTAGTCTGCGGCGCGCGCCATTTCCTTACGCTTGCCCTGCATCACTTCCGCCGCGGCGGCGATGGCCTTCACGATATTGTGATAGCCGGTGCAGCGGCACAGATTGCCTTCCAGCCCTTCGCGGATTTGCTGTTCCGTGATGCCATTCGGGTGCTTGTTCACCAAATCAATCGCGCTCATCACCATGCCTGGCGTGCAGAAGCCGCATTGCAGGGCGTGGTATTCGCGGAAGGCTTCCTGCATCACATGTAGCGTGCCATCGGAGCCGGCGAGGCCTTCAATGGTGCTCACATTCGCGCCATTGCACATCACGGCGAGCGTCGTGCAAGACTTCACGCTTTCGCCATTCACATGCACCACGCAGGCGCCGCATTGGCTGGTATCGCAGCCGACATGCGTGCCGGTCATGCGCAGCTTTTCGCGCAGCAGCTCCACCAGAAGCGTGCGACCTTCAACCTCGGCCGTATGGGTTTGACCATTCACGGTCAGTGTCACCTGCGGCATAGCGCGTCTCCCAATCCATGTTTCTGCCCGGCCCATTGGCCAGGGGTGTTTCAACCTAAAGCCTCACCTGTAAGATGGGGCTTCGTCAAGCTTTTCAATATGAAATCTTGCCCGGAGAATGCGCGTCCGGGCAAGGGGCTTAATGCTTGGCGATCAGTGCCGCACCCTTGGCCCCGGCCAGAGGGTTTTCCGCCGCCGGGCGGTCATGCAAATGGCAGGCGGACCAATGCCCGGGCTCCGTCTGGCGGAGCGCCGGTTCATCCTGCCGGCAGCGGTCAAAGGCATAAGGGCAGCGGGTATGGAAGCGGCAGCCCTTGGGTGGGTTGATCGGGCTTGGCACATCGCCCTTCAGGATCACGCGTTCACGCTGCGCGCCGGGTTCAGGCACCGGCACGGCGGAAAGCAGCGCTTCCGTATAGGGGTGCTTGGGCGCGGCAAATAACTCGCGCTTTGGCGCCACTTCCACGATTTTGCCGAGGTACATGACCGCCACGCGATGCGTCATGTGCTCCACAATCGCCAAATCATGGCTGATAAACAGCAGCGCGAGGCCCAAATCCTTCTGCAAATCCTGCAGCAGGTTCACGATCTGCGCCTTCACGGACACATCCAGCGCCGAGACCGCCTCATCGCAAATGATCAAATCGGGTTCGGCGGCCAGTGCACGGGCAATGCCGATGCGCTGGCGCTGCCCGCCCGAGAATTCATGCGGCCAGCGATTGACGGCATCACGCGGCAGGCGCACGCGGTCCATCAAATCGCCCACGCGCTTTTCCAGATCAGCGGCATCCTTGGCCAAGCCAAAATTGCGGATCGGCTCAGCCAGAATATCCCGCACCCGCATGCGCGGGTTGAGCGAGGAATAGGGGTCCTGAAACACCACCTGCATTCGCCGCCGCAGTGGGCGCAGCGTGCTGGCCGGCATGTCATCAATCCGTGTGCCATCCAGCGTCACCTGGCCGCCGGTGATGTCGAACAGGCGTAGAATGGCCTTGCCGACGGTGGATTTGCCGCAGCCGGATTCACCCACCAATGAAAGGGTTTCCCCCTTGGCGATAGAAAAGGAAATGCCATCCACGGCATAGACATAACCCGTAACACCGCCCAGGAAGCCAGCGCGGACAGGGAAGTGTTTCTTGAGGTCATTGACCTCGAGCAGAGGCGTGCTCATGCCGCGGCGGCCTCCTTCAGGGCGTAATGACAGGCGACGATATGGCCGGGGGCTTTTTCTTCCAGGCCCGGCGCGACGCTTGTGCAAAGATCAGTGGCATAGGGGCAGCGGCTGGCAAAAACACACCCTTGCAGCTTCTGCTTGAGGCTCGGCACCAGGCCCGGGATTTCCTGCAAGCGCGTTTCCGTGCCGTCCAGCGAAGACCCAAGCTTCGGCACAGAACCCAGCAAGCCCTGAGTATAGGGATGGCGCGGGGTACGGAACAAAGGCCCGACCTTGGCTTCTTCCACCTTGCGCCCGGCATACATGACCACAACGCGTTCAGCGACTTCCGCCACCACGCCAAGATCATGCGTGATCAGCACAATGGCGGCGCCAACGCGATGCTTCAGATCCCGCATTAGGTCCAAAATCTGCGCCTGGATGGTCACATCCAAAGCCGTGGTTGGTTCATCAGCGATCAGCAGCTTCGGGTTGCAGGCAAGCGCAATCGCGATCATCACGCGCTGGCGCATGCCGCCTGAAAGCTGATGCGGGTATTCCTTCACGCGGCGTTCGGCTTCCGGAATGCCAACCAGCTTCAGCATATCCACCGCGCGGTCTTCCGCCTGCTGGGCAGACATGCCTTGGTGCAGCCTCAGCGTTTCCCCAATCTGCCGTCCTACGGTCAGCACCGGGTTCAGTGACGTCATGGGTTCCTGGAAGATCATGCTGATCTCATTGCCGCGAATGCCACGCATTTCGGCTTCCGAGAGGTCAAGCAGGTTCTTGCCATTGAAGCGGATGGCGCCGGCAAGCTTGCCGGGCGGCTCCGGGATCAGGCGCAGGATGGACATGGCGGTGACGGATTTGCCGCAACCGCTTTCGCCCACAACGGCCAGCGTCTCCCCCGCTTCTACATGGAAGGAAACGCCATCCACCGCGCGATTGATGCCATCAGGCGTGCGGAAATGGGTTTGCAGATTTTCAACTTCGAGAATCGCCATGGGTCAGATCCTCTTTGCCATGCGCGGGTCGAGGGCATCACGCAAACCATCGCCAAGCAGGTTCACCGCCAGCACGGTGATGGACAGGAAAATGGCCGGGAAGAACACGATATAGGGCTTCACCTGCCACAGCGCGCGGCCTTCGGCCATGATATTGCCCCAGGAGGGAATGATGGGTGGCGTGCCGGCACCAATAAAGGACAGGATGCTTTCCACGATCATCGCAGAAGCGCAGATATAGGTTGCCTGCACCGTGATGGGCGCCAGCGTATTCGGCAGAATATGGCGCCAAATGATCACGGGTGTGCTGGTACCCGCCGCCACCGCGGCATCCACATAAGGCTGCTCACGCAGGGACAAAACGACGCCGCGCACCAGGCGGGACACGCGCGGGATTTCCGCAATGGTGATGGCGATAATCACGTTTTGCACCGAACCGCGCGTCAGCGCCATCAGCGCGATTGCCAGCAGAATGGGCGGGATGGACATCATGCCATCCATCACGCGCATAATGATGCTATCGGCCCAACGGATGAAGCCGGAAATCATCCCAATCGTAAGACCAATGATGGAAGCGAGCACCGCGACCGAGAAGCCCACCAGTAGCGACACCCGCGCACCATAAAGCACGCGCGAATAGATATCGCGGCCCAGCATATCCGTGCCGAACCAATACATGGCCGATGGTTCACGCGTGCGCCGCGCGGGGGCAAGCGCGGTCGGGTCCGTGGTGAACAGGAAGGGCGCGAAAATCGCGACCAGCACCATGAGCGTGACCAACGAACCGCCAATCGCAATGGCGGGGTGCCGGCGCATATAGCCGAAAAAGCCTTTGCGCGGCTTCACCGGCGGCATGATGTCGGGCAGTGTCGGCGCCACGGCCACATTGGCCGCGGTGATGCCCTTGGGGTCGAGGATGGAAGCGGACATCAGTATCTGATCCTCGGGTCCAGAATGGTATAGAGCAGGTCAATCATGAGATTCACCAGCACATAGACAAAGGAAAACAGCAGCACGACGCCCTGAATGACCGGGTAGTCGCGCCGCAGAATGGCATCCACCGTGAGGCGCCCAAGGCCCGGAATGGCAAAGACGCTCTCCGTCACCACCGCGCCACCAATCAGTAGCGCAATGCCAATCCCGATCACGGTGACGATCGGCACGGCGGCATTCTTCAGCGCATGCAGGAACAGGATGTTACGCTGCCCGGCACCCTTGGCACGGGCGGTGCGGATATAATCCTGTTGCAGTACTTCCAGCATGGTCGCACGCGTGATGCGCGCAATCAGCGCGATATAGACCGTGCCCAAAGCGATAGCCGGCAGGATCAGGTTCTGGAACCAGGGAAAGAAACCTTGCTTGATCGGCGTATAGCCCTGCACCGGCACCCAATCGAGTTCCAGTGCAAAGATAAAGGCCAGCACATAACCCACGACAAAGACGGGCACAGAAAAGCCCAGCACCGCGAAGCCCATCACGGTGCGGTCAATCACCGTGCCCTGCTTCCAGGCGGCGATCACCCCCATCGGGATGGCCACCGAAACCGCCAGGATCAGCGTAATGATCATGAGCGACAGCGTTGGTTCAATACGCTGCTGGATCATGGTGGAAACGGGCAGATTGGTGAAAATCGAAACGCCGAGATCACCCTGAAGAATACGCCAGACCCATTCCCCAAACCGGATCAAAAAGGGCCGGTCGAGGCCAAGGCTGGCGCGGATGCGTTCCACATCTTCAGGTGTGGCCTGATCGCCCGCAATTACCGCCGCCGGATCACCCGGCGCGACATAAAGCAGACTGAAGACGAATAGCGCGACAAAGGCCATCACCGGAATGGTGGCCAAGACGCGGCGGACGATATAGGCAAACATGATCCCGGCAATCTTTCTTGATTAGGACTTATTCACGCCCCAGAAGAAGGGCAGCGGGCCACCGACAATGCCCGTAACATTCGCCCGCCACGCCTGATAGGTTTTGTAGAAACCTGTGGGCGCATAGGTCATGTGGCTCATGGCCGCGGCATTCATTTCCGCAACCGCGGCCTTTTCCGCCGCCAGATCGGGGGCGGCAAACCACTTGTCACGCGCGGCTTCCACAGCATCATCCTTGGGCCAGCCGAACCAGGCGCCATCGCCATGCGCGCGCAGCGCCAGATAGGCCGCCGGATTGATGCAATCCGCACCTGCATGCCAGGTGTGGAAGATGTGCCAGCCACCCTGACCGGGGGGCGATTTGGAAGCGCGGCGCTGACCAACCGTGCCCCAATCTGTCGCCACGAAATCCACATTCATGCCAATGGAACGCAGCAGCGCATTGGTGACTTCACCCATGGCCTTGAGCGGCGCCTGATCCTGACCAACCAGCAGCGTAATGGGCTGGCCGTTATAGCCAGATTCACGCAGCAAGGCGCGGGCGGCTTCAACATTGCGCGGCCCCTTCAGGATATCGCCACCCGCTTCAGTATAAAGCGGCGTCCCAGGCGTGAAGAAGGAAGGCAGTGTCTGCCACAGCGCGCGATCATCACCGACCACGGACCGCATATAGTCTTCCTGGTTCAGAACCATGGCAACCGCGCGGCGCGCGCGCACGTCATTGAACGGTGCGTGCAAGTGGTTGAAGCGGAAGGACCCGATATTGCCGAGCGGATCGGCGATGTCCACGCGGATATTCCGATTGCGCCGCAAGGACGGAATCAAATCGGTCAGCGGGGTTTCCCACCAATCAATTTCATTGTTCATCAGCGCCGCCGAGGCCGTGGCCGGGTCTGGCATGATGATCCATTCAATGCGGTCCACGCCCATACGCTTGCCGCCCGCCAACCATGACGGAGGTTCATTGCGCGGGACATATTGTTCAAAGCGGGTGAAGACCGCGCGGGCACCAGGGACCCATTCATTGCGCACAAAGCGCATCGGCCCGGAACCGACGAATTCAGTGACCTGCTGGAAGGGATCGGTGCGTGCGATGCGCTCCGGCATCATGAAGGCCATCGGCGTGTTGTTCTTGCCAAGCGCCAGCAGCATCTTGGGGTAAGGCGCCTTCAGGCTCCAGCGGAAGGTGCGGTCATCCAACGCCACCAATTCTTCCTGAATGGCACGAATCATCTGGCCCATGCCATCACGCACCGCCCAGCGATTGAGGCTGGCGACGCAATCCGCCGCCGTCACCCGCGTGCCATCATGCCACATCAGGCCTTCACGCAGGCGGAAGGTCCAGACCTTCCCATCCGAGGAGACTTCCTCACTTTCCACCATCTGGCGCTTGGCTTCCAGCTTGTCGTCAAAGCCGTAAAGCGTGTCCCACACCAAAGCGGCGGCATTGCGCACCACATATTGCGTGCCCCAGATGGGGTCGAAATTGGCTAGGTTGGCCTGCGGCACGAAGCGCAGCGTGCGTGCGGCGGCGCCCTGCGCCAGCGCCGGGGCGGCAAGCCCGCCCGTACCAGCCAGCGCGGCAACGCCTGCCGTTGCCTTGAGGAAGTCTCTACGATCCATTGCCCGTCTCCCATGTCATGTTCGGGGCAGCCCAGTCTGCCCAGGTAAAAGTCACCCTGCCTCGCCAATTGGCAATGCAGAACAAGTCGTCTCGCTTAGCCTGCTTTCCGTGCGGCGCAAATAGCCCCGCTCGCGGCCCGGCATCCTCAGCTTCGCCATGAACATGCATGGCCCATGCCAGCAACGGCTTGCGGGGGGGGGTAGCGCGCCCCCGCTGCCCCTCAGCCCCGCCTGATGCCCCAATAAAGCGCGAGCCCCGCCACGCGCCCGGTCAGGTTCGCGCGCAAGGCTGTCATGGATTTATAGGAACCCAGCGGAATATAGGGCAGTTCATCCATCGCGACCGTTTGCATATCCCGCGCGAGGGCCTGCTGCGCGGCAAGGTCCGGCGCGTCAAACCAGGCATCGCGCAATTCCTCAAGCCGCGGCACATCCGGCCAACCGAACCAGGCATTGGTGCCATTGCCGCGCAACGGGAAATGCGCCGCCGGATCGGCGAAATCGAAGGAGGAGAAGGAGGTGAACAGCATGGACCAGCCGCCACGTTCCACCGGCTCACGCGAGGTGCGGCGTTGCACCGTGGTGCCCCAATCGCTGAGTACAATGTCGGCATTGAAGCCAAGCCGGCGCACCAAATCCGCGCCCACCTGCGTGAGTGCGGCGGGCACCAGAATATCGGTCGGGCCAATCAGCCGCATGGTCTGGTTGGTATAGCCCGCTTCGCGCATCAGGGACCGCGCGCGGTCTATGCTGCGCGGCCCCATCAGCGGCGCGAGCCCCGCATCATTGGCAAGTGGCGTGCCCGGCGTGAACATGCCAACGCCCGTGGTATAGAGCGAAGGATCCGTGCCGACCGATGCCTGCATGAAATCCTGCTGGCTGATGGCCGGCAGCAGGGCTTGGCGCAAAGCCTTGTTGTTGAAGGGCGCATGCGCATGGTTGAAGCGCAAAATGCCGGTCAGCGGCAGCGGGTCAATCGCTTCGATCACCACTTGGCGGTTGCGGCGGAGCAATTGCTGCACTTCCGGTGGCGGCTGCTCATACCAATCAATCTCGCCGGTTTGCAAAGCCGCCGCCGCCGTCGCGGCATCCACAATGATATGCCATTCCACGCGATCAAAATGCGCGATTTTTGGTCCGGCGGTCAGGCTTGGGGTACCGCTTTGCACGGGCACGTAATCGGCGAAGCGTTCATAGACAACCAGACTGCCGGAATTGAATTCATTGGCCTTGAAGCGGAAGGGACCGGAGCCAACCGCTTCGCGCACCTGCTGGAAGGGATCGGTCTTGGCCAGACGCTCTGGCATGATGAAGGCCGGGCTATTGGAAACCTGCCCCAGCGCATGGAATAGCAGCGGGAAGGGTTTTTTAAGCCGGAAGCGGATGCGCATATCATCGACAACCAGAATATCATCCGTGACGGTCGCGAGCTTCTGGCCGAAGGGGTTGCGGCGCATCCAGCGTTGCAGGCTTGGCACCACATCCTGCGCGCGCACGGGCTCCCCATCATGGAATTTGAGCCCCGGGCGCAGCGTGATGGTGACACTCCGCCCGCCATCATCGCTGCTATGGCCGGCTGCCATTTGCGGCTGCGGGCGGAACGCCGCATCCATGCCATAAAGCGAGTCAAAAACCATATGGCCGAAATTGCGGGTGATATTCGCCGTGGTCCAAATGGGGTCGAGGCTGGTGAGATTGGCCTGCGGCACCATTTTCAGTACGCGGTTCTGGGCTGGCTGGGCGATGGCGAAGGAAGGCAGCGCGGTTGCGGCTGCGCCGGCACTCAGTTTGAAAACATCCCGACGTTGCATTTAAAGCCCCTTTGCGTGTTCCAGCTATCAGACCCGCTTGCCCCGGCCTATGCAAGTGCGATTTGGCCTTAGCCCGGCTTATGACCAAAAACCAAAGTCGGTTCCTGGGCATAATCCATCCAGATTGCCTTACTTTGCGTCAGTTCCGCCAAAACTTCCTGCCCGGAAGGCCGCAAGAACCCTGGCAGTTTGCGCCGCCCCGCTCTCCTGCGTTACAGGCGGGCATGGCTATGCAAGGCATTCTCTCCCGCATCGAAAGCGCCCTAGGCACAGACCGCTTTCAACTGTTGTTGGAGTTTCTGCGTTTCGGTGTGGTCGGCACCATCGGCTTTGTGGTGGATACGGCGGTGCTCTATGCGGGCATCGCATTGGGGCTTGGGCTTTATGGCGGGCGCGCGGTGTCATACCTTTTGGCAGCGACCACAACCTGGGCGCTCAATCGGCTATGGACCTTTCGCGGGCGCGGTGATGGCCCCGTGCATCAGCAATGGGCGCTGTTTCTGGTGGTGAACCTGATTGGCTTCGCCATGAATTACGGTACCTATGCCGCGCTGATCGCCTATGTGCCCATGGTGGGGGCGCATCCGGTGCTGGGCGTGGCCGCGGGGGCGATTGCCGGGATGTTCGGGAATTTCGTGCTGTCGCGCCAATTGGTGTTTCGCGCCAAGGGTTAGGCGCGATGGGGTGATGTGCCCCACCGCGCCATGCAGATTTTAGCTCCGCACGAAGCTGCAGCCACCTTCGGCGATGGGGCGGAAGGCCTCATCGGATGGCGTGGTTTGCAGCAGCTTGTAATAATCAAACACGCCGCGGCTTTCCTCGGGCTTTTTCACTTCGAACAGATAGGCGGGATGCAGCTTGCGACCATCGGCGCGGATGGTGCCGGGGCCGAAGCAATCATCATCGCAAGGAATGGCCTTCATGCGCGCAACGGTCGCCGCGCCGCTTTGCTTCGCTTGTGCCACGCCCATATCGGCGACGGTCTTCAGATAATGCAGCACCGCCGCATAGCCGCCAGCATGGTTCATGCAAAGCGCGTTCTGAGCGATATTGGGCCGCACACGGGCCGAGAAAGCGCGGGTGCGGTCATTCATATCCCAATAGAAGGTTTCCGTGCAGATCAGCCCTTGCGTGGTGGCAAGCCCGAGCGAATGCACATCCGGCAGGAACATCAGCAGACTGGCAAGCTTGATGCCGCGACGCATGATGCCGAATTCAGCGGCCTGCTTGATGCAGTTGATGGTGTCACTGCCCGCATTGGCAAGACCAATCACCTTGGCGCGTGATGCCTGCGCCTGCACCAGGAAGGCCGAAAAATCAGTCGTGCCCGGGAAGGGCGTGCGTACCTGGCCCAGCACGCGCCCACCGGCATTGCGCACAAAATTCCCCGTGTCGCGTTCAAGCGCGTGACCAAAGGCGTAATCCGCCGTGATGAAGAACCAGCTATCGCCACCAGCGCGCACCGTGGCACCGCCTGTGGATTTGGCCAGCATCCAGGTATCGTAAGTCCAGTGTACGGTATTCGGGGTGCAGGCACGGCCTGTCAGATCCGAAGTCGCCGACGTGGTATTCAAGAAAACCTTGTTCTTGTCGCGGATGATTTCATTCGCAGCCAAGGCAACCGAAGAAGCCCCGCCGTCAACCACGACATCAACGCCATCACGGTCAATCCATTGCCGTGTCAGGTTGGACCCAACATCTGGCCGATTCTGATTATCGCCGAACAGGACTTCGATATTGAAGCCGCGATTGTTCATCTCCGCAGCCGCCTGGCGCACGCAGGCCAATTCCGTAGGCCCACTCACATCGCGATAGGTGCCGGAAAAATCCGTCAGCAGCGCAATCTTGATGGTATTCGCGGCCTGCGCCTTGGCACTCCGCCAAGGCAGGCCACCAAGGGCTGCGCCACCGCCGGCCGCTAGGGCCGTACGACGTGTTACTTCCATGAGTTTTCCTCCCAAAACAGTTCGAAGCCTTTGCGGCTATGCGAAGGCTACGTTATCTGGGGGGAAGGTAAAGCCCCCTGCTGTAGGCAAATTCAGGCGCCCTGTAGCTGCACCTTTTCTTCGGATTTTTCGGCAGCATGGTGGAAATTGGCGCGCTGATAGCCGGTCATGAAATCCGGATAGGTGATGGGTTCCATGCGCGCCGGTGCGCCATCAGCGGTGATGGGCGCCATGACCGCGCGATAACTCGCATCCATGAAAAACGGAATCGCATAGCGTTCGCGGCCAGAGCGATTGATCACGCGATGCGGTGTCGCAAGGAAGCGATTATCCGTCCAGCGGCGCAGCATCATCCCGCCATTGATCAGCAGCGCGCCTTCAGGTGCCGGCGCATCCAGCCAGCGCCCATCGGGCAGGCGCAGCGACAGGCCCGGTACCTTGTTCTGCGCCAGAATGGTCATGTAACTTGTGTCCATATGGGGCGCGATGCCGAATTCATTCTCGGGCGCGGTTGGTTCCTGCGGCGGGTAATGCGACATGCGGAGCGTGAACATCGGTTCCTGGAAGAAGGGCGCGAAGTAATCGGCGGGCAAGCCAAGCGCGCGGGCGTAAATTGGCAAAAGCGCCAAGCCCAGGCCTTCAAGCGCCGCCATGGCTTGCAGGATATTTTCCCGAAAGCCAGACAAATCGGGCCATTGATTGGCGCCACGAAAGCGCACTTTCTCCAGAACATCCGGATGATCAGCCGGCAGATCGCGCTTGAAGAACACGGCTTCATTGGCATTCGGCAGCGCCACGTCGCCCACCGCATTTACGCGTGTGGTGGCGCCTCGCATCGGCATATAGCCGATATTGTGTTCATTGATCTTGAGCGCCAGCTTCGCATCCAAAGGCTGCGCATGGAAGCGCGCGGCCTCAGCGAAGGTCTGATCAAGCAAGGCTTCCGGGATGCCGTGATTGCGCACGAAGTAAAAGCCCACCTCGGTAAAGGCGTGGCGCAGTTCTTTGCCGAGCCTGTCGAGAGCCCCAGCCGCGCCCGCACGCAAAGGTGCAAGGTCCAGAACGGGAATGCTGTCAGCCATGGTAGGTTATCCCTGCTTGATGGCAGGAAGCATCACGCCTCACGCGCCAGCACGCAAGAGGCGCTGGCTAATTGGCCGAACGGCTTAAATCCCAAAGATTGGGGACGGTTCTATTGTCATAGCCCGAGATGAAATACTCCGGCTGGCTGGTCTCGGTATTGAACATCGCACGCTTCACCGCGCCGATATTGGCGCCATAGACATGGATGCTGATGCTGGTGCGGCCTTCCACCGCGTTTTCAACGCGGTGCGTATCATAGCTGTCGCTGCTCAAGATAACGACCTCTCCGCGCTTGACGCGATCAACCCGCCCCGGGCGCATGGGTCCGCCATTCGGGTCGGCGCACATTTCAGTGGAGATCTCCTCTCCCTGATGGACACCAACCAAGCCCCAGACAGTGTGGTTATGCACTGGCGTCTGCTGCCCTGGTCCCCAGACGAAACACACAACCGAAAACCGCTCCTGCGGGTCGCAATGCAGCAGCAATTGCCGAAAGGTATCCGTCGGCGCCGTGTATTCCGGCGGCAGCCAATTGTCGGAAAGTACAAGCTTGCGGAGCAAGCTTGGCGCTTCCTTCAGAAATACAGCCTCATCGCCACCCGCATCGGCCAGGGCAGTCATGCCGCGGACGAAGTCTCGCAAGGGGGCGATGTCTTGAACCAGGGTGCTTCCGTTGTCCATGCCCCAAATGATTGAGTAATTTTAGTCAAAATGCAACCATTAGTTTTATAATTTTTCACGATGCCTCCGCAGTGAGGACAATTCGCCCCGTGACCTTGCCATCTTTCAACCTATTGAGCGCCGTGTCGGCCTGATTAAGCGGCATGCGGGTAATCGGAATACCCGGCAATCCACCTTGCTGTGCAATGCCCACCAATTCCCGCAATTCCTTGACATTGCCCACATATGAACCCTGGATGGTCAGTGCGCGCATCGGCATGACCGGTAGCGGCACGGCCAATTCGCCACCGAAAAGCCCCACCTGCACCAGCTTGCCGCCCTTGCGCAGCGCGTCAAAGGCGCTCCGCGCCGTCTCGGTCCCGTTGACGAGGTCAATAATGGCGCGGACCGGGCCACCGCAGGCTTCCATGATGCGCTTGGAGGTATCCGCATCGCCGCCCAGGACAATATCAGAGGCCCCTTCCCGCTTGGCGGCTTCAAGCTTGGCGGGGCTGACATCCACCACGACGATTCGCCGATGGCCCTTGGCCTTCAGCACCGCTATCGCGTTCAGGCCAAGCCCGCCCGCGCCGATCACCACAATGGGCTCATCCGCCGGCATGGGCATGACCTTATTGATAGCGCTGAACACCGTGATGCCGGAACAGGCATAGGTCGCGGCCAAGGCGGGGTCGAGGTTACCCACCGACACCAGATGCCGCGGCTCCGGCGCCAGCACATGCGTCGCATAGCCACCATGCTGATAAACGCCGAGGCTTTTCGGCGTGAGGCACATATTATCCTCATCCGCGCGGCAGGCTTCGCAGGTGCCGCAGCCGACCCAGGGGAAGACCACCATATGGTCGCCAACATTAAGGCCCGCGCCATTGGCATCTGGCCCCCATTTCAGCACGCGGCCCACAATCTCATGCCCCATTGCAAGCGGCAGCTTCACCCCGCGATCGGAGAGTTTCAGATAGCCGCGCGACCCAAGATCATAGCCACCTTCCCAGATATGCAGATCTGAATGGCAAACACCGGCATGGGTGATTTCCAACAGCACCTGCTGGCCGGTGGGTTCCGGTGTTGGGATTTCAATTTCCTGAAGGGGCTTACCGGCTTCAACAACTGCCCAGGCGCGCATGGGTGGGGTTTCCTTGATCCTTGCTTATGGGGGCATGGGATCAATAGTTTGCCCGAAGGTCAAGCTGTGCCGGTGGATGCCCGAAGCCAAGAACTTTGACGAGATACAAAAGCCGCTTAAGCTTATCAGGAATTCCGGAGGGATGACGATGAGCAATCCATGGGGCCAGAGCGCTGGCGGTGGTCTTGGCGATTTGCTGGGTGCCATGATGGGGGGCGGCTCCGCAGATGGCCTCGCTTCCCTGGTTGGTAAGTTGCAGAAGGGTGGGCTGGGCGCCGAGGTCGAGAGCTGGGTCGGATCGGGCGAGAATATCTCTGTCGCCCCCGAAAAACTGACCCAAGCCCTTGGCCGCGATGAATTGGCCGGATGGCGCAGCAATTCGGCGGCGGCGCGGCTTCGGGCGGCGCCATGGCAGTTATCCTTGCGCAGCTTCTGCCCGCAGTGATCAATGGCATGACGCCCCAGGGCCGCTTGCCGCAGTCGCAGGCCGATATGGGCGGCGGACTTGACGATGTGCTGGGCAGCGTTCTGTCAGGCATGATGGGCGGACAGTCGCTGCAACAGCAACAGCAGGGTGGCCTTGGTGATGTTCTGGGCGGGCTGATGGGCGCCATGTCGGGCGGCAGCGCGCAGCCGCAGGCCGGTGGCGGTCTTGGAGGCTTGCTCGGGACTTTATTAGCCGGCGCTGGCGCCGCCACGGCAGCGGGTATGGCTGGAAAAGGCGAGAAGGTCTTGCCGCCGGGCGATGATTTGCCGGCCAAGCCCGCGGCGCTTGGTGGCGGCGGCAAGGGTGGGTCTGGTGGCGGCTTCCGCGATAATGATGTGGACCCGCGCAACCCACTGGGCGATCCGGGCGGGCTGTTTCGGCGGCGTTGAGGCGCCGCCGCTGATACGGGCGAGGTTCAATCCGGACGGATATTATTCTCCCGCACCACCCTGCCCCAGGTGGCGATCTGGGCAGACATGAATTGGGTGAAGAACGCCTGACCTTGGGGGTTAAGGTCTATACCTAGGCCCTCAATCCGTTGTGCTGTCTCGGCGTTGGACAAGGCGGCACGCATCGCCGCTTCCATGCGCTGTCTGATCGCAGCAGACAGTCCCGCTGGCCCTCCGAACCCCCAGAATGCCCGCGCATCAATGCCCGGAATGCCAGCTTCAACCATGGTGGGCAGTGGGGGCAGACTGCGGCTTGGCTCAGCCGCTGTTTGCGCCAACCCAATGATCGTGCCCGCCTGCATTTGGGCACCCAATGCGGCTGGGGAGGAGATGGCAAGATCAACCTCGCCCGAGGCGGCCGCCGTCGCCAAGGGGCCACCACCGCGATAGGCAACGTGAACAAGCCGAAATCCTGCAATGCGTCCCGCCAAGGCCATGGTCAAATGCGCAAGACTGCCATTGCCAATGGTGCCATAAGTGATGGTATCCGGCCTTGCCTTGGCGGCCACGACAACATCTTCCAAACGCCGGTAAGGCCGAGACGGATGCGTTGTAAGCACCATGGAAGCGGTGCCGAGAAGCATCAGCGCCGTCAGGTCCTTTTCCGTATCAAATCCCATATTGTCGATCAATGCGGGATTGACCGCATGAGTATCGAACATGATTAGCCAAGTATTGCCATCAGGGGCAGCGCGCGCAACCTGTGCGGCGCCAAGTGCACCGGATGCGCCGGGCCGATTGTCAATAATGATCGGAACGCCGAGTTCCAATTGAAGTCTGGGCTGCAAGATGCGAGCAAGCCCATCAGCACCACCACCCGGCGGAAATGGCACGATAATGCGGATGGGGGCGCTGGGCCAAGCGCCTTGGGCGCGGGCGATTTGTGGCGATGCGAGCAAGGCCGGTATGCCAGCCAGAATGGCGCGTTTGGTGAACATGCGACGCTTCCCTACGGTTTCTGGTTTTTACGTCCTCGGCGCCGGCGGAATGGCCTTTGCGGCCATCAGCGCGCGCCGGATTTCGGCTTCCGCCTTGTCCAATTCCACCGCCGCATCGGCGCGCTGGACGCGGGCGCGTTCGGCGATGGTCAAGCTGTCTTCAATGGTGGCGACCAGTAGCTGATTGGCCTGCTTCACCGCGGCCAGATCGAAAACTCCGCGCTCAATTTCAGTCCGCGCTTCGGCATTACCTTGGCGCAGCCGCTCAGCATTCGCGGTCAGCAATTGATTGGTCAGGTCGTTCGCCTGCTTCAGCGTCTGCCCCGCATCGCGCATGCGCTGAATGGCGAGTGCCTGGGCAAGCTGCTGGCGCCAAAGCGGCACAGTATTGGCCACAACGGATTGGATCTTCGCCGCCAGCGCCTTGTCATTTTCCTGAATGAGCCGGATGGAGGGCAAGGCCTGCATCGCAACCTGCCGTGTCAGCCGCAGATCATGGATGCGCCGATCAAGTTCATCACGCGCGGCGCGCAAATCGCGCAGCTTCTGCGCGGTGAGCATATCGCCGGCGGTGGCCTTGGCTTCGGCATCCGGGATGGCAGTGCTGTCAGTGTTGTTCAGCACAATCTCGCCAGCGGCGATGTGATCACCAAGGCCATGGAACCAATCGAGCGTAGCGCCATAAAGGCGTTCAAGCTTTTCAACATCTTCCAAAAGCCGCGTGCGATGCGCATCAAGCTTATCGCCAATTGCCTCCACCTGGTCCTTCAGCCCTTCATAACGGCTGACCACCTGCGCGGCCTCTGCACCCGCCTTGTTGAACATGCGCGCAAAAAAGCCGGGCTTTTCCGCAAGCCCGGAAACATCAAAGCCACGCAAGGTGCTGAGCAAGCTGCCAAGCGTCTGCCCAGCCTCCCCCGCTTCGCGGTTTTTCGCCCCTTCCAGCATGGCATCCGCAGCTGCCGAAGCGCGGGTTTGCGCTTCCTGCCCGAAGCGCAGCACCGCCGCAGGGTCCGTCACGTCAAGCTGGGCGGCGAGGCGTTCAACCTCCGCCCGGCGTGTTTCTGGGGTGGTGATGATATCGCTCATGAATAGCCTTCCTCGCGCAGCCTATCGGCCAGCACCTTGACTTGGATATCGAGTGCCGCGCTTTCCTCAGCGCGGAGATCAGCGCGCAAGCGCCGCGCCGCGGCTTCAAGATCACGCAGCAGCACACCAAACGCGGGCGGCGGCGTGGCACCGGCTTCAAGGCGCGTTGCGATACGTTCCAGCCCATCCAAATGCACCGCCAGAAAGCGACGCGCGCGGGCGATGCCCTCGGGCCGCGCTTCCAGATCATCCAGCACCTGGCCAATGGCCTGCGCCACCGGGATCAGGCGTGGTTCATGGCCGCGCGCGGCGATGGCTTCTATCGCCTGTAGCCTGAGCCGCGCGTCAGCAAGCGGCCCGGAAGGCGGCGGCGCGGGCGGCGGCGGAGGCGCGGCTTCGGGAATTTCGGCATAGAGCAACGTTGTGCCACCCCAGGCGCCCAGGGCGAACAACAACCCAATGATCGGCCCCGCCCCGGCGCCCAACCCAGTGGCGAGGCCGGCTGCCACGCCCATCAGTACCGCAGCGCGGCGCGCATCGCCGCGGCGTCCGCGCTTCATGATGCGCGCGGCAACAAAGGGAAGGGCAATGCCAAGCAGGCAGCCTAGCAGCGCTGTCTGCCGCATCGCGAAAAGATTGAAGAAAGCCGCCGGCAGCAGCGCAAGCCCCGTCATGGGCAGCAGCCAAAGGCGCCAGAAGCTGTTCACAGCCCGAATACAGAGGCGACCGCGCGCCACAGCGCCAGCAAGCCCGCCAGCGCCATGGTGCCGCCGAGCAGCATGAAGCCAAACGAACGCTTTATGCCAAGCGGCAGGCTTGGGGTTGGGGGCGCCGGCAGGGGCACGTTGCGTCTTTCACTCACGGGGCCTTACATCGCCTTTGAAGGGCCGCCTATCAAGACCGGCCTCATGAAGGAGTTGCGCCATGGAACAAATCGCCATCATCGGGACCGGGCTGATTGGCCGCGCCTGGGCCATGGTTTTCGCCCGCGCTGGCCATAGCGTGCGGATTTGGGACCCGGTGGCGGGGGTTTCTGACGCCGCACTCGGCCTGATCGGGCAGAGCCTTCAGGACTTGGCCGAGGCAGGGCTGATCACGGAAACACCCGCCGTGATCGCCGCACGCATCAGCGCTGCACCCAGCATGGAAGACTGTGTCGCAGGGGCAGCGCATGTGCAGGAAAACGGCCCGGAGCGGGTGGAGCCGAAGCGCGCGCTTTTCGCGCAGCTTGATGCGCTATGCGGTCCGGATGTGGTGTTGGCATCTTCAACCTCTGGCATACCAGCCAGCGCCTTTACCGAGGCGCTTGCCGGGCGCGCGCGCTGCCTGGTCGCGCATCCGGTGAACCCGCCCTATCTGGTGCCACTGGTGGAATTGGTGGGCGCGCCCTGGACCGCGCCGGAAGTCGTGGCACGCACACGGGCGCTGATGGCGCGGGTGGGTCAGGTGCCGGTGACGGCCATGAAGGAAACCCGCGGCTTCGTACTGAACCGGCTGCAAGCAGCACTGGTTGCCGAGGCCTTCCGCCTGGTGCGCGATGGCGTGATGAGTGTTGAAGATGTGGATGCCTGCGTGAAGGACGGGCTTGGGTTGCGTTGGTCCTTCATGGGGCCGTTCGAGACGATTGATCTAAACGCGCCGGGTGGCGTTGCGGATTACGCCGCGCGCTTTGGCGGGCTGATGGGCGGGATTACGGAAGAACAGACGCCGTTCTTGTATGATGACGCAACGGTTGCGCGCGTGACCGCAGAACGCCGCGTGGCGCTGCCTTTGGAGAAGATTGGGGAGCGTTCAGCTTGGCGGGATCGGCGGTTGATGGGGGTGCTGGGGCATAAGAGGAAAGTGGGGGAATAACACTTTCGGCTGAGGAAAACCTTGTGCAATGCCTAACAAGCATGGTGAAATAACGATATGCCGGATTATGATTTCCACACTCTTTCGCCCTACGATTTTGAATTGATTTCGCGGGACATCATCCAAGCGAGAGACATTATTGTTTTGGAATCTTTTCGAACGGGCCGGGATGGCGGAATTGATTTTCGGTATTGCCCATCTGAGGATCAGAAGATTATCGTCCAATGCAAGCATTATCGCGGAACGTCTGTGTCAGGGCTAATTAGATCGTTGAAAAAAGAGGCGCAAAAACTTATTAAGCTCAGCCCGTCCAGATATATCATTGTGACTTCTCTTCCCCTGACTCCAGCAAATAAAGCGTCGATACAAAAACTCTTTGCATCGAATGTGTTGAAGGCCGAAGATATTATTACAGCTGAGGACCTAAACAATTTGCTTGGCATGTTTCCTCAAATAGAGACGAGTCACCATAAGCTTTGGCTTGCGAGTATCCCTGTGATGCAAAAGGTTCTTCACAACGCAGAGCACACTCGCGCCGAGTTTGAGATGGAGGAGATTTCAAAGAGACTCAAACTGTACGTTCAGAGTAATGCATACTCAAAAGCCTTGACCGTTTTAGATAATGAAAAATTTGTGATTATTTCAGGACAACCGGGTGTTGGAAAAACAATGTTAGCTGAGATGCTGGTCTATGCACATGTTGAAAGAGAATATAGACCAATCATTATAAATGGGAGCATTAAGGAAGCTAGAAAGCTGTACTCAGCAGAAGAAAAACAAATTTTTTACTATGACGATTTTTTGGGCGCTACATTTCTCGGCGAACAAAATTCATTTCTTGGGAAAAACTATGATAGAGATTTACTAAAATTTATCGAAATGGTGCGGCGTTCGAAAAACGCCAGACTCATCCTGACTACTCGAGAACACATACTCCGACAAGCGCTACACGTCTCTGAAAGGCTATCTATGGGAAATATTTTGGGATCCAAGTGCATTATCGAAGTGAGCAGTTATAAAAGACAGCAAAAAGCCCACATGCTTTACAATCACATATATTTCAGTAATCTTCCAGAGGAATACATTGAAGTGATACTTACTAATAATCTCTATCTAAGTATCATAGATCATCCCAAATTCAATCCGCGCATTATTGAATGGTTATCCTCCTATCAACGTATCAGAGATATTCCGCCAGACGGCTTTGGCGCCTTTATCATTGGACTACTGACGGACCCTGCTCAGATCTGGCTCCATGCATACGATTACCAAATATCAGACTCTGCCCGCTCAATGCTACTTGCAATACACTCTCTTGGTCCATTTGCTTCAATTGAAGTCGTTTTCGAGGCCTTTGATAGGTTGAATAGATACCGATCTAAAAAATATAATTATCCCACAAAGCCTACCGACCAACGATTAGCTGCGGGCGAAATCTGCGATTCATTTGTAACGAGCGCAAAAGGAACATTTGCCTATATCAACCCCTCAGTTGCAGACCTAATGAACCGCATCATCCGTGAGGCCCCAGACAATGGGCTTGATATCATTTGCAGCGCTGAAAAGTTTTCACAGTTACTGAAGGTATTGTCGATCGCAGAAGCTGTTGGCGGAGAGCAACTTAAGGCACATATCGCCAAGAATATTATCGCTTTAACGCCAGCCTTGCGCTACCTGATCGAGAGGCCAGTCTTTGAAAAACGCGGCAATAAAATCATTTCACGTGATGCTGGCCTTGAAGCGAGATCCATCGGTTTACTGAAGATAGCGGATTATTGCGCAACGGCAGAAGTATTGTCACTTGTTGCGATGATACTCGAAAAAGTGCTTGAGGGCCTTCAAGATGGCTCTCTCTCCGTTAGAGATGGATTAGAGGTATATAGAAAATTACTTGCATTTAAATCTAATGAGATGATTTCGATCAAAGGGTTTATAACGCGATTCAAGGCGACTATGCTCAAGACTCTACAAGAAAACCCAACCATTGATGAATTAGTGGCTGCAATTCAACACACAGAAGATGAAGATGATTGGAAAAACGACATGTTGGCACTCCGAAGAAGATCGGAGAGTTACGTTAAGTACAATTTTTCTGACGAACTCGATGTTTGTACTGATGCTAGTGAGTGCAGCGACCTACACATTTCGCTTGAACATATTGCCACATTTTTTGATTTAGATTTGAACCACCAATTAGAGCGCACAAGAGAAAAGGAAGAGGAAATGCAACAAAAAATGGAAGCTCTAACAGAAGAATTTGACGGATTTCACTCCTCGCAGAACAGCATCGCTCAAGACATCCCAGATGAAGTGACAAGTATGTTCGAAACATTGAGTTTTACACCGGATAAAACTTAATGTTTTACTTCGCCTGCAAAAACGCGAGGCTCTCCCCTTCCAGCATCACCGCCGTCAGCCCCCCGCCGGACCAGGCGGCGGTATCAATGCAAATGCGGTTCTCCCGCACCACGGGCATGAAGCCCGCCGTATGCCCATGCACCACGACAAACCCATGATCGCGCGGGCTGTTCAGAAAATCATGCCGGATGCGGAGCAAATCCTCGCGCGACTGGTCTTCCAGCGCGATACCGGGGCGAATACCGGCATGGACAAACAGATACCCGCCTTCCTCATGCCATAGGGACAGATCGCGCAGGAAGCGGCGCTGATGCGCTGCAATCGCTTCGGGCCAGGCATCGCGCGGTGCATCCAGCGCCACCCCCCAGGAATCAAGCGTTGCTCTGCCCCCGCCCCAAAGCCAATCCGCTGCCGCCGCGCCATCGCCAGAAAGCGCGCCCAGCATGGTTTCCTCATGATTCCCCATCAGATGCAGCGTGGGCAGGCCGGGAATGGGATCACCAACGGATAAGTAATCGACCACACCGCGTGAATCCTGCCCCTTATCCACGTAATCACCCAGATGGATCAGCATGGCGGAAGCCACAGGCCGGCGGCGCAAATCCTCGGCGATTTGCGCGTGCAGATCGCGCAGTTGAGGCAGTGTGCCATGGATATCGCCAATGGCGTAAATGCGCCGCCCGCGCGGCAAATGCCCAGGTGCGCCGCGTATTTCCATCACTTCCGATCCGCCCTTGGGTCCAACGCATCGCGCAGCCCATCGCCCACCAAATTGAAGGCCAGCACCACAACGAAAATCGCCAACCCGGGAATGATCGAAAGCCAGGGCGCCTGCGTCAAAAAACGCTGCGCGCTATTCAGCATGGACCCCCAGGATGGTGCGGGCGGTTGCTGCCCAAGCCCCAAGAAGGAAAGCGATGCTTCGGCGATGATCGCCTCCGCAATGGCAAGGCTTGCCTGCACAAGCAAGGGCGGGATGATATTGGGCAGCACATGAAAAAGCCCGATGCGCCAGGGCGGGTTGCCAAGTGCGCGCGCTGCCTCCACCCAATCGGTTGATTTCGCATCAAGTGCCATGCCGCGCGTGAGCCGCACGAAAACCGGTGATGCGGTGATGGCAATGGCGAGCATGGCATTTTCCAGCGCCGGCCCCAGAAAGGCCGCCAGCGCAATCGCCAGAATCAGAAAAGGCACAGACAGCATGGCATCCGCCACGCGCGATATCAGCCCATCCACCCAACCGCCGATCAAGCCCGCGAGCAATCCAAGAGGCACGCCGATGAACAGCGCACCAAGCACGGAAATCACGCCGGCCATCAGCGAAGCCCGGGCACCCCATATCACGCGGGAAAGCACATCGCGGCCGTTTTCATCTGTGCCGAACCAATGCTCGGCGGATGGCGGCTTGCGAATGCGGGTCCAGCTTGTTTGCAGCGGATCATAGGGCGCGATCAGCGGCGCCAGCAGCGCCATCAGCACAAAGGCAATCACCACCACCAGGCCAAACACCGCAAGCTTGTGGCGGAAAAACCGCTTCAGCGCGCGGCGCGTGGGGCTTTCACCCATGCTGATGGCGGCGGCGTTCATGCCTGACGCAGCCTTGGATTGATCGCCATGTAAAGCAGATCAGCCACGAGTGAGAGCAGCACGAAAATCAAGGCGGTTGCCAAAACCACACCCTGAACCACCGGATAGTCACGGTTGAACACCGCATCCACAATCAGCTTGCCGAAGCCAGGAATGGTGAAGACCTGTTCCGTGAGCACGGCACCCGCCAGCAGTCGCCCGAATTCAATCGCGCCCAAAGTCACCACCGGGATCAGCGCATTCCTCAGCGCGTGTTTCCAGACCACCACCCGTTCTCGCAGCCCCTTGGCACGCGCCGTGCGCACATAATCCTGCGATAGTGCGGTCAACATTGCCGCGCGCGTATGGCGCATCAATACCGATGCAACGCCTGTGCCCAGCACGAAAGCCGGCATGATGGTGGTGGCGATGGATTGCCAGAAATCCTCGGTCAGCGGCACATAGCCCGAGGGTGGCAGCCAGCCCAATTCAACGCTGAAAAACAAAATCATCATAATGCCGAGCCAGAAATTCGGCGTGGAAATGCCAAACAGCGCAACACCATTCGCCACCCAATCCGCGGGCCTATCGCGCTTCACGGCAGAGATTATCCCGGCCGGAACACCGATCAGCACCGCAATGATGAAGGACATGGCGGCAAGCTGCGCGGTGACTGGCAGCTTATCCAGAATAAGTTGGCTGACGGGCATCCTGATGCGCCAGGAAAAGCCGAAATCACCCGTCAGCACATTGCCGATCCAATAGAGGTATTGTTCGTAGATCGGCCGATCAAGCCTGAGCTCCGCACGGATTTGCGCGAGCACTTGCGGGTCGCCCCTCTCCTCTCCGGCTAAAATCAGCGCCGGATCGCCGGGCATCAATTGTTGCAGCCCGAAGATCAGGATGGAGAGGATGAAAAGCGTGGGCAGAACCTGCCCAATCCGCTTGAGAAGCCAGACCCACATGGCGCTTACTGCAACCGCATGCCTTGCAGCCGCACCAGGCCATCCGCGATGGGCCGATAACCCGTCAGCCGCGCGCTATGGGCCATGATGTTCTTGCGGTGCCAAAGATAGATGCGGTGCACATCATCGCCATAGGCGATGCGCGCGGCGCGAGCATAAAGCGCCTGGCGCTTGGCCAAATCCAATTCCGTGCGTGCTTCATCCAACAGCTTATCCACTTCAGCATTGGAATAGCGACCATCATTCTGCCCGCCGCCGGTGCGCGTAAAGCTGAAGATATTGCCATCCGGATCGGTGCGGCCTGACCAGCCGACCAGATAGGTTTCAAATTCTCCACGCGCCGCGGCTTGCAGGGAGGATGCAAATTCCATGGCGCGCAGACGCAGATCGAAACCGGCTTCCTTCACCATGGCCTGGATAACCTCACCCACCTGCCGCAGGTCAGGATTGTTAGGCACGGTCATTTCAACCGTGACCGGCAGCGTGGCACCCGCTTCACGCAGCAGCGCTTGCGCGCGCGCCAGATCGCGCGTGGTGGGCGGGAAATCACGCACGTGAAAGGGGCTCGCCGGCGGGAAGGGCTGGCGGGTTGGCACATACATGCCTTCATAGACAACCTGGTTCACCGCGGCGCGATCAATCGCCAATTCAAAGGCGCGACGGATGCGCGCATCGCGGCCAAAGGGCGTATTGGCGCGTTCGCCATTGCCGGTATTGATGCTGATACTTTGATAGCCAAGCTCATCCACCGCAACGGCGCGCAGATTGCGGCTGCGCTGGATGGGCTTCATGTCATCGGGTTCCATCCGCTCGGCGAATTCCACCGCGCCGGATTGCAAATTGGCTAGCCTAACAGTGTTGTCCGGAATGGGCAGATAGGTGACGCGCGCGATATGGATATTCCGCGCATCCCAATATTCCGGGAAGCGTTCAGCAACAATGCGTTCCTGCGCCACACGCTCCACAAAACGAAATGGCCCTGTGCAAACCGGGCGCGTGCCGAAATTGCGCCCAAGTGCTTCGGCTGCCTTGGGGCTGACTGGCATGCCGGCGCGGTCCGTGAGCGCCGCGAGGAAGGAAGCCGATGGCCCCTTCAGGCGAATGCGGATGGTCAGCGGGTCCACCACTTCCACCGTTTCCATATCGGCGATTTCGCTGCGGCGGAAACTGCCCTGCAAGGTCAAATGTCGCAGCAGGGAATACTTCACAGCCTCTGCATCCATCACTTCATTGTCGTGAAAGCGCACGCCTTCGCGCAGGGTAATGATCAGGTTGCGCGGGTCTTCCCAGCGATGGCCGGTTGCCAATTGCGGCACGATTTCCAGCTTTTCATTGATATCAAAAAGCTTGTCGCACAGCGCTGCATAGACAATGCGCCCGACAAAAGTGCGCGACAAAGTCGGGTCCAGAATATCGGGGTCTTCCTTCAGCGCAATGCGCAAATGCTGCGCGCTTGCCGGCGCTGCGGCGACAGCCAGCACGCCAAAAGCGGCCAAGGCAGCGCGGATCATGGTTTTCATGCGTGTTCTCCCATCCCGTTGGGTTGCGGGGCATTGCCCCGGAAAAAGGATTGCAGCCTTGCCAGTCTTTCCCCGCCGCCGAGTGCGGCAATGCGCTCAGCGGGCGGCGGCAGGCTTTCGGCAAAATGGCAGGCCACTGCGTGGCCCCCACCTTCAAGGCGCGGCGTTTCAGCGCGGCAATGTTCGGCAGCAAAGGCGCAGCGCGTATGGAACCGACAGCCAGCAGGCGGCGCGATCGGGCTTGGCACATCGCCTTCCAAAGGCGGTGTCTTCGTCTGCGCGCCCGGCATGGCGGCGACCAGGGCGCGCGTATAGGGGTGGCGCGGCGCGCCCAGCACATCCTCTGCCGGGCCTTCTTCCACAATGCGGCCCAGATACATCACCGCGACACGATCCGCGACATGGCGCACCACGCCAAGATCATGGCTGACTAACACAAAGGTCAGGCGCAAATCGCGGATCAGATCACGCAGCAGATTGATCACCTGCGCCTGCACGGAAACATCCAGCGCACTCACAGGTTCATCGCCAATGATCAGGCGCGGATTGCTGGCAAGTGCGCGCGCAATGGCGATGCGCTGGCGCTGCCCGCCAGAGAATTCATGCGGCCAGCGCCCGGCATTCTCGGGCCGCAAGCCAACGCGCGTCAGCAATTCTGCAACGCGCGCCGCTTCCTGGCCACGCGGCACCAGCCGATGCAAACGCAGTGGCTCAGCAATGGCCTGCGCGACCGTCATGCGGGGATCAAGGCTGCCGAAAGGGTCCTGGAAGATGATCTGCATATCGCGCCTGCGTGCGCGCAAGGCGGATGGTGAAAGCCTGGCGAGGTCCTCACCAGCAAACCGCACCGCACCGCTATCCGGTTCAATCAGCCGCAGCATGACGCGCCCAAGCGTGGATTTACCGCAACCACTTTCACCGACAATGGCCAGCACTTCACCTTCTGCAACGGCAAGCGAAACGCCATCCACCGCATGCACTGCACCTGCGCGCCGGCCCAAAGCATCGCGCACCGGGAAATGCTTGACTACATCGCGCAACTCCAAAAGCGCGGTCATGCCGCCACCCCCAGCATGGCATCGAGCGGCGCGCGCAGGCAGGCGCTGAAATGCCCAGGCGCAACTTCAGCCAGCGGTGGCGCGCCTTCAGCGCAGCGCGCAACGGCAAACGGGCAGCGCGGCGCGAAGCGGCAACCGGGCGGCGGCGCGCGCAAATCCGGCACGGTGCCTTCAATGCTGGCCAGCCTTTCGCCGCGCACGCCTGCCGCTGGTGCGGCGCCCAGTAACCCGACGGTATAGGGATGCTCCGGTCGCGCAAAAAGATCAGCGGCGCGCGCCTGTTCCGCCACACGCCCGGCATACATCACCACCACATCATCGGCATGATCCGCAACCACGCCCAGATCATGCGTAATCAGGATAACCGCCGTGCCAGTCTCCCGCTTCAGATCATCCAGCAGCGCCAGGATTTGCGCCTGCACGGTCACGTCAAGCGCCGTGGTGGGTTCATCCGCAATCAGCAGCTTGGGCCGGCAGGCGAGCGCGATTGCGATCATCACGCGCTGTCGCATGCCGCCTGAAAGCTGATGCGGGTATTGCCGCGCCCGCCGCGCCGCATCGGGTATGCGTACTTTCTCCAACATTGCAACCGCCGCCTTGAAGGCCGCGTCATGGTCCAGCCGCTGATGCAGGCGCAAAGCCTCGGCCACTTGTTCACCGGCAGTAAAGGCAGGGTTCAGGCTGGTCATGGGTTCCTGGAAGATCATGGCCATTTCGGCGCCGCGCAACGCCCGGCGTTCTTCCGTGGACATGCCGAGTAAATCGCGGCCCATCAGCCGCGCGCTGCCAGACACTTCTGCATTCTCTGGCAGCAGCCCCATGATAGCCAGCGATGCCACAGATTTCCCGCAGCCGCTTTCACCCACAATCGCGAGCGTCTTGCCGGCTTCGGCGCGAAAGGAAATGGCGTCCAGAATGCCGAGCATCCGCCCATCCTGGCGAAAGCCAAGACTAAGCCCGGACACGTCCAGAACCGGCGTGCTCACAGGGAAATCCCGATGGCGGAAATGGGTGGCGTCATCACCCACCTAGAAACCCCCAAAGCGCCGCTTTCGCAAGCCCTGCTGAGACGAGGCGCGCCCCAGAAGCGATACGCCATGCCCAAAAGCAAAGCGCCCCAGCCGCGAACCGCAGCAGAGGCGCCCTGTTTCAGAAACGCTGAGCCGCTTACAGGCGCACGCGCAGCAAATTGCCGATTTCCCCCACAATGCCGCGCCGGAAGGCGAGCACGCAGGCAATGAAGATGACACCCTGGATCACGGTGACCCAGGCGCCCATTTCCGCCAGGTAGTTCTGCATGGCGACAATCACGGCAGCACCAATCATGGGGCCGAACACCGTGCCAAGCCCGCCCACCAGCGTCATCAGCAGCACTTCACCCGACATGGACCAATGCACATCGGTCAATGTGGCGATGCCGAACACCAGCGACTTGGTGCCCCCCGCAACGCCGGCAAGCGTGGCGGAAAGGATGAAGGCCACCAGCTTATAATCATCCGTCCGGTAGCCGAGCGAGGTGGTGCGCGGTTCATTCTCACGAATGGCTTTAAGCACTTGGCCAAAGGGCGAATGCACAATGCGGTGGATCAGCAGGAAGCAGGCGACGAACACAATCGCGACAAACCAATACATCGTCATGTCATTGGCCAGGCTGATCACGCCGAAAAGATGGCCGCGCGGCACTGCCTGGATGCCATCCTCGCCGCCGGTGAAGGGCGCTTGCAGGCAGAAGAAGTAGATCATCTGCGCCAGCGCCAGCGTAATCATGGCGAAGTAAATGCCTTGGCGACGGATGGCGATCCAGCCGAAAATCGCCCCCTGAACGCCGGCCAGAAGCGCGCCGACAATGATGGAAAGCTCCGGCGTCAGGCCCCAAACCTTGGCACTATGCGCGGCAATATAGCCCCCCATGCCGAAATAGGCGGCGTGGCCGAAGGAAGTCAGCCCCACATAGCCAATCAGCAGATTAAAGGCGCAAGCAAAAATCGCGAAGCAAAGCAGCTTCATCAAAAAGACTGGGTACAGGAAGAAGGGTGCCACCACCAGGGCCACGAACATCACGCAAAGCGCGATGAATTGTGCCTTGGTGAAGCCAAAGATTTCTTCCTGCGGTCCCGCAGGTGCTGCGCTGCTTGTCATGGATTGACCGGCCATGGATCACGCCCTCCCGAAAAGGCCGGCAGGACGCGCCAGCAAGACAATAACCATGATGATGAAGATGACGGTGGCCGAGGCTTCCGGATAGAAAACCTTGGTCAGACCTTCAATGATGCCAAGCCCGAAGCCGGTCAGCACGGAACCCAGAATGGAGCCCATGCCGCCGATCACCACCACCGCAAACACCACGATGATAAGGTTGGTGCCCATTTGCGGATTGACCGAATAAATGGGCGCGGCCAGCACGCCGGCCAGCGCGGCCAGCGCAACACCAGCGCCATAGGTCAGTGTGATCATGCGCGGCACATTCACGCCAAAGGCCTGTACCAGCGGCGCGTTTTCCGTCGCCGCGCGCAGATAGGCGCCGAGTCGGGTCTTTTCGATCACGAGCCAGGTGGTGATGCAGGCAAAAAGCGCAAACACAACGACCCAACCGCGATAGACCGGCATGAACATGAAGCCGAGATCCCAAGCGCCCGAGAGTTCCGGCGGAATGCGATACGGCATACCGGATGAGCCGTATTGATTGCGGAATATACCTTCAAGGATCAGTGATAACCCAAAGGTTAGTAGCATGCCGTACAAATGATCCATCTTGTAAAGTCGACAGATCATTGTTCGTTCCAATATCACCCCCGTGAGCCCCACCAGCAATGGCGAGAGGAGCAGCGCCCACCAATAACCGATGCCCAGATAATGCAGCAGCATCCATGCCACGAAGGCGCCCATCATGAATTGCGCGCCATGGGTGAAGTTGATGATATTGAGCAGCCCGAAAATCACCGCGAGGCCAAGTGACAGCATCGCGTAGAAGGCGCCATTGATCAATCCGAGCAGAAGCTGTCCAAACAGCAGCGGCGTCGGTATGCCGAATATCTCATCCATGCGGAGAATTTCCCTCAGGGCACCGACGCCCCATGGCGGATGCCATGGGCGGGGCGCGAAGTGGATAGGCCAAGTGTCATGTCAGGTCCGGACCAGGGGGCAATTGCCCTCATTCATCGGGCGGAACGCTTCGTCCGCCGGCGTGGTTTGCAGCAGCTTATAGTAATCAAAAGGCCCGCGACTTTCGGAAGGCGCCTTCACCTCAAACAGGTAAGAAGGGCAAAGCTTGCGACCATCGGCGCGGATAGTGCCTGGGCCGAAGGCGTCATCATCGCAGGGGATAGCCTTCATGCGGGCCACAACCTCAGCACCGGATGCCTTGGAAGCAGGCACACCCATATCGGCAATCGCCTTCAGGTAATGCAGCGCGCCGGAGTAATTGGCGATGGACGCCATATTGGGCCGTACATCGCGCAACCTCGGGCGCAGCCTTTCAGAAATGGCGCGCGTGCGGTCATTCAAATCCCAATAGAAGCTTTCTGTCAGGATCAGCCCCTGCGCGGTTTGCAGGCCAAGCGCATGCACATCTGGAAGGAACATCAGCAGCGCCGCAAGCTTCACGCCACGGCGCGTAATACCAAACTCCGCCGCCTGCTTCACGGTATTGATTGTATCCGCCCCGGCATTGGCCATGCCGATCACCTTCGCTCGCGAAGCCTGAGCCTGCACCAGGAAGGATGAGAAATCAGTCGTCGCCGGGAAGGGATAACGCACCTGCCCCATCACACGGCCACCGGCATTCCGCACGAAATTCGCCGTATCGCGTTCCAGAGCATGACCAAAGGCGTAATCGGCGGTGATGAAGAACCAGCTATCGCCACCCGCGCGCACCATGGCGCCACCAGTGGATTTCGCCAGCATGTAGGTATCATACATCCAATGCACGGTATTGGGCGTGCAGGCCGGGCCAGTCAGGTCGGATGTCGCGGAACCGGTATTGACGCAGACCTTGTTCTTTTCCCGCGCGATATTGGCTACCGCGAGCCCGACCGAAGATGTCGGCACATCAATGACCATGTCCACGCCCTGATCATACCATTGGCGGGCAATATTCACGCCAACATCAGGACGGTTTTGGTGATCGGCATTGATGATTTCGACATTGAAGCCGCGGTTGCCGAACTCCTGAACCGCCTGGCGCGTACACTCCAAACCATAGGGGCCGCTGATGTCGCGGTAAGGCCCGGACATGTCGTTCAGCACGCCGATTCGGATGGTATTCGCGGCCTGCGCGCGGGCAGAGCGCCATGGCAAGCCACCAAGGGCAGCGCCGCCAGCAGCGGCACCCCCGAGAACGCTACGCCTCGTTCTTGTCATGACGCTTCCTCACCTTTTTTTGTTGCACTCAGGAACGGACCAGGGCGCAGCCGCCTTCACCGATCGGGCGGAAGGCTTCCTCGGCCGGCGTGGTTTGCAGAAGCTTGTAGTAATCCCACGGCTTCGTGCTTTCGGCGGGCGTCTTTACCTCAAACAGGTAGGAAGGGATCAGGCGCCGTCCATCCGGACGGATGGTAGCCTTACCGAACAGTTCATCTTCCGAAGGCTGCGCCTTCATCCGGTTCACCAGGTCAAGCCCGGAAGCCTTGGCTGCGGGCACGCCCATGGCCGCCACGGTCTTCAGGAAGTGCAGCGTTCCCGAATACACGCCGGCATGGATCATGTTCGGGTAGTTGTTCGGAATGCGGCGCAGCATCCGTTCCGTCCAGGCGCGGGTCTTGTCATTCAGATCCCAATAGAAGCTTTCGGTGCAGACCAGCCCCTGCGCCGTTTGCAGCCCCATGCCATGCACGTCATTCACGAACAGCAGCAAGGAGGCAAGCTTGATGCCGCGCCGCGTCAGGCCGAATTCCGCCGCTTGCTTCACGCAATTCTGCGTATCGGCGCCAGCATTCGCAAGGCCGATGACCTTGGCGCGGGAAGCCTGCGCCTGCAGGAGGAAAGCCGAGAAATCGGTGGTGCCAGGGAAAGGTGTGCGCACCTGCCCCAAGATGCGCCCACCGGCGCTACGCACAAAATTCGCCGTATCGCGTTCCAGCGCATGGCCAAAGGCGTAGTCAGCGGTGATGAAGAACCACGTATCCCCACCCGCGCGCACAGTGGCGCCACCGGTTGAGCGTGCCAACATGAAGGTATCATAGGCCCAATGAATGGTATTCGGGCTGCATTGCGCACCGGTCATGTCAGCCGTGGCTGAACCGACATTGATATAGGCCTTGTTCTTTTCCCGCGCGACGCCGGAGACGGCGAGACCCACGGAAGAAGTCGGCACATCAATGATCAGGTCCACGCCCTGGTCATACCATTGCCGCGCCAGATTGACGCCGACATCCGGGCGGTTCTGGTGATCAGCCTCGATGATTTCTATACGGAAACCATGGCTTGCGCCGAATTCGGAAGCGGCTTCGCGCGCGGCAGCAACCGAAGTCGGGCCCGTATTGTCGCGATAGGTGCCTGACATATCAGTCATGACACCAATGCGAATGGTATTCGCCGCCTGCGCGCGGGCGAGAGAGAGCGGCAGCGCACCAGTGGCGGCTGCTCCGGCGAGGATATTACGACGTGAAAGGCTCATTTGTTGTCTCCCTTTATTGTTTCACTGCGCCGGCAAACAGCGCAGCCAGGCTTAAACCCCAAGATACTGATGCAACCGATCGAGCGAGGCATTCAGGTCCTCATTCGCAACCATATCCACCACGCGACCATGTTCCATCACGTAATGCCGATCAGCGACCGTCTGCGCGAAGCGGAAATTCTGCTCCACCAACAGCACGGTAAAGCCGCGTTTCTTCAATTCGCGGATGGTGCGCCCGATCTGCTGCACAATCACCGGCGCCAGACCTTCTGAGGGCTCATCCAGCAGCAAAAGCCGCGCGCCGGTACGCAGAATGCGCGCGATGGCGAGCATCTGCTGCTCACCACCCGAAAGCTTCGTGCCTTGGCTGCGCGCCCTTTCCTTCAAATTCGGAAACAGGGTGTAGATTTCATCCAAGGGCATCCCACCCGGGCGCACCGTTGGCGGCAGCATCAGATTTTCCGTGACATCGAGCGAGGCAAAAATGCCGCGCTCCTCAGGGCAATAGGCAATGCCGGCACGCGCAATCACATCGGGGCGCGCATTGACGAATTCCTTGCCGTCATACTTCACCGAACCGGTGCGGCGCGGCACCAGCCCCATGATGGAACGCAGCGTGGATGTCTTGCCCGCGCCATTGCGGCCAAGCAGCGTCACCACTTCGCCTTCGCGGATATCAATATCCACGCCGTGCAATACGTGGCTTTCGCCATACCAGGCCTCAAGCCCGCGGATTTCCATCAGCGCGCCAGTGCTCGCCTTGGCGCCGGCGGGCGCTGTCATCACATCAGCCATGGGCGGCCTCCGTCGGGGCTTCCGAACCAAGATAGGCAGCAATCACATCCGGGTTGCGCGATACGGCGGCGTAGTCGCCTTCCGCCAGCACACTGCCGCGCGCGAGCACGGTGATGGTATCGCAAAGCCCCTGCACGACGCGAAGATTGTGTTCCACCAGCAGCACCGTGCGGCCCACGGATACACGCTTCACCAGCGCCACCACGCGGTCCACATCATCATGCGCCATGCCGGCGGTTGGTTCATCCAGCAGCATCATGACCGGATCAAGTGCCAGCGTGGTTGCAATTTCCAAGGCGCGCTTGCGCCCATAGGGCAATTCACCCGCGGTCAGATGCATCCATTCGGTCAGGCCCACATCGGCCAGCAATTCCTCGGCCCGCGCATCAAACTTGCGCAAGACCGAATCGGACCGCCAGAAATCGAAAGAACCACCACGGGCGCGTTGCAAGGAAACGCGCACATTTTCAAGCACGGTCAGATGCGGGAACACGGCGGAGATCTGAAAACTCCGCACCAGGCCAAGGCGCGCCACTTCGGCTGCCTTCATGCCCGTGATGTCGCGACCATCATAGCGGATGGCGCCACGGGTCGGCGGCAGGAATTTCGTCAGCATGTTAAAGCAAGTGGTCTTCCCGGCGCCATTCGGGCCGATCAAGCCGTGGATGGTGCCCCGGCGGACGTTCAGGTTCACGTCGCTGACCGCGACGAATCCCCGGAATTCCTTGGTAAGCCCTACCGTTTCAAGGATGGTATCAGACACCTGAACCAAGCCCCCCCTCTTATGCAGCGGTTGATACCGCCACGCCTCTTTGAGTCATTCCTATGCGAGGCGTGGCCTTCCTGCAAGCCACCCCCCTCAATTCCCAACAAAAATTACCACCGGTCTCACTGAACAAAAAAAGGGCAGAGGTTGCCCCCTGCCCTTTTCAGCCTTTCCGGCGGACCGGCTCAGGCTTCCGATAATTCCTCAGGCTTCACCTGACGCTCGGCCACCTTGGCGAGTTCCAGAATGAAATCAACAACCTTTTCCTCAAAAATCGGCGCGCGGAGGTTCTCCATCGCTTCGGGATTCTTGCGGAAGAAATCAATCACCTGTTGTTCCTGGCCACGGTAACGCATGGCTTCCTGACGCAAAGCACCGCTCAGCTCATCCGGCGTCACCTGGATGTTGTTGGTCCGCCCGATTTCAGACAGCAGCAGGCCAAGCCGGATGCGGCGCTGGGCGATGCCGCGATATTCGTCGCGCAAAGTCGCCTCATCCTTGCCCTGGTCATCGGAATCGAGGCGCCCAGCCTTCAAATCCGCTTCCACGCGCTGCCAGATCTGGCTGAATTCGCCATCCACCATGCCTTCCGGCACGGGGAAGCTCGCCTGATCCGCGAGCTTGTCGAGAAGCGCGCGCTTGAGCCGCATGCGGGCCATGCCATCATATTCGCGCTGCAAGCCTTCCTTCACCTGGGCTTGCAGGGCGGCAAGATCGGCCTGGCCGACAGTCTTCGCCAATTCATCATCAATGGCGCGCGGCACGCGCTGCTGCAGCTTTTTCGCCGTGATAGAGAATAGCGCGCGCTTGCCAGCCAATTCCGCCGAGCCGTAATCCAGCGGGAAGACCACCTGGATATCGCGGCTATCGCCAACAGACATGCCTTCCATCTGTTCGGTGAAGCCCGGGATGAAGCCAGGGCCGCCGACTTCAATTGGCATGTCGCTCGCAGACCCACCGGCGAAAGGCGCCAGTGCGGGTTCTTCCGTACCTGCAATCAACCGCGCCGGGCCAATGCGCAGCGTGAATTCCACCGCCGCACCCGCCGGCATGCCATGCAGGTAAATGAAGGGCCTGCAGGCGCCGATTTCAGCCTGGTTGGGGAAGGTGAAGGCAAGCGTGCTGCGCCCGGCCGTCACATCAAAACCCTCACGCTGCATATCGAGGAAATCAACGCTGTCCTGGCCCAAGCTATAGAAATTGAAGCCAAGCTTCCCCTGAGTGCCTTCCGGCAGGCTGCCGCCAGCCAGTTTGGTGCTGACCATCAAGCTTTGCGTGGCACCCGGCGCGGCGGCAATGCCCTTCGCACCTTCCAGGAACACCTGCACCCAGCCAGCGTCACTGGTCGTGCCGCTCACGCGAAGATCGAAATAGGGCAAAGCCTCATCCGTGCCGATGGCGGCGATTTCGGACTTAAGGCCACCCGAAAGCCCAATTTCCCAACCGCGCGGCGCTTGGCCCGGAATACCGGGCACAGCCCCAAGGGCCGGGCCATTGGTCAGCAAATCTGGCACCACGGAGCCGGCGAAATCGCACACCATCACCTCGCCCTTGGTGGCAGGGCGGCCTTCGGTCACGTCAGTCAATTCGCCGTTGCGCGTCGCGAGCGTTTCCAGGATTTTTCCCACTTCCTCATCGGAAGGCTCAGCGCGCAGGCGTTCCAACTCAATGCCCGAAAAATCCGGCATCGGCACATCCGGCAGCACTTCCAATTCCATCCGGAATTCAAGGTCACCGCCATCGGGGAAATTCGTCACCTCGATCTTAGGTTGCAGCGCGGGCTTCAGGCCACGATCGCTGACGACCTTGCGGGACGCATCACCCACGGATTCTTCCAGCACTTCACCCATCACGGCAGTGCCGTAGCGCTGGCGCACAATGGAAAGCGGCACCTTGCCCGGGCGGAAGCCCGGCAGCGAAACCGTCTTGGCGATTTCGGAAAGGCGCTTTTCGCGGCTGGTGGCGATATCGCCCGCCGGAAGCGTCACGGAATAGGCGCGCTTCAAACCTTCATGCGCGAGCTCATTAACCTGCATCGGAGGATCGTCCATCCCAAGCTAGAGAAACAAAAGGCCGCGGCGGCGCCGGTGGTGCGGGCGAAGGGACTCGAACCCCCAAGGCTTGCGCCACCGGAACCTAAATCCGGCGTGTCTACCAATTCCACCACGCCCGCGCCGAACGGCGCCGCGCCGCGATCGGAGGCAGGGCTTTAGCCCATGCCTTGGCGCTTTCCAAGTGAGGTTATTTCAAAATGACTTCACGACACCAAGGCCTGGGCGCAGGCATCCAGAATGGCGGCTTCATCCAGCCCATATTCCCGGTAAAGGTCAGGGATATCGCCGGCCTGGCCGAAGCGGTCCACGCCAAGCGGCACCACCTTCTGCCCGCGCACGGAACCCAGCCAGGCATGGGCCGCCGGGTGGCCATCCAGCAACGTCACCATGGCAGCGCCAGGGGCCAGCGGCGCCAGCAGGGTCTCAATCCAGCTTGGCGCCCCGAACCCAGCGCGCGCCTTGCGCCGTGCCGCGAGCCAATCCGTGTGCAGCTTGTCCGGGCTGGTAATGGCCAACAGCCCGGCTTCGGGGATGTCTTCCTTGATCGTCGCAAACGCCGCCGCAGCTTCCGGCTCCAGCGCGCCCTGATAGGCCAGCGCAAAACCCGCCCCGGGTGCGGGCGGCACCACCCAATAGGCGCCGGCAATCACCGCGGCAGGATCAAGGTTACGTTCGGGCTGCTCCAGCCCGCGTGTGGAAAGCCTAAGCCAGACCGCCGAGCCATCGGGCTTTTGCATGTGATGAAAGGCATGGCGCATCAGGATCGCCAATTCATCGGCATGGGCGGGTTCATAGGCAACCAGCCTATCCTGCGCCATCCCGATCAAAGGCGTATTGACGCTTTGGTGCTGGCCGCCTTCTGGTGCCAAGGTCAGGCCAGAAGGCGTTGAAACCAAGAGAAACCGCGCATCCTGATAGCAGGCATAAATCAGCGCATCCAGGCCACGATTGACGAAGGGGTCATAGACTGTGCCCACCGGCAAAAGCCGCGCACCATACAGCCGGTCGGCCAAGCCGAGGCCCGCCAACAGCAGGAACAGATTTTGTTCCGCAATGCCCAATTCCACATGCTGCCCTTCCGGCGACATGCCCCAGCGCTGGGCCGAGGCCAGCTTGGCATCGCGGAACACGTCATTCTTCATGTGGCGGTCAAAAATGCCGCGCCGGTTCACCCAGGGGCCGAGATTGGTGGAAACCGTCACATCCGGGCTGGTAGTGACGATGCGCTTCGCAAGTTCAGCATTCTCCCCCTGCCCACGGCCAATCTCGGCCAAAATCTCACCAAAGGCGGCCTGGGTGGAGTGCTTGCGCCCTGCCGGCACACGCGGCGTGGGGAAGCGGTCCGGCACATGGATCACGGGCGATTGCAGGGCGCGGCCCTGGGGGGATAGGGGCTTCGCGAAATCAATGCTGGCCAGGAAGTCGCGCAATTCTTCCTCGGGCACATCAAGCCCTTCGAATTCATCCCATTCATGGCCAGGGCGGATGCGCATGGCGGCGCGGAAGCCTTCCATCTGCTCCTTCGTCATCAGCCCGGCGTGATTGTCCTTATGCCCGGCGAAAGGCAGGCCCATGCCCTTGATGGTATAGGCAATGAAGCAGGTCGGCTGATCGCCCGCCGCATCCTGGGCGCGGAAGGCCTCGGTCAGGGTTTCAATGTCCTGCCCGCCGAGATTG
>JADCFX010000089.1 GCA_020249285.1 Roseomonas sp. | reverse complement strand
GATATCGAGGTTTTCGCGCGTGGCCAGATCAACATTCGCCAGATGCGGCGTGCCATTGGCGCCCGTATGGCCGATGCGAATTTCACCCGGGCGGCGGCGCGCATCCGCCACCAGATCAGCCCAACGCTGATAAGGGCCGTCGCCGCGGACGCACATGATAAACAAATAGCCGGTCAGATGCATGATCGCGGTGAAATCGGTGCGCGGATTGAAGGCCATGCGCTGCATGAAGGGCAGCCGCATGGCCGGCAGAGGGAATTGCGCGATGGTATAGCCATCAGGCCGCGCCCTTGCGACGCTGGCGGCGGAAAGCGTCGCGCCCGCGCCGGGGCGATTTTCAGTCAGCACCTGCACGCCAAAGGCGCGGGATGCGGCTTCGGCAAAGCCGCGCATTTGCACATCGGTGGCGCCGCCCGGCGGGAAGGGCACCAGCAGCGTGATGGGGCGCGATGGAAAGCTTTGTGCGGCCGCAAGCCCTGGTGCGATGGCCGGGGCAGCGAGCGCTGAGAGAAGGATGTGCCGGCGATTCATGTTTTTGCTCCCTGTTTTCATTTTGCGCCATTGAAAGCGCTTATCCTATTCTGGCTGAATGCCCGCCGCCGTCACCACTTGGCGCCATTGCGGAATTTCCTGACGCAGCCGCACTGCCAAGGGTGCTGGCCCGTTCAGCAGCAATTGCGAACCGCGTTCGGCCATGCGCCGCGAAAGCTCGCTATCTGGGGCGGCCAGGGGCGTCAACTCGGCCAGCAACCGCGCAATCGGTTCGGGCGGCATGGCCTTTGGCGCCATCAGGGCGAACCAGAAGGGCACGCTGTAGTGCGGCACTTGTTCAATGATGGCGGGCACATCGGGCAGCAAGGGGGCGCGTGCCGTGCTGGTGACGCCAATCGGGCGCAGTGTGCCGGCGCGCAAATGCTCAAGCGGGATCGAGACATCGGTGATGATGCTATCAATATCGCCAGCGAGCAGCGCATTCATCGCAAGCGTCGCACCACGATAAGGCACATGCAGCAATTCAATCCCGGCGCGCTGCATCAACAAAGCGCCAGCCAGATGTGTGGCGGACCCAACACCCGAACTGCCCCAGGAAACCTTGCCCGGATTGGCTTTGGCGCGTGCGAGATAGGCCGCCAGATCAGCCGGGCCATTCGGCCGGCCTGAAATCAGCAGCGGCGCATCCGTCACCAAAGTCACCGGTTGCAAATCCGTCAGCGGATCAAGCCCCGGATCGCGCCGCATGGCGGGCAGGGTTGCGATGGAAGAAGACGTAATCAGAAAGCTGTGATTATCCGTTGCCTGCGCGACAAATTGCGCGCCAAGCGAACCACCCGCGCCGGCACGATGTTCATAGATCACCGGCTGACCCAGGCGCGGGGTCAGAAATTCCACCATGAAGCGCGCGGGAATATCCTGCGGCCCACCAGGCGCGAAGGGGCTGATCAGCCGCACGGGTCTATTGGGCCAAGCTTGGCCTTGCGCCAAGGCGGGCGCGGCAAGCAGGGCGGCGCCGCCCGCCAGAAAGGCACGACGTGTTGCAACTGACATGACCTTCCCTTTCCTCAACCCAAACAACGCCGATAAAGCGCGATCAGCCTTTCCCAATGGCGCTCTGCCCCCGGCTTGTCGAAGCACCAGCGGCCGGGAAAGGCGAAGCCATGATGCACGGCGGGGTAGACTTCCAATTCTCCCCGGGCGCCGGAGGCTTCAAACAGCGCGCGCAATTCATCCACCATGGGAAGCGGCGCCAATTCATCATGTTCGGCGCAGGCGATGTAGAGTTCAGCACTGCCTTGCCCCAGCGTCAGATGCGGGCTTTCCACCGCGTCACTCACCAGCCAGGTGCCATAGAAGGAAGCGGCGGCGGCGATGCGGCCAGGATAGCGCGCAGCGGCGGCGAGCGCATAAGGCCCGCTCATGCAATAGCCATGCACGCCAACCGGGCCCGGGCGCACGTGTTTTTGCTGATCTAGGAAGCCAAGCATGTCGGCGATATCCTCCATCACCGGCGGAATGGTCATCTTGGTGCGAATGGCGCGCATGCGGTCGCGTTCCGGATCGCCCACCGTCAGCACGCCGGGGCCGAATTTCGAATCCCGGCCCGCGCGGTAATAAAGATTGGGCAGCACCGCGTAATAGCCAGTCGCGGCCAGCCGCCGCGCCATGTCGTGCAGTTCCTCACGAATGCCGGGCGCGTCCATCAGCATCAGCACGGCGGGAAAGGGGCCGTTGCGTTCCGGATGACAGATAAAACTTTCCATCGCGCCGGCGCGGGTTTGGATATCAATGATGTGTTCGATCATGATGTTGCCCTTTCAGTCCGCTTTCACGCCAGCGGCGCGGATAACCTCGGCCCAGGATTGCAGGTCGGCGGCGATGCGGCGGTTGAAGGTGGCCATATCCTCGAAGTTTGGGGTCAAGCCGGAATCGAGCAGCCTTTGCCGGAAGGTTGGATTTTCAAGGCCTTTGCGGATGGCCTCCACCCAGGCGCGCGCGGCATCGGCGGTGATGGCGCGCGGACCACAGAGGCCAAACCAGCCGGCCATTTCAAGCCCCGGCACCCAATCTGAAATCGGGCGCGCCTGCGGGAAAAGTGGAGATCCCGCATTATCGCCCAGCGCCAGTAAGCGTAGCTCGCCCCCCTGAATCTGGCGCATCACATCGCCGAGATTCGTGATCATGAAATCCGCGCGCCCGCCCAGAATATCCACGACCGCCGGCGTCGCACCGCGATAGGGGATATGCACAATATCAAGCCCGGCCTTGGACTTCAGCAATTCCACCGAAAGATGCTGCGCCGAACCAACGCCGGCAGAGGCGTAAGATAACCCGCCTGGCTTGGCGCGCGCGGCGGCGAGCAACCCCGCCACATCCTGATGCGGCCCATTCGCCGCGACCACCAGGCCATAAGTGGAAAGCGCCACATTGGCGATGCCGGTCATTTCGGTGCGCGGATCAACCGGCAGGCTGGCGCCTGGCAGATTGGGCGTGATGGTCATGGTGCCCATCGGGCATTGCAGCACGGTCGCGCCATCCGGTGTGCTTCGCGCCACCAATTCGGCAGCGATCAGCCCATTGGCGCCGGTGCGGTTTTCGACAACGCCGCGCGCGGGCAGATGCGGCGCGGCATATTCGGCAATGAAGCGGGCCATCAAATCACCCGCTCCGCCCGCGGCGAAGCCGCTGATGACGCGCACGGTGCGGTCCTGCGCCAGCGCAGGGCCAGAAAGCGTGAGGGCAGCCAGCCCAGCAAGCAGCAGATGACGCATGATCTTCCTCCCCAATTTTGGGGCAGCGTATCAGGATGCGGCGCCGCCGCAATCCGGCAGGGCGCGCAACGCAGAAAGCCGCGCGGCGCCATGGTCACGCGTGGAAATCACCTCGAAGCCCGGAAGCATTACGGTTTCTTCATCGCGCCCTGTCTCCGCAATGATCAGCGCGCCGGGCGCGATCCAGCCCTTGGTCTGCAAGGCGGCAAGGGCGCGCGGCACCAGCCCCTTGGCATAGGGCGGGTCCAGAAACACCAGGGTGCAAGCCGCCGCCGCGAGGGGTGGTGCGGTGACATCACCGGCGATCACGCGGCAGGCATCACCAGCCTTGCAGGCAGCGATATTGGCGCGCAAGGCAGCAAGGGCGGCGCGATCCTGTTCCATAAAAGAGGCACGCGCTGCGCCGCGCGACAAGGCCTCAAGCCCCATGGCGCCAGTGCCGGCGAAGCCATCCAGCACACTCGCGCCTTCCACCACGGTGCGCCCGGCCCAGGGGGCATGCCAAAGCTGGTCGAATATGGCCTGCCGGGCTCGGTCACTGGTCGGGCGGGTGGTGAGGCCCGGCGGCGCAACAAGCGCGCGCCCCTTCCAGCGCCCGGCAATAATGCGCATCAGCCCTTGCCGCGGCGCGGCGTCTGCGGCCCGGCATGGCGCGCGCGGGGGGTGCGTTGCGGTTTGGCGGCCTCGGCTTCGGATGCCTCTGGTTCTGCTGCCGCTTCGCGCCCGCGCTTTGGTGCATCCAGGCCCAATTGCTCGCGCAGCACCTTGGCATTCACTTCTTCCGCCGCGCCGCGCGGCAGGGAGCCCAATTGGAAGGGCCCATAGGCGGTGCGAATGAGGCGAGTCACCGCAAGTTCAAGATGCGCCATTACTTTGCGCACTTCGCGGTTCTTGCCTTCGCGCAGCGCCACGGTCAGCCAGGCATTGGTGCCCATGCGCGCATCCAGCCCCGCTTCGATGGGGCCGTAAGCCACACCATCCACTGTCACGCCCCGCGCAAGGGCGGCCAAGGCGCGTTCATTCACCTTGCCATGCACGCGCACGCGGTAGCGCCGGAGCCAGCCATTGGCCGGTAATTCCAGCTTGCGCGCCAGCGCGCCATCATTGGTCAGCAGCAGCAGGCCTTCGCTGGTGAGATCAAGCCGCCCGACCGAAACCAGCCGCGGCAGGCCCTGCGGCAGATTGGCAAAAACCGTGGGGCGGCCTTCGGGGTCGCGATGCGTCGTCACGAAGCCGGTTGGCTTGTGATAGCGGAATAGCCGCGTGCGTTCGGGCATGGCGATGGGCTTGCCATTCACGCTGATCGCATCACCCGGGGCGACAAAAGTGGCCGGGCTGGTCACCAGCTTGCCGCCAAGCCGCACCAGCCCTTCGGCGATCAACTTTTCCACATCTCGGCGAGAAGCCACACCGGCGCGCGCCAGGAATTTCGCAATGCGTTCGCCGCGCGGGCCTTCGGCTTCATCTTCGGTGCTCATGCGCGGCAGGCCGCGATGAAGGCGCGGAAAATCGCCGGATCATCGGGATCAACGGCATATTCAGGGTGCCATTGCACGCCAAGGGCGAAGCGGTAGCCGGGATGTTCAATACCCTCGATCACGCCATCGGGGGCCAGCGCATTCACCACGCCGCCATCGCCCATGCTCGCCACCGCCTGGTGATGCGCGGAATTCACCGCCATGCGCGGCTTGCCGATGATGCGCGCCAGCATGCTGCCTTCGGTGATGGCAACCTCATGCCCCGGTTCCGTGCGCGGATTGGGCTGTTCATGCGCCAAAGCGCCCGGCACCTCATCGGGGATGTGCTGAATGAGGCGCCCGCCCAGCGCCACCGCCAGCAATTGCTGCCCGCCGCAAATCCCAAGCACGGGCTTGTCGCGCGCCAAGGCCGCGCGGGTTGCGGCCATTTCGAAATCCGTCCGCCCGGGCTTCAGCGTCACTTTCGGGTGCGGCGCGCCGCCGCCCCAAAGCGCCGGGTCCACATCAAAGGCGCCGCCGGTCACCACCAGCCCATCCACCTCGGCCAGATAGGCTTCCGCCATTTCAGGATGGTGCGGTAGCGCCACGGGCAAGCCGCCGGCGGCGACAATGGCCGAGAAGTAATTCCGCCGAAGCGCATACCAGGGCAGCCTGGACCAGCCGCCGGCCTCTTCGGAATCGAGGGTCACACCAATTAGGGGAAGGGATCGCATGGCGCAGCTTTAGGCTGCTTTGGGCTAAAAGGGAATCGCGCCCCCCTGGACCCGTAAGGCCCGGCAAGGCAGGTAAGCGCCATGACCCCCATGGAAATCGCCCTGGAAGAAGCCCGCGCCGCCGCTGCCCGTGGCGAGGTGCCGGTAGGCGCCGTGGTGACCGACAAGGCCGGCCAGGTGCTGGCGCGGGCGGGTAATGAGGTTGAAGCACGCCATGACCCCTCGGCCCATGCCGAAATGCTCGCCCTGCGTGCAGCGGCGCAGCATTTGGGCCAAACGCGGCTTGGTGACTGCACCCTGACAGTCACCCTGGAACCCTGCCCCATGTGCGCCCAGGCGGCTTCCTTCTTTCGTGTCGCCCGCGTGGTTTTTGGCGCCTATGACCCGAAAGGCGGCGGGGTGGATCATGGGGCGCGGGTTTTTGCGGCATCATCCTGCCATCACCGCCCCGAAGTGGTGGGCGGTGTGTGGGAAGGCGAATGCGCAGCCCTGTTGCGCGGGTTTTTTGAAGCCCGGCGTTGACGCCGGCCAAGCTTTTCCGGGATATGGCAGCGAACTCGGTAGGTTCATCATGGAAGTGGCTTCATGCGCGTGCTTAAGGGTCAGGACCTCATGCAGGGGTCGGACCATGAATTCATCGTCCAGCTCTATCGCCGCATCCTGCTGCGCGGCCCGGATGAGGGCGGCTATCGCCACTATCGCGACAAGATCGAATCCGACCCTGGCTGCCGACGCAGCCTGATCGAGGAAATAGCGGGCAGCCCCGAAGCCCGTCGCCAGGGGGAAGAGCTTCGGATTATCTGGGATGATGGCGAAGTGCACGCCCCTGCGCCGCTGGAATTGGCGCCGGAAGCCTTGCTGGCGGCGCTGCGCAAAGGGCTCGGGTCCTTGGACGACGCCAGCCTGGCCGCCCTGGAAGCACCGCTGCAGGAATGCCTTGAAGCGCTGCGCGCCGCACGCCGCAAATCGCTGGAACCGGGCGCATAATTTCGCCTTGAAACAGGCGGAAAGGATTGGTGATGGCTCAAGCCTTGGCAGGCGGGCGTTTGGGGTTCAGTTTCGCCCCTGATTTTTTGAAAGGTCCCGGGCCTGATGAGCGAACCTCGCCCCATTCAATTGTTTGACGTGCTGGCGCAGCAAAAGCTGATCCGCCCGGAGCTTGATCGGCGCATCGCCGCAGTGCTCGATTCGGGCCGTTTCATTATGGGCCCCGAAGTGGCAGAGCTTGAAGCGGGGCTCGCCGGCTTCGCGGGGGCGGCGCATTGCGTTGGCGTTTCCTCAGGTACGGATGCGCTGCAAATCGCCATGATGGCGGAGGGGATTGGGCGCGGAGATGCGGTATTCCTGCCTGCCTTCACCTATACCGCGACCGCCGAGGTGCCTTTGGTGCTGGGGGCCACGCCGGTTTTCGTGGATGTGGATAAATACAGCTACAATATGGACATCGCTGATCTTGAGCGGCGGATCGCCGAGGTAAAGCGCCGCGGCTGGCTGCGCCCGCGCGCTGTGGTCGGCGTTGATCTGTTCGGCCTGCCCGCGGATTGGCCCGCCATTGAAGCGATTTGCGCGCGCGAAGACATGTTCGCGCTGGATGATGCCGCGCAGGCTTTTGGCGCCAGCATCAACGGCAAGAAGCTCGGCCGTTGGGGGCATGCGACGGCACTCTCCTTCTACCCCACCAAGACGCTCGGCGCTTACGGCGATGCCGGGGCGCTGATCACGGATGATCCGGCGCGGGCGGAATTGTATCGCAGCCTGCGTACCCATGGCGAAGGCAAGACCCGCTATGAGGTAGAGCGCACCGGCATGAATGGCCGGATTGATACCATCCAAGCCACCATCCTGGCAGCGAAATTGCCACTACTGGCGGGGGAATTGGCCATGCGCGCCAAGATCGCCGCCGTCTATAACGCGGCCTTTGGTGCCAAGGTGGGCATTCAGGCCGCCTCCGCAGACGCGGTTAATGCCTGGGGGCTCTATACGATTCGGCTTCGCGATAGCGACCAGCGGAGCAAGGTTCAGGCGGCATTGACCGCGGAACGGATTGGGAGTGGCATCTATTACCCCAAACCCCTGCATCTCCAGCCCGCTTATGCCGCGCATCATGCGACAGCCTTCGCGGGTCAGGCACCGCCGCTTGCGATCAGCGAAAGGGTGGCGGGGCAAGTGCTGTCGCTGCCCATGCACGCCTATATGGGTGAAGAAGATGCCGCGCGCGCGGCTGAGGTTGTACTGAAAAACTTGTAATTTGCCGCGCTTTTCGCCAGCATCAAGGCGCTCAACAAAAAGGGGCGCGTCATGCTTCGTCGCAGGCTTTTGGCCGCCACAGGCGGCGCCGTTCTCGCTGCCAGTACCAGGGCGCGCGCGGAAGAACCCGTGGATATCGCGCTGGTGCTGGCGGTGGATGTCTCGCGCTCGATTGATGAGGATGAGGCGAAGCTGCAACGCGAAGGCTATCGCGATGCGATCACCGATTCGGCGGTAATGGCGGCCATCCGCGGCGGCATGATCGGCGCCATTGGCCTCGTTTATGTCGAATGGGCGGGGATTGAATATCAACGCACTGTCCTGCCCTGGACGCGCATCGCGACTGAAACGGATGCCCGGAAATGGGCGGAAGAATTGGCACGCACGCCGCGCGCCTCATTGTCCTGGACCTCCATTTCCGGCGCCATCATTCATGCGCGGCGCGAATTGGCCGCCTGCCCGTTTGAGGCAACGCGGCGCGTGATTGATGTCTCTGGCGATGGCGTGAACAATAGCGGGCCGATGGTCGAAGTGGCGCGAGATGAAGCGGTGGCTGAAGGCATTGTCATCAATGGCCTGCCCATTGTTAATGACCGCCCGACTTTCGGCCGCCCGCCGCCGGCCAATCTTGATCTCTATTTTCGGGATCGCGTCATTGGTGGGCCGAGTGCTTTCTATATCGTTGCTGAAGATTTCAACAGTTTCGGTCAGGCCGTGAAGCGCAAGCTGATCCGCGAGATTGCTTGACGGCGCAGGAGGAGAATATTCCGCCAGACTGAAGTGCATATTTTTGAAGTTAGAAGCACTTTTCATACCATAGCGTCAGAAAAACATCACGGCTTCTGACTTGACTGGAATTAAGACTTCGCGGGAGAAGTGTGCCCAAGTGAAAATGCCTAAAAGCTAGACTGGAGATTAGGCCGTGGACTCATAATGCCGCAGGCGTATCCTGATGCAAGCGAGTTTGGTCATGGCTAGGAAGGTTGATCCGAGCTTGTCATATCTGGTTGCGATGCGGCGATAGTATTTGAGTTTGTTGAAGAAGCGTTCGATCAGG
>JADCFX010000088.1 GCA_020249285.1 Roseomonas sp. | reverse complement strand
GGCTAGAGGATGCGCGTCCGCTAGGGCCTTGGCTGTTGTAGCTCAGTGGTAGAGCACTCCCTTGGTAAGGGAGAGGTCGAGAGTTCAATCCTCTCCAACAGCACCATCCGTACCGCTGAGGCACGGAATTCAGGGAAAAATTCAGCCGTCGCCTTTTCTGTGAGTGTTCCATGTTGGCTGGAACTTAGATCTTCCGACAAACGCGGCTTCGCCACGCCATGCTGATCCGCCGTGCCGGATAGCGGTAGCGGCCGCCTTTCAGCCCATGCCTTGAAATGCTTGACGGGCGCCAAGCGCGCGGCATAAGTTTTTGGAAATAATGCCGGATAACCCGGCAACGCATGGGAGAAGAAGCACATGGCTCGCCTTACTCGACGCAACCTGTTTGCGGCCTCTGGCGCTGGGCTTGCCGCTGGGCTGGCTGCGCCCGCGCTGGCGCAAGCGCGTTACCCAAGCCGCCCCGTCCAGTTGATTGTCCCCTGGGGGGCTGGTGGCGGCACGGATGCCACCGCCCGCATCGTCGCCAGCCTGCTTGAACGCGACCTTGGCCAGCCCTTCAATGTCGTCAACCGCACCGGCGGTTCGGGTGTCGTGGGGCATAGCGCCATCGCGACCGCCGCGGCTGATGGCTACACCATCGGCATGATCACGGTTGAAATCACCATGATGCATTGGCAGGGCCTGACCGACCTCAAGCCCACCAGCTACACGCCGCTTGCGCTGATGAATTCGGACCCGCCTGGCGTAACCGTCGCGCAGAACGCACCCTTCGCCGATATCCGTGCCCTGGCGGAGGCTATCCGCTCACGTCCGCCTGGCAGCTTCCGCGCCTCCGGCACGGGCCAGGGCGGCATTTGGCATTTGGCGCTGGTGGGTTGGTTGCAGGCGATGGGGCTGCGCGGTGACCATGTGCGTTGGGTACCCTCCAACGGCGCGGCGCCGGCCATGCAGGAACTTGCCGCTGGCGGCGTTGATATCGTCACATGCTCAATCCCCGAAGCGCGCGCGATGATTGATGCGAACCGCGCCCGCGCGCTTGCCATCATGGCGCCGGCACGCAACCCAATGTTTGCGCAAGTGCCGACGCTGAATGAAACACTCGGCATCAATTACTCGGTCGGTGCCTGGCGCGGCATTGCCGGGCCGCGCAATATGCCTGCCGAAATCGCAAATACGCTGGGCGCCGCCTTGAAGCGCGCCTTTGATAATCGCGAATTCCAGGACTTCATGGCCTCACGCGGCTTTGGCACGGTTTGGGGTGATGCGGCGCAATTCGCCACCTTCATGGCGCAGAGCGATGTCGCCATGGGCGAGGCGATGCGCGGCGCTGGCCTCGCGCGTAGCTGATCACTGACCGGGGGAGCGCCGCGTTGCGTCTGAACGATGCGCTCCTCGGCGCAGTGCTGATTGGCTTCGCCGGCTGGGTCTGGTGGCTGACGGGCTTCTTCCCGCGCTTTCCAGGCCAGGATTACGGGCCAAATCTGTTTCCGCGCATTCTGGCTGCGGGGATCGGTCTTTGCGGTGCGGCGCTGGTGCTGCGCGGCCTGCGGGCGCGCGGGCCGTTGATCACGCTGGAAGATTGGGTGCGCGATCCCGCCCGGCTTTTGTCCTTCCTGCTGCTGCCGGGCGCGGTGCTGTTCTACATCTTCTTCTCGGATTGGCTTGGCTTCATTCCAACCGCTTTTGCGCTGCTGCTCACGCTGTTCCTGTGGTTTCGCGCAAGGCCGGTGGTGGCGCTGCCGGTGGCAGCCGGGATGACGCTGCTGATGCATTGGCTATTCGCCGGGCTGATGCGCGTGCCGCTGCCGCGCGGCCTGATGGACAGCTTCCTATGAGGGGCACGCCATGGAACCGCTGATCCAGGCCTTCGGCCTTGTCTTTGATCCCTTTGTCCTGGCCGTGATTGCGGTCTCGGCGGTATTCGGCATGTTTGTCGGCGCGATGCCAGGGCTCACCGCCACCATGGCAACCGCCCTGCTGGTGCCGGTCACCTTCTTCATGCCGCCAGTGCCTGCCCTTGGCGCGATTGTCACGGCGACAGCCATGGCGATTTTTGCCGGCGATATTCCGGCGGCGATGCTGCGCATGCCGGGCACGCCGGCCTCGGCCGCCTATACCGATGAATCCTATGCCATGACGCAAAAGGGCCAGTTGAACCTGAATATGGGGGTCAATCTGGTCTTCTCGGTGGCGGGTGGGCTGATCGGGGTTGCGGTGCTGATCGCAGCCGCGCCGGTGCTGGCGGAATTCGCGCTGAATTTTTCGTCCTTCGAGTATTTCTGGCTCGCTTGTCTTGGCCTGACCTGCGCGGTGTTTCTCACCAATGCCGATCCGGTGAAGGGCTTCCTCAGCCTTTTCATTGGGCTGTTGCTGGCAACCATTGGGATTGATCCATCGGCAGGCTTTCCGCGCTTCACCTTTGGTGAGGTGGAGCTGATGCAGGGCGTGAATTTCATCGCCACCATGATCGGCATGTTCGCGGTGAGTGAGCTGCTGCGTGGCGTAACCTCTCTCCGTGAAGCGGGGCAGGTGGTGGTGCACCAGGTCGGCAATATGTTTCGCGGCCTTGGTGATGTTGCGCGGCGCTATTGGTTCAATTTCCTACGCGGGAGTGCGATCGGCACGGTGATTGGTGCGCTGCCCGGCGCTGGCGCCGATATCGCGGCCTGGATCAGCTATGCCGTTTCGAAGCGCTTTTCGAAGGAGCCGGAGAAATTCGGCACCGGCCATGTCGAGGGGATTGTGGACAGCACCTCGGCCAATAATTCGGCGCTGGGGGGCGCCTGGATACCGGCGCTTGTCTTTGGCATTCCGGGTGATTCGATTACGGCCATTGTCATTGGCGTGCTTTACATGAAGGGCATGAATCCGGGGCCGACCGTGTTCACCGAAAACCCGCAGCTTATTTATGCCGTCTTCCTGATTTTCATCCTGGCCAATCTGATCATGCTGCCGCTGGGCTGGGCCGCGATCAAAAGCGCACGCCAGGTGCTGCGCACGCCGCGCAATATCCTGCTGCCGGTCATATTGCTGTTCTGTATTGTCGGCAGCTTCGCGATGACGAATAGCCTTTATGGTGTTGCGATCATGCTGGCCATGGGGCTGTTTGGCTGGTTCCTGGAAAGCCACGGCATCCCTGTGGCGCCGCTGATCCTGGGCTTGGTGCTTGGCGAAATGCTGGAACAGACCTTTGTGCAGAACATGATCAAGACGGATGGTAATCTGATCGCCTTCTTCAGCCGGCCGATTGCGGGCGCGCTTGGCATTGCGACCGTACTGATCTGGGGCATCATGATCCTGCGCGTATTGCGCCCGGCGCGGCGCGGTATCTTGCGCGCCTGACGCGGTCTGAGCATTCCGCGTGGCAACTCTGGTGCCATGGAAAGGTTTCCGTGTCAGACGCGCGGGTTGCCTGATGCCGAAAGCTGCTTTTGGGTGGAAGTGGGAAGCTGGTCCCCGGCGAAGCTGCGAACAAGGGAAAGGGTTTCAGGCGTCAGGCTGGCGTATTGCGCCTGACCCCGCGCAGCACCAACCAAACCCCCACCGCCATCATCGGCAGCGACAGCAATTGCCCCATGGTCGCCCCCGCAAACAGAAACCCCAAATGCGCATCGGGTTGGCGGAAGAACTCACCAATGAAGCGCGCCATGCCATAGCCGGCCAGGAACACGCCCGAAAGCACACCGGCACGCGCCCGCACGCCGGGGCGGTAAACCAGCACCATCAGCAAAATGAACAGGCACAACCCTTCAAGCCCAGCCTGATATAGCTGCGACGGGTGGCGCGGATCAGGCCCGGCGCCGGGAAACACCATGGCCCAGGGCACATCACTCACGCGGCCCCATAATTCGCCATTGATGAAATTCGCGAGGCGCCCCAGGAAAATCCCAATCGGCACCACGCAAACCACGCGATCGGAAAACGCCACCCAATCCAGCCCCTGGCGCCGCGTGAAGAAATACAGCGCGACAATCACGCCAAGTGCGCCACCATGGAAGGACATGCCGCCCTGCCATAGGTACAGAATCTCCCAAGGTGCTCTCAAGAAAATGTCAGGACGATAAAAAATCACATAGCCAAAGCGCCCGCCCAGAATAATGCCAAGCGTGACCCAGGTGACGAAATCATCCACCTGTTCGGGTGTGGCGACCTTTGGCCCCAGCACCACCAACCGGCGCGCGAGCCGCCAGCCCAGCACAATCCCGGCGATATAGGCCAAAGCATACCAGCGAATGGCAAACGGCCCGATTTGCACCAGCACGGGATCAATCATCGGAAAGGGCAGGGCGAAGAACATCAGGCGAAGGGATCCTCGACGCGCAGCAGCACATCACGCACATAGGAAGCGACACCAGCTTCCAGCGTGGTCGCGTTCTTGCGAAAGCCAGCCGCGCGCAGGCGTTCCATGCGCGCTTCGGTGAAATACTGGTAATTGCCCTTCAGATCATCCGGCATGGGCACAAAACGGATATCGGGCGCGCGGTCCAAGGCCGCGTAAATCGCCCGCGTCAGGTCAAGGAAACTGCGTGCCGTGCCGCTGCCGATATTGAACAGGCCGGAAACGCCAGGATTGTCATGCAGCCACAGCATCGCCGCCACACAATCATCCACATGCACGAAATCGCGCATCTGTTCACCATCCGCGACACCTTCGCGGTCTGAGGCGAAAAGGGTTGCCGCCTCACCGGCCATGATCTGGCGGAATTTATGCAGTACCACACTCGCCATACGGCCCTTATGGTGTTCATTCGGGCCATAGACATTGAAGAAGCGCAACCCCGCCCATTGCGGTGGCCGCGCCCGCCCGCGCGTCAGCATCTGCGCCACGCGCCGATCGAAGGCGAGCTTGGACCAACCGTAAAGATTAAGGGGCCGCAGTTTCCCGAGCGCCGCTTCGGATGCGTCATCATCAAACCCAAGCGCCCCATCGCCATAAGTCGCGGCGGAAGACGCATAGATGAAGGGCACACCGCGCTTGGCGCACCAATCCCATAAGCGTTGTGACAGGGTGATGTTCACCGCCGCCACCAGATCGCCATCGGACTCCGTGGTGGCGCTGATCGCCCCCATATGGAACACCGCTTCCACCGGCGCGCCGGCGGCCAGGAAATCCCATAACGCCTCGGGCGGGATCACGCCGGCGATGGGGTGCTTGGCCAGATTACGCCACTTCACCCCTTGGCGCAGGCGGTCCACCACCATCACCTCCGCCCCTCGGGCGCAAAGTGCTGCAACCAGGTTGGAGCCGATGAAACCGGCCCCGCCAGTGACAATATGCATGGGCGGTCTTCGCAGCCTCGGCCTTGAGCAATATGTCTCAAACGTATAGGCCGTTGGCGAGTGGACCGGCAAGCAAGCGCCGAAAGGATGACGCGATGAAGGATCAGGGTGGCGGGCGTGCCCGCATGATGGACGATCTGGCCGGCGTGGCAGGCGGCGCTTTTTCGGTGCTGACCGGCATCCGTGCGGAGATTGAGGCCATCGCCAAGGCCCAGGCGGAAGCCATTATCCGTCGGCTGGATCTGGTGCGGCGGGAAGAATTGGACGCGGCCATGGATGTGGCGCGCCGCGCCCGGGAACAGGCGGAGGACCTCGCCGCCCGGGTGGAAGCGCTGGAAGCCAAAGCATTTTCAAGCCAGGTGGAAACACCTGGCGACTCGGAAAATGCGACAAAACAATCGAAGCCGGTTCCGAAATCAAGCGGCAAATCCTCATCCGGTACGTGAAGACAGGATTGTAACCTATTCGCTCTTGCGGCGGGATTCCGCACCTGCGTAATCTCCGACTAGTGGTCGTCGGCCCGATTCGCACACCAGATGTTGGGGTGCAGGCCGGCTGATCGGAAAGGGGGAGTTTCCGATGTCCGCCTCACTACACATTGAAATTGATCGCGTTATCAATCCCTTGGATGTGCTGGAACAGATTATATCTGGCAATGAATGGGTCTTTGAACGCCGCTCCGATGAGGAGATGGCGGCTGAGGCGCCCGGGAAATGGTGCGATTACGGGCTGCATTTCTCCTGGTCCTCGGAAATGAGCGCCATGGCATTTACCTGCGCCTTTGATTTGAAGGTGCCGGCGGCGCGGCGCGACAAGCTGTATGAATTGCTGGCGCTGGCGAATGACCGGCTTTGGATCGGGCATTTCGGCATAGAAGCTGAGGATGGCGTGCCGGTGTTTCGCCATTCCGTGCTGCTGCGGGGCGCGCCTGGTGCCTCGGCGGAAAGCCTGGAAGATATGGTGGATATCGCGCTGACGGAATGCGAACGCTTCTTCCCGGCTTTCCAATTCGTTCTTTGGGGCGGCAAAAGCCCGAATGATGCGTTGGCCGCGGCGATGCTGGATTGCATAGGCGAAGCATGACGCGCCTGGCGCGGGGGTGATTGCCCGCGCCTCATTTCAAAGGCAATCTGGGGGCATGAGCGAAAAACTCCCCCCGATCCTACTTATTGGCTGCGGCAAGATGGGCGGCGCCATGCTGTCTGGCTGGCTGGAACAGGGCTTGTCCGACGCCGTGGTGGTGGAACCCCATGCGCCGGCGGTGGCGGCCTTTGCCGGGCGTGTGCGGGTGGTGGCGGATGCTGCCGCCATCCCGGCCGATTTCCGCCCCGCCGCGGTGGTGACGGCAATCAAACCGCAGGAAGCGCCGAGCAGCCTGCCCGCCTATGCGCGGTTTGCCGGGCAGGGCGCGTTGTTTCTGTCCATCATGGCCGGGCGTTCAATTGGGTCAATGCAGGCAGCGCTTGGCGCGGGCACAGCGGTGGTGCGCGCCATGCCGAATACGCCAGCCGCCATCCGCCAGGGCTTTACGGCGGCTTTTGCCGGGCCGGGCGTCACGGCTGCTCAAAAGGCGCTGGCCGATGCGCTGCTGGCCGCGATTGGCGAAGTGGCCTGGGTGGATCAGGAAGATCAGATCAATCCCGTGACGGCGGTATCGGGCGGCGGCCCGGCCTATGTGTTTCTGCTGGCCGAGGTGCTGGAAGCCGCTGCCGTGGAACAGGGCCTGCCACGCGATCTGGCGCGGCGCATGGCGCGGGCAACGGTCGCGGGGTCAGGCGCGCTGCTGGGGGCAAGTGAGCAGGACGCCGCTGATCTCCGCCGCGCCGTGACCAGCCCGAAAGGCACCACGGAGCGCGCTTTGGCGGTTCTGATGGAACCGGATGCCTGGCCCAAGACGATGTCGCGCGCCATTCAGGCGGCGACGGATCGTGCGCGGGAATTGGCGGGGTAGGGGGCAAGAAGCGATGCAGCTGGGCAGGGCGGCTTTCACACCTATCGCAGACCGCGAAACGGCGAAACGATTTTTCGCCAGCACGGTGGGGCGGGTGGAGGTTGAAACCCATTCCTATTGCAATCGCCGTTGTTCCTATTGCCCGAATGTGGTGGGCGACCGGCTTGGCGAAAATGTGCGCATGGAAGAACCGGTCTGGCGGATGGTGCTGGATAATTTGGCCGAAATCGGCTTCCGCAATAACTTCGTGATGAATAGCTATAATGAGCCGCTGGCGGATCGCTCCATTCTGGATCGCATTCGGGAAGCGCGGCAAGCGATGCCCAATGCCAAGCTGATGATCTATACCAATGGCGATTACCTGGACCCGGAATACATCGAAGCCCTGGCGGAAGCCGGGCTGAATTACATGCATATCTCGATCCATATGCGCAAGGATGACAAGTACTCGGATATCTATGCCATCAACCGCATGCTGGAAATTTCCGTGCGCGCAGGCATTGCGGCACGCATCCGCACCGTCCGTTCCAATGAATACATTATCGCGGCCATGCCGCATCCGCGCATGGAAATCGAAACCCGCGCCATCAATTTCATGCGCAATGGGACAGATCGCGGCGGCCTGCTGCCGGATATCACGCCGGCGGCGAAACGCACGGTGCCCTGCTTTTTTCCCTTCGCCCATTTCATCATCGGCTTCTCGGGCAATATCGTGCCCTGCTGCCACATCCGCAGCGATCGTCCCGAACATGAAGATTATTTGATTGGTAATTTGAGTGAATATGGAAGCATCTTTCAGGCCTTCGCGAGCCAAAGGGCCGCTGGCTGGCGGCGCGAATTGGTGGGGGCACAGGAAAAAAAGAAGCCCTGCGATACCTGTACCGCCGCCTTCCTGCAGGGGCCGGAAGCTGCCATTGCCTTTGACCGCGCGTGGCGGGAGCATGTGCTGCCGTCGGCGTCCCCAGCGCCAGCCCTGGCGAAATAGGCATTGAACGCCATATCCCTGCCATGACCGACGAAGCCGCCACCGACGAAACCCTAATCGCCGCGCTCTGGCGCGTTATTGCTGCGCATGGCTGGCCCGGGCTGACCATGCGCCGCCTGGCCGCCGAAGCGGGCACCGATACCGCCGCGCTACGGGCGCGCTTTCCGACGCGGCTTGATTTGCTGCTCCTGCATGGGCGGGTCATGGATCAGGCCGTGCTGGCCGGCACCATTCCGGGCCAGGGCGGTTCGGCCCGGGACCGCGTGTTTGATGTGCTGATGCGCCGCCTGGACGCCATGCAACCGCATCGTGAAGGCATTCTGCGCCTGTTTGAAGACATGCGCCGCGACCCCGCCATCGCGCTGGCGCTGGCGCCGCATATCGGCATCGCCATGGGTTGGATGCTGGAAGCCGCCGAGATTGAAGCGAAAAGCTGCCAAGCACGGCTGCTGGCCATGGGCCTCGCCGGGGTGTGGCTGGCGACCATTCGTGCCTGGGTGCGCGATGACAGCCCGGACATGGGCGCCACCATGGCTGCGCTTGATTCAGCGCTTGACCGGGCGGAACGGATCGCCCGCCCGCTTGGCCTGCTGCGGGGTGAAGTTGCGCCGCCGCCGGCCGAGGAGGCAGCGGAAACTTCGTGACCTGGGGCGCGAGGGGCTATAGATAGCGCTCCATCACCGGAGGCCCCCCCATGACCGACCCATTCAGCTTCAAGCCCAATATGGACATGACGAAATTCTTCGCGGAGTTTCGTCTGCCCGCCATGCCGGACATGACAGAACTCGCCAAGGCGCAGCAGAAGAATCTGGAAGCCATTACGGCGGCCAATAAGGTGGCGCTGGAAGGTGCGCGCGCAGTCGCAGAACGGCATATGGAAATCGTGCAGCAATCAGTTGCTGAAATGCAGGATGCCATGCGCAGCATGGCAAGCCCGGGCGATATTCAGGAACAGGCCGCGAAGCGTGCGGAAATGGCCAAGGCCACTTATGAACGCGCCGTCGGGCAAATGCAGGAATTGGCCGATCTGATCCAGAAATCGAGCGGTGAAGCGCTTTCAGTACTGCACTCACGCTTTGCCGAGGCGATGGAGGAGGTGAAGAACCTCTCCACCGACAAGAAGGCGTGATGCGTTTGGCGCGGGGGCATCCCCCGCGCCGCTATTCTTCAGCCAAGATGCTTAGCGAAAAACGCCAGCGTGCGTTCCTGCGCCAGCGCGGCATCCTTCGCCACGTAAGACCCGCGTTCATCACAGCCAAAACCGTGGCCGGCGCCCATATAGACGAAGACTTCCACTTCCTTCCGCGCGGCGCGGATTGCTTCCACATCGCTCATCGGTATTGAGGCATCGGTTTCGCCGAAATGGAGCTGCGTCGGGCAATTCGGCACTTCATCCTTGGCCGCGGCGACACCGCCGCCATACCAGCCAACGGAAGCGGAAAAGGCGCTGGTGCGGGTTGCGCCATGCCAGGCGACGGTGCCGCCCCAGCAATAGCCAACAATGCCGCGCTTGGCTTGGCGTGGCAGGGCAGCGGCGGCGGCAAGTACATCCAAAACGGTCTTGCCCGCATCAATCTTGCCGCGCAATTCGCGCCCGCGCGCCAGATCGGCGGCGTCATAGCCAAGCTCGACATTGCGTTCGGCGCGGTCAAAAAGCTGTGGCGCGATCACGGCATAGCCAGCGGCGGCAAAATCATCGCAGAGCTTGCGGATATGGCGGTTCACACCAAAAATTTCCTGCGTCACCACTAAGGCGCGGTCTGCATCTTGCGGGCCAGTGCGATAGGCTTGCAGGCGAAAACCATCGGCTGCGGTAAGGGAGATCAAGGGCATGGGCGTTTTCCTTCGAAAAGAGATGGGACTATCCTGCTTGCATGGCTGAAATCGTCAACCTGAAGCACGCGCGTAAATTGAAGGCACGCGACGCCGCCGAAGCCAAGGCGGCGGAAAACCGCGCCAGATATGGGCAGACCAAGGCCGAACGCGCGCGACTTGCGGCTGAGAAGGCCAAGCTGCGTGCGGTGATCGATGGGGCAAGGAAGGACGAATAGGCGTTGCCCGCTCCCTTAAGCCCCGAACCTACACCACCGCCGTCGCGATACCCACACTCTGGATCACGACCGACTGGTTCGGCGCAACCCCAAGTGTCGGGCCTTTGAGCGCCGGGTATCAGACGGGGCGGACCCCATAGGTGGCGTAGCCAAGGGCCTGCTGCTCCTCGACGGTGCGGTCGGGAAAAAGCGCATAGCTCGGCGCCCAAATGCGCGAGATCCGGTTCACCGTGACGTGGATCGCCCGACGGACCTTGAAGTCCGTGCCGGCCATCTCCTTAAGGCGCGCGCCGGTGGTGGCGAAGTCCGGATGCTCTGGCGGAATCAGGCGCGCCCGCCCGGCAATCTTGAACCCGCGCTGACGGAACACATCGACAAAGCTGACGCAGACGAGCGGCTGGCGGGCGATGTTGCGCATGCTCACCGGCGACGCAATGTCTGCGATGAGGATCGCATCATTGCCGTGGTCGGTGAAGATTTCCTTGGGGCTTACGTTGGGCTGGCCTTTCTCGTCCACGGTCGCGAGCCAGCAAAGAACCGAATTGCGGATGTCCTCTCGGACAGCATCGTTGATCACGGCCAATCACTCCATTTCTCGCGACCTGCCAAAAACTGACCCTGTCGCGGCTGAGCGTTCATCCAAAGCTGCGAACGGTAATCCGCAACGTGGTCCCCGGAGGGGCAGTAGTGAGTGAGATTATCGGCATGGGCGTTTTCCTTTCGGGATGTATTCACCTATCCTGATTGCATGGCTGAAATCGTCAACCTGAAGCACGCGCGTAAATTGAAGGCACGCGACGCCGCCGAAGCCAAGGCGGCGGAAAACCGTGCCAAATATGGGCAGACCAAGGCCGAATGCGCACGAGTTGCGGCTGAGAAGGCCAAGCTGCGCACCTTGATTGATGGGGCGAAGAAAGAAGACTAGGCACTGCCCGCAGGGCCTAAGCCGCAACGCCATGGCCGAAGAATACAGCCTCATGCCGATGCAGCCCGCCTTCTGCGCAATCAAGAGCGAGCCTTGCGACTTCTGCGGGCGTGACGCTCGATAAACGCGTGCCGGGGGCGGGGGCGGTCAGGATGTGAAAGGGCTCGGCCCCGGGCCTGGATTTGAAGGGGGCGGGGCGCAGAATGGTCCAATCAAGGCGGCTCGCGCGGATCAGCGCCTCCTGCCTGTCCTTGTCGGCGTAAAGGTTTTTCGTGAACAGCGGATAGATCAGGTAGTCGTAGAAAAAACTGCCATGCCCCTTGGTATCGCCTGCCCCAACGCCGGTAATGGCAATCAGGCGCTGCGGCCCGCCGGTTTGCATGGCCGCAATCAACGCCCTGGTGGTGTCCGAGAAAAACGAAACCTCTCCACGCCCGCGAAAGCCAAGCGCGTAAATCACGGCATCCTGACCGGCCAAGGCGCCGGCAAGCGCTGCCTGGTCTTGGGGATCAGCAGGCGCCACCGCGACGGATGGCGGCAGGCCCTGTGGCCTGCTGCTTCGGCTTTGCGCGGTGATGCCATGCCCGCGCGCCACGCCCTGCGCGACAATCTCACGCCCTATGCGGCCCGTGCCACCAAGGACGAGGAGCTTCATCCTCACCCTTTGGGAACGATACTTATCCAGCCATGCGGGTCATTGCTGCGGCCATATTGCAGGCCAGTGATGGCATCATAAAGCCGACGCGTGACATCGCCGATCTCACCACCATTGATCAGCACATCCTCGCCCTTATAGCCGAGCGTCCCGACCGGTGAGACCACCGCCGCCGTCCCCGTGCCCCACATTTCCTTGAGTGTGCCATCGCGGCCAGCGGCCATGACTTCCTCAATCGCAATCTGGCGTTCGGTGATCTTCAGGCCCCAATCGCGCATCAATTGCATGGTGCTAGCGCGGGTCACGCCATCCAGAATCGTGCCCGTCAGCGGCGGCGTGATCACCTCATCACCGATCCTCAGCATGATATTCATTGTGCCGACTTCATCCAGATACTTGCGGTTCACGCCATCCAGATACAGCACCTGCGAATAGCCGGCGCGCGCGGCGTCGCGCTGGCCGGCCAGGCTCGCTGCGTAATTGCCGGCGGTTTTGGCTTCGCCGGTGCCGCCCTTCACGGCGCGCACATGCGTGTCTGACGCCAGGATTTTTACTGGCTTGACGCCTTCCTTGTAATAGGAACCAACCGGCGACAGGATCAGGAAATAGATGTAGTTATGCGCCGGATGCACGCCCAGCATCACATCGGTCGCGATAATGGTGGGGCGCAGGTAAAGCGCGGTGCCGGGTTTGCGCGGCACCCATTCATGTTCAAGCCCAACCAGCGCATCAAAGCTTTGGCGAATGATATCCACCGGCAATTCCGGC
>JADCFX010000087.1 GCA_020249285.1 Roseomonas sp. | reverse complement strand
TGCTCTTCCGATCTGTATTGGAACACACCACACCGCTTGAGGTAGAGCTTCGCGCGCAGAGAGAACCTCGAAGCGTGTCCTATTCTTCACCAAGCCCCGATAGGGGACATGGGTAAAGCCAAAGTTCCGCTTGATCACCAGCGCCGAATGCTCGCCTTTCGCTCGCACGAAGGATTTGGTGGCGTTCTCGGCGCGCTCGGCCTCTGACAAAAGCCGCAAGCGCGCCCAGCTGCGATGGGTCAGGTCTTGGGCGGCGGGGGCAGCAACCCGGATCGCGGCTCTCTGGCCCTGATAGGCGCGATCACCCCAAACCTTCGTCTCCGCACCATGCATCAGGCCAGATACTACCTGACCATCCACCTGACCATCATGCACATTGGCCAAGGGCGCCTCGGTGGAATGGATGACCCTGCTCCTTAATGTCGAAGCCAATATCAGCGTCGCATCGATGATTGTCCCCACCCCAAACCATAAGCCTTTGGATTTCAGGTGATCATTGACATCTGCCAGCGCCAAGCTTGCTGGGCCGGTTGGCCATGCTCAGGCGCTTGCATAAGATGTCGAAGAGCTGGCAGAAATGTCGCGCCTTAAGCTTGTAGGCAAGGCCATGATGCTGATCAACGGAGCGTTTAACGGCCTCGACCAGACATTGGGTCAATTCGGGTCCTACGAAGTACTCTCCATCGTAGCGAAGCTTGGCGATGCGGCGGGGTATAGCGCTGGCGAAAGCATGGGCGGTGGGGTATTTGGCAAGCAGGCTAGTGGCGAGCATGTTGTCGGGGCCGCAGGCATAGAGGGTGAATTCGGGAGAGCCGAGATCTATCGGACGGTGGAGTTGCAGATGCGGTCGTCGAAGTCCTGGCTAAGCCAGTCGCAATGGCACACCAGCGCGCGCAGGGCTTCGGCGACCTTATTGTGCGGATGGTTGGGGGCGGGTCGCTTTTCGGAGGCGAGTCGGGCGAGGCACGTGGGAATAAGGGCGTCGGTTTTGGTGTTCTCGAGATTGGTATGTTGCCGGCGACGGCCCATCAGCTGGTTGAGGATCGCCTCATCGTGGCCCGGTGCCGTAAAGCACGACGAAGGGGTTTTTCCTGTGATGACCGGTCGCCTCGATGACGAAGAGGAAAGGCGGTGGGCCGAGTGCCACCAGCCGGGCGTCGTCGCCCTTGCGGTCCTCAGTGATGATGATGGGCTTGCCGGCCGCAGCCTCTGCATCATCCAGACGGAACACGATGTGACGTTCAGACGCAATAGCGATCGCAGCGAAGCTGATCTCTTAAATTGCAACACACAGGGGCTGGAAGCCTGGGCGCCGGCACCCACGCTCTTTGTTGCCAAAGCGAGGACACAGGCTGGCAAGGCCGCGCCTCAGGATACCCTCCGAGCCCAGAAAGCCGGACGAGCGCACCAATCCTATGCTTGCGGAATAACCCGCAAACAATCTGCGGCGATCCTCTCCCGACTACCGTCGCGCAACCCTAGCCAGGATTCGTGTTGATGAGCGTAGGAGTTACAAGCGAAGCCACCCCAACCCGCCGACTTTTCGGCACTGATGGCATTCGCGGCAAGGCCAATGCCGCGCCGATGGATGCCGCAACTGCGCTGCGCCTTGGCCAGGCGGCGGGTAGCTTCTTCAATCGCGGCAATCACCGCCACCGCGTTGTGATCGGCAAGGATACGCGGCTTTCCGGCTATATGCTGGAACCGGCTCTCACCGCGGGCTTCATCGGTGCGGGGATGGATGTGGTGCTGGTCGGGCCCCTGCCCACGCCGGCCATTGCCTTGCTCACGCGGTCCTTGCGCGCCGATTTGGGCGTGATGATCAGCGCCTCCCACAACCCCTACGAAGACAACGGCATCAAGCTATTTGGCCCGGATGGGTTGAAGCTGACGGATGATCAGGAAGCGGAAATCGAAACCCTGATGGCAAGCGATCTCGGCGCCGCCCTGGTGGCACCGGCGCGGCTTGGTCGCGCGAGCCGGCTGGAAGATGCGCCTGGGCGTTACATTGAAGCGGCCAAGGCATCCTTCCCGCGTGGGCAAACGCTCGATGGGCTGCGCATTGTGGTGGATTGCGCCCATGGCGCCGGTTATCGCGTCGCACCCACCGTGCTGTGGGAATTGGGGGCCGAGGTGATCCCGATTGGCGTCGCCCCCGATGGCTTCAATATCAACAAGGGGGTGGGCTCCACTGCGCCTGCGGCCCTGGCCTCTTTGGTGCGCGAACGCCGCGCCGATCTGGGCATTGCCTTGGATGGCGATGCTGATCGGCTGGTACTGGTGGATGAGGCTGGGCAGGTCATTGATGGCGATCAGATCCTTGCGCTGATCGCCCATTCCTGGCAGGCGCAAGGCCGCCTGACCGGTGGCGCCGTGGTAGCGACCGTCATGTCCAATATGGGGCTTGAGCGCTTCCTCGCGGCGCGCGGGCTTGGCTTGCTGCGCACGGCGGTTGGTGACCGTTATGTGGGTGAGAAGATGCGCGAAGCCGGCTGCAATCTGGGCGGTGAGCAATCCGGCCATATGATCATGCCCGATTTCGGCACCACCGGGGATGGGCTGATCGCGGCCTTGCAGGTGCTTTCCGTTTTGGTCGAAGAAAAGCGCCCCGCAAGTGAGGTGCTGCGCTGCTTCACCCCCTTGCCGCAGCGCCTGGTCAATGTGCGCTATGCCGGCGCCTCACCACTCACGAAGCCCGTGGTGACGCAAGCCATCGCCGCCGAGGAAGCCGCCCTTGGCGCGCGCGGCCGGGTGCTGATCCGCGTCAGCGGCACCGAACCCGTGATCCGTGTGATGGCGGAGGCCGAGGATGAGGCCCTGGTGGACGGCGTGGTCAGCCGGCTTGCCGATCTGATCCAGGCGGAAGCGCAGGCGGCATGAAGGGGCGCGTGCTGATCATTGCCGGGTCTGATTCCGGCGGCGGCGCGGGCATTCAGGCGGACCTGAAGGCCGTGACCGCTCTGGGCGCCTTTGGCATGACGGCGATCACGGCGCTGACGGCACAGAATACGCTTGGCGTGCATGGGGTGTTGCCGGTGCCGCTCGACTTCCTCCGCCAGCAAATCGCGGTGGTGCTGGATGATCTGGGCGCCGATGCGCTGAAGACCGGCATGCTGGCCGATAGTGCCACCATTGAGGCGGTATGTGACGAAATCGCCGCCCGCGCGCCCGGCCTGCCTTTGGTGGCGGACCCGGTCATGGTGGCCAAGGGTGGTCACCCGCTGCTAGTGCCCGATGCCGCCGAGACGTTGAAGCGCCACCTGCTGCCGATGGCCGCCGTACTGACCCCCAATTTGCCGGAGGCCGAGGCGCT
>JADCFX010000086.1 GCA_020249285.1 Roseomonas sp. | reverse complement strand
TGCCTCAGGCGTGGTGCCGTGCTGCTCCACCCAGGCCAGGAGCTTTTCGCGCAGCGGCGCCACCTCGCCCTTGGCATCAAGCCAAGCCTTGTAGACGAAACGTGCATCAGGCGTGGTGCCGTGCTGCTCCACCCAGGCCAGGAGCTTTTCGCGCAGCGGCGCCACCTTGCCCGTGGCATCAAGCCAAGCCTTGTAGACGAAACGTGCCTCAGGCGTGGTGCCGTGCTGCTCCACCCAGGCCAGGAGCTTTTCGCGCAGCGGCGCCACCTCGCCCTTGGCATCAAGCCAAGCCTTGTAGACAAATTGTGCATCAGGCGTGGTGCCGTGCTGCGCCACCCAGGCCAGGAGCTTTTCGCGCAACGGCGCCACCTCGCCCTTGGCATCAAGCCAAGCCCTGTAGACGAAGGATGCCTTGCTGGCGGTTTGGTTGTGCGACAACCAAGGCTTCAGCACAGGTAGAACCGCCTGCGGCGGCGTGCCCCATTTCAGCAAGGAGACGATAAGATAATGACTGTCGAGCGCCGTCGGCTCCTCGCCAAGGCGTTCAAGCACATGGTTCTGGAAGCGCGGCGGATCGAAGGCATGGGCACAGCGTAGAATGATATTGCTGGGATGCGGGAAGGCCACCGCTTTGCCAAGAAGCTGGTCCAATGCTGTCTTGGCCATTTCGCGCGGGATTGCATCCCGCCCCTTGGTCACCGCCCACTCACCCGCCCGCGCGTAAACCAGATGCGATTGGGGCGTTTCTTCCAATACTCTCCGCATGCCAGCATGGGCAGCGAGCAGTTCGATCAAGTCAGCGGGGCTAATGAGACGGCTTCTGACGATTATCGGAAGAATGGCCAGAGTCTTTTCCCGGTTGCGATGCAGAAGGTACTCGACCAGGAGCTTGCCGGAAAATTTCTGGAAGACAGGATGTTCGCCCAGCCGATCCAATGCGGCGAGACAGCGATCGATCCGGTCCTCCTGCAGGGCCAGCATGACAAGGTTATTCAGCTTGTCTTGCTCAAGACCTGGTAAGGCTCCCAGATGACGCACAAGGATGGCATCCGCCAAAACGTCATGCGCGGCGCTAAAGGCTGAGCCTTCAACCTCAATCCAATGATCGGCCTGTAGAGTATCAAAAAGCGCGCGCTGCTGATCGGATTCGGCGCGGAACACCTCGGCTTCGGCTTGGGCGAGCGGTAGCCGCACGACAAGATTGGCCAGTAGGGACTGAATGGGTTGCCCCGTGTAGCGGTCTTCCAAGCTTTTGATCCGACGCGCCGACCAATCCGTGAAATCCTTGACCGCAGCCAAGCTTCCGAATTGGGCTTCAAACTGCGCCCTATCCTTTTGGTAGAGGAAGCCCGCAAAGGCCGCCATCACCGGCAGGCCCTTGCAGCTTCTGGCGATTTCTTTGGCGTCGGGAATACTGAAATGGGCAATGATGTTTTGCACCACCCAATCCGCATAGCCATCTTCTGCGGCCGACGAAGCCAAGGCAGCGTCATCTGTTTGGATGCCGAGCAGCCGATCGGTAACCCGTTGCAGTGAGCTTGATCGTGTTGATGCAAGAATGGAAATACGGTGATCTCCATCCTGCGTCAGTCTTACCAAGGCTTCTGGTAACCCCTCAAGCGCATCGAAGGCTTCGGCATAGTCGATGAACAGCAGAAGCTTCGCAGTTTGTGCGTGATTTTGACAAAGCGCATCCAGATCGGCGACATCTGCCTTGCGATCAAGGCGAATGGGCCACCACCCGAACTCCCGCGCTTTTTCGCAGATTTCGATTGCAAGGCGCGTCTTGCCGACGCCCCCAGGGCCATAGATCACGCGGGCGTAGGGCTGATTGGCTTGAGTAAGTGATTCAACTGCCGTATCAATGTCAGATATGGCCTCTTGGCCCATCGCGGAAAGGTAGGCAGCACGCGAAAAATACGGCAGGTTGCGACCTGCCAGAAATTGCTTGAATCCTGCCCCGGTTCCGAAGCTTAGCGAAATTTCACCATAGCTTTGTGGAAAACCACCGAACCAGCGATAAAAAAGCGGAACAAAGCGGGCGCTTTGGCCGACAAGATCGTCCCAATAGCGCAAATCCACCTTGATCTCAGCTAGATGACTCAATTCTGTATGTTGGCGCGCCTGGTCCTGGAAGAATGATTGGATCACATCCCTAAGCTGGTTGCGCGCATCCTGGCTTGGGCAAATCGCTGAGGTCACAAAGCTGTAGGTCTTCAATGCGCCTTCGGAGCGCAGCCAAGGTCGGTATTTTCTTCTGCCCGAGGAATCTCCCTGTGCCAGGGCTGAAAGATTCCTGGATAGGTTCCCCTTAACCTCTCGCCAGCGGTCCTCCGCGGTCGAGTTGGTGTCTTTGCCGATGAATTTGCATTCGACGATGTGTTCAAGCTTGGAGCCATTGTCCGAGAGATCGATGGCCCCATCGGTACCCCGCGCCAAGCCTCTGACTAGTCTTCTCTCCGGTGCTTCAAGACGCAAGAATTCATCGACAAACTGCTCAAAGGCAGCCCCGGGATCCTCCCGATCACGAATACGGTCATCGAAGCGTTTTTTTGCGAAGTCGACCATTGACCTGATGCAATAACTCCTGCTGCGGATTTTGGTATTATGTAGGCTGCTTCATTTCGCCTGTGGTTGCCACCCTGAAATGCACCCTACCGGAGCTACTGGCGTAAAGAAGGGGCGGAACAAGCGCCCTGCGGTCAAGCGAGCCGGCTACCCGCCGAGGGAGAAGCTGCCGATTTGGCAGATTGGGTCCGTCTTCGGCGGGATTTCAAACCTTGGCGCCAGGGAGCTTGGAAGAGACCTCAGCCGCTTCCTCCAGCGCAATCTCAGCGGCGGCAATCGACAAATGGCTGGTGATGGCCTGATCCACCGCCACGCGCTTCAACGCGCCAGGCGTCGCAGGGTCCGGCAGGCCCACTTCAAGCGCGAGCCCTTGCACCAGAATGCCGGCATGGCCTTCCAGCAGGATTTCAATGGCGTTGAAATTGGCCGGGGCCTCTTCCCGCCTTATGGCGATGCCATCCACCAGATCGCCGACGCGATAGGCTTTGCCCCCGAAAACCACCCCCTGATCGGGCAGCAGCAGCAGATCGTCCTTGGGGGCCATACTCCCGAACACGCCGGCTAGCACCCGCATGATCGGCCCGCGATAAGGCAAGTGCCGGATACCGAGAACGCGTTGGAAGGGCACGATGCCCGGGGTGACGGCCAGCAGCAACATGCCCGGGCCGAGCTTGGCGGCCAGCCTATCGCCGCGTTTGGTCATCACCCGCGTATCCGCTGCCATGCCCCTCATCTGCGTCCTGCCATTGGGCCACCTTACCACTGCCTCTTTAGACACGGGGGGCTGGGGCATGAAAGCCCCGGCGCCGAGGTGCGGCACGCGGCATGCTGAGAGAACCCCCAAGACCCACAGTCTTGATGGATTTTCTGGCCCATGCCGCTTGATCTTTCGGCGCTGCCCGCCGCCCCTGAAACCCGCCCAACCCTGGCCGAGGCCATTGCTGCTGCGCTTGCCGAGGCGATCACGCGGGGCGAAATGCCCCCCGGTACGACACTGGAAGAAGAACGCCTGGCACTGGCCCATGGCGCATCCCGCACCCCGGTACGTGAGGCTTTGCGCCTGCTGGTCGCGACCGGCCTGGTGGAACAACGCCCGCGCCGGGGCGCGGTGGTGGCGCGGCCCGAACCGCGGCGTGTGGCTGAGATGTTCGCCGTGATGGCGGAGCTTGAGGCCATTTGCGCCCGGCTTTGCGCAGAAGCTTTGCCCCGCAGGGAAAAAACCAAATTGAAGATGCGGCATGAGGCGATGGCGCGGCTGGTCGCGGCGCATGATCTGGGGGGCTATCGCGCGGCCAATGTCGCGTTCCATGAGGCGCTGTATCAGGGGGCGGGCAATGAATATTTGGCGGAATTGGCCGAGGTGACGCGCCGACGCTTGGCCCCCTTTCGCGCGGCGCAGCTTGGGGGGAAGGATCGGCTCGCGGCCTCTCACGCCGAACATGGGGCGATCATTGAGGCGATTTGTGCCGGGGATGGGGCGGCGGCGGCGGCGGCGGTGCGCGCCCATTTGGCGGCGACCGAAGGCAGCTTGGGCGTGATGGCAGGGCGGGAAGCGCGGATTTGAAACCCGCCGCAGGCTTGGGCAGATGCTTCGGGGGCCGCCCAAATTGTATGCAGAACTGTATACAATTGGCGTGCTCAGCCCGCTTTCTGGGCGGCACGCGGTTTGCGGATAAGCGTTCATGGATTTGACGTCTCTCTCCTTTCAATGGGCTGCCTTGCATGCCGCCTATCGTGATGGGGTGAAACCCTCAGCGGTGATGGCGGAGGCTTTGCGTCGGCTTGAAGCCGCCCATGATCCGGGGATTTTCCTGGATGTGGCGCCGCCCGAGATGATTGCAGCAGCAATCAGCGCCCTGCCCGGCCTTGATCCGGTGACCTATCCTTTGTGGGGCCTGCCGGTGGCGGTGAAGGACAATATCGCAGTAGCCGGACGCCCCATGACGGCGGCCTGCCCGGCCTTCAGCCATGTTCCCTCCGAGGATGCCGAAGTGGTGCGCCGGTTGCGCGCGGCCGGTGCCATCATCCTGGGCAAGACCAATCTGGATCAATTCGCAACCGGGCTGGTTGGCGTGCGCACGCCTTATCCGGTGCCGCGCAATGCGGCCTCAGCCGAGCATGTGCCGGGTGGGTCATCATCAGGTTCGGCGGTTGTCGTTGCGCGGGGGATTGTGACGCTGGCGCTGGGCACGGATACGGCGGGTTCTGGCCGCGTGCCGGCGGCGTTGAATGGTATTGTCGGCTTGAAGCCATCAGTCGGCGCGGTTTCGACGCGTGGCGTTGTGCCGGCCTGTCGCAGCCTGGATTGCGTTTCCGTCTTCGCCTCTTGCCTTGAAGATGCCTGGGCCGGCTTCAGCGCCATGGCGGGTGAGGATCGCGCTGATCCCTTCAGCCGCCCGATCATGTGGCAGGAACCCGGAGCGGTGCCTTCGCGCATCGCAGTGCCACGCGCTGAGGATACGCATTTGGATGATGCCGCCGGGCGCTCAGCCTGGGCGGCGGCGCTGGCATTGCTGCCTTCGGCAACCGAAGCCGCGATCACCGACATGCTTGATGCGGCCAAGCTGCTTTATGAAGGCCCTTGGGTTGCCGAACGCGCGGCGGCTTTTGGTGATTTCGCGCTTGCGCATCCCGGCGCCCTGCACCCGGTGACGCAGAAGATCCTTGATGGCGCGCATGGCTTCAGCGCCGTGGATGCCTTTCGTGGCATGTATAGGCTTGCGGAATATCGCCGCGTGGCGGAGGATTTCTTCGCCGCGCATGATGTGTTGGTGGTGCCTTCCGTGCCGTGTTTTCCAACACTGGCGGCGCTGGCGGCAGACCCCTTCGCGCCCAATGCGCGGCTTGGGGTTTATACCAACTTCGTCAATCTGCTCGATCTCGCCGCCCTTGCGGTGCCGGGGCCGAAGCGCCCGGATGGCTTGCCCGCGGGCATCACGTTGATTGGCCCGCGCGGCAGTGATGCGGCGCTGATGGCGCTTGGCTTGGACTTCACGCGCCGACAGGCAGCAGCAGCAAAGGCAGTGGCCGCATGATTGAAATTGTTGTTGTGGGCGCGCATCTCTCCGGGCTGCCGCTCAATCATGAATTGGTGAGTGAAGACGGCGTCTTGCGCCGCGCGGTACTGACCGAGCCCTGTTACCGGCTTTATGCGCTGGCAGGTGGCCCGCCGCGCCGGCCTGGCTTGCTGCGCGTGGCCGCCGGCACCGGTGCAGCGATTGCGACCGAAGTTTGGGCTTTGCCCGATGATGGCTTTGGCCGCTTCGTCTCTCGCATTCCCGCACCGCTTGGCATCGGCACTTTGCTTTTGGCCGATGGCAGCCGGCCCAAGGGTTTTCTGGTGGAACCGGAAGGCTTGCAGGGCGCGGAAGACATTACCCGTTTTGGTGGCTGGCGCGCCTTTCTCGCCAGCATCGCAACCCCCGTTTGAGGCTTCAACAAAGGAGAATTCATGATGCAACGTCGTCATCTTCTGGGTGCTATCGCGCTCGCACCCCTCGCCGCCCCTTCCATTGTGCGCGCACAAGCGGCACGCACGGTGAAAATGGGGTCGCTCCGTTTGATCCATTCCATGACGCCGCATTTCTATCAGCGCTTCGCACCCGCAGGGCTGAATATTGAAATCATCACCTTCGACAGCCCGACCGATGGCAAGAATGCCGTTGTGACACGCAGTGTGGATTTCGGCGGCTTCGGCATCGCGGCTGCGACGCTGGGTGCTGCGGCGGGTGAGCCCGTTGTGGTGGTAGGCGCCTTCTGCAATCGCGGCATGGGCGTGATTGCCAAGGCAGGGTCGGGCATTCGTGATATTGCCGGGCTGCGCGGCAAGCGCGTTGCCATTTGGCCAGGTTCCACGCAGGAAGTGTTCATCCTGGAACGGCTCCGCCAGAACGGCATGACGGTGCGCGATATCACCAGCGTGCGCGTGCCCTTTGGTGAAATGCACGCCATGCTCTCCCGCGGCGATATTGATGCCTATGTGGGTGCCGAACCTGGCCCGGGGCTTTCGCTTTCCTCTGGTGTCGGCGAATTGGTTGAATTCCCCTATGGCACTGCGATGGGTGGCCTGAATATGATCTTCGCCACGTCTGAGGCGATGATCGCGCAGGACCCTGCACTGGTTCGGACCATGCTTGGCATCCACCGCCGCGCCAGCGAACACATGATGGCCAACAAGGCGGAAGTTGCGGAAGCGACGGTGCGCATCCTGGGTGCGCCGCGCGCTGCCGTGGACCGCGCGCTTGCGGAAAACAATGTTGAGTATACCTGGAGGCTTGACGATACGGTGATGACGCAGGCGCGCGCTTATGCCCAGCAAATGCTGGAAATGCGCCAAATCCGCGCCTTGCCGAATTTCGACAAACTCCTGAATCCGCGCTTTTCCAACGAAGTCGCGACTTCCTGAAGGTTTTGGTAATGAGCGCGAGTGTAGCCGCCGAAGGATCGGCGGGGGAAAAGAAGTCTCGGCCAGGGGGGATGATCTGGCCGCGGCTGAAAGCCGTAATGCTCGCGCTGGTGGTGCCACTCGCCCTGCTATTGGGCTGGCATTTGGCGGTGAAGGCGGGGATGACGCGGCTTATCCCCTCCCCCGCCGATGTTGCTGAATATATGGTGGATTTCGCGGTTGGCGGCATTTGGGATGATGCGTTTTCCGCCACCCTTCATATCCATTTGTTTGCTTCCATGCAGCGGGTTTATGGCGGTTTCGCTTTGGCAGCGCTGGTTGCGGTGCCGCTTGGGCTGCTGATCGGGCGCAATGAAAAGGTGCGCGCGCTGCTGGACCCCTTCCTGCAATTGATGCGCCCCATTCCCGTGACGGCTTGGCTGCCGCTTTCCATGATCCTGTTCGGGCTAGGGCCGCGTTCGGCCTTCTTCCTGGTGTTTCTGGGCGCCTTTTATCCCATTCTGCTGAATACGGTTTTCGGCGTGCGGAGCGTGGAAAAACGGCTTTTTGAAGCCGCATCCATGCTTGGCTGTTCCGGTTCCGCGCAATTCTTCCGCGTGGTGTTGCCGGCATCCTTGCCTTCTATTTTCACCGGGCTTCGGCTGGGCTTGGGCCTTGCCTGGTTCGTGATTGTGGTGGGCGAAATGACCGGCGTGCCGCAAGGGCTTGGCGCTGTGATCATGGATGGGCGCACGCTGTCACGCACTGAATTGGTGATTTGCGGCATGATCGTGATTGGCATTGCCGGCTTCATTTCCGACCGCATCATTGTTGCCATCATGAACCGTCTGCTGCGCTGGAGCCCTTCGCACCATGGCTGAACTGCCCATTCTTGATCTGCGCCAGATCAGCAAGGTCTATGAGCTGAATGACCAGCGCATTGATGCGCTGCGTGATGCCAATCTTGTTGTTCAGAAGGGTGAATTCGTCTGCCTGATCGGCGCTTCTGGCTGCGGCAAATCCACCTTGCTGCGTATTGTAGCGGGTTTCGAACCGCCGAGTGCGGGTCAGGCGCTGATGTGGGACAAGCCCATCGCGGGTCCCGCGCCGGATCGTGGCATGGTGTTTCAGGATTACGGGCTATTTCCCTGGCTTTCCGTGCGGCAAAATATCGGCTTTGGTCCTGCATCCCGTGGCCTACCCAAGGCGGAACTGCGGTCGCTGGTGGATCGCTTTGTGGATATGGTGGGGCTGACGCGCTTTGCCGATGCCTATCCGCATCAGCTTTCCGGCGGCATGAAGCAACGCGTGGCGATTGCGCGCGTGCTCGCCAATGATGCCGAAATGGTGCTGATGGATGAACCCTTCGGCGCGCTTGATGCCATGACACGCGAACGCTTGCAGGATGAATTGCTGGATATCTGGCAGCGCACCAAGCTCACCGTGCTGTTTGTCACGCATTCGATTGAGGAGGCGATTTTCCTCGCCGACCGTGTGGTGGTGATGGAACCAGGCCCGGGGCGGATCGCGAGTGAACATCGCATAGAATTGCCGCGCCCGCGTGATGTATCCTCTCCCGAATTCAATGCGGTGCGGCGTGATCTTTCGGCGCGGCTGCATAGCCATCATGGGAAGAAGGCTGCATGACGACGCCCGTTCAACGGCTATGCTATACCGCGCCTTCTGATCGGCCCAAGCACGCCCTGCCCGGAGGGCAGAAGCTGATCCTGTGGCCGGTGGTGAATATCGAAAACTGGCTGATCGAAAACCCCATGCCGCGCCAGGTACTGGTGGCGCCGACCGCCGCTGTTTTGCAGCCTGATTTGCCCAATTGGGCCTGGCATGAATATGGGATGCGTGTCGGTTTTTGGCGTTTTCTGGAATTGTTCCAGCGCCACGCCATTCGCCCGACGCTTTCCATCAATGGCAGCGTGATTGAGGATTATCCGCGTGTGGCGGCTGCGGCGCGCGATGCCGGTTGGGAATTCATGGGCCATGGCTGGGTGCAGGTGCCAACCCATAAAATGCCCGATCAGCGTGAGACGATTACGCGGACCGTGAAGACCATCGCTGATTTCACGGGCCGTCCCTGCCATGGCTGGCTTGGCCCGGGGCTGACCGAGACACTTGAAACCCCCGATATACTGGCCGAAGCCGGCATAGAATGGCTCGGCGATTTCGTGGTGGATGATCTGCCGGCGCGGGTGACAACGGTGCATGGGGAAATGCTCGCCCTGCCCTATTCAGTGGAACTGAACGACATCCCCGTGGTGATGATCCAGCATCATGATGAGGAAGAATTACCCCGCCGTGCGCGCCTGCAAGCCAAGCGCCTGATTGCGGAGGCAGAGGCTTCTGCCGGCGTGAAAATCATGTGCATCGCGATCCACCCCTATATCTCGGCAGTGCCACATCGGATTGATGCGCTGGCGGCGGTATTCGCGGAATTGGCGGCTGACCCGCGCGTGGCCTTCATGCAGGGTGATGAGATTGCGGCCTGGTATCGCGCGAGTGTGGATGGGGCGTGAAGCGAGTGCTTCAACCGATAAGAAACCCCCGCACCAGGCCAAACACACCGGTCGCAAACAGGATCGTGAGCGCCACCTGGCGGTAGAGCTGTTCATTGCCCAGGCCTTGGAATGCGCGCCCACCCACCCAGGCGCCAAGCACCATGACCGGCAGCAAAATGGCGGCGCGGATCAGCGCCATAACGCCCGCGACCCCTGAGGCCATCACAATCGCAATCAGCAGAAACTGGGTCAGGAAATAATAGGTGACGATATTGGCGCGGTTCACCTGCGGCGGATCATTGCCCGAAAGTAGATAAAGCAGCACGGGCGGGCCGCCCACGCTGGTGGTTGCCATCATGGCGCCGGAAACAGCACCGACAAAAATAGTCGCGGGCTGCGTCCTCGGCCCCTTGTAGCGCCAACCAGTCCACATGATGACCACGAAAACTACGATCACCGCAGAAACGCTGGTGATGATGGCGTTCTTGTCCACATTCGCGAGCAGCCAGACACCAAGCGGCATGGCGGCGCAGGCGGCGATGCTCATGGGCGTCAAAAGCTTCCAATCGGCGTGTTGGCGCACTTGCGGAAAAAGCTGGAAGGAGACAATCAATTCAATCACAACCACCGTCACCACCATATCGGCTGAGCCGAACAGCATGGCGAAGATCGGCGCCATCAGCATGGCAGAACCAAAACCGGCAAAGCCACGCATGAGGCCCGCGAGCAACGTTACGCCCAGCGCTGCCCAGATATTGATCCCGTCAAAAATCAGCGCGAGATGGGCAAATGTGTCATGCATAATGACTTCCTAGAGTATGCGTGATGGTCAAGCCACCCTGGGTTCCCATTTTCTAGGTTCAGGTCTTACTCTCCCACTCGGAAGTTGACGGTAGCTGCGATGCAGATGGCCGAGAAGCAGATGTGGACCTGTCACGGTTTTGTGCCGCTCCTCTGATCACATCTAGACCGCTCCGGTATAAGCCATCGGCTCCAACTTCCAAATAGGATGGAGCCGTTATGAGCAAAACGACGAACAAATTCTCTTCTGAAGTCCATGCCCGAGCTGTACGGTTGGTGCTGGATCACGAGGGGGAGCACACCTCTCGCTGGGCTACTGCGTTATCGATTTCGGTCAAGATTGGCTGTTCGGCGCATACGCTGCTGGACTGGGTCAAGCGGGTTGAGGTTGATAGCGGCAAGCTTGCTGGCGTGCCGAGCGATATGGCCGAGAAACTGAATGCGCTGGAACGGGAAAACGGCGACCTGCGCCAGGCCAATGAGATCCTTCGCAAGGGGTTGGATTATCTTGCTTGCGCGCAGCGCGTTTCACCCACACGGAGCTCGACCGCCGGTTCAAGCCATGATCGCCTTCATTGATGATCGGCGCGGGGTTCATGGCTTGATCCGCAAAGTTCATGCCAGGTAGCCCAAAAGAGAAATCGGAGCGGCAAAATTACGCGATAAGTCCACTCGTCACGCTGGAGCATCCTCCTCGCGCCGGCCTGCGGGCCGGGCAGCGCCGGGCTGGGCCGGACGGTCATTGGGAAGGCCACTTGCCGGGATAAGCGCCAGCAGCGCGGCCCCCGCCATGATGAGCAAGCCAATCTTCAGTGCATTCAGCCGCGCCTCGGTGTTCACCCGCACCGCTTCCTCGACCTGGGCCGGGGTGGCTGTGGTGCGCGCCATGATGCCCTCAAGCCGGTCATTGCTGACAAAGTTGATGGCATCCAGGTTGATCTGGCTCAGCACCTCGGGCGGCAATTGCGGGTTGGCGGTGATGCGATACATCACACCCGTGCTCAATAACCCGACCAGCAAAGCGCCCGCGACCGCGGTGCCGACGCCAGCCGCAAGATTCTGCGTCGTGCCCCGAAGCGAGCCAACATCGCTGGCGAGTTCTTTCGGCGCCGCCGTGACCAGAACGTTGAACAGCAGCGTGACCAGCGCCCCCTGACCGATGCCAAAGGTGATCAGCCCGAACATCACGGGGATAGCCGACCAGTCATTGCGAACCACAAAAGCGAGCCAGAGCAGTCCTACCACACAGAGCCCAAAGCCGAATTGCGCAATCCGCCGCGGCGTCAGCTTCGGATAAAGCCGCACCACCAACATGGCGGTGAAGAATACCGTCAGGTTGAACGGCATCATGGCGATGGCCGTCTCAATCGGTGTGCGGCCCTGCACGATTTGGATATAGAGCGGCACGCTGAAATTCAGCATCGCCTCCAGCCCCACCACGACGAAGAGCGCATAGACCGCAGCGCGTTCCTCGGATGAGGCGATAACGCGCAGATCGAGCAGCGGCGTGCCGCCCCGGGCCTGCACGCGGCGACACCAGACAACAAAGACAAAAAGCAGCGTGATGCCGATGACGATCATCGCCGGCGCCGGCGACATGCCGAGCAGATCAAAGGGCGCGTTGGGGGTGGCGACACTCAACCCCCAGCGATTGAGGTTGTTGAAGCCGAAGCTGATGAGGATGATGGCGACCGCCGCCAGCACGACACCCACGAGATCAATCTTCACCTCGGGCCGCGGCGCCTGGGGTTTGAGCTTGAAGCTGAGAAGGAATACCAGCGCCGACGCCACAATCAGGATACCGAAAACCGGCCGCCATCCAATGAAGGTGCCAAGCATGCCACCGATCACGAAGGCGCAAACACCCGCCGCCGCGCGAGCCGAGCCGAGCGCGCCAACGGCGGTTGCCTGCTGCGTCCCGCTGTAGTGATGCGCGATCAGCGCCACAAGGGCGGGCACGATGACGGCCGCAGCCAGCCCGGCCAGTAATTGCGCCACCAGCATAACGGTGACGACAGGGCTCACCACCATCAGAACCTGCGCCACGGCAAACAGACCGACGACGATGCGGAATACCTGTGTCGAACCGAAGCGCTGCACCAGCTTCGAGCCGAGCATCACGAAGCCCGCGACCGCCAGAGAATACATCACGATGCCTGTCGCAATCGTGGTCGGCGGCACACCGAAACTTGCGACCATCCCCGCCAGCGAGACTGGCAGCGAGGCCACGTTGAACGACATGATCGCTTGGCCCAGTGCGATGGCAATCATCGGCACCCAGGATTCGCGAATCTCGGTTGGGGTGCCGGCGGCATCAGCGTTGGTGGTGCTCATCTGTCGGTTCCTGTCCTGTGTCGCGGCTCAGCCGGCGGGTGCAGAGATGAAAAGATCGAGGCCAAGGCGCTGGGACAGGAAGCGCGCGACCATCTGGCCCCGCACGCTGTTGCCCGCTTCGTCCAGCGGCGGCGCGAAGGTACCGAGCGCGCCCTTGCCTGGTGAGACGGTGACGATGCCGCCGCCAATGCCGCTTTTGCCCGGCAGCCCGATTTCGTAAAGCCAGTCGCCCGATGTCTCATAAAGGCCGGATGTCGCCATGACGGCCAGCGCATAGTGGCATGTTGCGGCATCCACAACGCGCTCCTTGGTCAGCGGATTGACGCCGCCATCGGCGAGTGTTGCGCCCATCACTGCCAGGTCGCGCGCCGTGACGTCGAGCGAGCACTGCATGGTGTAAAGGTCCACAGCTTCCAGCGGGTTAGCGTAGATCTGACCGAGCGACTGCAGCACATGCGCAAGGCCTCGGTTGCGATGGTTGGTCTCCCGCGCTGAAGCCAGCACCTCCTCATTCATCGATAGCTTTCGCCCGGCGAAGCGCGATAGGCCATCATGAATAAAACGCCAGCGCGCTTCCGCATCCGCACCCGGCACCAGGCTGGTGGTCGCGATGGCGCCGGCATTCACCATCGGGTTGGTACGCCCGCCCGGCATATGCTCGATGCCCGCAGCCGAGTTGAAGGCATGGCCAGTCGCGTTGACGCCGATCTTCTTCCGCACCGCGTCCGGCCCGATCATCTGACAGACCAGCGCGAAGACGAAAGGCTTGGAGACGGACATGATGGTAAAGGGGTGTTCGGCGGCGCCGATGCTGTAGGTATTGCCGCTCACCCCTGCCAGGCAGATCCCGAACAGCTCCGGCTTCACGCGGGCGAGCGCCGGATACACCTGCGACACCGCGCCTTCGCTATGGGCGGCGAACTGCTGGTAGGCAGCGTCCAATAGGCCCCGAACCTGCTCTGGGGTCGGCAAGCTTCCTGTCGAGACGAAATCGTCAGCTTCTCCGAAGGTCACGCCATTTCTCCCCATGCTGCTTGCTACCCTGAAGGAACCTGTATTGGGCCGGACACATCGCTTCTCGTGCCGTCAGAGGTGCTCTCAAGTATAAAAAAACCAGCCACTTTTAAGACCCAGGTCTCATAGCTTTATCGATCTAGAAATGTTTCCAGACTACTGGCGCGCGGTTCCAAATATGTGCGAAGCATCCCAGCGAGCTTAATCTCGGTCTTGGCAGGGGTCCGCGCGCGATTGGGTTCCGTAAAACTGACCCCGAACCGGCCATCCCGGTAGAGTGGTCTTTTGCGAAGCGCGCTCGATAGCCTTGCCGCCAAGGTCCGGCTGACCTAGACGGCTGGTGCTCGCTTCACCCGCCGCTGCGAAGCGCTGGCACGCAAGACGAACCCTGGCGCGTCAGCTTCATGCTACTGTGCATCGGCGCGCAGGCCGTGCTAGCGATGTCCGGGCTGTTGTGTTTCGTGACGCCCATGCTCGCCCGGCAAGATACTTGCGGGCGCAACGCCTGTCTCCAAGGTTCCTGCCCATGAACACTGATCTTCTTCTCGTCCTGCTACTGCTCGCGGCCGCGATCGTGATGTTCGTGGCCAACCGCCCTCGCATGGACGTGGTCGGACTGCTGATGATCGTGCTGCTGCCCTTCACCGGCGTCCTGACCATGACGGAGGCGCTTGCCGGCTTCGCCGATCCGAGCATCGTATTGATCGCCGCACTTTTCGTTATCGGGGAGGGCCTCGTCCGAACCGGCGTCGCGCGCCGTATCGGGGACTGGATCGGCCGAACGACGGGCGGAAATGAGGGGCGCGCGCTGGTGATGCTGATGCTGGCTGCTGCCGGTCTCGGCGCCTTCATGAGCGGCACGGCGGTGGTCGCAATATTCATCCCGATCGTGCTGCGGCTTTGCCAGGGCACCGGCGCCTCGCCGCGCGCGCTGATGATGCCGCTTTCGGTCGCGGCGCTGTTGAGTGGCAAGCTCACGCTGATTGCGACCGCGCCGAATCTGATGGTGAATGCCGAACTCGCCCGGCGGGGCTTCGAAGGGTTTGGCTTCTTCGGCATTACACCCTTCGGGCTGCCGATCCTCGTGCTTGGCATCGCGTATATGTTGCTTGCGAGGCATCTGCTTCGGAACAGCGGCTCAGCGGCTGTCAGCGCCACGCCGGTTGCGCAACGCGCGCGGTTGCAGGACTGGATCAAGCTCTACGACCTGCCGGATCGCGAGTATCGGCTGCGCGTCGCGGAAGACTCGCCGCTCGCCGGACGCCCGCTGCAGGATCTCAAGCTGCGCGACAGGGGGCTCAATATTCTTGCCATCGAACGCGCGGGGCGCTTCGGCGTGGTGGAGCTGGTCCGCCCACGCGGCCAGGAGGTTCTGGCAGCGGGCGATATTCTTCTGGCCGACATGCAGAGCACGGTCGAGGATGCAGCCGCCCTTTTCGCACTCAATCGTCTGCAGGAATTGCCGGTCGCTGAAGGCAGCCGCTATTTCACTTCCCGCACCCAGCAAATTGGCATGGTCGAAGCGCTGGTGCCGGCGGAATCCCCATTGATTGGCCAGACCATCCTGCAAGCCCGCCTGCGCTCGGATTTCGGCGTGACCGCCATCGGGCTGCGTCGCGGCCAGAAGCCTGCAGGGCCAAGCTTGCTCGAACAGAAGCTCGCGGTTGGCGACACGTTGCTGCTATTCGGCTTCTGGTCGGACCTTCAGCAGTTGCGGCGTGAGGATGCAGATCTTGTGCTGCTCAACCTGCCTGCCGAGTTCGACGATGCGTTACCAGCGCCGGGTCGGGCTATTCAAGCAGTATTCAGCCTTGCGGTGACAGTCGGGCTGATGATCACGGGTGTGGTGCCGAATGTGCAGGCCGCGTTGATCGGCTGCCTGCTGATGGGTCTCTTCCGCTGCGTGGACATGACGAGCGCCTATCGGTCGATCAGCTGGAAAACCCTTGTGCTGATTGTTGGAATGCTGCCCTTCTCAATCGCTCTCCAGCGCACCGGCGGCGTTCAAATTGCGGCCGATGCCCTGGTCGCCTTGGCTGGCCAGTACTCATCCTATGTGGTGCTCGCGCTGCTGTTCATGACAACGGCCTTGCTTGGCCTGTTCATCTCAAATACGGCGACCGCTGTGCTGATGGCACCTGTCGCTATCGCGGTTGCTATCGAACTCGGCCTGTCGCCCTATCCCTTCGCCATGATCGTGGCGCTGGCCGCATCAGCCGCCTATATGACTCCGGTATCATCGCCGACCAATACGCTTGTCGTCTCGCCGGGCAATTATAGTTTCAGCGATTTCGTGAAGGTCGGCGCACCCTTCGCCCTGGTGGTCATGGTAGTAAGCGTGGTGATGGTGCCCTGGTTGCTGCCGTTGCAATGAAGGGGCGCAGAGCGCCGTGCCGGGGCCTTGCATTGCCCAAGCGCTCAAGACAGTGTCCGTGCAGATTGGAGAACAAAATCTTTTCTAGCGCGATTTGACCAACCCGGAAAAGGCAGCGACAGCAAGGAGGCTGAGTGCCCAGCCGATTAAGGACTGAAAATAGAAGAAGCCCATGACAAATGCGCCGCCGGGTTCAGAGGAATTGAGCCGCCAGAAGGCCTTCTGACCGATTTCGAGAATCGGAAAAAGTGTCTCCAGGGAGAACATCCAGGGATTGAAGGTGGGGTAGCCGGTTGCCTCAAACTGTTCCCTAAAGCAGTCGAGCTGCGCCTGCCCCGCCGCCGCCAGCCCGTGCATCTCCTGTCGGGTAGAAATGAGAAAGCGGGTCTCACTGCGTTCCAACCCGCACAAGGTCCATTCCAGCGAACGCAGCACGACTGGACTATTGGGCATGATTGCATCGATCCGCTCAGCATGATGAAAGACGCCGGCGCCCAGCAGCCAGAAAAATATGAGCCAGGCGAAGGCGAGCAAAGGCTGGCGCCCGTACAATAAGGTTACGGCCAATACCCCATCAGTGGCACCGAGCAGGAGGCGCCACATTCGGTTGGGCGCTCGCTTGCGCCGCGCGCTCCGCTGCAGGCGTTCCTTGGCGATGAGTACGCGACGCGAATCTTCATCATGTCCAAGGTCGCGGAACACCCTCGCCAAATGCTCGTAGGGCTGCGGCCAGAAATCCTCCCCCCAGCGTTTCGGGGCTTGCAGCGTCAGCCAGGCTAGCCGGGTGCCGGCATCGACGGGACCTTCGGCAATGGCCTCATAAAGGCAGCGATTGAGCAGCAGATCACCCGCTTCGGGCCAGGCGGAGATGGTGTCGTGGATTGTCCCAATCGTGGCGCCGGTAAGGTCAAGGACGCCGGAAACCTTGGCGCGACCGTTCAGCATCAAAACGCCCACAATGTTCGCGTTGTTGAGTTGCAGAGCCGACTGCCCAGGATTGCTCAGGACGGCATCCTGAAGAATGAGATCGCTGCTGATCCGGGCACTCACCAGCCGCAGCGTACCTTCAACGCGCGCCGACCGCAGCACCACACTGCCGCGGGTCTCGATCGCGCCGGCATCAATCGCCGGCTTTCCAGCGCAGGTCACACGCAGGTTGAAGGCATCGACATCCACCGAAAGCCGGGCTCCTGACAGGCGGATACTGCCCTTGATAACCGCACCACGAAGCAGCACGCTGCTGGCGACGAGGTCTTCTGCATGGATCGCAAGATCATCCGTCTCGTCGATGACGACACCTGTGCAATCAAGATTGCCGCCGATGCGCCCGCCTTCAACCAACAGCCCACCACTGATCACGGCGCCACGCAGGGAGATGGTTCCGCGGGCCTCGATCCGGTCGGCATCAAGGCCCGGCATGATCGAGCCATCCAGGACGAGGCTATCGATAATTGCAGAACGCAGGATCGGGGTTGCGTCGAACCGACATTTCTTCAGTCCGATATCGCGGGGAATGCGGCATCCTTCTAGGTCAAGCGTGCCAGTGACCCACGCGCCCTGGAGACGGATACCCTTCTCATGAGGGCGCGCTCCATCCTCACCACCGAGCAGCAGGAAGCGCAAAAACTCGGCGCGAACGGTCCGTGTCGTATCTTCCGTCTCCGGCAGGGACCCCGCCTCTTCGTGGCCCAGCCTGTCGAAATCACCGCTACGAAGCGTGGCGATCACCTCCTGCTCAGCCGGGAGAAGTGGTTGAAAGTCAGCAAGACAGGATCCCGCCATTCGACAAAGAACTCCGCATTGAAGAAGGTAGAAATGGCTGCATGGCGTTGCTCTGTCCAGTGCGTCGGAAATGGGAAGTAGCAGCGCAGTCACCGGATGGCAGGACTTCCTTATGCCGCATCTTGGTGATGCATCAAGCGGCAAAGCTATCCGACTGCCCCCCTCACACCCTCTCCACCATCCTAAATCCCTGCAACGCCAGCGGGAGGCTATCCGGGCTGATGGCGCCGTCCTCTCCAGGCGCGTCGATGGCTCCTTGCCTTTTCTAAGAAAGGCGGAAGCGCGTCAGCTCTGTCGGAGGGGACTGACCGCAAGGCCGGATCAAGTCTTGGCGAATAGGCATAGCTGATCCTGGGCGCTGGCAGCGTCCGCCCTTACGCGGCAATGGCGGCCGGCGGGTTGTTCGGGCGCTGCATGACCGCCGGCATGGATCGCCTTCTGTCTGGTCCAGAAGGCTCTCAAGCGGCCAATGCACGAAGATAATCTTGCGTCGAATGGATCGAGCCCGGGCGATGAGGGCATTATCCAGCCGCCTGCTGTAACAAAAAAACTGAAATGACTTGTATCTGTTGTTTGGACCGCAAATTGTTTCCGTTAAATCTGACCCTGTTCTGAGCGTTCACTTGTGCGCCGACTATCCGGGTGAATTGGGATAGTTCAATCCGCAATCGCGAAAGCATGCACACTCAGCACAGTGAAGGCACGGCCAGCCCAGCGTTGCGGGCGCACTTCGCCTTGTTTGGCAGGGCGGCCCATGCGAAAGAGAGATGCCATTGTTTTTCAAGGAGCCGACGCCTTTGCCGTCGCAATCCGCCCTGCCCGCCGCCGTGGCGCGCGGCGCATTGTTCTTCGGCATCTGGCTGGCGCTGACCGGCGCGGATCCCTTTGGTCTGCCCTTCGGCCTGCTCGCGGCGCTATGCGCAACCCAGGCAAGCTTGCGCCTATTGCCGCCCAGCCCCGGCAGAATGGCGCTAAGCACGCTGCCTGGCCTTATCATCACCGTGCTGCGCCAAAGCTTCAGCGCGGGCTGGGATGTGGCGCTACGTGCCTTCGCGCGGCCGCCGCGCCTGGCACCGGGTGTCATTGATGTACCGCTCGCCATTCCGCCCGGGCCTTCACGCGATGCCTTCCGCGCCCTGGCGAGCCTCGCCCCCGGCTCCCTCCCGCTTGAGGATCTGCCGGATGGCAGGCTTCGGTTGCATGCGCTTGATCTCGCCATGCCGCTTGAAAAGGACATCGCTGAAACCGAAGCCGCTTTTGTCCGTGGCACAAGGGCCGACAAGCATGGCTGAACTGCTGACAGGCGCCGCCGCGCTAATCATGTTGAGCGCCCTTGTCGGACTGGTGCGCGTGCTGCGCGGCCCCACACGCGCTGACCGGCTGCTTGCCGCGCAATTGCTGAGCACGGCGGGCATTGGCGCGCTGCTGCTGCTGGCCGCCGCGGGCGCACCGGCCTTGATTGATGTCGCCTTGGTGCTTGCCTTGGTCGGCGCCTTTGCCTCGGTCGCCTTTGTCATGGCGTCGCGACTGATTGAACGGCGATGAGCATGCTGGTTTCCCTCTTTGCTGCCGCCTGTGTGCTGGCAGGTGCCTTTTTCTTCATTGCTGGCACGCTTGGCCTGCTGCGCTTCGGGGATACGCTCAGCCGTGTGCATGCGCTGACCAAGGCGGATAATCTTGGCCTTGGGCTGATCGTGCTTGGGCTGCTGCCGCTCGCTGATAACTTGGCCGATGCGCTCAAGCTTCTTCTCATCTGGGCGCTTGTTCTGCTTGGCGGCACAACGGCAGCGCAGCTTGTCGCCAGCGCTGTGCGCCGAGACCAAAGGCCGCCGGAATGACCGGCTGGATGCTCGATCTGCCACTGGCGCTTGGCCTGTTTGGTGCGGGCGCCGCCACGCTTGCCGCGCGGTCGCTTTTTGGTGCTGTACTCGGCTTCATTTCCACCGGCCTGATCGCGACCCTTGTTTGGGTGCGGCTTGAAGCGCCCGATGTCGCCTTGACCGAGGCGGTGATCGGCGCGGCGGCCACTTCGGTCATCATCCTTTATGTCGCAAGCCGCGTCGGCGGCGGGGCAGCGCCGCCAGCGCCGCCGCATATCGCGCTCCGCGTTCTAGCCGCGACCCTTTCAGCGCTATTGGCTGTGCTTTTGGCCCTCGCGCTGCTAGCCTTGCCAGAACAGGCGCCGAGCCTTGCCGCACCAGTGCTGGAGAAAATTGGGCCAACCGGCCTTGGCAATCCGGTGACCGCAGTGCTGATGGCGCATCGTGCGATTGATACGCTGCTTGAATCCGCGGTGCTGGTCTTCGCTGTATTCGTGATCTGGTCCATGGCGCCGGATCGGCGCTGGGGTCGTGCGCCGGGGCCGGCTTTTGTGGCCGAACCGCATGGGCCGCTCGCCTTCCTGGCCCGGGTGCTGCCACCGATTGGGATTGTGATTGGCATCTATATCGCCTGGGTTGGCGCCGATGCACCGGGCGGCAAATTCCAGGGGGGCGCGGTGCTTGCGGCCATGTGGGTGCTGCCCTGGATTGCTGGGCTCATCGCGCCCCCAAGCATCAGAGATATGCGGCTGCGCCTTGCCATCGCCGCTGGGCCGTTGGTGTTTCTTCTTGTTGGGCTTGCGGGTTTCGCCTGGGCGGAGGGCTTCCTGGCCTATCCGCCGGGCTATGCCAAAATCCTGATCCTGCTGATCGAAACGGCAATGACGCTTTCCGTCGCCACGGCAATGGCCTGCATGATTGCTGGCCCGCCCGAACGTCGCCCGCAGCCATGAACGCAACCGCCCCCTTTGCCCTTGCGGCGGCCGGGCTGATCGGGCTTGGGCTTTATGGCATGCTGGCGCAGTCATCCGTGCTGCGGAAGGTGATTGCCTTCAACTTGCTGGGCGTTGGGGTATTTTTGGTTTTTGGCGTGGTGGCGCGGCGCGGTGCGGCGGCCGGCCTACCGGCTGACCCTGTGCCGCAGGCCATGGTCATCACCGGCCTTGTGGTTGCCTTCGCCGCCACCGCGCTTGCCCTTGTGCTGACGCTTCGGCTGCACCAGTCAACCGGCGCGGTCACCCTGGCTGAAGACCCAGAAGCCAGCACGCCACCCGCCAAGTCTGGGGCGAGCGCAGAATGATCGGCACACCCGGCGGGTCGCTTTTGGTGCTGGCAATTGCGCTGCCGCTTGGCGCAACGCTGATCGCCTTTGTGCTTGGTGGCCAGGCGGCGGCGCGGATTGCGCGCGCATCGCTCTGGCTATGGCTTGCGCTTGCGGTCGCGATTGTGGCGATGGTTATCGCGCGGGGTGAACCACTCACCTATCTGCTCGGCGGTTTTACCCCGCCGCTTGGCATTGCATTGGCCGCCGATGGGCTGGCTGCCGCGATGCTGCTGGCCTCGGCCATTGTGCTGGTGGCCGCTGGGCTTTTTGGCCGCGTCGCCTACCCGGCACCATCCTGGGAAAAGGGCGGGCGCGCTGCCTTCGCCTATTGGTGCCTGCTGCCGGCGCTTGCTGCATCGCTCGCTGTTGCCTTTCTGGCGCGCGATCTGTTCAGCCTTTTCGTAGCGCTTGAAATGCTGACCTTTACCGCGCTGGCGCTCGCCTGCCTTGATGGGCGGCCTTCGCAATTCAAGGCAGAGCTGCGCTACCTGCTTTTCGCGCTGCTTGGCTCAGTGCTTTATCTGCTCGGCTGCGCTTTGCTCTACGGCGCCTATGGCACGCTTGATATCGGCTTGCTTGCCGGGAATACGCGCGCGGATGCGCCAACGCGTCTGGCGGGCGCACTGATGACCGTGGGGCTGCTCGCCAAGATGGCCGTGTTTCCGTTGCATCTTTGGCTACCGCCGGCGCATGCCGGGGCGCCGCCGGCAGGTTCGGCCTTGCTATCGGGGCTTGTCGTCAAGGGCGCTTTTGTTCTGTTGGTGCGGCTTTGGTTTTGGGTGCTACCCGGCCCACCCGTGGCAGGGGCAGAACTGCTTGCCGCCCTTGGTGCGGCGGCGATCCTAGTCGGCAGCGTGGTCGCGCTCCGGCAGGAAAGGCTGAAGGCGCTGATCGCTTATTCAACAGTCGCGCAGATTGGCTATCTGTTCTTGATGTTCCCGCTGCTGATGGCGGGCGATCCTGATGCGGCGACGCGCGCTTGGATGGGGGGGATGATGCAGGCAGTCTCCCACGCGCTGGCCAAGGCGGCGATGTTTTTGGCGGCTGGCTTGATTGTGCAATCCATCGGAGAGGATCGGGTGGCCGGGCTTTGCGGCGCCGCGCGCGCCACGCCACTTTCGGTGTTGGCGATTGGCATTGGCGGGCTTTCGCTGATGGGCGTGCCGCCAAGTGGCGGCTTCACCGCGAAATGGATGCTGCTGCGCGCTTCGGTGGATACCGGGCAATGGTGGTGGTCGCTGGTGATTCTGGCTGGCGGCTTGCTGACCGGCGGTTACGTCTATCGCCTTGTCGCTGCCGCCTTGTCGCCAACGCCAGAGGGAGTAACACCGCGCCCTGTGCCGCGCATACAGGAAGGCGCGGTGCTGGTGCTTGCGCTACTATCCATGCTGCTGGGGCTGTTGCCGCTTTCCATGCTGGGCCTGGCACAGATTGGCCAGCCAGTGATCGCGCCATGAATCTGCTGCTGCCCCTTGTCCCGCTATTGCCCGCATTGATGCTGCTGGCGCTTGTTTGGCCGGTGACGCGGGGGCGTGTGATGGGCGCGCTTTGGCTGGCACCGCTGCCGGCGCTGCTGATCGCCCCCTTGGCCATGGGCTCTTCGCTGGTGCTTTACCCCGGTGGGCTCAAGTTCACCTTGCTGCTGGATGCGCCGGGGGCGTTGCTGCTCGGTGGTGCGGCACTGCTTTGGAGTGCGGCCGGCCTTTTCGCCCGAGCGCAGATGGGCAAAGGGCCGGCAGCGAAGCGCTTTGCGGCATGGTGGCTGCTAACGCTCTCTGGCTGCCTTGGCGTTTTTATCGCGGGCGATCTGTTGAGCTTTTATCTGGCTTTTGCGGTGGTGAGCCTGGCCGCCTTCGGCCTTGTTGCGCATGACGGGACGCCAAAGGCGCGGCAGGCGGGCGGGCTTTATTTGCTGCTGGCGGTGCTGGGCGAAATTGCACTGCTGCTGGCCTTTGCCCTGCTGCATGGTCGCGCGGGAACGGAGAGCATCGCAATCGCCGATGTTGCGCCAGTGCTGCGCACCACGCCGGGCGGGCCGGTGATTGCGGCGCTACTGATACTTGGCTTTGGCCTCAAGATGGGCCTGATGCCTTTGCATGTCTGGCTGCCTATTGCCCATCCGGCCGCGCCGGCGCCGGGTTCCGCGGTGCTGAGTGGCGCCATCATCAAAGCGGGTGTGATCGGGCTCATTCGCTTTTTGCCCTTTGATGGTGCGCCCGTGGCCGGTGGCGCGCTGCTCGCCGCACTTGGCTTTGCGACTGCCTATTGGGGTGTTACGATGGGCCTCACGCAGCGCAACCCAAAAACCATCCTGGCTTATTCCAGCGTGAGCCAGATGGGCGTGGTGGCGGCGACGCTCGGCATGGGGCTTTTGCTGGGGCTTGCTGAAACGCCGATCCATGCTGCGTTTTATGCTTTGCATCACATGCTGGCTAAGGGCGCCCTGTTCCTTGGTGTGGGCCTTGCTCTGACAACAGGCGCAGCGGGGAGGATGCTGGTGCTGCCGCTTGCACTTCTGCTGGCGCTTGGTTTTGGCGGGCTGCCGCCAACCGGCGGGGCGCTGGCCAAGGCGGTGGTGAAGCCAGAACTCGGCGCGGGTCTTGCCGCGGCGGCGGCGATGCTTTCCGCCTTCGGGTCAACCGCGCTGATGCTGCATTTTGTCCATCGGCTGCGGGGGGCGATGTTGGCGGCACCCGGCGCCACGCCAAGCTGGGGCCTCAGCGCGCCGTGGCTGCTGTTGGGTATGGCGGCGCTGCTGCTTCCCTGGGCGCTATACGACGCGGTGACAGGCAAGGCGCCAAGCGGTGATTGGAGCGCCGCAACACTCGCGCCGGTGGTGGCCGGTGCTGCCTTCGCTGTGCTTTGGACCCGTATCGGCCCGCGCGTGCCTGAGGCACCGGCGGGTGATCTGCTGGTATTCGCCAAGCGCGGATCGCCCTGGCGCGATTCTGCGGCGAGCGTAGTTGCGGCGGTGGAACACGCGACGCGCGCCTGGCCCGTGGCCGGCATTGCGCTGCTGCTGCTGATTCTGGCGTTTTACGGCCTCATTGGGCTGCGGGGGTGAGCCCGCCCGGTTTCGAGTGCGGCCTGATGGTAGTGTAGTCCTGCCGGCAGGCGACCAGCAGTGCCCGTGCCTACGCAATGGAAGTAAAGAAGCGTCTCATTGAGGCATTCATCGCGCAGCTGGCCGTTGAAGCTTTCGAGGAACGCATTCTGGGTCGGCTTGCCCGGCGCGATGTAATGCCATTCCACCTGCCGCTCCTGCGACCAGCGTAGGATTGGACTTGTCCCGTAACGATGCCGCTCCGATTGCTCGTTTAGGCTACCTGGCGTTCGAAGGCCAGGGGGCTTTTGCCTCCCAAAGCTGAATGCCTTCGGCGCGGGTTATAGAAGCCGTTGATGTATTGAAAGATGGTGGTTTCGGCTTGGCGGCGGGTTTCCCATGTCCTGCGCCAGACCAGTTCGGCCTTGATGGTT
>JADCFX010000085.1 GCA_020249285.1 Roseomonas sp. | reverse complement strand
GCAGCTAAGCCGCGCGGTATTGCCGGAGCGATCCGGCATGCATGATCCGCCCGGCCAGCGGGCGGCCAATGATGCGTTCCGCAAGCCGCGCGGCTTCAATCAGCCGGTCAAGATCAATGCCGGTTTCAATGCCCATCTCGTGACAGAGAAACACCATGTCTTCGGTGCAGATATTCCCGGCACCGCGCGCATCGCCATGGCCGGCAAAGGGGCAGCCGCCAAGGCCGGCCACTGAACTATCAAACAGCGAAACGCCCATCTCAAGCGCGGCGAGCACATTCGCCGTGCCCAGCCCGCGCGTGTCATGCAAATGCAGCCCTACTTCCACATCGGGAAGCTTTTCGCGCAGCATGCCAACCAGGCGCCGCACTGCCTGCGGATTGGCCCAGCCCATGGTATCGGCGAAATAAAGCTTCTTCAGGTTTATGCCACGCTCGGCACAGACGCGATGTGCCCAGAGCAATTCCTGCACTGGTCTTTCGGGCGGAACCTCCCCTTCATAATTGCAGCCAAAGGCCGTCATCACCAAGGCGCGTTCCACCGTGACACCGGCTTCGGCGTAAAGATCAAGCCAGCGCACCACGCGTTCGCGCATTTCCGCCGCTGTGCAGTTGTTGTTGCGCTTGGCGAAGGCATCGGACGTGTAAAGGCTGATCTTGCCGACCAGATCAACGCCCTTGGCAGCGCGGGCACGATTAAAGCCCTGTTCATTCAGCCAAAGCGCCTCATAGCGCACGCCTGGGCGTTTCTTGATGGCGGCGAAGAATTCGGCTGAATCCACCATTTGCGGCACGGCTTTGGGCGAGACGAAGGACGCCACCTGAATGGCGGTCAGGCCGGTCTCAGCCAGTGCCTCCACCAGCGCCACGCGATCCGCGAGCGGGTAGATCACGGGTTCGATCTGGAAGCCCTCTCGCGGGCCTTCTTCATGGAAATGGACATGCTTTGGCAGATCGGACATGGCGCGGTTTCCTTGGTGCGTTGCCGGTTCACCTTCGTTCACCGGAAACGCACCATAACTCTGTTTGGTCGCATTTTCCGAGTCGCCAAGTGAAGCCACTTGGCTTGAAAAGGCTCCGCGCCAGCGTTGACAGCGCCGGCCTTCGCGATGACGCTTGCGCGTGACTATGACGCTGCCGGCGATGCCGCGCCAGAGCCAAAGGGAAACGCCATGAAACACACCATCATGCCGCGCCGCGCGGCGCTTTTGGGGGCTTTGGGCCTGGCGGGTGCGCAAGGCGCCGCCGCGCAGCAAGGTGGGCGCTGGCCGGATCGGCCCATCCGCTTCATCGTTGCCTTTCCCGCCGGTAGTGGCACGGATGTCACCACACGCAATTTTACCGATGCACTGAGTGCTGAGCTTGGGCAGCCTGTAGTGGTGGATAATCGCGGCGGTGCCAATGGTTTTATTGCATCGGAAGCCGTCGCGCGGGCGCGGCCTGATGGCTATACTTTCCTTTCCACCGCCAATACCACGCATGGATCAAACCCCGCGCTGTTTCATCGCCTGCCCTATGATCCGGTGGCGGATTTCGCGCCGGTGGCGCTGATTGGCGTGGGCGTGCTTCTGGTGGTGGTGAATAATGATTTGCCGGTGCGCAGCATGCGCGAACTCGCGGACTACGCGCGCGCCAATCCGGGCAAGCTTAATTTTGCCTCCGGCAGCGCATCATCCCGCGTGGCTGGGGAGATGTTCAAATCCATGGCCGGGGTAGATATGGTGAATGTTACCTATCGTTCGAATCCGCTTGGCATCACGGATGTGATCGGCGGCGTGGCGCAGGTGATGTTTGTGGATGCCACAACTTCCATGCCGCAAGCCCGCGAAGGCCGCGTGCGCGCGATTGGTGTGACCAGCCGTCAGCGCGTGGCCATGATGCCCGATGTGGCAACCGTCGAGGAACAGGGTTTCCCCGGTTATGAAATGCTGTCCTGGAACGCGATCTATGCGCCGGCGGGCACACCGCCTGAGATCGTCGCGCGCATCAATGGCCTGGTGAATGACATCATGGCCCGCCCCGCAGTGCGTGAACGCCTGACCGCCAGCGGCATGGTTTTGCGCCCTGGCTCGCCCGATGATCTGGCGCGTTTCCAGGTAGCCGAGATCGAGAAATGGAAGCGCCTGGTGCGCGAATCAGGGATTGAGTTGCAATGACAGGCGTATTGGATGGCGTGCGCGTGGTTGAACTTGGCCAGGTGCTGGCCGGACCCTTCGCGGGCGCGATTTTCGCTGATCTTGGCGCGGATGTGATCAAGGTCGAAAAGCCCGATGGCGGCGATGATGCGCGCCGCATGGGCCCCGATTTCCGCCATGGTGATGCGCTGAATTTCCACGAATTCAATCGCGGCAAGAAATCCGTGACGCTCGATCTGAAATCACCCGAAGGTGTCGAAGCGCTGCATGGCTTGCTGCATGATGCCGATATCATGCTGCATAACCTCCGCCCTGGCGCGGCAGAAGCGCTTGGCATTGGCGCGCAAGCTGTCACGGCGCGGCATCCGCATTTGATTTATTGCGAAATGTCGGCTTTCGGCCATATCGGGCCGGAGAAGCTGCGGCCTGGGTATGAACCGCTTTTGCAGGCTTTCGGCGGGCTTTCTTCCATCACTGGCGAACCGGATGGCCCGCCCGTGCGCATGGGCGCTTCCGTGGTGGATCAGGGCACCGGGCTTTGGACCGTGCTGGGCGCGCTGGCCATGCTGGAACGGCGCCATCGCACCGGGCAGGGCGGCGTGGTGAATACATCGCTGTTTGAAACCGCGCTGCTATGGGCGGGGCAGAAAATCAGCGCCTATGTGAATATGGGCAAGCTGCCGGAACGCCACGCCTCTGGCCATCCAAACCTGACACCTTATGAAGCCTTTGATGCGGCGGATGGGCCGGTGTTGGTGTGCTGCGGCAATGACCGACTTTTCGCGAAATTCGCCGCTGGACTGGGTCATGCGGAATGGGCCAGCGATGAGCGGTTTTCGACCAATCGCGCCCGCCTGAAGCATAAGGCGCTGTTGCTGCCGATGATCGCGGCACTCATGCGCATCACGCCGCGCGCAGAATGGTTGGAACGCCTGGCGCGGATTCGTGTGCCTTGCGCGCCGGTAAACAATATCCCGGAAGTGCTGGCTGAACCACAAACCCAGGCGCTCGGCATGGTGCAGCCTGTGCCGGCCGAGGATTTTTCTTTGGTGGCCATGCCGCTTTCCTTCAATGGCGAAAGGCCGCGCATGGCGGGACCAGCGCCACGGCTCGGCGCGCATAATGCGACAATTCTGAAGCGCTGATCAGCCGTAAAGCCGCGCACGCCCCTTGACGGTGACACGCACCTGCATATCGGCGGCGCCATCGCGCGCGGGTTCCAGACGGATCAGCCCTTCATCGAGCGCATCTTCCCAAGCGGAAAGCCGCGGGCAATTGCTGCGCCAGGCATCCATGGTCTCAGAATAGCTGCGCGGGCGTTCTTCCAGCCAGCGCAGGAATTGCGTCATCAGCGTTGTCGGGATGGCGGGGGCGTCGGTCAACATGGCGCAAGGCTAGACCCGTGCTCGCCTGGCTTCAAGCGGCGAGGATGGCTTCCACAATTTCCTGCACTTCCAAAGCTTCTCGCAGCGTGGCCAGCCGATGCGCCTCACCCCGCGTCATGGCTGCGACTTGCGCCAATTGGCCCTTCAGCACCATGGGGCGCATCTTTTCATTGGGCAGCGCATCCGGCGCCTGCGCCCAGGCGCCATCCGCGCCGAGCCTTTCGGCGAAGGACCAATCACGCAGCCGGATCGCGCCATTCAGCGTCCAGGTATTGTGATCATCCTTGGTGGTGGTGCCAACAGAACCCTTCAGCGTCACCGGCACACCACCCGCGCTCAGCCGCGCTTCGATGGCGGTCTCCGCGCCATCACCCGGCGGGTAGGAAACCTTCGCATCCAGCAATGTCAGCGGCCCCAATTGCCGGCGCGTCAGGAACAGGAAGTGCGAGGCCACTTCGCGCGTGAAGCCGCCTTCGGCCCGTTTCGCGAGCCAGCTTGCCGCCGCCTGCTGCCAACCGCGAGGCCAGGTGGCGAAGGCAACCTCAATTGCCAGGGATTGCGGCGTGAGCCCGGCGCGCCAGGCCGCAAGCTGCGCCACGGCGGGGGAGGATGCCATGGGAAAATTCACCGCCGCGCGCGCGCTGGATGCCTCGGCCCGGGCGACAAAGGCGCGCGCATCCGAAAGTGAAGTCGCCAGAGGCTTTTCGATGAAAACCGACCGTCCCGCTGCAATGGCGGCCTCTGCCAAGGGAATATGCGCCGCCGGTGGCGCGGCGATATAGAGGCATTCGCAAGCCGCGATCACCGCCTCCGCTGAAGTCAGCATGGGCGGTGCGCCCGGAATGGTGGAGATTCGTGCGGCGGCGGCTGGCGATGGGTCCCAGACGGCAACTGGTGTCACGCTTTCTGCCGCGTCTTCCAGCGCGGCGCGCAGCAGCCTTTCGCCCATAATGCCTAAGCCGATAATGCCAAGCTTGGTGGGGGTGGGCATGGGTGCTTTCCTTCCGCGATGCGGGCTTGCGTTCAGGCACTCAGTGCCAGCACCATGGCGCTGGTTCAATACCATGGCGAAAGGCGCGCATATGACAGAAAAGGTTGCTGAAGGCGGGTTCCGCTTCATCCCAGGCGTCTATCAGTATAGTGCGGGCGTTGTGGCAGAGCCCGGCTTTCGGCTGGAACGCGTCCGTTTTGCCGAACCCCTGCCCTTGATGGCGGGGTTTGCGCGCATCGCCGCGTGGTTGGAAGCGCAGGGCCGACCAAAGGTGGCTTTTGCGGCCTGCGAATTACGCTCCCCCGCGCCATTCACGGAGGAAGGCTTTGCGGCATTCAACCGCATCTACGGTGGCGTGTTGCAGGAATGGGGGCTTTTCCGCGATGGGCTGAACCCGATTGCGCGCAGCAATGTCTGCCCGGAAATCGCGCCACCGGCAGAGCCTTGCTTTCATGCCTTTGTCTATACCGTGCCGGATGTGGGCGCGGCACCTTCCTTTGCGGTCGCTGGCAGTGGTGAAGCGGCAGAAGGCAAGGGCGATTACCGCAGCAATACAGTGGCACTTGGCGATACCTCAGCCGCCGGCATGCGGGCCAAGGCGCGCTGGGTGCTGGGCGAAATGGAACGCCGCATGGGTCTGCTCGGCGCCGATTGGCGCGGCGCAACGGGTGTGCAGGCCTATACGGTGCATGACATGATGCCGTTTTTCGTGGAGGAAATCGTCCGCCGGGGCGCCGCGCGCCATGGGCTGACTTGGCAATACTGCCGCCCGCCGGTGAAAGATTTAGAGTTTGAAATGGATTGCCGGGGTTTGGCGCGGGAGATCGTGCTCAATTGAACGGTGTTCGGGCCGCTCCTGAAATGATGAAGGTTGACCTGCATGTCAGATACACACCCAGAGGCCGAAAATACCACTTACGCATTCACGCGCGATTGGTTTTCGATCTATATCCCCGTGTGGAAACGCATCCTTGATCAGGAAAAGCCCAAAAAAATCCTGGAAATCGGATCTTTTGAAGGTCGTTCCGCCTGCCACATCATCGAATATGGGTCGGCTGTGGCGGATGGCGAAGTTTCGCTGACTTGCGTTGATACCTGGGAAGGCAGCATCGAACATCGCCAAGGGGGCCCCGCAGAAGCGGCGATGAGCGATGTGGAACGCCGCTTTGACCACAATACCCGCATCGCACTGGAAAAAGCGGCCAAGCCGGTTGCCTTGCGCAAGCTGAAGCAGAAATCGCAGCATGCCCTGGCCGGCCTGATCACCGCTGGCGCCAGCGAAAGCTTCGATCTGATTTATATTGATGGGTCGCATGAGGCGCCGGATGTCTTGGCTGACGCGACCATGGCTTTTCCGCTGCTTCGTGTTGGCGGTACAATGATTTTCGATGATTACCTTTGGTCCATGGATCGTCCGGGGGCGCAGGATGTGCTGCGTATGCCAAAACCTGCGATTGATGCTTTCATGAACCTTTATCAGCGCAAGATGGTGGTCTACCCTGGCTTCCCGCTGCGCCAGCTTTACGCGCGCAAAATAGCCCCTTGAAAGCTGCGCGTTTCATCTAACGCGTCGAAAGGCCGAAAATGACCAACTCCCTGATCCAAAACCCCGGCCGCATCCGTGAGCTTGCCGCCGCCATGGCGAAAGACGACATCACGGCGGAAGCGCTGGTGCAGCGTTATCTGGACCGCGTCGCCGCCGTGGATAGTCAGGTGAAAGCCTGGATTCATGTGCTGGCTGATGCCGCGCTTGCCGAAGCCCGCGCGCTGGATGCGGAACGCAAGGCCGGCAAGCTGCGCGGCCCGCTGCATGGCATGCCTGTTGGCATCAAGGATGTGATTGATGTGCGCGGCCTGCCAACCCGCGCCAATAGCCCTTCGCGCGCTGATATCGCGCCCGCCAGCGCCGATGCCACGGTTGTCGCGCATTTGCGCGCAGCCGGCGCGATTATTCTGGGCAAGCTGCACACCACAGAATATGCGTTCTTTCAAAGCCTGCCACCCACGCGCAATCCATGGGATTTGGCGCGCACGCCGGGCGGTTCTTCGGCGGGCTCCGGCGCTGCCATTGCCGCCGGCATGGTGCCGCTCGCACTCGGCACGCAAACGGCGGGCAGCGTCAATCGGCCCGCTGCCTATACGGGCGTTTGCGCCTTTAAGCCTTCCACGCTGGCAATTGGTGGCGTTGGGGTGGTGCCTCTGGCGCCTTCCTTCGATACGGTCGGCGCCTTTGGTGCCAGCGCACAGGATGCGGCCTATCTGGCGGCGGGTTATGCGGCGGAGCATCTGCGCCTTGCCAGCCGCCCAGCTACCTCGCCGCGCATTGTGCTGCTGCAAGACCCGCTGATTGAAAAGCTGCAAAAGCCCGCCACCGCCGCGCGCGTCACCGCACTTGCCGAACAGCTTGGCGCCGCGGGCCTTACGCTGCATCGCGCCAGCGCCGGCGCGGGGTTTGAGGAAATGGTCGCGCGCCATCGCCGCGTGATGCTGGCGGAACTTGGCCGCACCCATGCCGGGCTGCCGCGTGATCGGATCGCGACCGCCATTGCCGATGGCATTGCCGAGGGCCTCGCCATCCCGGATGACGAATATCATGCCGCGCTGCGTGACCTGGCGGGCTTCCGCGCGCGGTTCTGGGCGGGTTTCGCGCCGGATGATTTCATTATGGTGCCTGCCGCGCCCGATGTAGCGCCAGAGGCCGGCAGCACGGGTGATCCTTCCTTTGTCATCCCAACCACGGTGCTGGGCGGGCCGGTTGTCACGCTGCGGGCTGGCTTGGCCGCCGATACGGGCATGCCGGTCGGCGCGCTGCTCTTTGCCCGGCCCGGGGCGGATGCGGCCATGGCGTCCTTCCTGGTCTCGGCCACCGCCACCGCGCTTGATCTTTAGAAGCTTGCCGCGCGGGGCCAAGCGGCACATCTACAGGCTGGCAATGCTTTTATGGTAACAGGCCGAGCAGTAGTGCCGAGCAGGAGGCGTTTTGGGGTTCTGGGGTAAGATGTTGGGCGGGGTGGCGGGCTTTGCCATGGGTGGCCCCTTGGGCGCCATGGTGGGGGCCGCGCTTGGCCATGCCGCGGATGCCGGGGCACTTGGCGGCAAGGGTGGCGCCATTTCGGCTGCCACGGCCGATCTGATGGCGTTTTTCGGCAGCAAGGAAAACCTGTTTTCCTTTTCCGTCGTTGTGCTGTCTGCCAAGCTCGCCAAGGTGGATGGGCCGATCAAGCGCGAAGAAATCGCCGCCTTCCGCAACCTGTTTCATGTGCCGGCAGAAGCGCTTGGCGAAGTGGGACGGTTGTTCGATCAGGCACGCGAATCCGCCGAAGGCTGGGAACCCTTCGCGGAAAAACTGGGCGAGGCCTTCGCCGACAACAAGGCCATGTTGGAAGATGTGCTGGTGGCCCTGGTGCAGATTGCGCGCGCCGATGGGCCGGTTGCGAAATCCGAGGGCGACATGCTGCGCGGGATTCACGCGCGCTTTGCCTTGGATGCCGCCGCCTGGGAACGCGCCAAGGGCGGCACGCGCCGTGCCATGGCGCCGGAAACGCAGGGCGAAGACCCGTATCAAATGCTAGGTCTGACCCGGCAGGCGAGTGATGAGGAAGTGCGCCTGGCTTGGCGGAAGCTGATGCGGGAAAACCATCCGGATAGCCTGGCATCACGCGGTGTGCCGCAAGAATTCGTGAAGCGCGCCACGGAACAAGTGGCGCAGATCAATGCCGCCTGGGACAGGATCAAGCGTGAGCGGGGCTTGTAGCTTGCTCCGCATCCGCGACGTGCCCAGCCCCAACCACGAAGCGCGGCCCGATGGCGCGGTGATTGACACAGTTGTGCTGCACTACACCGGCATGCGTTCCGGCGCTGAGGCCATCGCGCGGCTTTGCGACCCCGCCGCCAAGGTTTCCGCGCATTATGTGGTGGAAGAAGATGGCGCGGTGTTTCGCCTGGTTCCGGAAGCGCGCCGCGCCGCCCATGCCGGCATTTCGCATTGGCGCGGCAGCAGCGCGCTGAATGGCAATAGCATTGGGATTGAGATTGTGAACCCCGGCCATGAATGGGGCTATCGCCCTTTTCCCGCTTTGCAAATGGCGGCGGTGTGCGATTTGTGCCTTGAGATCATGGCGCGCCACCCGATTGAACAGCGCAATGTGGTGGCACATTCGGATATTGCGCCTGATCGTAAGCAGGACCCGGGGGAATTGTTTGATTGGCAGGGAATGGCGGCGAATGGCGTCGGGCTATGGCCCGGCGCTGATCCGGCGCCAGCGGATGAGGCTGCGTTGCTGCCCTTGCTTGGCGCGATTGGCTATCGCACCGATTTGCCGCTTTCCGTTCTGCTGACAGCGTTTCAGCGCCATTGGCTGCCCGGCCGCGCCGATGGAATTGCGGATGCGGCGACGCGGGCGCGGGTGGCGGCGTTGGCGGGGGTGTTTGCCTAAACGCATGCGCGACGTCGCCGATATCGCTGATTTCATCGCGCATAACCCCCGCATGATGCGCTGCCTTGCGGTACTCGCCGCGCATGGCCCTGCTGGCGCTTGGATTGGCGCGGGCTTTGTACGTAATGCGATTTGGGATCATCTATCCGGGCTGGATACGGAAGCCACGCCACTCGCTGATCTGGATGTGGTCTTTCATGATCCGGCCATCGCAACCGCTGCGCAAGATGCAGGGATTGAGGCCGCGCTGAGCATCGCCGCGCCCGACCTTCCTTGGTCCGTACGCAACCAGGCGCGCATGCATGAACGGAACGGGCATCACCCCTATCGTGATGTTGCGGATGCCTTGATCCATTGGCCGGAAACCGCAACCGCCATCGCCGCACGCCTTGGGCCAAAGGGCGTTGAAATCCTGGCGCCCTTTGGCGTGGATGATGTGCTGGAAATGATTCTGCGCCCAACGCCGGCTTTTCGCAAAAAGCCAGAAATTCCACTGGCGCGGCTTGAAGCAAAGAGCTGGCTCACGCGCTGGCCGGGGTTGCGCGTGGTTTGGCTTTGCGATTCAGCTTGACCGCCCCCCAGATGCCCCAAGCGTCAGACGACCGCACGCCAACGCAACGTCAAGCTTAGGGCTGAGTGGAGCCGGCTCGCACGCTCCAGCGACAGCGGCCTATGCAAGGAAGGCGAACACTTGTGCGCGCAATAACATTTAACCCTGCGCTACCCTTGGGGTGACCTCGGGGGTTACGTGGTCCGCGATGGGGACGTCCGCCTGCTCCGAATGAGATCAGGATTGCTTAAATCTCTGCGTAGATCTCGATTAGGTTACCGTCAGGGTCGCGGAAGAAAAGCGTACGGTGACCGAAGGCGTGGCTTGTTGGCGGAGAGAGCGTGGTGATCTCCTTTCGTACCAACCACTCGGCGCAGCGATCAACATCAGGGGGTGGAACCCGAAACGCGAGCTGGACGGAGGCACTGCCTTTCGGCGTCGCCGGCTCATCGGCTAGGCGCCTGGGCCGGGCAAGTACAAGTGTATTCGACCCGACACGGTATTCGCGCCAATGCTCAGACAGCTCTCGGATGAATACAAATCCCAGCACTTCCTCGTAGAAATGCCGCATAGCCTGCATATCCCGAACGAGGATGACAGTGTAATCGATCGCGCGGATAGATTGAAACGGAGACGTCACTTTTTCAGCACCTGATCTGAGTTACCAGTATTGGTGCATTCTTGCTTTGGTTGGCAAGCGTCAATAGCGCGCTTGACGCAAGCAGCGCTGCCGCCGGGGCCATTTTTATGCTTCAGCTTGGGGTCGTAGAATTTTGTTAACTGAAACGATATTTAAATGTAGTCGTTTCTTTTTGCGGCTGCTGTTAAAAGGTGGTTTCAACCGCGCCCGCATCGCAGCCACCAAAAGCATCAGCGCTTCCCCTTGACCACCCCACCCCCATAGCCCCAGATGCCCCAAGCGTCAGACTGCTGGGCGGCCGCTGGTTCGTGAGTGATCACGGGCTGGAGGAAAGTCCGGGCTCCACGGGAATAGGGTGCCGGTTAATGGCCGGCGAGGGCGACCTCAGGGAAAGTGCCACAGAAAACAAACCGCCGCGGCGTGGCGACACCCCGCGGTAAGGGTGAAACGGTGCGGTAAAAGCGCACCGCGCCCCCAGCAATGGGGGCGGCAGGGTAAACCCCACCCGGAGCAAGGCCGAATAGGGGCGGACGGCGCGGCGCCGCAAGGTGCTGGCGCAGGGGCATTTCCGCCCTTCTGCCCGGGTTGGCCGCGCGAAGCCCGCAGTGATGCGGGCTCCAGAGGAATGGCCGTCCATGCCCCGCAAGGGGCAAGACAGAACCCGGCTTACAGGCCGTCTGACGCTGCTTTTGCAGCCGCAACCCCATCTCGAAGCATCCGCCACGGGCAAACCTGGGGCGAATTGCAAATTTATGAGTCAAATGCCTCCGGAAAGCCGTTATTTAGCTTGTCGGCCCGGACTTTCCCATGGTATCCCGCCTCATCCCATGAAAATCCCAATGCGCTCGGGGGGGCGAGCGGGGTTGAAACGGGATGGTCGGGCGAGCCGGCGGGGTCGGGGGGCCCCGTCGGCCGCTGAAACGCCCGGTCTTTTATCATGGCGCAAGGCAGGCGCGCGGGGGGCGATGACCCAATTCCTGGGCACCCATATCGGCAAATTGGACCGCAAGGGGCGGATTTCCGTCCCGGCGCCCTTTCGTGCCGTGCTGGAGCGGACCGGCTCTGAGGAGCTGGTGCTGCGCCCATCCCATCGCGCGCCCTGCATTGAAGCCTGGCCGGTGGCGGCTTTTGAAGCGCTGGCTTCTGGCATTGATCGGCTGGATGCCTTTTCCGACCAGGCGGATGATCTGGCCGCAGCCCTTTTCGCCGATGCGCATGCCGCGCGCGCCGATAATGAAGGGCGGCTTGTCCTGCCCGAAGCGCTGATCGCCTCTGCTGCGCTATCGGACGCCATTGCCTGTGTTGGTGTTGGGCGAATTTTCCAGATTTGGGAACCCGAAGCCGCGCGCCAGCGTACGGAAGAAGCGCGGCTGCGCGCACGCGAACGCGGCCTGACCCTGCCCGCCGCAGGGGGCAAGCCATGACCACAGAAGGCCATGTACCGGTGATGCTGGCGGAAGTGCTGGCAATGCTCGGCCCACAAGATGGCGCGACCTATCTGGATGCGACCTTTGGCGGCGGCGGCTATGCCCGCGCCATTCTGGAAGCAGCACCTGGTTGCACGGTTTTCGCCATAGACCGCGACCCGGATGCGATTGCACGCGGTGCCGCGCTCGCACAAGCTTTTGCCGGCCGGCTGCATCTGGTGGAAGGCCGCTTCGGCGACATGCTGGCGCTGCTACGTGATCGCGGTATTTCGGCACTTGATGGCGTGGTGATGGATCTTGGCGTGTCATCCTTCCAATTGGATCAGGCGGAGCGTGGCTTTTCCTTCCGCGCTGATGGCCCGCTTGATATGCGCATGGAGAAATCCGGCCCCAGCGCGGCGGAATTGGTGAACGCCCTGCCGGAACGCGAATTGGCCGATATCATTTTCCGCTTTGGCGAGGAACGTTTCGCCCGCCGCATTGCGCGCGCCATTGTTGCGCGCCGCGCGGAAGCGCCCTTCACCACCACCGCTGATCTGGCGGCACTCGTGCGCCGCGCCGTGCCGCGCGATCCTTCCGGCATTGATGGCGCAACGCGCAGCTTCCAGGCGTTGCGGATTGCCGTGAATGATGAATTGGGGGAAGTGGAACGCGGCATCGCGGCTGCGATGGAACTGCTCGCCCCCGGTGGGCGGCTTGTTGTGGTGGCTTTCCATTCCTTGGAAGATCGCATCGTCAAGCAGGCCATGGCGGCGGCATCCGGCCGGGGTGGCGCTTCGCGCCATGATCCAGCGGCGCTTGCTGGCCGCGCCAAACCTGCCTTCCATTTGCTGACGCCGCGCGCGCTTCGCCCGCAGGATTCGGAATGCAGCGCCAATCCGCGCGCACGTTCCGCACGGCTGCGCGGCATTGAACGCTTGGCGATGGAGCGCGCCGCATGATCCGCCCTCTCACGCTTGTCAGCCTGATCGCCGCAGCGGGTGCGGGGCTTCATTTGTATCAGGTGAAGCATTCCGTCTCCATGCTTGATCGCGAATTGCGCGAGGTGAATCGTCAGACGGAAGTGGTACGCGAACGCACGCAAATCCTGCGCGCGGAATGGGCGCTGCTGAATGAACCGGATCGGCTGCGGCAGGTCGCGCAGCGACATTTGGCGCTGGAACCCATGGCGCCGGCGCAATTCATTCGCGATGCAGAATTGGATCGCCGCCTGCCCGCAGCGCGGCCCTTTGCCGGCCCACCATCCCTTTTTGGTCCGGTAAAACTGCCGCCTTCGGTGCCGGAAGCGCTGCTGGCGCCAGGCCCGGTTGCGGCAGCACCTGCAGCACCGGCCCCCGCCAGGCCGGAAGCACCGCCGCGTCAGCCGCAAACAGAGCCGCCGCCCCGCTTAAGCGCGACAGTGACACCTCCGCCCGCGCCACGCCCAACACCGCCGCCGACACCACCAAGGGTCACGCCTGCACTGCATGTTGCGCCCGCGGCACCGCCGCCGCCGGCGATGGTCGCCTCCGCGCTGGGCGGTGCCACGGGAGCGCTGCCACCGCCTGTGCCCCTGCAGCGCCCCGTACCGATAGGCGCCCCGCAAGGGGCGACCCGTTGAGTGGGATGCGCGCGGCATGAACGACGCCTCCTCCCCTAACCCGCGCCAGCCTTCGCCCGATGCGCCTCCTGGCAATCGGCTGCGTGACGGTGCGGTGACGGAAAGCCCGAGCCGTGCCTTGGTGCGTGTGTCGCAGCCCGATCTGTTGCGCCACGCCCAGTTGGAAAAATCGCGTGGCCGTCTGCTATTGGCGGCCTTCGGTTTCACCGTGCTGTTTGGGGCGGTGGCAGTAAAGCTGTCGCTGGCCACGGTATTCGATCCGGCTGAGTCCAAGCGCGCGGCAATGCTCTCACGCCCGCCCGCACCACCGTCGGAAGCACCAGTTTCGCGTGCAGCGGTGACGGACCGCAATGGCGAAGTGCTGGCGGTTTCCTTGCCTCTCACAGCGCTTTACGCCAATCCACGCCAGATTGATGATCCCACCGAAGCCGCTGACAAGCTACGGCGTGTGTTGCCGCAGCTTGATCGTGAAAGACTGATCGCGCGCCTGACGGGTGATAAACAATTTGCCTATATTGCCCGCGCACTGACGCCGCGCGAAATGCAGGCGGTCAATAACCTTGGTGTGCCTGGCTTGTATTTTGAGGATGCGGAGCGTCGCTTTTTCCCACAAGGCCGTACCGCCGCGCATATCATTGGCGGCGTGGATGTGGACGGCAATGGCATTGCGGGCGTTGAGAAGTATTTCGACGAAAGGCTACGCACACTCCGCCGCGATGCGCTGCGGCTTTCACTTGATATCCGCGTACAGCTAGCTTTGCGCGATGCTGTGCAGCACGCGATCACGGATTTCAACGGCATTGGCGGCGCAGGCGTGGTGATGGATGTACATAATGGCGAGGTTCTCGCCATGGTGAGCCTGCCTGATTATGACGCCAATGATGTTGGTGCGGCCACCACCGATGAACGCTTCAATCGCGTAACAGTGGGCGTTTACGAACCCGGGTCCACCTTCAAGCTGCTGACGGCTGCCATGGCGCTTGATTTGGGTACGGTACAGACCTGGAGCGGTTATGACGCATCGCGACCCATCCGCGTTGGCCGGCATGAGATTAATGATTATCGCGGCAAGAATCGCTGGCTCGCCTTGCCGGAAATCATGGCCTATTCGTCCAATCTTGCTTCCGCGCATATGGCCGCTGCGGTGGGGCCAGCGCGGCATCGCGACTTCATGCAGCGCATGGGTATGACATCGCAGCTTAGCATCGAAATTCCTGAAACCGCGATGCCCCTGGTGCCTGGGCAAAAGACCTGGCGTGAATTGAACACGATGACCATCGGTTTCGGCCATGGCATTTCCGTGACGCCATTACACGTGGCAACGGCCGGTGCCACCTTGGTGAATGGCGGCATTCTGCGCCAGCCCACCATTCTGGCGCAGCCGCCGGGTGCGGAACGGGAAGGTGTGCGCGTGCTGGATGTGCGCACGTCTGAAACGCTCCGTCGGCTGATGCGGCTGGTGGTGACGGATGGCTCCGGCAAGGGTGCTGAGGTGCCGGGCTATTTCGTTGGTGGCAAGACCGGTACGGCGCAGAAAACCGGGCCGCGTGGTGGTTATTTGGAAAACAAGCGCATCGCTGCCTTCATCGGCGCCTTCCCGATGCATGCACCGCGCTATTCGATTTACGTGATGGTGGATGAACCAAAGCCCAATGCGCGCAGCCATGGTTTTGCGACGGCGGGTTGGGTGGCGGCACCGGCTGCGAATATGGTGATTTCGCGCATTGCGCCCATTCTTGGCCTATTGCCGGAGCCCGTGACCCCCGAGATTCAACGCGCCATCGCCATGCCGATGAATGGGCGTGGCGTGCCGGGTGCGGCACCGCCGCCCGCACCACCTGCGGCCAATCGTCCACCACCGCGCCAAACCACTGAATCGCCGCCGCGCGTCGCTGTCACCCAGCGCGAGGCTGCTCTTGCGCCTCGGTGATCTCATGCGCGGATGGGGTGGCGCCGAAACCGATGCCGCGCTTGAGGTTACCGGCATCACTGCTGATAGCCGCGCGGTGCGTCCGGGTGTGGTGTTTGCGGCCCTGCCCGGTGCGCGCAGCGATGGCCGTGCCTTCATTGCTGATGCGGTGGCGCGCGGTGCTGCTGCCATTCTTGCCCTGGAAGGCACGGCTTGGCCCGCCGAAGCGCCGCCGCGCCCGCTGGTCACCAGCCCTGATCCACGCCGCGCTTTGGCGCTGATGGCAGCAGCCTTCTTTGGCGTGCAGCCGGAATGCGTGGTCGCCATCACCGGCACGAATGGCAAGACAAGCAGCGTTGATTTCCTGCGTCAGATTTGGCGGCACGCTGGCCGCAAGGCCGCGTCACTCGGCACGCTGGGGCTGATCGCGGAGGGCTTTCCGCCAGGACCATCGCTGACCACGCCTGATCCGGTGGCGCTGCATGAAGGTCTGGCACAGCTTGCGCGTGATGGTGTGGGTTCCGTCGCGATGGAGGCATCCTCGCACGGGATTGATCAGCGCCGGCTGGATGGCGTCAGGCTGGCGGCGGCGGGGTTCACCAATCTCACACGTGATCATCTGGATTATCACGGCACCATGGCGGCCTATCGCGCGGCCAAGCTGCGGTTGTTTGATGCGCTTTTGCCCGCGGGCGCACCCGCCATCGCCATGGCCGATATGGAGGCCGAGACGCTTGCTGCATTGCGTGACATCGTGGCGCGGCGGCGACTTGATCTGCAGCTGTTTGGCGTGGGTGGTGATGCGCTGGCCTTGGAAGCAGCGCGGCCCTTGCCGGAAGGGCAGGAGATCACGTTCCGCCTTGCAGGCGCGCGGCATGAAGTGCTGCTGCCTTTGCCGGGGCGCTTCCAGGCCGACAACGCCTTGCTGGCGCTGATGCTGGCGATCACGACAGGCGTTACGGACCAAGCCGCGATGGCCGCGCTCACGCATTTGCAGGGCGTGCGCGGGCGCATGGAACGCGCGGCGATTTTGTCGAATGGCGCAGCAATCTATGTGGATTACGCGCATACGCCCGATGCGCTGACGCGGCTTTTGGCCGCACTTCGCCCGCATGTCGAGGGGCGGCTGCATGTGCTGTTCGGCGCAGGCGGGGACCGAGACCCCGGCAAGCGCCCGCTGATGGGGCACGCGGCGGCGGAAGCGGCGGATCGTGTGTGGATCACGGATGACAATCCGCGCAGCGAAAACCCAGCCGCCATCCGTGCGGCTGTCATGGCCGGCTGCCCCGATGCAGTGGATGCCGGCGCGCGTGAAGAAGCCATCGCCAAGGCCATGGGCGCGCTTGGCCCCGGAGATGTGCTGGCAGTGGCCGGCAAGGGCCATGAGACCGGCCAGGAAATCGCTGGCATTGTGCATCCCTTTGACGATGTCGCCGTGGTGCGCAAGCTGGCGAGGCTTGCGCAATGACGACGCTTTGGACCAGCACGGAACTGCTTGCGGCGACCGGTGGCGCGCTTGCGGCTGAGCTTGCCGTGACCGGCGTTTCCATTGACAGCCGCAGTATCAGGCCAGGCGATATCTTCATTGCGTTGCGTGATCAGCGCGATGGGCATGAATTTGTCGCCGATGCGCTGGCGCGCGGTGCTGTGGCGGCGATGGTGGATCATCTGCCGCCTGGTGGCGTGGATGCAACGAAACTGCTGATGGTGCGTGATACGCTCGCGGGGCTGACAGCGCTTGGCGCGGCGGGGCGCGCCCGCGCTGCGGCGCGTGTGGTGGGGGTTACCGGAAGTGTCGGGAAGACCACCACCAAGGAAATGCTGCGCGTGACGCTGGGTGCTTTTGGCGTGACGCATGCATCCGCTGCATCACACAATAATCATTGGGGCGTGCCGCTGACACTCGCACGACTACCGCGCGATGCGGCTTTTGCCGTGGTTGAAATGGGCATGAATACTCGCGGCGAAATCGCGCCGCTGTCACGGCTTGCCCGGCCTGATGTCGGCATCATTACCTCAATCGGCACGGCGCATATTGGCATGCTTGGCAGCCAGGCGGCGATTGCTGCCGAAAAGGGTGACATCATCGCCGGCATCGCGCCCGGCGGTACCGCGATCCTGCCCGCTGATAGCGCCTTTCTGCCGGAACTCATCACGCGTTCGCGTGATGCGGGGTTGCAGGTGGTGACGCATGGGGAAGCCGCTAGCGCCGATGCTCGGCTGCTTTCGTATCAGGCTTCACCAGAATGTGGTGTGGCGGAAGTTTCGCTTGATGACCAGAGTCTTGCACTGCACCTCGCCGCGCCTGGACGCCATGTGGCGCAGAATGCCTGTGCCGTTCTTGCGGCGGTGAAAGTGCTTGGTCTTGCGCCCGATATCGCAGCGCGCGCGCTTGGCGACTTCACCGCCGGCGCTGGCCGAGGTGCCATGCGCCGCATCCGCGTGGCGGGCGGAGAGGCGTTGCTGATTGATGATTCCTACAATGCCTCGGTCGCCTCCGTGCGAGCGGGGCTTGCGGTACTGGCCGCGCAGCCTGCCACGCGGCGCATCTTTGCCTTTGGCGATATGCTGGAATTGGGTGCCGAAGGCCCGGCGCAGCATGCCGCCCTGGCCCAGGATGCGCAGAAGAATTGTGATCTAGTCTTCTGCTGCGGTGCGCTATCAACGCATTTGTTTGAAGCCCTACCAGCAGCGCAGCGTGGTGGGCATTTTCTAGATTCAACCAGTCTTGCCCCTGCGTTGCGTGATGCGCTCAAGCCCGGTGATGCGGTGCTGGTGAAGGGCTCACTCGGTTCGCGCATGGGTGTGATCATCACGGCATTAATGGCAGGAGAGCAAGTTTCGTGATCTATAATCTTCTACTGCCCTTTGTTGATGAATATGCTTTGGCCAATCTCGCGCGTTACCATACCTTTCGTGCCGGCGCGGCCTGCCTCACCGCGCTGCTGATCAGCCTGCTGTTTGGTTCTACCATCATCAACTGGCTGCGCGGCTTTCAGCGTGGTGGCCAGCCGATCCGCGAAGATGGCCCGGCGCGGCACATCATTGAAAAGAAGGGCACACCCACCATGGGCGGTGTGCTGATCCTGTTGGGTATGGTGGGCTCCACCCTGCTTTGGGCGGATTTGCGCAATGGCTTTGTCTGGGCCGTGCTGTTCATCACCTGCGGCTATGGCGCGCTTGGCTTTGCCGATGATTGGCTGAAAGTGACCAAGCGCAACACCAAGGGTGTCTCTGGTAAGCTGAAGCTTGTTGTGCAGGGTGGCCTCGGGTTGATCGCGGCGATTTGGCTGACTTGGCTCATGCCTGGTGCACTTTCCGACAAGCTCGCTTTCCCGATCTTCAAGGAATTTCTGCTGCCGCTTGGTATTTTCTTCCCGCTGCTGGCGGCGCTGGTGATGATGGGGTCTTCCAATGCGGTTAATCTGACCGATGGCTTGGATGGGCTTGCCATTGTGCCGGTGATGATCGCGGCCACAGTTTTTGCTTTGATTGCCTATCTGGTCGGCAATCGTGTTTTCGCCGACTATTTGCAGTTGCATTACGTGCCGGGCACCGGGGAACTCGCGGTGTTTTGCGCTGCCTTGGTTGGCGCGGCGCTCGGCTTCCTCTGGTTCAACGCGCCACCGGCAGCGGTATTCATGGGGGATACGGGTTCGCTTTCCCTCGGCGGGGCGCTGGGTGGGCTTGCTGTTGCGACAAAGCATGAAATTGTGCTGGCGATTGTTGGCGGGCTTTTTGTGGTGGAAACCGTTTCCGTCATCATCCAGGTGTTTTGGTTCAAGCGCACCGGCCGCCGCGTTTTTCTGATGGCGCCGCTGCATCACCATTTCGAGAAAAAAGGCTGGGCAGAGCCCACCATCGTGATCCGCTTTTGGATCATTGCCATGATCCTGGCGCTGATTGGGCTTTCGACGCTGAAAATCAGATGACAGCGCCAAGCCCCCCCTTCACGCCCTTTCCCGGCGCACGCATCGCCGTGGTGGGGCTTGGCCGTGCAGGCCTGCCGGCGGCGCTGCGGCTGGCTTCCTGGGGCGCCGATGTCACCGCCTGGGACGACAAGCCCGAAGCCCGCGCAGCTGCTGAGGCTGCCGGGCTGACGGTGCAGGACCCTGCTGCCGGCCCGCTCCGCGCCGATGCGCTGCTGCTTTCACCCGGCATCCCGCATGTGCTGCCCGCGCCCCATCCTGCGGCGGTGGCGGCCAAGGCTGCCGGCGTGCCTATCCTTTGCGATGCCGAATTTCTCTACCGCGCGGTATTGGCGAGCCATTCCAAGGCGCGCTTCGTGGGCGTCACCGGCACCAACGGAAAATCCACCACCACAGCGCTGATCCACCACATTCTGCGCGGCGCCGGGGTGCCCTGCGAAGTGGGGGGCAATTTGGGCCCGGCGGCGCTTGATCTCAACATATTGGGGTCTGAGGGGGTCTATACCCTCGAAATGTCGTCTTACATGTTGGAGCGAATCGCAACTCTGCGCTTCAACGTAGCTGTTATGTTGAACCTCAGCCCCGATCACTTGGACCGCCATGGGAACATGGCCGGCTATGCCGCTGCGAAGGCTCGAATCTTCGCGCGCCAAGGGGCCAATGACGTCGCGGTGCTGGGCCAGGATGATGCGGTGACCGCGCAAATGGGTGCCGATTTGACGGCGAGGATGGTGCCGATTTCGGGCGCCACGCCGCAGCCGGGAGGGGTTTGGGCCGAGGGCCGGATGCTGCGCGATGATGCGGGGCCTATCCTAGATCTGGCGGCGGCAGCGGCGCTGCCAGGGGTGCATAACGCGCAAAACGCCGCAGCCGCCGCGGCGGCCTGCATGGCGCTGGGCGTTGCGCGGGCGGATATCGCGCGCGGCATCGCAAGCTACCCTGGCTTACCGCATCGGCAGGAAATCGTCGCCGAGGCTAATGGCGTTGTCTTCGTCAATGACAGCAAGGCAACGAATGCGGATAGCGCGGCGCGCGCACTCGCTTCCTATGACCGCGTGGTCTGGATTGCGGGCGGCATGGCGAAGGAAGGCGGCATTGCGCCGCTGGCGCCCTTTTTCCCGCGCATCGCCAAGGCGTTTTTGATCGGGCGTGATGCGCCCGCCATGGCAGCAACGTTGCGCGAGGCCGGCGTTGCGCATGAAATCATCACGACACTGGAAGCGGCTGTGCCGGCGGCGGCGCAAGCGGCTTTTGCTGGCGCAGCGCCGGTCGTGTTGCTTTCACCGGCAGCCGCTTCCTTCGATCAATTCTCGGGCTTTGATGCACGTGGCGATCGTTTTCGTGAACTGGCGCAGGCGCTGGTCGCGGGACAGCAGCGGAGGGCAAGCTGATGGCGCTCTCCCGCTCGGATAATTCCATTCTTGGGCGCTGGTGGTGGACAGTGGATCGCTGGACGCTGGCGGCGCTGATGGTGCTTATCGGCTTTGGCTATGTGTTGATGCTGGCCGCATCGCCTGCCGTGGCCGAGCGTATAGGCGCTTCATCGCGCCACATGTTCTTCCTGAAGCAGGTTTTTTATCTGGCGCTGGCGGCCTTGGTGATGGTGGTGGTTTCGCTGCTCTCGCCACGCGGAGTCCGGCGCTTTGCCTTGCTTGGCTGCGCTGGTGCTTTGGTGCTGACGGCGGCAACCTTGGTGGTTGGCGTTGAAATTAAGGGTGCGCGGCGCTGGTTGCCGATCCCTGGGCTTTCCTTGCAGCCTTCCGAATTCCTCAAGCCCTTCTTTGCTGTTGTTGCTGCGTGGTTGATTGCGGAAGGCATGGCGCCTGGTTCGCGCGTTTGGGGGCGGGCAATCGCGATTGGTATGTTTGCCGTGATCGCGGTGATCATGAAAAGCCAGCCCGATATCGGCATGTTGTTGGTGATGACGGCGGTGCTTTTCGCGCAATTCGTTGTGGCTGGCCTGAATTTTTTCGTCGTGGGTGGGCTGGCAGGTCTTGGCGTAGGCGTAGGCGTTCTGGCCTATCTGCTGTTCCCGCATGTGCAATCACGCGTACATCGTTTTCTTGATCCAAGTTCGGGCGATTCCTATCAGGTGAGTGTCGCCATGGAAGCTTTCGCCAATGGTGGGCTTTTGGGGCGCGGGCCGGGTGAAGGGCGCGTGAAGAATGTGCTGCCCGATGCGCATGCCGATTTCGTCTTCGCCGTCGCCGGGGAAGAATTCGGTATGGTGGTGTGCTTGGTGATCCTGGCCCTTTTCGCCTTCATCGTGCTGCGCGGTTTGATGCGGCTGCTGGCGGAAACTGATTTCTTCGTAGTGCTGGCGGCAACCGGCCTGCTGACGCAATTTGGCTTGCAGGCTTTCGTGAACATGGCGTCCACGCTGCACTTGATCCCCACCAAAGGCATGACGCTGCCCTTCGTTTCCTATGGCGGTTCTTCCGTGCTGGCCATTGCGCTTGGCATGGGGATGTTGTTGGCGCTGACACGCAAGCGCATTGGCGAACGCGCCGCCGGAACCGGCTTGCCGGGCGGCGCTTTTGCTGCCGAGGGCGCGCGGTGAGGGGCCCCATGGCACAGCCCATCATCATCGCCGCGGGCGGCACGGGCGGGCATCTTTTCCCCGCCGAAGCCTTGGCGGCGGAGTTGATCCGTCGCGGCGAACGCGTGGCACTGATGACCGATGCGCGATCCGCCGCTTATGACAGCCCGGTCTTCGCGAATGCCGAGCGTTTTGTCTTGCAAGGTTCCGGGCTTTCCGGGCGCGGTGTGCGTCAGGCTTTGCGCGGAGCCTCAGCATTGTTGAAGGGAACGCTTGAAGCGCGCCGGCATATCCGCAATTTGTCGCCGAGTGCGGTTGTTGGCTTCGGCGGCTATCCTTCCTTCCCACCCATTGCAGCGGCGCGCTTGATGCGTGCGGCACGTCGCCCGGCGCTGATCCTGCATGAACAGAATGCTGTGCTGGGCCGCGCCAATCGGCTGATGGCGCGCGGCGCTGATTTGCTCGCACTTTCCTATGCCGACACTGCCATGGTGCCGGAAGGTGCAAGAAGCGCGGTGGTGGGTAATCCGGTGCGCCCTGCGCTCGCGGCATTGGCCGGTCAGCCCTATCCGCTGCCGGCGGATGGCACGGTGCTGCGCGTGCTGGTGCTGGGCGGATCGCTCGGCGCGCGGATTTTCGCGGATGTGGTGCCGCCTGCCATCAGCGCGCTGCCTGAAGCCTTGCGCGCGCGCCTGCTGGTGACGCAGCAATGCCGTGCGGAGGATTTGGCGCGCACGCGCAGCGCCTATGAAGCCGCCGGCGTTCCTGCCGATTTGGCGCCTTTCTTTCCTGATGTAGCAGGGCGTCTTGCCACGGCGCATCTCGTGATCGGTCGTGCCGGTGCTTCTACTGTGGCCGAGATTGCCTGCGCTGGTCGGCCTTCCATTCTGGTGCCGCTGCCATCCGCGATTGATGACCATCAAACCGCGAATGCGCGCGCCTTGGCGGCAGCGGAAGCGGCGAAGGTTTTCGCGCAAACAGCCTTCACGCCGCAAACGCTGACTGATGCGCTGGCATCCTTCCTGAATTTCCCGGCGCGGATGGCGTCCGCCGCTGCTGCGGCGGCTGCTTTGGCGCGCCCCCATGCGGCGCGTGATCTTGCGGATCGTGTCATGACGCTCGCGCGGCGCAATCTGGTGGGGGTTTCCTGATGCGCGCGCTTCCCATCAGTATCGGCGCCATTCACTTCGTTGGGATCGGCGGCATCGGTATGTCTGGCATTGCCGAGGTGCTGCACACGCTTGGCTACCAAGTGCAGGGCAGCGATATCTCGGAAGGAGCCAATGTGGCGCGGCTGCGCGCTGCTGGCATTCCGGTGATGATCGGCCATGACGCGGCCAATCTGGGCAATGCGCAGGTGATTGTCGTTTCCACTGCCGTGAAGCGCGATAATCCGGAAGTGGCGGCGGCGCGGCAGCGTTTGATTCCCATTGTGCGGCGCGCGGAAATGTTGGCCGAGCTCATGCGCCTCAAATGGTCCATCGCCATTGGCGGCACGCATGGCAAGACCACCACCACAAGCCTGGTCGCGGCTGTGCTGGAAGCCGCGCGGCTTGATCCCACCGTGATCAATGGCGGCATCATCAATGCCTATGGCACCAATACGCGCATGGGCAGCGGCGAATGGATGGTGGTGGAAGCCGACGAAAGCGACGGGTCCTTCCTGAAACTGCCCGCTGTTGTTGCCGTGGTCACGAATATGGACCCGGAACATCTGGACCATTGGGGTACGGAAGAAGCGATGAAGGAAGGCTACGCCCAATTCGTCGGCAATATTCCCTTCTACGGTTTCGCGGTGCTCTGCATTGATCATCCGGAAGTGCAGGCGATGATCCCACGCCTTTCGGATCGTCGCATTGTGACTTATGGTTTTTCGCCACAAGCCGATGTGCGCGCCGAACGCGTGATCACCGACCGCATGGGTGCGACTTTTGAAGTGACGGTGACGGATCGGCTGAGCGGGCGCGTACGTAACATGAAGCCCTTCCGCCTGCCCATGCTCGGCCAGCATAATGTGCAGAATGCGCTGGCTGCCGTTGCCATCGCCGCTGAGATGGGCGTGGATGAGGTCACCATCCGCACCGCGCTTGCTGGCTTCAAGGGGGTGAAGCGGCGCTTCACGCGCACCGGTGAGGCAGGCGGCGTTACGGTGATTGATGATTACGGCCATCATCCCGTGGAAATCGCTGCCGTGCTGAAGGCCGCGCGGCAGGCCGGCGCGCGGGATGTGATTGCGGTGGTGCAGCCGCATCGCTATTCGCGGCTTGCGACTCTGTTTGAAGAATTCTGCGCCTGCATGAATGATGCGGGCACAGTGATTGTGGCCGATGTCTATGCCGCCGGTGAAGCACCGATGGAAGGCGTGGACAAGGATGCGCTGGTGGAAGGCTTGCGTGCGCGCGGGCATCGTTCTGTCGTGCCTCTGCCCGGCCCTGATAGCTTGGCCGAGATGATTCAAGCCATTGCGCGACCTGGTGATTATGTTGTCTGCCTTGGCGCGGGCAACATCACAAATTGGGCACATGCGCTGCCGGCGCAATTGACTGAATTGCAATCGCGCGCGCGGGGGCGCCTGGCGGGGGCGATGAAATGATGCCTCAGCCCATCAGCCATGCCGTGCTGCCACCACTTCGCGGGCGCGTGGAACGTGATGCGCCGCTGGGTCCGGCCACCTGGTTCCGCGTGGGCGGGCCTGCGGATGTGCTGGTGCGGCCGGCGGATCTGGATGATCTGTTGCTGCTGCTGCGCGACATGCCTGCCGATATGCCGCTGACCATTCTTGGCGCGGCTTCCAATATGATCATTCGCGATGGCGGCATTGCTGGCGTGGTACTGCGCCTCGCGCGCGGTTTTGGTGATGTGGTGGTGGAAGCCGATGCCATCATCGCCGGCGCCGCCGCTTTGGATGTAACGGTGGCGGAAACCGCTGCTGCTGCTGGGTTGGCGGGGCTTGAATTTCTGGTTGGTATTCCTGGTAGCATCGGCGGCGCGGTCGCCATGAATGCCGGCGCCTATGGCGTTGAGATCAAGGATGTTTTGGATTGGGCGGAAATCGCCACGCCTGAAGGTTTGCTGCGCCTGGATGCTGAAGCGTTACACTTCGCCTATCGTCATGCGCAATTGCCGGCACGTGGCGTGGTGGTGCGGGCAAGGCTGCGCGCCGCTGCGGGTGACAAGACTGCAATCGCAGCGCGGCTCGCTGAAATCCGCGCTGCACGTGAAGCCACGCAACCTGTGCGCGCGCGTACGGGCGGTTCCACCTTCAAGAATCCGCCCGGTGATCGCAAGGCCTGGGAATTGATTGACGCTGCGGGATGCCGAGGCCTGACTCGCGGCGCTGCGCAGGTCAGCGAAAAGCACTGCAATTTCTTGCTCAATCTGGGGGGTGCCACGGCGGCGGATATTGAAGCGCTGGGCGAGGAAGTGCGCGCGCGCGTGCTGGCGCATTCCGGCATTGCGCTGGAATGGGAAATCCGCCGCATCGGAAGGATGCAGCCATGATGAAGCGCGTCGCGGTGCTTTATGGCGGGCGTTCGGCGGAACGCGAGGTGTCGCTTTCTTCTGGCCGCCAGGTGATCACTGCTTTGCAGGAAGCGGGTTTTGCCGTGACGCCGATTGATGTCGGTGATGATCTGGCCGCCGTGATCCATGCGCTGAGCGATCCGCGTCCCGATGTTGTCTTCAACGCGCTGCATGGCCGCTTTGGTGAGGATGGCTGCATTCAGGGAATGCTGGATTGGCTTGGTTTGCCTTACACGCATTCGGGGCTACGTGCTTCGGCGCTTGCAATGGATAAGGCCGCAGCGAAGGCCGTGTTTCGAGCGGCGGGCCTGCCGGTTGCGGATGATCGCGTGGTAACGCGCGCCGAATTGGAAGCAGCGGACCCGCTGCCGCGCCCCTTTGTGGTGAAGCCGCTGAATGAAGGTTCTTCCGTTGGCGTCACGATTTTGCAGGAAGGCGACAATCGCCGCGCCAGCATTGCGCGGGGTTGGACGCATGGCGATGCGATCATGGTGGAAAGTTTCATCCCGGGCCGCGAATTGACCGTGGGCGTGATGGGGGATCATGCGCTGGCGGTGACGGATATTCTGTCTGATGCCGGGCAATTCTATGATTACGAAAGCAAATACGCCGCCGGCGGTTCGCGCCATATCCTGCCCGCGCATATGGCGCCAGAGGCTTATGCGCAGGCTTTGGATATCGCGCTGCGTGCCCATCAAGCGCTTGGCTGCCGCGGCGCCTCGCGCACTGATCTTCGTTATGACGACACGCAAGGTGAGCCAGGCCGGCTGATCCTGCTTGAAGTGAATACGCAGCCAGGCCTGACGCCAACATCGCTGCTGCCGGAACAGGCGGCGCATTGCGGCATGTCCTTCCCCGCGCTTTGCGCCTGGATGGTGGAGCAAGCCCGCCATGGCGCGTGAACGCTTGGTCACCACCTCAACACGGAAGAAGAAGGAACAGGGCCGGCCTTCCGCGCTGCGTATCGCGCTGCGTCGTTCGCGTCGTTTCGCGCGGCCTGCACTTTATGGTGTGCTGATCCTTGGCGGCTTTGGTGCCATTGCCTATGGCATCGCAATAGTGGACCCGGCAGGCCAGGCGCGGCGCATGCTGGACCAGGTCACCATGATCGGGCCTGATCGCAGCATGACAGTGCAGGCGGTGATCGTGGATGGTCGGCAGAACACGCCGCTGCCACTCATTCGCGAAGCGCTTGGTGTCTCACGCGGCGATTCCATGCTGGAATTCTCGCCGGAAGCCGCGCGCCAGCGTTTGGAATCAATTCCCTGGGTGGCGCGCGCGCATGTTGAACGGCATTTGCCCGGCACCATCGTGCTGCGCCTGGAAGAACGTCGGCCCTTCGCCATTTGGCAAAATCAAGGCCGCTTCGTGATTGTGGACCGCGACGGCAAAACAGTGGCGACCGATGGGCTCGATCAATTCGGTCCGCTGCCATTGATTGTCGGCCCTGGTGCGGATCGTGCTGCGGCGGCTCTTTACGATCTTCTGGCGGGGGAAGCGGCGGTGGCGGAACGCGTGCAGGCCATGGTGCGCATTGGCGAAAGGCGCTGGAATCTACGCTTGCATAACGGCACGGACGTGCTGCTGCCCGAAATTGCAGAAGGCGCCGCCATCAAGCGTCTTGCTGAATTGCAGCAGGAAGCGAAGCTTTTGGATCGGCCTCTGGCCGCGATTGATCTTCGCCTTCCTGATCGGCTGGTGGTGCGCACCAATCGTGAAACACCTGAAAATCAGCCGGCGCGCCCGGTCGCGCGAAGGGAACGCGGATGAACCAGCTCACCCGCCTGCCCGGTAGTTTTGAACCTGCAGCCGCACCGCCGCGGCGTCGCCGTCAGGCGCGTAGTGGCGTTTTTGGTGTGCTGGATATCGGTTCCACTAAAGTGGTCTGCCTGATTGCGCGCATTGAAAGCGATGGCAGCCCGCGCGTGTTGGGTTTTGGCTGGCAGCGCGGGCGCGGCGTGAAGGGCGGTTCCATTGTGGATCTGGAAGAAGCGGAGCGCGCTATTCGCGCCGCCGTAGGCCAGGCAGAGGAAATGGCCGACACGCGGCTTTCAGGCGCCATCGTTAATCTCTCCTGTGGGCAGCCGGATAGTCGGCCTTTGCATCTGCAATGGGACATCAATGGCCGCGCGGTGACTGAGCCCGATTTGCGCGCCATTCTGAATGAAGGTCGCCGCCGCACCGCCGAAGAAGGGCGGGAGACGGTTCACGCCATACCGCTTGGCTTCACCGTGGATGCGACACCTGGCGTTGATGACCCGCGCGGCATGATTTGCGAAGTGCTGGGCGCGCGGCTGCATATGGTCTCGGCGGCTGAGGCATCGCTCCGCAATCTTGGCGCCTGCCTGATGCGCTGCGATCTGGAAGTTGAAGAATTGGTCTCGGCGCCCTTTGCGTCAGCGCTCGCGACGCTGGTGGAAGATGAAAAGCAGCTTGGCGCCACAGTGATTGACATGGGCGGCGGCACCACCAGCCTTGCGGTCTTCAGCGAAGGCCATCTGGTGCATACCGCGCAAATCCCGGTGGGTGGCGGCCAGGTGACGAATGATCTGGCCACCATCCTGTCCACGCCGGTTGCGCATGCGGAACGGATGAAGACGCTGCATGGTGCCGTGCATGGTGGCGCGGATGATGAACGCGAATATCTGCCCGTGCCGCTTTTGGGCGAAGATGAACACCATATCGCGCGCATTCCGCGCGCCATGGTGGTTGGCATTATCAAGCCGCGGCTTGAAGAAACCTTCGAAATCCTTAGGGACAAGTTGGATCAAAGCGGGCTTGGCAAGGAAGGCGGCGCACGCGTGGTGTTGACCGGCGGCGCATCGCAGCTTGTTGGCGTGCGCGAAATGGCCGCGCGCATCCTGGACCGCCAGGTGCGCCTTGGCCGCCCGCAACCCTTGCGTGGTTTGGCCGAAGCTGCCTCCGGCCCCGCTTTCGCGGGCGCGGTCGGGCTCTTGCTGTGGGGCGCCGGCGAAGGCCGCCCCGTTCTGGATATCGCGACCGGCCCGGTGAAATCCGGCGGTGCGTTTCGTCGTTTGATTCATTGGCTGAAGGATCGCGTGTAATGCCCGCACCTTTCGCCGCCCCTGCCAACCCAAGCTACCCATCACTGCGTGAGGAGGAAATGCCATGACCCTGAACCTGACGATTCCGCAAAATCAACACACGGATTTCACACCCCGAATCACGGTGGTGGGTGTTGGTGGCGGTGGCACCAATGCCGTCAACAACATGATTTCCATGGGCCTGGAAGGCGTTGAATTCCTGGTGGCGAATACGGATGCGCAATCGCTGATCCATGCCCGCGCTGATCGCCGTGTGCAGCTTGGCCCGCACCTTACGCAAGGCCTTGGCGCTGGTGCCAAGCCCGAAATCGGCCGTGCTGCAGCGGAAGAAGCGACCGAAGAATTGGCCCGCCACATTGAAGGCATGCACATGATCTTCATCACCGCCGGCATGGGCGGTGGCACTGGCACAGGGGCAGCGCCGGTGATTGCGCGCATGGCGCAGGAACGCGGCATTCTGACGGTTGGCGTGGTGACCAAGCCCTTCGATTTCGAAGGCCCCAAGCGGCGCAAATCCGCCGAACAGGGGATCGAGGAATTGCAGCAATGCGTGGATACGCTGATCATCATCCCGAACCAGAACCTGTTCCGTCTGGCCAATGAACGCACGACCTTCCAGGAAGCGTTCAAGATGGCCGATAACGTCCTTTATATGGGCGTGCGCGGTGTGACAGACCTGATGATAAATCCAGGCATCGTCAATCTGGACTTCGCTGATATCCGCACCATCATGGCCGAAATGGGCAAGGCCATGATGGGCACCGGTGAATCTGAAGGTGAAGACCGTGCCCGCCGTGCTGCCGAATCCGCCATCAGCAATCCGCTGCTTGAAGATATTTCTATGCGCGGCGCCAAGGGCGTGCTGATCAACATCACCGGCGGCTATGACATGACGCTGTTTGAAGTGGATGGCGCCGTGAACCGCATTCGTGAAGAAGTAGAAGAAGACGCCAATATCATCTTTGGCACGTCAGTGGATGAAACCATGAATGGGCGCATCCGGGTTTCCGTGGTGGCCACGGGCATAGATGTGGCCGACCAGCGCGAAGCGGAAAAGCCGAAGCTGGTGGCCATGGGCGGTGGTGCCGCGCAACTGGTCAATGCTGTATCAAACCAAAGCATTGGCGCAGCGCCGGCCACGGGCCCAGGGCTGCCCTTCATGCGCCGTGCGGCGCAAACAACGCCGACGCTGCGGCCCGCCGTGGTTGAAACCGCGCCCGCACCAGAAGCGGAAATCGCATCGGCGCCGGCTTCTCAGCAGGAAGCGCCCGTGATGCTGGCACCCGCGCCCATGGCCGAACCAGAAATGCCGCAGCTTCGTGTACCGGTAGCCGAACCAGCGGAGCCACAGCCTGCCGCCGCCGCGGCACGCCCGGCTGGGCTGCGTGGGCTTTTCGGCAAGGTCACAGGGATGGGCGGCATGATGAAGCGCAATGTTTCCCCAGCAGCCGAACCGCAAGGCTTTGCTGCTGAAACCGGCCAAGCCGCGCGGATTGAACCAACATCTGCACCTGCTCCGCGCTTCGAAGCAGCGCGGCCCTCACAGCAGGATGAAATGAGCCTGGAGATTCCCGCCTTCCTCCGCCGTCAGCGGAGCTGACGCATCCTTTAGCGCAAAGGACTCGGTTAGACCAGGTTTCAATCATGACGTCAGGCATGGGGCGGCACGGCAGCAATGCCGGGTGCCCCAACCGTCGCGTTGAAGGTGTGGAATGAGCGACCCGTGCATTTAAACTGCGCGGGCGCTGAGTTCTAAAAATAATGCCGCACTAGAGCGGGATGACGTTTGATTGAATCGAATTGGGATTCACGTGGGCGTGATTTTCTGATTCAAGCTGCTGGCTTGGTTTGGAGGCCAGCGGCGATGACCAGACCCTATTCGATGGATTTGCGGGAGCGCGCGATAGCG
>JADCFX010000084.1 GCA_020249285.1 Roseomonas sp. | reverse complement strand
GCCCTGAAGGGGCGAGCATCGCTCAATTGGCCGAAGGTCTTGGTTGCTCCGTCAACGCTGCGCGGCTGCATGTTTCTGGTCTCCGCAAGGCACGCGTGAATGTCCAGGTACTGGATTACGTTCACACCGCGACATTTGGGACCAAGGGCAGCTATTTTGTGTTTCACGTCCCGATGAAGGCGCGCGGCCAATGAACGCGATCACGCCCCAATTCGCGCCTGCCACCACGCAAGCGCTGGACGCCCTGATCCGCAGCGCAATCAGCTACAAGGCGATGGCCCTGCTTTGGCAAGGCCGCATCGCCCGCCGCCAAACCGCCCCTTGGGGAGAAGCCCATTGCCGCGAATGCGAAGCCTTCTGGCAAGGCGAATTGGTGCGCGCGCTCACGTTAATCATCGGCGGCACAGAAACTGACATCCTGGCACATACGCCCGCAACGCAGGAGGCGCAGCCATGAACCAGATCACCCGCCCAAGCAGGTTTTATGTCCCGCCCATGGAACCCGTCGCCGCAATCTCCGCCCGGCTTGAAGACCTGCCCCCGCCGCTTTGCGCCTGGGCAAGCCTGACGCTGCGCACCGCCACCAGCGCGGATGCCCTGCTGCTTGTCGCCGATGGCGCAGATGAAGCCGCCCGAGAAGCCGAAAACATCCTGCGCGGAGACAAGGAAGCCGCCGCCTACCGCCTGATGGCCGCGCTACTGCGCGAAGCCGCCCCGATTATCGAAGCCAACCGAAAGGATAGCTGAGGCATGACACACCACCCCAACCAAGCGCCGCACCGCGGCTGCTATGATTGGCAGGCCATCGAAGGCCAGCGCTTACCGCGCAAAAGCTGGGTCGGCATGAAGCTCACCGCCCTTGTGCTGGCCAGCCCGTTACTCACCATCGGCTTTCTGTGGGTGGCCTATTGCGTAGTGAAGGGCCTTGGCGTTCTGGCACTGATCTTCGCGGCGGTGCTGGCATGATCTCGCCCGACATTCATCGCGCGCTAATCGCGCTTGTAGTCCTATCTGGCCTCGCGGGCGGAGTTGGCACCGCACTGGTCATTGCCTTGATCCGGTGGCTGGCATGATCACCCCCAGCCTGAACGCCGCGATTGCCGTGGCGTATGATGCGCTGAGCGCCGCCGAACGCGCGCCAGACCGCATGACAACGCTGCTTCACCTGCGCCGCGCCGGCATGGCCGTGCAAGCGCTGGAAGCAGATGTCGCCCGCGTGGAAGCAATGGAAGCATCCCCCATACCGCCGCACTGGCGCCAGCAGCCGGTCGCGCTGGCAGACATGCCGCCAAACGTGGTGCCACTTCGCCGCGCGCGGCACATCCCCATTCATCACGGGGGCGCCGCATGACTCACCCCGGCAATGGCCGCATCGTCTTCACCCCTGAACGCTGCGCGGCACTGAAGGAAGGATGGGAAGCAGGCGTTGACGCCAGCGCCATCATGGCGCGGCTGAACACCATGCCCTGCGCTTACCCCGTCGCCAGCGCTCAAGCAGTGATAGACAAGGCGCGCGTGCTGGGCCTCAAACGGCCCGAAGGATGGGCGCGCGCAAAAAAACAAACCGCCAAGCCACGGACCTGGACGAATGAACGCCGGGACCTGCTGCATAACCTGATCAACTTGATCCCGGATGATGATTTGCTGGAAAGGCTGAACGCCCTGCCCGGCCCGGCAGTGCGCAACCAGCGATCCATGCGGGACAAAGCTCAGGAACTTGGCTATTTGGCCGAACGCCCACGCAAATCCGGCCCCAATCAAAGCACCTGGACAGAATCGCGGGTATCCTTTCTGCGCGAAAACTACGGGCGCATCCCGCCGGCGGGATTGCTTGTCGCGCTGCAATACATGCCCGGCCCGGCAATCGGCAGCCTGAAAACCGTGCGCAGCGCCGCGGTCAGGCTGGGCATCAAAAGCGCCGGGCTGGTGCGCACCCCACCCGCGCCACGCGCGCCCCGCGCAGCCAGGCCACGCCCGCCCCTAGAAGCCAACACACCCGAACCCGCCCCACGCCCCCTCACGATTGAGGAACAGGAAGCAAATGTGCTGGCCAAATGGGCGCGCATTGAAGAACAGGCGATGAAACGCTTTGCCCGCGGTGAAAGCCCCGCGACAGTCAGCGGCGCGCTTGGAATCTACCTTCGCGAAGCGTGGCGCCTTCACGCGGTCTATCGCGAACAACAGAAGGAAGCAGCGTGATGGGTGACCGCCCGATCCTATTCAGCGCCGAGATGGTGCGCGCCATACTGGATGGCCGGAAAACCCAAACGCGGCGGGTGATGAAGGTCCAGCCGTGGCCTGACGCATTAGTGACAGTGGAACACTACCACGAGACGGTAATTGACCGCCATGGCGATATGCAGCCGGGCAAGGAAATCTTCGGCGCGCATTGGGATGATGGGGAATACGGCTTGCGCTGCCCCTACGGTGCGCCCGGCGATACGCTTTGGGTGCGCGAAAGCCTCTACATTTGGGGCCGCTGGCGCAAAGACGGCTTGAGAAAAAATGGCCTGCCAAGCTGGCGCTTTGAAGAGGTAGGCCAGCGTGCCGATCCAGACCCTGACCTTGGTTTGATCGGATCAGCGCATGTGCGCCATTTATTAAAATTCTGGCTTCGCCCCTCGATCCACATGCCGCGCTGGGCTTCGCGCATCACGCTTCGCATCACCGACGTTCTGGTGGAACGGCTGCATGAGATAACAGAAGACGATGCGCTGGCGGAAGGCGTCACGCCTCTGGATTATGCAGCGCACCATGTTGCCGCTAGATGCGGCGCCCGGATAGCTTTTGAGCAACTCTGGAACACCATCAACGGCCCCGGCGCATGGGAGGCAAACCCCTGGGTGTGGGTGATATCGTTTGAAAAGGTGATGCCGTGAGCAAAATCGTGGAAATGCAAAACCTTGGGCGCGTGGAGCAGACCGGCGCACACAAGCGCGCATCTGCAGCCGTGGTGGTCTGCTTTGTCGAAGACGGGCCAAGCTTTATCGCGATCAATTTGAAATCACCACCGGGGCAATTCAACGCGGCACAAGCGCGCGAGTTGGCCGCGCGGCTTTGCAAGGGGGCTGACATTCTTGATGCAGCCGAGGCGAAGCCATGAATAAGCGAGCGCTTCCCGCATGGAGCCTTCAGATCAGGGAAAACGGCGACAAGGTAACGCTTGTGAGAGACAAAGAAAGGCAACAAAACATTTTAGAATTTCAGCGCAACGGAAACGCCACTACCATTTTGCTCAGCGACGCGGCGCTTAGCGCAGTCGTCATACTGGCGGTCAATCGCGCCGGCGTGCCTGTCATTGTGGATCAAACCAGTGACTGACCGCCTCCTCACCCGCCCCCAGGTTGCCGACCGCTTCCAAATCACCGCCCGTCACTTGGCAGATTTGGAGAAAGAGCATTCAATCCCCATCCTCAAGGCTGGCCGTGCGGTGCGGTATGACACCGCCGCCATCCTGCAACTGGAAGCCGCGATCAGATGCCCCTCACGCTCACCCGCAGCGGCGCCACTGGCGCTTGGCAAATCACCGGGACCGTTGCCGGGCAGCGCATCCGGCAATCTGCGCGGACGTCTGACCGCCGCCTCGCGGAAGAAGCCAGGGCCGAACTCGAAGCCAGCCTCTATCGTGGTGCCGTTTACGGCGCGCGGGCGGTAGTCACCTGGGATCAGGCTGTCAATTCCTATCTGGACGCAGCGCAGCGTAGCGCCGCCGAAAATGCCCGGCTGCTGCGCCTGCTGGATAGCCTGACCGGCAAGCGCCTTGCAGACATCACCCAGGCCACGATTGACCGGGTGATCCAGGCCCGGTGCCGCCCGGGCGCGCAGCCTGCCACGAAGCTGCGGGAAGTGATCACGCCGATCCGCGCCGTGCTGGCCCATGCCGCCCGGCGCCAGTGGTGCGATATGCCGAACTTTGAAGCGCCCAAGGGCGCCTGCGGCGTCAAGCGCACCCGCTGGCTCACCCCGGCCGAGGCCAATGCCCTCACCGCCGCTGCCGCGCCGCATTTGGCGCCGCTGATCCTGTTCCTGCTTGGCACTGGCGCGCGCCTGAGCGAGGCGCTGGCGCTGCAATGGGCCGATCTGGACCTGACACATGGCCGCGCGCTGTTGCGCCTCACCAAGCAGGGCCGGGACCGCGTGGCAGGCCTGCCGCCGCGCACCGTGGCAGCCTTGGCCAATCTGCCGCACCAGGAAGGGCATGTCTTCCGCCCGCCGGCCAAGAAGCGCGGCAAGCAGCCGATGGCCTATGCCGACACGGGCGGGCTGTATGGCGGGCAGATCGCCAGCGCCTGGCGCGGCGCCTGCAAGCGCGCCGGCATAGCCGATGCCAGCCCTCACACCCTGCGCCACACCTGGGCAAGTTGGCATTACGCGATGCACCGCGATCTGATGCGGCTGAAATCGGATGGGGATTGGTCAACCGTGTCGCAGACCGAGCGCTACACGAAGCTGGTGCCGGGCACGATGGCGCCGGAAATTCGGAAATTCTTGGGGCTAAGCAAGCCCAGCAAACGCGCTGCGGCGTGAAAGGAAAAAATGACCGTTTTCTATAAATTTTGTGCACAGCCAGCGGAGGCAGCATGATCGCCGCCTT
>JADCFX010000083.1 GCA_020249285.1 Roseomonas sp. | reverse complement strand
GGTTGGCGGCGGCCCAATCCGCCAAAAGCGCCTCCGCCCGGTGCAGATGATCGCCTTTGGGGTCGTGTTGCGCGGCCAGCGCCAGAGTAAGCAAGGGGCCAAGGCGATGGGCTTCCCAGAGCGCGCGGATATCGGCGCCCGGACGCGCCAGCACATCCAGCGCATGAGCTGCGGGATTGAAGGGGCCGTGCCAGTCTCGGTCGGATGAGGGCAGCGCCTCGGCATCTGGCAGGAAGGGGCCGCGCGGCGCGGGCAGGTCCGGCAAGGCGCGGTGGGCAAGCCCTGAGGCAAGGCGCAGACGATGCCAGGCGAAAAGCGCCACCGGGCGCGGGCCAAGCCTGAAAGCGGCATCGGCGCGCAGCCACCAGCCGCGCCAACCTGGTATGGCAAAGGCGGCGGAACGGGCTTCGCTAAAAATTGTATCCCCGGGCACGGCACACCTCCTTGGGTGATTCAAATAGTTGAAAAGCAATCTATGGTTGTGTTAAGGAAAAATCAACAAAATTTTCTGGTGTATTTCATGCCAAGTTTCGCCACAAGAAATGCATGCGGCCAGGGCGCCATAAAGCGTCTTATCATACTGAACTTATGCCTTTTCCTGAGCACCCTGCCCGCGGCCGCCCAATCAGCCGCGCAATTCCTGGCCCCGCCAAGCCTGCCACCAAGCCTGCCCGGCGGCGCTTCTCTGCCCAGCCTCCCGCCCGGCGCCCAGCGCGATATCCTGGCCCGCGTGCTGGAAGCCGCCGCCGCCCCGCCGCCCGCGGCGCTCCCAGCTGCCGCCACCGCGCCCATCGCCGCGCCCCCCGCGCCACGCCCGGCGCTTTCCAGCATTGAAGCCTTCTTTGCCGAAAGGCTGGAACAGGCTGAACTCCGCCAATTCGGCTACGAGACCTTTCGCGGCGGCGCCGCACCGGCGCCGAGCTTCGGCGCCTTGCCGGGTTCCTATATTCTCGGTCCAGGGGACGAAGTGGTGGTGGCGCTGCGCGGCCGGGCGCGGCAGACGCTCTCGGTCAGGATCGGGCGCGATGGCATGCTATTGCTGCCCGAATTGCCGCCCATCCCCGCAGCCGGGCGCAGCCTTGCTGATCTGCGCGCCGATATGGAAGGCCGCGCCGCGCGGGAGCTTGGCGGATCAGAGGTCTTCCTTTCCATCGGCGCCATCCGCCAGATCAGTGTTTTCGTGGGTGGCGAGGTAATGCGCCCTGGCTTTCAAACCCTGACGGCGCTCGCCAGCGTTTTGGATGCGCTGGCGGCGGCTGAGGGGGTGCGGCGGAGCGGGTCTTTGCGTGCCATCCGGATTGAGGGGCCGGCAGGGTCGCGACAGGTTGATCTCTATCCGCTGCTGGCCGATGCGCCCGGCGAGGCTGACCTGACGCTGCGGGAGGGGGAACGCATTCTGGTGCCCCCCTTGGGTGGGGTGGTGGCGATTGCCGGCGATGTCGCGCGGCCCGGCATTTACGAATTGCCGGCGCGCCAGGGCGCCATGCCGCTGGAAGATGCGCTGGTGCTGGCCGGTGGGCCATTGCGGCCCAGTGGCAATCGGCTTTTGGTGCAGCAAAGCGATGCGCAGGGGCGGCGGAGTTTTGCCGAGCTTGCCATGACTGCCAGCCTCAGGCGCGGCGATGCGCTGTTGGTCAGGCCGGGGGCGGATGTGGCGGCCAATACCATACGCCTGTCCGGGCATGTGGCGATGCCGATCACCCGTGCGGCCAATGGCAGGCAGGGGCTTTCGGTGCGCGCGCTGATTGCGGATCATCGCCAGCTCGGACCCGATCCCTATACGCGCTTCGCCGTGGTGCTGCGCCCGGATCAGCGCAGCGGCCAGCGCCATTTGCTGCCCTTTGATCTGGCGCGTGCGCTGGAAGGCCGTGGCGGGCCGACGCTCCGTGATGGGGATGAGGTGATTGTCTTCTCCCGCGCCGATATCCAATGGCTTTCAAGCGGCGCGCCGCAGCGCGCCTTGCGCGGCGAGGCAACCGCGATGCAGGGGGGCGAATGCGTGGCGCTGACGCAGCTTGCCCAGGCCGCGCAGGCATCCCCGGCGCGCTTTGCCCATGCTCGGGCCACGGGCTTTCCGGAAATGGGTGAGGCGCGCTGCCCGCGCATTTTCCAGGAGGTGCCTGAATTGGCGGGCTTCCTCCTGGATCACGCCGCGCTGGTGACGGGCGAGGTGCGTGCGCCGGGCCTATACCCCATGATGGACAATACGCCTTTGGCCGATGCGCTGGCCATCGCGGGCGGGGTGACGGCGCTTGGCAACACGAATGCGCCCGATGTCGCGCAGGCGGTGGCGAACCCGGCCCTGGCGGGGCAAGTGACGCGCGTGAGCCTGGGTGGCGGGGCCAAGCTGGTATCACCGCGCCAGGCGCTGCGGATACCGCGGCGCGAAGATACGCTGGATAGCGGCCCGGTGCTGTTGCTGGGTGAATTCCGCAACCCCGGCAGCTATGAATTGCGCCGTGGGGAGCGGCTTTCAGATGCGATCGCACGCGCCGGCGGGCTGACGGCCGAGGCGTTTCCCTATGGCGCGGTCTTCACGCGTGAAAGCGTGCGCCTGCGCCAGCAGGAAGGCTTTGCGCGCACCGCGCGGGATTTGGAAAGCAGCCTGGTGCAATTGGCCTCAGGCCAGGCGCTGCCTGGTTCTCGGGGTGGCACGGCGGATGTTGGCGGCGCCATGAAGGCAGGCCGGGAATTGGCCGCGACCTTGCGCGAAGCCCGCGCCGCCGGGCGGGTGGTGGTGGAAGCCAACCCGGTGATCCTGCTGGCGCGGCCCGATTTGGATATTTTGTTGGAACCAGGCGATGTGCTGGCCATGCCAAAGCGCCCGCAGGATGTGACAGTGGTAGGCGCGGTGCTGAACCCCGGCAGCCTGCCGTTTCGCCAGGGGTGGCGCGCGGCGGAATACATCCAAGCATCTGGCGGGGCGCAGCGCTTTGCCGATGCATCGCGTGTTTTCGTGGTGATGCCCAATGGCGAAGCTGCGCCGGCGGGCCAGGGGTTCTTCCAAGGTGGCGGGCCGCCCCTGGCACCGGGGAGCCTTGTCATGCTGCCGCAGGACCCGGCGCCATTTGAGACCTGGGGCTATATTCGCGACGTCACGCAGATTTTGGGTCAGCTCACGATT
>JADCFX010000082.1 GCA_020249285.1 Roseomonas sp. | reverse complement strand
TAACGCGGCGTGCCGAGCCCATCCACAATGGTGCCGCCGCGAATCACGATATCATGCATGGTGCTTCTCCATCCGGCTTGGTGCTGGCCAGGAATGCCCTGGGAACGCCGTTCTAAGCGCTTAGGCTAACCAAAGCCCCCCGCCCCGGCAAGCATGCGCTGGCTTGCCCGCCCCTCTGGCGCTGTCTAGCCTGACCCATCCGCCGGGGCGCGCCGCTTTCGGCACCCACGAACACAAGGAAACCCACATGAGCACGCCCAAGAAACAGCGCTTTCCCGAATTGGCGCCCGAGAGCATGAGTGCGGAGCAGCGCGCCGCAGCCGAGGGCATCATCAAAGGCCCGCGCGGCGGCCTGCGTGGCCCCTTCAATGCCTGGCTCCGCAGCCCGGTTTTTGCCGATAGAATGCAGAAGGTTGGCGAATATCTGCGCTTCAACAGCTCCATCCCCGCTGATTTGAATGAATTCGCCATTCTGGTCACGGCGCGGGTCTGGACCAGCCAATATGAATGGTATGCGCATCACGCTATGGCGATGAAGGCCGGCTTGCCGCCCGCGATTGCGGCTGACCTTGCCGAAGGTCGCCGCCCCGCGGGCATGACGGAAGATCAGCGCCTGGTCTATGAATTCTGCACTGAACTGCACCGCGACCACGGCGTATCCGACGCCACTTTCGCCGCCACCGCCGCACGCTTCGGTGAACAGGGTGTGGTGGATTTGATTGCTGTGAGTGGCTATTACGTCACCGTATCAATGACGCTGAATGTCGCGGAAGTGCAAATCCCGCCGGAGGCGACGCCGCTGCCGCTACTGCCAAAATCATAGGAAAGCTATGGGGCGGCAGTACGCCGCCCCACCAAATCAGGATCAGCTACGGACGATAGCGCATCCACCATCAGCAATCGGACGGAAGGCCTCCTCAGCCGGGCTAGTCTGCAACAGCTTGTAATAATCGAACCGGTGCTTGCTTTCCGCCGGTGTCTTCACCTCATACAGAAATGCCGGGTGAAGCTTTCTGCCATCGGCGCGGATGGTTCCTGCACCAAAGGCATCATCTTGCGTCGGCATGGCCTTCATGCGTTCTACAACAGCGCGCCCGCTGGCCTTTGCAGGCCCTGCCCCCAATTCGGCAACCGCCTTCAAATAGTGCAGCGTTGCGGAATAGTCGCCGGCCTGCGCCATGGTGACCGGCGTATTGACCCCGGAATTCGCAAGAACGCGGCGGGCGACACCACGTGTCTTCTCATCCGTATCCCAATAATAGGAAGCAGTGCACACAAGACCCTGGGCCGTTTCAAGCCCTAGGGCGTGCACATCGCTGATGAACATGAGCATGGACGCAAGCTTGATGCCGCGCCGCGTAATGCCGAATTCCGCGGCCTGCTTGATGCAGTTGGTGGTATCGGTGCCGGCATTGGCCAGACCAATCACCTTTGCGCGACTGGCTTGCGCCTGCAGGATGAATGACGAAAAATCCGTTGTGCCCGGAAAGGGTGTGCGCACTTGGCCGACAACCCGACCACCCGCGGCGCGAACGAAAGCGGAGGTATCACGTTCCAGCGCATGTCCGAAGGCGTAATCCGCCGTGATGAAGAACCAGCTATCGCCCCCCGCGCGCACCATGGCCGCACCGGTTGACTTGGCCAGCATGTAGGTATCGTAAACCCAATGGATTGTATTGGCGTTGCAGGCACGGCCGGTAAGATCAGAAGTTGCCGTGGAAGTCGCAATGGCAACCTTGTTCTTCTCGCGCGCCAATTCAGAAACGGCAAGCGCGACTGAAGAAGCCGCAAGGTTCAACACCATGTCGACGCCATCGCGGTCAAACCATTGACGCGTTATATTGATGCCGACATCAGGGCGGTTCTGATGGTCGGCCACCACCAGCTCAACATTAAGGCCACGAGCCGCTGTCATTTCCTGCATCGCAAGGCGTGTGGCCGAAATGCTATTTGGGCCATTCAGGTCCCGATACGGCCCGGACATATCCGACAGCAAGCCGATCTTGATGGTATTCGCGGCCTGCGCGCGCGCACTCCGCCAGGGTAATGCGCCCAAGGCAGCCGCGCCGCTGCCAGCGGCCAGAATAGACCTTCTCTCAAGTGTCATGGCTTTTCCTCTCTTGTCCCTGTTGACTGGAATAGGCTTCCAGCATTTCTGCCCATTACCCTACCCGCAGTCTGAAATCCATGCCTATTCCGCCACCATGCAACTGGCGGGTGGGTGGAAGGCCGGGATCACGTGCTGGGCGAAAAGCGTCAGGCTGCGCAGGATTTCCTCAGTGGTGCGCGCAGTGACGCCCTGATGCGGATAGGGCTCTTCCACGGGATTGGTGTGGCTGGTCATCAGAATGCCGAATTCCATTGTCTTCCTCCTGCCGCTTAGATTTTTCCTGGGCTAGTCGCCTGATTCCTTGGGCGTGGCGCGCACTTCAACGCCTGCCAGTTTTTCCATGTGCTGAATGGTAGAAACAAAATCCTCCGGCCCGGAGCCCATCGCCAAAGCCATGGAAAGATATTGCCGCGCAGCCGGCCCCATGAACATGGGCACGCCAAAGCGTTCGGCTTCTTCCAGGCACAGCTTCACATCCTTATGCATCAGCCCTGCGGCGAAGCGCACAGGGAAACCCTGCGCGCGTTCCGTGATGGCCTGCGGCACGCGCTTTTCCGACATGAAGGAACGCCCGCTTGAGGCATTCAGCACGTCAAACATCAACTTG
>JADCFX010000081.1 GCA_020249285.1 Roseomonas sp. | reverse complement strand
GTTGGCAGCACCGGTTGGCGTGAAATCCATCTCCAGCGTATCAGCGCGCACGCCCGTGCAAACATCGTAATTCGGCACATCGGGATAGCCGATTTCGATGCTGTTGGAAGGCAGTGCTGCCAGGCCCGAGGCAAAGCTATGGATGAAATTCGGGCTGGTGCCGCTCGTGGTCGGCGGGCCGAACAGCAACCGCAGCCAATGCCCGAAATTGATCAGATCAATCGGCACCACCGCCTGGCCCGCCACCGTGACCGTATCCAATAGCGGCGCGCCAGTGTCTCGATTGCCGCCAATGCCAATCACATCCGCATCCAGCAGCGGCTGCTCCGCGCCCAGATTGCAGGACAGAAAGGGCATACGCCGCCAATTGCCACTTGGCGCAGTGCCATAGCTAACCTCGGGAATCATGAGCAGGCGCGCATTCGCGCCAATGGCACGGGGCATGGGGTTTCTCCTGGTGGGCGATCATGCCAGCGGTGACCCGGTGGCAGTAAAGAACAAGGCGACGGGCAAGTTCGCCGCACGTGCGCTGGCAGCGCCTTCGAATTCGACATCCTCGATATCCGCGCTGCCGGGCTGCGCCCATTCCACCGCGCCACCCAGCATGGGGTCCGCGGTGATCGCGGCGGCGATGGCAACCAGCAGCGCATCCAGCAGCCCATTATCCGCCGCCAGCACTTCGATCACCGCGCGATGTTCAATGGCAAAGGCAAGTGGCGAGAGTATGGGCGTTTCCGAGACAGTTTCACCATCGCGCAGCACCACCAGTCCGCCCGCGGGCAGGCGCTGCGGCACGGTTTCATTGCGACGGATGACGGGCGCTGGGTTGCGCGCGGCCAGGCTGGCGTTCAGGCGCGCGAACAGGGCGGTCAGGGCGGCTTCGCGTAGGCTCATCGCGGTCTTCCTGCCTCGGCGGCCCAGGCCGCCACAAAACGCCCGGGCAGGCGGCGCAGGCCACGCTCTGCCGCACCCTTTACGTCGAGCCGCTTGGTGACCTTCACCTGCGGCAGCAGCAGGAACATCGGCACCATGCCGCGCGCGAGCAGCCCGCGCGCCCAGGCCTCTCGGCCGCGGCGATGGGCGGTGCCGATTTCGGTGACACCGCCGGCAATCAAGCGCAGGCGTTGGCGCCGCCGCCCGGCCTGTTCCCCGGCGCGGAGTGGCAGGCACCAAACAAAGCCGCGCCCCGATTTGAAGGGCCGCAGAAACGCTTGGCCCAAGGCCACCATCTGCGCCGGCGTCACGCGCATGCCTTTCTCGCCCCGCCCGCGCCTGCCACGCGTGGCATTAAAGCCAGTGGGGATAGCGAGGAACTTCCGCCCGCCCTTGGCGCGGATCAGCGCGCCGCGCTCAAAAGCATCAATCACCTTGGGGACTTTGGTGAATACCAGCCCGGCGGGACGGAGTGATTGGCCCGTCCGAGGAAAAACCATTGAGCGCCAGGCATTGGCGATGCCGCGCGCATTGCCGGCAAAGGCGGTGGTCACTTGCTGGCGGAGTTCGGCTTTGACCTCGGCGGTCTCGGTGCGGATCGCGGCCATGGCAGCGCGTTCGCCCGCGCGCAGTTCTTCAGCCAGCATCTTGCGTAGATCGCCGAAAAGCTGCGCGCCAAGCCTCATGCCGCGTGCCTATCGCTGGCAAAAGACGCGCCAGGCCGAGCCGGTGGCGTCGCGTTCGGCATGGCGGACGGTGAGCACTTCGTTGCCAATCGAAAAACTATCGCCCGCGGCAAGGTCAGGTAGGGTAGCGATGGCGAGTGAGAGAATATCGCTGGCGGAGATCACCTCTGTGCCAAAGGCATCCGCCAGCCGGTCGGGCGAGGAACGCAGCACGCGCAGGTGAATCGGCGCGCCTGTGCCGCCCTGGCGATACTCAGCATCGCAGCCAAGATGTGGATCGGCGATCAGGCTTGCCATGGCGGTATCGAAGGCGCTCATCGCCTCAGCACCTCGACGATGCGCGGCAGCGTCTTTTCGGCGGAACGGCCAATGACGTAGCCGCCCAGGCCGATCTCCACGATGTTCCAGAGCTTGAGCGCCTCCGCCTCACTGATCCCAGGCGCGGACCAGCCGAGCCAGCGCAGTACGATCAAGATGCCAAAGGTGATCATCATCAGCGGACGCCAGCATGCAGCGAGCCAATGTTCCGATTGGGCCTAGGTCTTGATGATATCGGCGGCCGCCTTTTCCAATTCGCCCGCGCGCGCAAGCAAGGCGGCGTTCAATTCCGCCTCAGCCTTTTGGCGCGCCTCCGGGTCCGGGAATAGCCGCTTGAGCGCATCACCCAGGATCGGCACCAGCGCGGGGAGCAATGCGCCGATCATGGGTATTTCCCCCGTTCCAATTCGAAATGCGGGCCATCCGGGAAGCTCGCCCAATCACCGCCCCAGGTAATGGCAACGCCAAGCTTCTGTGCGGCACCCTTCATGGCTGCAGCGAGTTGCGCGTAAAGCGGCCAGTCCCAGCGGATTTCGCCATTCTCCGGCACGCCATCCCCATCATCGACCCAATAGCCGAGATCGACCGCATGGCCGGTCAAATGCCGGCTGTTCATGGTGCGCGAGGCACCGAGTGCCACAAGCTTGGCTTGCCTTTCGCGAGACCGCAGCCCCTCCATCACGATGAAGGGTACGGCCTTGCGCGCCTCAATCACCACGCGCACCAGATGAGGATGCACGCCTTGCAGGCGTTCGTGATCACGCACGAGCAGGTTCGTCATGTTCACGCCCCCGCCGCCGGAACGCGGTTGAGCCAGACGCGCACCGTGGCATCGGCAGCAAGCGCGGCCTGGGTGGAGATGCCCACCTGGAAATTGCCAGCGGCGGTCGCGGTGATGCGCCGGTTGGTATTATCCCAGAACACCCGCACGCCAGCGGCGATGGCAAGCGCCGGTTCCTTGGTGAGGTCGAACACGCCCGCGGTCGCGGCCTCGATCATGGCGTTCTGCACGCCATCCACGGCGGCGACGCCGAACAGTGCACCGACCAGGACGCCCTGGCCGGCGGAAACCCCGGTCGCATAGGGAACGGCAATCGCCAGGCTATTGCCCGGCTGGATGAAGTTACGCATGGAAATTCTCCTTCTGGTGAGGGACGGGGAGGTTGAAACTGCCGCCGAGATGTGTTACATGTAACGATATATCAGGAGGTGCCCGATGGCTCGTTCCGCTGTTCGTTCACGTGTTGCCGCGCATCGCGCCCAGTTGCGTGCGCGTGGCCTGCGCCCAATTCAGATTTGGGTGCCGGATACGCGCGCGCCTGGCTTTGCGGAGGAGGCGAGGCGCCAATCGCTGCTGGTCGCTTCAGAGAGCGATTTCGACGACATGATGGACTTTATTGAGCGCAACGAGCCTGAGCCCGATGACGTTCACGGCCGCGATGCAGATGCGTCGCGGTGACATTGTGTTGATTGCTGATCGGGCGGGCGGCGATTACGCCGGCAAGCCCCGCCCGGCGGTGATAGTCCAGTCCGAGTTATTTCAGGAAACAGGGTCTATTGCAGTCTGTCTTTTGACTGCACAGGAAACTGGCGCACCGTTACTGCGTATTCCGATCTCGGCCACGCAAGCGAGTGGACTTGATCGGCCGAGCTCCATTGCAGTTGAAAAATTGACTGCGGTGCGCCGCGACCGGATCGCGCGCAGCATTGGTCGCATTAGTGACGACGAGGCATTGGCCTTGAACCGCAGCCTCGCGGTGTTTCTGGGCTTTGCGTAGAGGTCGCGCTTAAGTTTCTGAGGCGCGTCACACGCCCGGATTGAACCAGGCCCCGCGCCAATCAATGGCGCCAACGCCGAAGTCGAAGATCACGCTGACCTCGACACCATCCACGCCGGAAACCGGGCCAGTGGTGACCTGCGGTCCCTCGGCACCATTCAGATAGCCATAGACATAGACCGGCGCGGTGGGCGGATCGGCATACAGGTACCAGCGATTATTCGGGATCAGCGGTTCGACCAGCGGCTGGACAAAGCCGGCATAGATATTGGTTTGGTTGATCTGCGTGGCGCCAACACTCACCGTCAATTGCCGCGCGGGCAATTCAAGGCTCGGGCCCACCAGCAGCTTCATGGCATTGCCGACCGAAATCGGCAGGCCATCCAGCGTCTTTTGCCGCAGGATCGCAGCGCGACCGGCAGCAAGGTTATTGATGTCCAGCGCACTGCCTGCGGCCGCCTTATTCAATCGCGCGGCGGCCGTGCCGAATACCGCAGCGGGGCCATTGGTCAGTGTCGGGCCATCGCCATTCGCCTGATTGAGCAGCGCATAGGCCGTTGCATTCTCGAAATCCGCCACGCGCCGACCAATGGCGGCAGCAAAATCCGTGAAGGCGCCGAGGTCATCATTCACCAGCATGGGCCGCGTCACGCGAATGCGTCGCGCGAAGGTTTGCAGCAGGACGATTTCCTGGCTTTCCGACATGGTGCCGGCCTGGATCTCGCCATTCTCCATCAGCGGCATCAGCGTCGGGAAATCACCCACCCGCAGATGCCGGTGCGGCTTGAAGTCGCGGAAATCGCGCCGCAGGAAGATCTGCCGATAGCTTGGTGCCGCCGGCTGATACGCCGCGAGCAGCATCTTGTTGGCAGCAGCCGAGAGCAGCAGAGGAAAGTCCGAAGTGGTGTGAAACGCACGCTCGGCCAACAGCGTCGGGTTGCGTGGCACATTCCTTTCACCGCGGACCCTGAGCAATTCTCCAATCATGTCAGAAGGCCGCCAGCCCATGAATTCGGCATGCCGCCCGGCGCCTTGCGGCTGGTAGCCAGGCATGCTGCGCGCAGCCAAGGCTTCCGCCATGGCATCCAGGATCTCCGAGGGCGAGTCATGTCCCGGCCCGGTTTCCGGCCGCGCGGGAACTGAGGGCGGCGCAGCGCTTTTTACCATGGCGTCGAACAAGGATCGGCGCGCTTGGTCCGGGTGCCAGCCGCGCTCGATAGCCTCACGCCGGATATGTGCGGCGGTCTCCGTGCCGACCAGGGCGCGAGCCGCTTCAATAGCGCCATCAATACCGGCGATACGCTCACGCTCGGCGCGTTGTGCCTCACTGCGCAGCGCCTCCAGATCAGGCGGCGCTTCCACCGTAGTGGTTGCGGGCGGCGACGCGGCAGGCGGCGCCGGAGGGGCTGCCGGGGTTTCCGGCGTCGTCTCGGTCATGGGTGGTTCCTCATTCTCCAGGGCAGGTTCAATGGCGAAGGACGGCGCGCCCTGCGGCGCCGCGCCTCGCACTTGCGCATCCCGATCAACGGGGATGGGCACGATCGAAATCTCGAAGGGTTCCCAATCCACGGCGCGGTAGATCATCTCGCCGCTCACCGGATCGGGGCGCTGGTCATAGCGATGCACGCGATAGCCGATGCTGACGGCACGCAGCGTGCCATCGGCAATGCGCTGCCAGAGCGGTTCCACATCGGCAGCGGCAGAGAATTGCAGCCGTGCATGGCCGCGCCCGCCTTCAAGCCGCGCGGCAAGCACACGGCCCAGCACATCACGCGCATCGCTGCTGCGATGGGTGTTCAGCACCGGCGCATTGCCAGAGCCGAGCTGCGCCATGCGCACCGCATTGGGCGACATGTCCAATTCCTCGGTTATGCCACCGAGGGAGGGGACGAAGTTCCGCGCCCGCGCGCCGGTGGACCAGACGACCTCCACCGTGCGGGTGGCACGATCGACGGTGGCCGGTGCCGTGATGGCACGGCGGGCGGTGATCGATTGCCCATCGGCGGGAAGTCGATCAGGCAAAGCGGGATCAGCCGGCGCGGGATCGCTCCCGCCCGGG
>JADCFX010000080.1 GCA_020249285.1 Roseomonas sp. | reverse complement strand
GTAACCGTTGTCTGCGACCCACTGGCTTTTCTGCTGGACGTGAGTTGTCGGCCTATTCTGTAGTCTTTCCTGGATACTTATCCTGTATCCAATATTCCCTGATGGCGCGTACGGCGTCAGGGATGTGGTGATAGGCTTGGGCAATAAGTTCGCGTACGGCGCGCGGCTTTCCAGCCAGCAATGCATCCACCTGGTCTGGCACCTCACAGGTGATGATGGGCATCAGCAGCTTCTGAGAATGGCCGCGTTCGAACATTGGGCGCCAAGCCTCTGGCCAGCGCTTGACGGCGAACATGAAACCCGCAGCCCATGGCTGCGCCAGCACGGTGCCATCATCGGTACGCATGTAAATCGGCCGCCAGCGGCTGCCATCATCTAGGCGCAGCCTATGGTCGATCGCATGATGATGGTCCAGCACTGCCTGTACGGCACCAAGACCCTTCGACGTGGTGGGCAGGCCCGGACCAAAGATTACGCGCAGCCAAGCCTCGGTACTGATGCGCTCAGGCCCGGCGGCAAGGGCAGCGCAGAAACCATCAATAGCCGAAACACTCCAGTTGCGACGCGCAATATCAGGCTGCGCGGCAAGCCAATCATCCAGATCATCCAGCGCAAGCGAGCCTACGCGGCGGCGGCGGCTCATGCAGCAAGTTCAGCGCGCTTTGCATCGCGCCAGGCCCAGGGCAGCAGCGATGCAAGGCTACGGCTGTTCACCTTCCCGCTCACCATCTGTTCCAGCACATCGGTCAACCAGGCCTGAGGATCAACACCATTCAGGATTGCCGTGCGGATCAGCGTGGCGGCGATGGCCCAATTCTCACCGCCACCCTCACTGCCTGCGAATAGCGCTGCCTTGCGGGTCACAGCTACCGGTCTGATTTCGCGTTCGACCGTGTTGGTATCCATCTCCAACCGGCCATCACTCAGGAATTCACTGAGGCCCTGCCAATGGCGCAGCCCGTATCGGATCGCCTCAGCCAGCTTGCTGCCGCGGCTTAGCCGGTTCAGTTGCGCGTGCAGCCAAGCCTCAAGCTCAGCCACCAGCGGCGCGCTTTGAGCCTGGCGCATGGCAAGGCGTCGCTCCGCCGCGCGGCCACGAATGCCTGCCTCAATGGCGTAAAGTGCGGCAATGCGCAGCAGCGCCTCGGCGGCGATGGGCGATTGTGTCGCGGCGTGGATGTCAAAAAACCGCCTGCGCAAATGCGCCCAGCAAAAAGCCAGCACTATTTCGCCATCATCACGATCGCGCCGCAACGCCTTGAACCCCCCATATCCATCCACCTGCAGCACACCGCGAAAACCTGCCAGATGCGCGCCAGGATGTTCCGCGCGGCGATTACTCGAATAGACATAGGCTACCGCAGGCAGAGTGCCGCCCTGCCACGGGCGATCATCAACCGCATAGGCCCATAATCGGCCTATGCGCGTTCGTCGTCGCCCACGTTCCAGCGTAGGCAGCGGCGTATCATCGGCAAATACCCGCCCCTGACGCGTAATATGGGCCAGAATAAGTGCGCGCATCGGCCGCAGCCACCAGCAGCCCTTGGCAATCCAGTCGCAGAGGGTTGAGCGATCAAGCACAATTCCCTGCCGACTTAGCATCGCGGCCTGGCGATAAAGCGGCAGGCCATCGCCATATTTCGCCATCAGCACATGCGCGAGCAATGCCTCAGTCGGCAGGCCGCCGGGAATGGCGTGATCAGGCGCGCGGCGTTGATGCACGCCATCCCCGCAACCACGGCATGCGTAACGCGGGCGAATGGTTACGCGTACGCGGAGCTGCGCTGGCACCACATCCAGCCGTTCCGTGCGATCCTCACCAATCCGATGCATCTGCCGCCTGCAGCAGGGGCAGCCCTTATCAGCCAGGTCCAGCACATGCTCCACACGCTCAAGATGCGCGGGCAGAGCGCCGCGATTGCGCTGACGCGGTTGTGTTGTACGCGATGCTGCTGCGCTGATGGCGGATGGATCATTCGCTGGCGGCGGCGGAGGTTCCTCACCAAGCGTCAGCGCCAACTGCGCGGTATCAATCCGTTCGGCGCTTTGCCCAAAGCGGGCACGCTTAAATGAATGGATGATCTGTTCCAGCGCCGCAATCCGAGCCTCCGCCGCCAGCAGGGCAGCGCGCAATGTCGCTACATCCTCAGGCTGATCCGCAGTGTCGGCGGGGTGATCGGGCATGAGAGAATCGTCGCTGATCAAACCGCGTCGCGTCAATAGATTTTCCGCGTGGTTACTCGAATATCTATCGCATCATATCGCGCTTGGCCGCCAGGTGCGTTGCGGGGTTCGCCAATCAATACCCTCCAGCAGCATCGAAGCCTGCGCCGCTGAGAGCATCACTGTGCCGGTGTTCGTCATCGGCCAGAGAAAATGGCCACGTTCAAGGCGCTTGGCAAAAAGGCAGAGACCCTGGCCGTCATGCCAGACGCATTTGATCAGCCGACCGCGCTTGCCGCGAAACAGATAAACCGCACCACAAAACGGGTCCTGACCAAAGGCCTGCTGCACCAGCGCCGCCAAGCCATCCATGCCGCGACGCATATCCGTATGGCCACAAGCGAGGAAAATCCGTGTGCCAGTCGCAGGACCAATCATCGGCCAGCAAGAGCCGCAAGAACGCGCCCCAAGGCCGCACCATCCACCGCAGCGTCCACCCTGATCAATGCACCGCCGGGTAGCGTGATTTCCATCATCCCAGTCGGGGGTATCGGCGATGGCGTGGTTGGCTTTGGCGTCGGCGCCGAAAGCCGTACCTCAGCAAAATCCGCCTTGGCCAATGCTGGCGTTACGCCCACCGGCGCAGACCGCAGCAGCATTGCCTTGCGCCACGTATAAAACTGACCCGTGCTGACGCCAAAGCGGCGGGCAACATGCGAAGCAATGGCACCCGGCGCCATCGCCTCGGTCAAAATACGGGCACGCTCCTCATCAGACCAACGCCGCCGAGGCTCGCCGCGTGTCACAACCTCCACCACCGATCGCCGACTACTCGAAGGAGTGCTCTCTCGAGCGCTCTCAGTCACACCACCATCCACCACAGCCGCCTCCTGCTCACCGCAAAGGCGCAAAGGGCACGATCAATGAGCGTAGACGCAAGGTGGGGTCCAGACAGCGGTTAC
>JADCFX010000008.1 GCA_020249285.1 Roseomonas sp. | reverse complement strand
TCCATCGAATAGGGTCTGGTCATCGCCGCTGGCCTCCAAACCAAGCCAGCAGCTTGAATCAGAAAATCACGCCCACGTGAATCCCAATTCGATTCAATCAAACGTCATCCCGCTCTAATGCCGCTTGGCCAGCGCCAGCCCAGCGCCAAGCGCAATCATCGAAGCGCCCGAGATTTCGCGCAGCCGCCGAATGAAGGCGGGCCGCGATGCCGCACCTTCCCGGATACGGCTGGCACCAATCGCCACCACAATATCCGCCAGCGTATTCAGCGTGACGGAGATCACGCCCAGTAGAATGAAGGGCAACGCCACCGCGCCCGCGCTGGGGTTAAGAAACTGCGGAATGAAGGCCAGGAAGAAGGCTGCGGTTTTGGGGTTCAGCGCCTCCACCACCACACCTTCGCGAAAGGCACGTCGCGCACCCATGGCGGGGGCCGGCTCGGCGCCAGCCAAACCCTGAGCCGCATCACGCCGCGCGGCCATAATGGTGCGGAGGCCGAGCCAAACCAAATAAGCCGCGCCGAGCCATTTCAGCGCTGTGAAAAGCTCCGCACTCGCCAAGACAAGCGCGGAAACGCCAAGTGCCCCGGCCAGCACATGCACCAAGCCGCCGAGTGCGGTGCCGAAGCTGGAGGCGATGCCCTCAGCCCGCCCGCCCGCCAGGCTGCGCGCCGCGACATAGAAAATCCCGGGACCCGGCGTGACCGCCAACAGGAGTGCGGCCGCGAGGTAGAGGAAAAATTGAGTGATGTCTGGCATGGCGCCTTATTACGCCATGCCAGACACAAAAACGAGGAGGCGCGCGCCGCGCCGACGCCCTACCCCTCCCCCGGATCAATCCAGCCGATATGTCGATCGGCGCGGCGATAAACCACGTTCAGCCCGCCGCCCTTCTTGTTAAGGAACATCAGCGCCTGGGCTTGGGCCAGATCAAGGCGCATCAAGGCCTCACCAATCGTCAGGCGTTCAATATGCGCGGGGTGTTCGACGATGATGGCACCATGGTCACCATGTTCAGGCGCTTCCTCCTCACTTGGGGCTTCAATCACATAGCGGCGGCCAGAAGGCGCTTCTTCTGCGAGCGCTTCCCGATCTCCGGCGAAGGACCGCGCATGTTCATTCACGCGCCGGCGATAGCGGCGCAGCCGCTTGGCCAGATGCTCGGCTGCGACTTCAAAGGCGCGATGGGCATCGGCACCTTTGTCACGCGCCATCGGTTCGCGCCGCACGTCGCACATCCGCGGGGGTGCGCCCAAAGGCCCTGCGAAAGGCTAGGGTAAAACCTGATACCGAACGATACCCATACGCAACTGAAATGCGGGAGATACTGTCCCGGCCGGACTGTAGAGCGTTCGCAGCGAGACTTAATCTTAGCTTCGCCACATAAGCCATAGGGGTCAGGCCGATGGCTTCCCGAAAGCGCTCGGCAAAGCTGCTACGAGACGCACCCGCTTCTGCTGCCAGAGTGACGAGCGTCCAAGGCGCCATAGGGCGGGCATGAATGGCCGCCAGAGCGCGCCCAAGCGATGGATCGGCGATGGCTGACAACCAGGCGCCACGCAAAGGCAATGTCGTCACTGCTTCCCGCAGCGCTTGCACCAGAAGCACCACCCCTAATCGGCGAAGAATTGGCGCGACGCCTACCTGTGCTGCTTGGCTCTCTGCCATTATCGCTTCGATGACCCTACGAATGCCTGTGGGGAAGCCGCCGTCAGTCGCATCAAGTACAATAATCCGTGGCAATCCCCGCAAAGCGACACCTTGGAAAAGGCCCTGGGCGGTGAAGCTTGCGGTGAGCAGCTTACAACGCAGGCCCGTACCGGGCATGCGGAAAGTCGTCATGTTTCGATCGCGACGGTCGAGCCCCTGCAGCAGCGTCACCGCCACTGGGGAGCTGGTGGCATCGCTGCGCAGCCAATGCCGCGAATCAAGCGGTAGCAGAGCCACGTCGCCAGTTTTGAGTTCCACCGCCTCATCGGTTCCCGGGATGTCCAACCGACAATGCCCCTCAAGCACGGCATGCAAAGCTACGAGCCGACCCCCAGGCAATTCGAACCCCCAAGGAGCCGCAAGATCGCTGCGGCAGAAGAACCAACCTTCAAAGCGGATTTCATTGAGAAGGCTGCTGAGCGCATCCATTCCGGATTTTCTCGATAAAAAACAGGATTTTTCTTCTATCGGAGTATCGCGGGCGATAGGCCAATATTCAAGCTGCAAAGCAACACAGGTGATCCAGATGTCCCCCATAACGCGACGGATGGCCTCATTGGGTATCTCGGTTCTTGGCCTTCTAGGTAGCCGTCAGGCTCTAGCCATGCCCCAACGGGACCCATCTGGACTGACCAGCGCTCAAAGCGGCCTCGGATGGCCGAGAGAAGCCAGCACTCCTGCGATGGCCAGGGACGCGTACTTGACACCAACCCCAAATGTCAGCCGCGGGCCGTTTTATCCTCCGGCGCCATGGGGCCTGCCCTTTTTGTCGGCACGGCCCCAACGCTGGCCGGAGCCGCCTGGCACCGACCTTACCCGCGGGACCGATCCAGCGGCGGCCCCCGCACGAGGGCAGCATATCACGTTGACCGGCCGGGTTCTGCGCACCGATGGGCGTCCTGTACCGCAAGCCCGCATAGAGATCTGGAGCGTGAATGCCGACGCCCTTTATCGCGCGGAAGACGATGGGGTTTCAGATCCAGGATTTACCGGTTATGGTATCACTGCTAGCGACGCTGACGGTGCCTATGTTTTTCGAACCATTCGCCCACCAAGCTATACACGCTTTCTTGGCCTGATCAAACGCACCGCACATATCCATATTCTGGTTCAACCACCCGGTGGAACCGAATTGACCACCGAAGCATGGTTTGCCGATGAACCAAAAAACGCGTCTGACAGCCTCCTGTCGCGCATCACGGATTCATCACTGCGGCAACGCATGATTATGGCGGGTGAGTCGGCCAACCCAGCAAGCGTGCCACTTTTTCGTTTCGATATCGTTCTAGCATAATCCATTTGCGGGTTGCCGTTCACCATCATTCGGCGCGTGCTCGCTCACACGACGGAGGTTTGAGAATGCGAATTGTTGTATTTGGTGCAAGTGGTGCGACGGGCAGGCATATAGTTACCCATGGTCAGGCAAGGGGCCTCGACATGGTTGCGGTTGCGCGCAATCCGGCAGTTCTGCCAACCGAGTTTAGGACCAGAGCAGCTTGGCCAGTTCTGCCGCTCGATCAGAGCAACTTGCAACATGGTATAAATGGCTTGGGGACTGACGGCTCGGTAAAAGCACAGCAAGAGACCCTATGCGAGATTTTGCGCGGTGCCGACGCGGTGGTTGTAGCGCTAGGCATTCGCCGTCGCACACGCTCCCCCTTTGCGCCTCTTATTTCGCCGAAAAATGTGTGCTCCGCAGCGACGGCTTTGATAATGCCGGCCATGCTGGCAGAGCGTGTGCCCCGCCTTCTATATATCAGCGCCTATGGTGTAGGCCAGGCATGGGGTAGCTTACCCTGGTGGGCCCGCGCTTTCATCGGAATCAGCAATGTGCGCTGGAGCTATCGCGACCATGCCGTTGCTGAAGCGGCCATAGAGAAAAGCGCGCTCGATTGGCGTATTCTGAACCCTACGCTGCTGACGGACGAAGCCGGTCCCGATGCGCGACCAATGACGCCGGCTGACAACCCCTTACGCAAGATCTCACGAGAAGGACTTGGCGCTTACGTCATCACAAACATCACGGACAGCTCCCTGGTGCGCCAGCGAGTTACCTTGGCTGCTTGAAAACCAGAATAGCAGATAGCTTCCGCGCACCAGGCCACTCCGCCTGGCGCGAGAATATTGAGCAAACGCACGGCGTCCGACGGACCTGCTGGGTGGCTCAATAGGCGACGCCAAGCGGGCTGGCTTATCCCTCTCCCGGATCAATCCAACCGATATGCCCATCGGCGCGGCGATAGACAACATTCAGCCCGCCGCCCTTCTTATTGCGGAACATCAGCGCTTGCGCCTGCGCCAAATCCAACCGCATCACCGCTTCTCCCACGGTCAGGCGTTCAATATGCGCCGGGTGTTCGGCAATGATGGCACCGTGGTCGCCATGATCAGCCGCTTCCTCATCCGCCGGGGCTTCGATCACATAGCGCCGGCCACGCGGCGCTTCCTCTGTCACCGCTTCGCGTTCGCTGGCGAAGGACCGCGCATGTTCATTCACGCGCCGGCGATAGCGGCGCAGGCGCTTGGCTAAGTGCTCGGCGGCCACTTCAAAAGCGCGATGCGCATCGGCACCTTCGCCCTCAGCGCGCATCATCAGCCCGCGCCCGGCCTTCAGATTAATATCGCAACTGAACTGGCTTCGATGCTTGTGGAAGGTCACATTGGCTTCAAGCGCGTGATCGAAATACTTGGCGGTGATCATCGCCAGCCCGTCACTCACATGGGTCTTCAGCGCTTCTCCGGTTTCAACCTGTTTGCCGGCTACCGTAATATGCATGGGCCTATGCCCTCCCTTTTTTCAAAAGTGGAGGGGCCGCCCCAAGGCGACCGGGCGTGCGACCCTTGCCTTCCTCCGGGGTCGCCTTTCTGTCCGGATCAGGCCGAGGCGGCCTTCTCCCGTTTGCGCTGCACGGATGATGGAATGCGCAACGCGTCGCGGTATTTGGCCACAGTTCGCCTGGCAATGTCCACGCCTTCTTCGCGTAGCCGGGCCACAATCGTATCATCGGATAGGATATCCGCTGGGTTTTCGGCATCCACCATGGCCTTGATGCGGTAACGCACGGCCTCAGCACTATGGGCTTCCCCGCCGCGCGTGCCGGCAATGGCGGTGGTGAAGAAATATTTCAGCTCAAAAGTGCCGCGCGGCGTGGCAATGGCCTTGTTCGATGTAACGCGGGAGACGGTGCTTTCATGCAGCGAAACCTCATCCGCCACATCGCGCAGGATCAGCGGGCGCAAATGCCCAACACCATGGCGGAAAAACCCATCCTGCCGGCGCACAATTTCGGCGGCCACTTTCAGGATGGTATTGGCGCGTTGTTCCAGCGATTTGACCAACCAGGACGCAGTCTGGAAGCGTTCCGCGATCCAATTCTTGTCATCCTTGCCGCGCGCACTGACATTGGCCGAGGCAAAGAAGCCCTTATTCACGAGCACACGCGGCAGGGTTTCCAGATTGAGCTCAACAATCCAATCATCATCCGGCCCGCGCCGCATCAGCACATCTGGTATCAGCGTTGGCGCTGGTGGCGCATCAAAGGAAGCGCCAGGCTTCGGGTCCAGCCGCCTCAGCTCCGCGACCATTTCCGCCATGTCTTCGGCATCCACGCCGCAGATTTCCTGCAAGCCCTTCAGGTCACGCTTGGCGAGCAATTCCAGATTGGCGAGCAGTGCCGCCATGGCGGGGTCAAAACGATTGCGATCCTGCAATTGCACCGCGAGGCATTCCGCCAAATCATGGCAGAACATGCCAACAGGATCGAAGCGCGCCATGGCAAGGCGCACGCGGTCCACCAGCGCGGTTTCACACCCCAACGCATCCGCAATCATCTGCGCGCGCACATGCAACCGCCCGGCGGGATCCACCAATGCGAGCAGATTGCCGGCAATCAGCCTTTCCTGCGGTGAGGTGAAATTCAGCCGTATCTGTTCCGCCAAATGATCGCGCAAGGAACGTTCCGGCGCTTCCATGGCTTCAATGCCGGAAAGATCATCATCGAAATCGCGATTGCCGCCACGGCCAATCGGCGGCAGGCCATTGTCATAGACATTATCCCATTCGGCATCGAGCGGCGCTGCATTTTCCGAAGGCAGTGCATCGGAAGCGGCAGCGCTGGCGGCATCCGCCGGTTCGCTTGCTACCGGCAATGGGTCAGTGCTGCGCCCGGCATCCGGGCCGGCCAGCGGGCGTTCATCGCGTTCCAGCAGAGGGTTGCGTTCAAGTTCTTCCTCGACAAAGGCCGAGACTTCCAGATTGGAAGATTGCAGCAGCTTGATCGCCTGGCGCAGCTGCGGCGTCATCACCAGCTGCTGTGATTGTCTGAGATCGAGGCGCGGGCCGAGAGCCATTAGCCTTGCTCAGTTTCAGCGGCGCGCGGGAAGTTGGGAAACATGCGGCGCCATTATCCAATTACAGGCTGAATTTTTCGCCAAGATAGACGCGGCGTACATCCTCATTCGCCACGATTTCCTGCGGGTTGCCCTCCATCAAAACCTTGCCTTCATGCAGAATATAGGCACGGTCAATGATTTCCAGCGTTTCCCGCACATTATGATCCGTGATCAGCACGCCAATGCCGCGGTCCTTCAAATGCTTGACCAAATCGCGAATCTCGCCAACCGCGATGGGATCAATGCCGGCGAGTGGTTCATCCAACAGGATATAGGAAGGGTGGGTCGCCAAGGCGCGCGCAATTTCGCAGCGGCGACGTTCACCGCCCGAAAGTGCCAAGGCGGGGGCGCGGCGCAAATGCGCAATGCCGAATTCCGCCAGCAATTCATCGAGCATTGCCGCGCGGCGATCCGCTTCCGGTTCCACCACTTCAAGCGCGGCACGGATATTTTGTTCCACCGTCAGGCCGCGAAAGATGCTGGCTTCCTGCGGCAGATAGCCAAGCCCAAGCCGTGCGCGGCGATACATGGGCAGCATGGTGACATCATGCCCATCCATCATCACGCGCCCTTCATCGGGCTGTACCAGGCCGGTAATCATGTAGAAGGTGGTGGTCTTGCCCGCACCATTCGGCCCGAGCAGCCCAACCGCTTCGCCGCGCTGCAAAGACAGTGACACATTGCGCACCACCGGCCGCTTCTTGTAACGCTTGCCGAGCCCTGTGGCGTGCAGCCCTCCGGCGCCAGGGACCACCTTCAATGGCGCGGTCTCGTTCATCGCATCGGCGCCCCAGGTCCCGGAAGGCCCTGGCCCTCACCTGGTACGATGATGCCGCGCACTCTTTCATTTGGGCAGGCCACAAGTCGCGAAATGCCGGTGTCCATATTCACAATCGCCTCACACCCCGTCAGAGTATTGTCACCGCGCACAATGGTGACATTGCCAAGCAAGCGCGCCAGCCCATTCGGCGGCGTATAGACGCCAGAATCCCCGCGCACGACTTCTTCCGGCGTACGGATTTCAACCCGGCCATAGGCTTCCACCTTTTCCAGATTGCTGCTGGACCCAGGCGAGGCTTCCGCCCCAGGGCGCGCGGCCACCGGGCGCTGCGCCGCAGAGCCTTCCGTTGGTGCTTCCTTGAAATAGGCAACTAGCACATCAGCGCGCACGCGCCTGTCATCCTTGGTCACCACCACCGCGTCACCACGCGCCACCGCCATGCGCCGTTGCGGCCAATACTCCACGCTGTCACGTGCGGTCAGTACATTATCCGGCGAGGTAAGGCGCAGATTGCGCCCAGTGAGGACCATGACGGCCTGATCCATATCGTAAATCGCACGATCGCCTTCGGCACGATCTGTGGCGGTGGTGATCACGACAGTACCTTCGGCTTCCAGGCGCCAGATTTCACTGGCGCCGCCGGGGCCTTCACTGGGTGGCCGGGCTTCTGCCGGCGCGCCGCCGCGTGGGCGATAGCGTGCCATCAGCAAATCAGCATCAATCGTGACCCCGCCGCGCACCGCCCGCGCCGCGCCGCGCGCGATCACCACCTGTTCATTCTGGCGCCATTCCATGCCATCACGCGCCGTGACTTCGATGGGGCCGCCTTGATTGAGGTCCACGGCCTGCGCCCAAGCAGCCCCTGCCAGCAGGGAAAGCGCCAATGCAAAACGCCGCTTCATTGTTTGCCTTCCAACAGGGCGCGCGATTGGCCGGTGAAAACCACCACCGCCCCCTTGTCATAAAGGCGGAAGCCCTCACTCACCAGCGTGCCGAAGGGGCCTTGCGCGGCCACGGGCTTGTCGCCGGAGGCTGCCCCTTCCTTCAATTCAATCGCAGCTTCTTCGGTGACCAACAGATTGCCGCCATCATGCCACAGCGTGACCTCGCCCCGCAGGTCAAGATGATTGCGCGCCTTGTCCAGCCGGCCTTCGCGCGATTCCAGCAGCACCCAGCCATCGGTCATCAGCAAATCAGCGCGCGGTGCTTCAAGATCAACAATGTCCTGATTTTGCCCCTGAGTCGCGACCGAAGCCGTGACGGTATAGGGCCGGTTCTGTTCATCCACCCCCTGATAGCGAGGGGCGACGATCCGAATAGCCTCCGGCGCGGTTTGCGCGACACGACGAAAGGAAACCCGCGCGCGTTCTTCAGCGCCTTCCAATTCCGGCCAGATGACAATGGCCAGCAACAGCGCCAGACCAGCGCCTGGCACCAGCCATTTCAGCGCGCCCACCATCAGCCGCCGGCGCGCCATTTGCCCAGCCGAGGGGGACCAGCGTTCGCGCGAAGGCGCCGTGATGCGCCGCGCGCCGCGCGGGGCCGCCATCATCTGGGCGTCAGGCGCACGGTTCTTCACGCCACACCTGCGCGTAACAAATCATGGATATGCAGAATGCCGATCGGCCGGCGCCCTTCATCCACCACGAAAAGCGCGGTGATGGCGTGCTTGTTCATCAGCCCCAGCGCTTCCGCCGCCAGCGCATCGCCGGTGATAGCGCGGGGATTACGTGTCATCACCTCACCCGCCGGGCGCGCGAGCAAACCCGCCCCGCCCGAGACTTCCAGCGACCGCCGCAAATCGCCATCCGTAATCACGCCGGCGAGCACGCCATCTGCGCCGACGACGCCAAGGCAGCCGAAGCGCCGCGCGGTCATGGCCAAAATCGCGGCTTCCATTGGCATGTCGGGCGGTGCCAAAGGCAATTCCGCCGCGCCATGCATCAGATCCCGCACGCGCGACAAACGCGCCCCCAACTTGCCCCCTGGATGAAACACCCGAAAATCCGAAGCCGTGAACCCCCGCCGCGAGAGCAACGCCACCGCCAAAGCATCCCCCAGCGCCATTTGCATGGTGGTGGAGGTTGTGGGCGCGAGGCCCATCGGGCAGGCCTCAGCCGCCGCCGGCAAAACCAGCGCCACATCGGCCGCCCGCGCCAAGGTGCTTTCCGCGCGGCCGATAATGCCAATCAGCGGCAGGCTGAAGCGCCTGGAATGCGCGATCAAATCCGCCAATTCCGGCGTTTCCCCAGAATTGGACAAGGCCAGCACCGCATCCCCCGCCAGGATCATCCCCAAATCCCCGTGGGAGGCTTCCGCCGGATGCACAAACAGCGCTGGCGTGCCGGTGGAAGCCATGGTCGCGGCAATCTTCCGCGCCACATGGCCCGATTTCCCCATGCCGGAGACAACAACGCGGCCCGTGACACCCGCGAGCAACCCCACCGCACGCACAAAGCCATCATCCAAACTGTCTGAGAGCGCGCGCAGCGCATCTGCTTCCAGGGCCAGCACGCGGCGGCCTTCGGCAAGGTCAGGATGGGGGCTAAGAGTATTCACGCCACCTTGTATGAGGCGGCGGCCCTCAAGGGTCAATAAATTCTGGGGCTGGCCCTGCAAAAAAAATGCCAGCGGCAGCAATGCGCCGATTAGTGGTGGAAAATATCCGGGTCTTCATAGCCCAGCAGATCAAGCCGCCCGCGCGCCGGCAGGAAACGGAAACAGGCTTCCGCCAAATCCAACCGCCCTTCGCGCTTCAACAACCCTTCAAGCTTCGCCCACAGCGCATGCAAATGCAGCACATCAGAAGCGGCATAGGCCATTTGTTCTGTCGTGAGTTCCGCCGCACCCCAATCTGACGTTTGCTGCTGCTTGGACAAATCCACGCCCAGCAATTCCCGGCACAAATCCTTGAGCCCATGCCTATCCGTAAAAGTCCGCACCAGCTTGGCGGCGATTTTGGTGCAAACCACCGGCGCGGTGACAACACCCAGCGCATGATACAACGCCGCGACATCAAACCGCGCGAAATGAAACAGCTTGGTGATGGCCGGATCAGCCAATAATTTCTTCAAATTGGGCGCATCCGCCCCACGCCCACCAAGCGATGCCGGGCTGATCTGCACCAGATGCGCGGACCCATCGCCCGAAGATAACTGCACCAGGCAAAGCCTATCCCGATGCGGGTTAAGCCCCATGGTTTCCGTATCAATCGCAACCACACGGCCCAAATCCAGGCCATCCGGTAGGTCGTTTCTATAAAGCCGGATGGTCACGCCGGCATGGGAGAATAAGGTGGAACCCATTGGTCGCGCCGCCTCATAAAAAGAAAAACTGGTGCCCAGGAAAGGACTCGAACCTTCACAGCCTTGCGGCCACAGGTACCTGAAACCTGCGCGTCTACCAATTCCGCCACCTGGGCAAAGGGGGCCGGCGCCTTTCAGCGAGACGCGCGCATTTACGCGCTGGGGGGTGGGGCGTCAAGGAGGTGTGATGAGGGGTGGATCGGGGGCGCTGCCCGCTGAAACCGGCCTTCGGATCACTATTCATACAGGATTTTTCAAGCATAATCAGCCTCTTGCCGGCTTTGTTGAGATAACTTCAACGCGATGATACTAATTGAACGCGGGGGGATCACATGCTGGAAATAGCCGAAAAAGACATTCTGCTAAGCCTAGAACGTGACAACCCTTGGTGGGCTGATCACCGTGGCGCCATTGGCGCGGACTTTGCCCATACGCGGGCATATTTCGCGAATTTCAGAGAGCTCGCCCTGAACTGGGGCGTTCGCCGCGCGCTGATCCTTATGGGGCCAAGGCGCGTCGGCAAGACTGTCATGCTCGAACAGTTGGTAAGACATGCGCTGAAGGAGGGGTTTCCACCAAAGAATATCCTTTTCGCGTCTATTGATACCCCGCTCTACAGCGCCATGCCGCTCGGGCGGTTGATCTCCCTTTTTGAGAAGCAGACCGGCCATACGGCATCAGATCGTCGGATCATCATTTTCGACGAAATTCAGTACCTGAAAGACTGGGAAGTTCACCTGAAGGTGTTGACGGATAGGTTCCCGAATACACGCTTCATAGCCTCGGGTTCAGCGGCCGCCGCCTTGCGTCTCAAGAGTCACGAATCCGGCGCGGGGCGTTTCACCGACTTCTTCCTCCCCCCACTGACATTCGCTGAATTCCTTGATTTTCAGGGGTTGGAGAAGGAACTGATCCGCCCCAACCATCAAGGGCAGAACCGCCGGTTCATGACCACAGACATTGGCGCGCTCAACCGCGCTTTCATCGACTATCTGAATTTTGGTGGATATCCAGAAGCGGTCTTCAATCAGCAAATACGCGCGGATGTTCGGCGATATCTTGGCCGAGACATTGTAGACAAGGTGCTGCTACGCGACCTGCCAAGCCTATACGGTATCCAGGATATTCAGGAGCTCAATCGCCTATTCACAACCATTGCCTATCATTCCGGCCAAGAGATAAGCCTTGAAGGCCTGGCATCAAGCTCGGGCGTCGCGAAGAACACTATTTCCCGCTATCTGGAATATCTTGAAGCCGCGTTCCTGATTGTTCGCGTTCGCCGCGTTGATGATTCCGGCCGCACATTCCAAAGAATGCGCCAGTTCAAGGCGTATCTGACGAACCCATCCATGCGGGCGGCATTGTTTGCTTCGCTTACCGAAGATGATGAGGCGATGGGCAATATGGCTGAGACCGCCATCTTCAGCCAGTGGTTCCATTCCGACCAGTTGAGCAATATCCACTACGCGCGCTGGAAATCGGGCCGACAGGATAGGGAGGTTGACCTGGTGCGTGTGGACCCGGCTACCTTACGCCCGGCTTGGGCCTATGAAATCAAATGGTCGGATCGCTTTGTGGATAGCCCAGGCGAATTGAAGGGACTGATAGAATTTGCCAGAAAGAACCCGCGCCATCCTGTGCCTGTTGGCGCATCAACCCGCAGCAAGACAGCCGAGACGACTGTGGATGGCGTGGTGATACGCCATTTCCCATGTGCTTTGCATTGCTATCAGATTGGGCGAAACGTGATTGAAGGACGACCGGCGTAACCGCTGGGGCTTCAGGGCTAAGGGGGGTTGGATCGGGGGCGCGGCCCCCAAGCCCCCGCCGGGGTAACAGTGTTACCCCGGACCCCGCCGGGGGTTGGTGATTCGATGGGTACAACGCTTTACGTGCGGCCACTCCACAAATTCAGGGTTACTCCGGGCCGCGAACTGGTTCCCGAACTCATCGCCCTGTTGCGGCCACCCCACAAATTCAGGGTCACTCCGGGAGGTGGCGTTCAGCGCGCTTACCGTGCCCGGCTGCGGCCACCCCACAAATTCAGGGTCACTCCGGGTATCGTGATTACCGGCGCGCAGACGGTGACGTTGCGGCCACCCCACAAATTCAGGGTCACTCCGGGGGATCATGTGTAACGCCCTTGCCGCGCAATGGTTTTTTCCCGTTTTGACCTCTGAAAAATGTGGCGCCCCGCGCTGCGAGTACGCCCTTGCGGGCGTTTTGGTCGCCATGGGTGGTTTTCTGCTCCAGGCCGGGTAACTCCCCTTGCGGGGATGATACGCCCTTGGCCGTAGAAGCGCGGTCAGCAACGAACCCGCCAGCAGCATTCGCCGCCAACGGCCCAAGACCGCCATCGTCACGCAACCGAAGCTGCGCAACCATGTCCTGTTCACGAGGCGCGAGTTTATCGCCCTTCGTAATTCCAATCATCGCCACGCCGCGGCGGGCGATATTCACCGCACCCACGCTATCGGCATGCGCCGAAAAGCCGCAGGCGATGCAACAAAAGCTTTCCTGACTTAGCCGGTTTTTCTTATCCCGCGCCGCGCAGGCCGGGCAGGTTTGGCTGGTGCCACCCGCCACAACATCCCTTGGCGCGGGCAGACCCGCCAGTTTCAGCTTGTAGCCCAGCAGCACTTCCAACTTGCCAAGCTGCGCCTTCTTCAAATGCCGCCGCCAACCGCCGCGCCGCGCGCCTTTGGGCCGGGCTTCGGTGATGGAGCGTTTCAAGCCATCCAGCTTTTCCAACACTACTTGTGCGCGATACGCCTTGGCTTCCGCCACAATGCGGTTCGCCAAACAATGCAGCGCCTGGTCCACGCGTTCCACATGCCGGTGGCTGGTCGCGCCGCGCCGCTTTTGTTCTGCGCGCCGCCGCCGATCCGCCGCCGCAATACTGGCGCCCACTTCCTGGCCCAGGGGCTCGGAAACCCGCAGGATGCGCCCATCTCCGGCCACCACACTCAGCGCAATCGGATTGACGATGCCCCGATCCACACCAAGCCGGGCTTCGGAAAGTGCCGCCTTGCGTTCGGGCATTTCGAATTGCGCGCAATAAAACCATTCATCGCCCCGGCGCAGCAAAAGCCCGGAACGGAGGATGGTTTTGCCAGACAGGAATTTGTTTTGATGCCAAAGGGAACATTCCAGCGGCAGGATGATCCTGGTTTTGGAAACGCCGCCTTTGAAGACTTCCCCGGTGGCGGCTTCCATGCCCGGTGCAAGCTGTGCGGGCCGCGCCTTTTCATCAGTGGCGCGCATGATGTTCAGCACCAGCGCCAGGGCGCCATTCGGGCCTTTGCGAATAATCAGCCCATCCCGTGCGCGGGCGATGGTAAGCGGCCTTGGCCCCGGCTTGCGCGCCACGCGCCCCAGCGCATCGCGCGCGGTGTTTTCTTCTTCCCGCGTGGTGGCAAGGGCCAGCGCATCAAGCGCGACGGCGTGGTCTGCTTCCGAGGTGACGACCCGCGCTGGGTATTCCGCTTCGTGCCCCCCGGCGCGGAGTTCGATATAGGAACCAATGGCCATGGCGATATCGCGGCCAAGCCCCTGGGCGATGGGTTCATTCAACCCGGCCTTGGTGGCATCGCGGATGACCAAGCGATTGATTTCCTGGTCCAGCGCGCGGGATTTTTCGCGCCGCGCTTTCTTGTCGGCCTCGGCCGCGACGGCATCCGCCCTGGGGCGTTTCTGCGCCAGGATATCCCAGAAAACATCCTCGGCCTTTGCGCGCAGCTTTTCCATGATCGCGGCCTTGCGGCGCGATGGACGCAGCTTGAACACGGCGGTGAGGTACTGACCTGCCATGCTCAGCAGCAAACCCGGGAGTTGAGAGCGCGTTTCGAATCCATAAGGCTATTTATACCCGATTCGGCGCCGCCTTTCATGCGGTTTTATCCTACATCAAAGAAGCGCCGCCGGGTCTGTTGCTGCGCGCAGCAAATTTTGGCAAAGCGCCTTTGATGTCTGCGCCAAACAAACACACCGGGACCAGCCTTGACGCCTTTCTGCAAGAAGAAGGCATGAGGGACGAAGTTGCAGCGGCCGCGCTGCGGCGCGTGCTGGCATGGCAACTAGCGCAGCCCGCCCCAGCAAATCCCCCGCAAACGTCCAGGCGGGGTCCGGGGTAGGGCGCGCCTTCCCCTCATCAGATATCCGCAGTGACCTGCCATTTCTCGGGCCGCAGGATTGGCCGTCGTTCAGGGATGTCTATTTTCTCCGGGAATTGGGCGCGAAGAAGGTGGCCGGGGCGAACATGTAAGCAAAATGAAGCTACCTCTGTCAGGCTTCGTGTTGGGGATTCAACCGGCGCCAGAAGCCCAACTTTCTTGCCAACCTCCCGAACAGCGATCCGGATAGGCTCAACCAGATCAGAGTCGTTGGTCAGAACCAAGGCCGTGTCGAAGGCGTTGATGAAAGCGTCCCGCACCAAATGGGCAGCGATATTCACATCGCTCCCTTTTTCTTCGCTTTTGATCACCCGCACCAATTTCGGTGCCGGTTCTGTCCACTGGTAAGGTTCTGGACGGGCGCGCGGCGGTGCGGATAGTGCCATCCAGGTCTTGCTTGTCAAAAAGTTACCCTGATGGATTTTCAGCCTTGGGATCGTGGAAAGAGCCTTGAGATAGATAGCCTGCCGCGCCGCCGCGCCGGGTTTTTCGGGTCGTTCAGAAATACGGGCGGTGTAATAGTTTACTTGCACCAGTTCATGATCGTGCGGCATGAATTCCTCGATCAACTGTCGGGGGTCTAGCCAGCGCAAATCGGGGCGTTTTTTGAGGAGCCGATAATAAAGGTTGAACCCGTCCACGTAAGCGATGGTGCGCATGAAACGAGCCCTTAAAGCAAGGGCCGCTCAGGATCACTCCCTCACGGCCCTTGAGCCTGCAGCAAGCTGCAGGTGGGTGATGAAAGGTTCATAGGGCAAATTTGCCCTATGGGCAAGATATTTCCCTCAACCCCCCCTTTGACGCGCCCCGCCCCCTGCCCCACAACCCGCGCCCATGACTGTTCTGACCATCCGTGATCTCACCATTCGTCTTGGCGGGCGGGCTTTGCTCGAAGGTGCTGCCTTGCAGGTGGATGTTGGGCGCAAGATTGGCCTCATTGGCCGCAATGGCGCCGGCAAATCCACCTTACTCCGTGCCATTGTGGGTGAATTGCAGCCGGATGGCGGGGAGATCAGGCTCTCGGCCCGTGCGCGCATGGGCCATGTGGCGCAGGAAGCGCCGGCGGGTGCGGCTTCCCTGTTGGAAGCCGTGCTGGCGGCGGATACCGAACGCGCTGCTTTGCTCACGGAAGCGGATGGCGCCGCTGATCCTGGGCGGGTTGCTGAAATCCATGAAAGGCTGATTGCGATCCGCGCCGATAGTGCGCCGGCGCGTGCGGCCGCTGTGCTCTCCGGGCTTGGTTTTGATGCTGCGGCGCAGGCGCGGCCTTTGGCGGAATTTTCGGGTGGGTGGCGCATGCGTGTGGCTTTGGCGCGCGCCTTGTTTCTGGAACCGGATTTGTTGTTGTTGGATGAACCAACGAACCATCTGGATTTGGAAGCGACGCTTTGGCTGGAAGCTTGGCTCTCGCGGTTTCCGGGGGCGGCGATTGTGGTCAGCCATGATCGTGGTTTGTTGGAACGCTGCGTGGATGCGATTGCGCATCTCGATCATGGGGATATCACGCTCTATTCTGGGAATTTCGCGGATTTCTTGCGCATCCGGGCGGAACGCCAGGCGCAGCAGCAGGCGCAGAACGCGAAGCTGATATCGGAACGCGCGCGCATTCAGTCTTTTGTGGATCGCTTTCGCGCCAAGGCCACCAAGGCGCGCCAGGCGCAATCTCGGCTGAAGGCGCTTGAGCGTATGCCGGCGGTGGAAGCGCTGGTGGAAGACACGCCCGTGCGCTTCGCCTTTCCAGCGCCGGAGGCTTTGGCGCCGCCGATATTGTCGCTGAACCGTGCGTCAGTCGGCTATGGCGGGGCGCCGATTTTGCAGCATTTGTCGCTTAGGCTGGATCAGGAAGATCGCGTGGCGCTGCTGGGTGCGAATGGCAATGGCAAATCCACGCTGGCGAAGCTGTTGGCCGGGCGGCTTGATGTGGCGGGCGGGGATGTGTTTCGCAATAACCGGCTGCGCGTTGGTTATTTCGCGCAGCACCAGGCGGAGGAATTGGATTTGGCCGGCACGCCGCTTTCCCACATGCAGGCCGCGCTGCCGAAGGCGACTGAAACCGCGTGTCGTGCGCAATTGGCGCGTTTCGGGCTGGATGCGGATAGGGCGGATACCAGGGTGGCGCAGCTTTCGGGTGGCGAAAAGGCGCGGCTGTTATTGGCGCTGACCACGCGCGATGCGCCGCAAATGCTGATCCTGGATGAACCGACGAACCATCTGGATATTGATGCGCGTGATGCGCTGGTGAAGGCGCTGGCGGATTTTGAAGGCGCGGTGGTGCTGATCACGCATGACCCGCATTTGGTGGAGCTGGTGGCGGATCGGCTATGGCTGGTGGCCGATGGCACGGTGACCAGTTTTGACGGCGATCTGGATGAATATCGCGCGCTATTGGCCGAACGTGCGCGCGGTGCCGCGCCGCGGGGCGAAGCTGGCGGGATGCGGGCCGAAGCGCGGCGCGAAAGGGCGGAAAACCGCGCTGCCTTGCAACCCCTGCGTGCACGCCTGAAGGCGGTGGAAGCCGCTTTGGAAAAACTGGGGAAGGAGGGTGCCTTGATCGAAAAGCGCCTGGCCGACCCTGACACTTATGCCCGCTTCAAGGCCGAGGATATCGCCTGGGCCAATACCCGCCGCGCCGCCATTGCCAAGGAAGTGGCGGGGTTGGAGGAGGAGTGGTTGGAACTTTCGGCGAAGCTGGAGGATGCTTAGTATGGCGCGTGCGATTTACACCAAAGCGTCACGTTGCTAGGTATCGGTCCGTCTCAAGTCATTGCCCCCGCGCGGAGTTCCCCCGGCATGAAGATTGTTGCCTGCAACAGCAACCGCCCCTTGGCCGAAGCTGTAGCCGCCGCTTGCGGTATTGCGCTGACCAATGCTTCCATCCGGCGCTTCGCGGATATGGAAGTGTTTGTCGAAATCCATGAGAATGTGCGCGGTGAGGATGTTTTTGTCATCCAATCCACGTCCTACCCTACCAATGACAATTTGATGGAATTACTGATCACGCTGGATGCGTTGAAGCGCGGCAGTGCGCGGCGCATCACCGCCGTGATCCCCTATTTCGGCTATGCACGGCAGGATCGGAAATCCGGCCCGCGCACGCCAATCAGCGCGAAGCTGGTCGCGAATCTTATCACGGCGGCGGGTGCGAACCGCGTGCTGACCATGGATTTGCACGCAGCGCAGATTCAAGGGTTTTTCGACATTCCGGTGGATAATCTTTTCGCGGCACCGCTGTATTCGCGCGACATCCAGGAACGCTATGCGGGGCGGGAATTGATGATCGTCTCCCCCGATGTGGGCGGCGTGGTGCGTGCGCGTGCGATTGCGGCGCGTTTGGGCGTGGATTTGGCGATCATTGACAAGCGCCGCCCGCGCGCCGGCGTTTCCGAAGTGATGAATGTGATCGGCGAAGTCGAAGGCCGCGATTGCCTGCTGGTGGATGATATTGTCGATTCCGGCGGCACGCTTTGCAACGCGGCTGAGGCGCTGTTGAAGGATGGCGCGCGGTCCGTTGGGGTTTATGTGACGCATGGCGTGTTTTCGGGCGGTGCGGTGGCGCGGATTGGCGCGGCCCCGGTTGAGATGATGACCGTGACGGACAGCATCCAGGCGACGGAAGCGGTGCGCGTTTCGCGCAATATCCGCCAGCTCACCATTGCGCCGCTGCTGGCGGAAGCGATGAAGCGGATAAGTGAGGAAAGCTCGGTTTCGTCTCTGTTCAATTAGAATAATCATCGGAAGGGGTTGCGATCATGAAGCTATTTTATGCGCCGGGGGCGTGTTCCATCGGTATCCATGTGATGCTGGAAGAAATTGGCGCGCCTTATGAAGCGGTGGCCGTGAACCTGCGCGAAGGTGCGCAATTCCAGCCCGGTTTTGTGGCGGTGAACCCGAAATCCAAGGTGCCTGCCCTGGAACGCGAAGATGGTTCGGTGCTGACGGAATATCCGGCGATTGCCTTTTGGCTGGCGTCGCGCTTTCCCTCGGCCGGCCTGATGCCATCCGGCACGGATGCGCAGGCGCGGGCCTTGGAAGCGACCGATTACTGCGTGGCCACCATGCATATGCAGGGCTTTTCGCGCATGTTCCGCCCGGCGAATTTCGCGCCCACAGAAGCCGATCATGAAGCGGTGAAGGCGCGTGGCGAAGAAATTTTCCAAAAGGGCCTTGGCGTCATGGATAAGGCGCTTGAGGGCGGCGAATGGCTCGCCGGCACTTATTCCTTTGCCGATAGCGCGCTGTTCTATGTGAGCTTCTGGTGGTCTGCCCGCTTGAATAAGCCGCTGCCGCCGAACGTCGCGGCGCATTATGCACGCATGAATGCGCGCCCCACCGTGCAGCGCACGATGAAGGCGGAAGGCATAGCGTGAGCCTGAACCCGACCGCCTTCTGGTTCCTCCGCCATGGCGAAACCGATTGGAACGCCGAGGGGTTGAGCCAGGGGCATACGGATATTCCGCTGAATGCTGTTGGTATTTCGCAAGCACGGCGCGCGGCCTTGGCGCTGGTGGATCGCGGGATTGCGACCATCATCGCCTCGCCTTTAAGCCGCGCGTTGCATACTGCGGAAATCGTGGCGGAAGCGCTTTCCCTGCCGGTCGCGACTGATGCGGGGCTGATGGAAGTGGGCTTTGGCGTGGAAGAAGGCCGGCCCATGGGCGATTGGTATGATAGCTGGATCGAAGGCAGCTTCACGCCGGAAGGCGCGGAAAGCTTTCAAGCGCTGCATGACCGTGCCGTGGCGGCGATTAACCGCGCTACCGTTCAACCAGGCCCGGTGCTGGTGGTGGCGCATGGCGCGCTGTTTCGCGCGCTCCGGCTCGCGCTTGGCCATCTGCCGAATGTTCGCACGCCGAATGCCCTGCCGCTGTGGTGTGAGCCTCCGGCGGCAGGCAAGGTCTGGTCCATTACGCCGAGCCATTTGCCATCGCTCGGCTGAAGCGATTTCAGCCGGATTTGCTGGCGCAGGTATTGATGCCAAGCAGCGGATAGGCCGGGCACCAACCGATAAGTGCGGTGGCGATGGGCAGCAGCCCAATCGCCCCCCACCAGCCCAGCGGCCCGAAGGCACCGAGGGCCAGCAGCACCACGCCGCCCCCGATCCTGAGCGCGCGATCAATGCTGCCGATATTGCGTGTCATGTGATGTTTTCCTTCCTTGCTGAATTTCACGCGGCCTTCCGGCTACCGCCCGCCAAAAGGCCGAATAGCGCATAGAAGCCAAGCGCGGCGCCAATGGCGCCAAAGACGAAAATCCCAACAACCAGCAGCCAATCAATCGGGCCACCCAAATCCGCGAAACCCGAATGCGTCACCGCTTGCATGATCAGCACCGCGGCAATACCCCCGCCCAGCCCGCAGATTTCCGCCCAAACCAGGCGGCGCGACAGCAAACTCCGATCACGCAGCACAACCCAAAGGAAGGCGAGGCTCGCCAATACGGCAAGCGCAATGACTGGCCAGAGGGTCCAGCCCAACATTTCCTGAAACACGGCCAGCAATGTGCCAAGGTCGAGATCTTTCATGGTGTTTCTCCCTCAAGCCTTGCCGCGCAGCATGGCAAGATAGGTGGGCTTCAAGCCCACTTCCTTCATGATCCAGGTGATCCAAAGCTCCTCAAGCGGGGCGATGATGCCAGGGAAGGACGGCACCAGATTATCGTTGTAATCGAACTCAACCAGCATCGCCCGGCCAACCCGCGTGATCAGCGGGCAGGAAGTATAGCCATTATAGCTTTCCTTGCTTTCCCTTTGCTGGATTGCGGCGATCAAATGATCCACGGCGACAGGCACCTGCCATTTCACACTGGCCGCTGTTTTGCCCTTGGGCACGCCGGCAACATCGCCCACGCAAAACACCTCGGGGAAGCGCACATGGCGCAGGCTATGGCGGTTGACCTCTGCCCAGCCATCCGCGGCCCAAGGCCCGGTCTGCCAGGGCAAGGGTGAATTGCGCACCACCGCTGGCGCGCGCATCGGCGGCACGACATTGATGAAATCATAGCGCTGTTCATCATCGCCATTGGGCGTGCGGAAGGTCGCAATCCGGCGTTCCAGGTCAATCTTGCGCAGCACATGATCATGCGTCACGCGAATGCCACGATCAGCATAGAGCATCCGCACCTTCTCAGCCACGATGGGCACGCTGAACAGCGTTTTGACATGCGCATTATAGATCAATTCCGCCTTGTCGCGATTGCCGCGCCGACGCAGCGTGTCATCGGTCAGGAAGGCGTATTTCAGCGGCGCGCCGGCGCATTTCATCTCGGTTGGGGGCCGGCCAAAGACGGCAACGCCCCCCTTATCGGCATAGGCCGACATGGCGCGCCAGGTGGCCGCCGCCTGTTCCGGCCCGGCATAGACACTGCCCATGCCATTCTGCCCAATGCGCGCCACATCCATGCCTTCAATGGCGCCATAGTTGAGCTCGAGCCCCGTGGCCACGACCAGAAAATCATAGGGCAAGCGCTTGCCCTGATCGGTGGTCACGGTCTTGCCGACCGGGTCAATTTCGGCGGCGGCTTCCTCGATCAGCGTCACACCGCGCGCGACAAACTCCCGCGTGGTGGAAACCGTGTAATCGGCGGATTTCAGCCCGGCGGCGACCAGCGTATAGCCGGGCTGATAGAGATGTTCCCGCCGCCGATCCACCAGCGTAATGGAAGCGCCTTCCAGCCGATCCGCCAGGCGCGATGCCGTGGCAAGGCCCGCCGCCCCCGCCCCGATGATGACGATCTTCGCATTGGTCCTGACACCGGCGCGCGAGGGGCCGGCCAAGGCGAGGCCCCCCGCCAGGGCGGGTGCGCCCAATAATATGGAGCGGCGCTTCAGCGCCACGGCGTCTTGATTCCCGGACATGCGTTAACCCTCCTGCGTCGTCCCGCCTCGGCTGACGAGATTACCATGTGCTAATATTAGCCCCGGCTTGCATTCAAAACTTGATCTGGCGCAAAAACGGCCTGGGCCTTGATCAGGAATGGCCGATTTCAGCGCGCTTCACTTGCGCCTTGCCGGCTCATCCCCTAGAAACCACCGCAGCGCTGGCACCCCTGGAGGCCGGCGCTTGCTGTTTGGCGCCATGGCGCCGCGGTATCACAACAACCCGAAGGAGCACGGACAATGGTCCAAACTGTACGGATCGAAGCCGAAGCGCGCGGGCGGGCCGGTAAGGGGGCGGCACGCGCAACTCGGCGTGAGGGGCATGTCCCCGCTGTCATCTATGGCGCGAAGCGCGAGGCGACCTTGATCGCCCTCGACCCGCGCGATGTGATGAAGGAATTGCACAAGGCCGGCTGGCAATCGCATCTTTATGAAGTTGCGGTAACGGGCGGCGATACGGAACGCTGCCTGATGCGCGATGCGCAATTCCATCCTGTGACGGACCGTCCGTTGCACGTGGATTTTCAGCGCCTGGCGCCTGGTGCACGCATTCGCGTGAAGGTGCCGGTGGCCTTCCTGCACGAAGATACCTGCCCTGGCCTGAAGGCGGGTGGCGTGTTGAACGTGGTGCGCCGCGAAATCGAAGTGCTGGCGGACCCGGATGCGGTGCCGGAAAAGTTCGAACTTGATCTTGCTGATGCGCAAATCGGTGCGGGCCTGCGTTGGTCCGCTGTAAAGGATCAGTTTGGCACCAAGCCAGCGATCGTGGGCCGCGACTTTATGGTGGCGTCCATCGCTGCGCCGACCGTGGTTGATGATACCGCGCCGGCGGCCGCCGCTGGCCCTGTGGAAGCGACGAAGCAGAAGGCGCCGGCTGGCGGTGCCGCCGCGCCCGCCAAGGCGCCTGCGAAGAAGAAGTGATCCGGGCGGGGGTGTTGCCCCCGCTTCCAAGCATCAAGGGTTCGGGGGAAGCCTTCCCCGGACCCTTTTTGGGTTCAGGATGCCATGATGTCCCGCGACAGCGCCCCGATGCTTTGGGTCGGCCTTGGCAATCCAGGGTCAGAACATGCGCGTCAGCGGCACAATATCGGCTTCATGGCGCTGGAGGAGATTGCGCAGCGCCACGGCTTCGGCCCCTGGCGTAAGCGCTTCAAGGGTGAAGTGGCGGAAGGCACCATTGATGGCCAACGCATCCTGGCGCTAAAGCCGCAAACCTACATGAATGCGAGTGGTGATTCCGTGCAGCAAGCCGCCGCTTTCCTGAAAATACCGCCCGGGAATGTGGTGGCTTTTCATGATGAGCTGGACCTGGCACCCGGCAAGCTGCGGGTGAAGTTGGGCGGTGGTGTTGCCGGGCATAATGGCTTGAAGGATATGCGCCGCGCTTTTGGATCGCCCGATTTCTGGCGCGTGCGGATGGGGATCGGCCATCCCGGCCATAAGGATGCGGTGACCGGCCATGTGCTTGGTAATTTCGCCAAGGTGGATCAGGCATGGCTGGAAAAGCTTCTGGATGCGGTTGCCGATGCCGCGCCCATGCTCGCTAGCCTGAAGACCGAAGAATTCATGACGCGCATCGCGCTGCTGACGCAGGAGAAGTGATGGAAGCCGAAGACGCCTTCACCATGGAAATGTTGGGCCCAAGCGCGGAAGATCGCGCCAATGGTGCCGCGCTGCTCTCTGCCGCACTGGTGCGCGAAGCAGGGGCGCTGGCGCAGGCGGCGGCTGGGCTGCGTGCGACGCTCGATCTGGCCGATAGCGATGCGCAGCGTGATGAGGCGCGGCGCGCTGCTGCCATGGCCGCGGCACTGCTGTTGATCGCGCGCCAATTGCGTTGCCATGCGCAGGATGCCGCGCTGGCTGCGCAAGTGAGCGTGGCGGCGCTGGCGCCGATGGCCATTGTGCTGCCGGAAATCTCCGCAGCTTTGCGCGCGGCGGCCTTGATGCCGATTAGTGATGATGGCGCCGCGCGCATTGCCGCCGGCGTGGTGGCCGAGACATTCTGGAATGCGCTGCGTGCCGCCTGGCCCGCCGCGCCGGGAGCATAAAGATGGGTTTCAATTGCGGCATTGTGGGCCTGCCGAATGTCGGTAAATCCACGCTCTTCAATGCGCTGACGCAAACGGCGGTGGCGCAGGCAGCGAATTATCCTTTCTGCACTATTGAGCCGAATGTCGGGCGCGTCGCGGTGCCGGATGCGCGGCTGGATACGCTGACGCGGATCGGCAAATCGCAAAAAACCGTGCCGACCAGCTTGGAATTCGTGGATATCGCCGGCCTGGTGCGTGGCGCTTCCAAGGGTGAGGGCTTGGGCAATCAGTTCCTGGCGAATATCCGCGAAGTGGATGCGATTGTGCATGTGCTGCGCTGCTTTGAAGATGGCGATGTGACGCATGTGGAAGGCAGCATTGATCCGCTCCGTGATGCCGAGACGGTTGAAACCGAATTGATGCTGGCGGATTTGGATAGCCTGGAGAAACGCGCCCAGGGCTTGGTGAAGCGCGCGCGCGGCGGCGACAAGGAAGCGCTGGCGCAAATGGCCTTGATTGACCCGATCAAGGCCGCTTTGGAGGCGGGCCGCCCGGCGCGCACCGCAGTGCCGGCGGGCGAGGAAGAAGCGGCGAAGCGGTTGCAATTACTGACGACCAAGCCCGTGCTTTATGTGTGCAATGTGGAAGAAGCCTCAGCCGCTACGGGTAATTCTCAATCCGCGCGCGTGTTTGAACGTGCCAAGGCGGAAGGCGCACAGGCGGTGGTTGTTTCAGCCGCGATTGAAGCGGAAATCAGCCAAATGGCACAGGCGGATCGCGCCGAGTTTCTGTCTTCCCTCGGGCTTGAAGATAGCGGGCTGGATCGTGTGATCCGCGCTGGTTACGCGCTGCTTGGGCTGATCACCTATTTCACTGTGGGGCCGAAGGAAGCGCGCGCCTGGACCATCCTGAAGGGCATGAAGGGGCCGCAGGCGGCGGGCGTGATCCATGGCGATTTTGAACGCGGCTTCATCGCGGCGGAAACCATCGGCTATGATGATTATGTCGCGTTGGGCGGCGAACAGGGTGCCAAGGAAGCCGGCAAGATGCGCGTTGAAGGCAAGGAATATGTCGTGCGAGATGGGGATGTGATGCTGTTTCGCTTCAATGTGTGAGGCGTTTTTCTGCCGCATCGCCTTTGATACGCACCCTCTCAGCGCCCCGTGAAATTCGGCCTGCGTTTTTCGAGAAACGCCGCGACGCCTTCGCGCCGGTCTTCCGTGCCGCGCGTGGCGTCCTGCTCGACCTCGGCCATCTCCACCGCCTCTGACAGGTTTTGGAAAGGGGCGAGCATCATTTGCCGCTTGATCACGCGCATGGAGCGTGGTGAGCAGTTATTTGCAAGATCAGCCGCGTAAGCCTGCACGCCAGCGTGAAAGCCATCTGCCGGCAGCACGCGCACCAGGCCCATGCCGGCGGCTTCTTCCGCGGTGATGCTGCGCCCTGAGAGCATAAGATCAGCGGCATTCATTGGCCCAATCAGGCGCGGCAACATCCAGGCGCTGCCATGTTCTGCGACCAAACCGCGCCGTGCAAAAGCCGTTGAAAGCTTTGCCCCCGCAGCCATGAAGCGAACATCGCAAAACAGCGTCAGGCAAAGCCCAACCCCCGCCACCGCACCATTGATGCCCGCAATCACCGGCTTGCCGATATTGAGCATATAGGAATAGCGCCGCGCGAAATCCTCACTGGGAGGCGCCTCGCCGGGAGGTGGCGTCACCCCCGCATAGGTTGGGCGTTCTGCGCCGCGTGTGGCGATGGCGGAAACATCCGCGCCGACGCAAAAGCCTTTGCCGGTTGCCGTCAACACAATGGCGCGCACCGCATCATCCGCCACAGCCAGAGCAAAGGCAGCGCGGGTTTCAGCTTCCATCAAGCTCGACCAGGCATTCATGCGTTCTGGTCGGTTAAGCGTGATGGTCGCGACGCGATCCGTCACGCTGTAGAGAATTTCCGTGAAGGCTTCGGTCATTTCTTTGGTGTCTTTTCGCGCTGTTTTTCCCAGGCGGCATCATCCCAGGCGAGCATTTCACGCACGCCAGCGCGCGCCCCGCCCAGATAACGCCGCCCGCCATCAATCACCACGCATTCGCCCGTGATGTAGCCCGCATTGTGGGAAACCAAGTAAGCGGCGAGGTCGGTCAATTCCTCATGCTTCCCGGCGCGGTTCAACGGCACATCACCATGATCCAGACCACCGGGGCGCAGCCGCGCCACGGCGGCCTCGGTCGGGAAAGTGCCCGGCGCAATCGCGACCAGCCGAATGCCATGCCGGCCCCATTCGACCGCCAGGCTTGTCGTCATGGCCAAAACCCCGGCCTTGGCCATGGCAGAAGGCACGGTAAAGGCAGCGCCCTGCAAGGCGGAAAGGGTCAGGATAGACAGCACCACGCCAGGCTGCCCGGCCTCAATCCAACGCCGCCCAACACCCATGGTGCAATAGGCCGCGCCATGCAGCGTGGTGGCCAATACCGCATCCAAGGCGCGCGCGGAAAGCCGATGAGTCTGTGCCAGGAAATTCGCCGCCGCATTATTCACCAGCATATCCGGCGCACCTTCGGCAAAGACGGCATCCATCATCGCTTCCACGGCGATGGCATCACGAACATCGCAGCCATGCACGGCAATATCAGCGCCGGGAATTTCCGCACGCAACGCCGCGGCGGTTTCCTGCAACACCGCCAGACGCCGCCCGCAAATCGCGATGCGCGCGCCCAACTGCAGATAGCGCCGAGCAATGGCGCGCCCGAGCCCGGTGCCGCCACCGGTGATCAGCGCGCGCCGCCCAGCAAGCAGCCCCGGCGCGAACAAGGATCAGGCGCCCTTATAGGTCGGCTTGCGCTTTTCACGCATCGCCGCCAGCGCTTCCTTATGATCTTCCGTGGTATGCGCCACCGCCTGCATGGCGGAAGACATTTCAAGCACTGAATCAAGCCGATTGTTCCAGGCTTCCCGCAGCAGGCGCCGCGCCATGCGCACGGCATGGGGCGGATTGGCGGCAATGCGCCGCGCCAGCGCGCGTGCTGCGTCCAGCAATTCCGCATCCGGCACCACCTGAGATACCAGCCCATAAGCCAGCGCCTGATCGGCTGAGAGCGCATCACCGGTCAATGACATCTCGGCCGCCTTGGCAAAGCCCACCACGCGCGGCAGCAGCCAGGCGCCGCCATCGCCGGGGATGATGCCAAGCTTCACAAAGCTTTCGGCGAAGCGCGCGGATTGGCCGGCAATACGCAAATCGCACATGCAGGTCAGGTCACAGCCCGCACCCATGGCCGGGCCATTCACTGCCGCGATGACGGGGATTTCCAATTGTTCGAACATGCGCGGCAGGCGCTGAATGCCGTGGCGATAATAGCCGCGCGCCTGGGCCGGGGTGCGTTCGGTGGAACCACTCGCAGCCTCACCCATGCGGCGCACATTGCCGCCGGCGCAAAAGGCGCTGCCGGCGCCGGTCAGGATTGCCACGCGTGCTTTGGCTTCAGCGTCCAGCTTCAAGAAGGTGGCGATCAAGGCGTCCTGGGTTTCAGGATCAAGCGGATTGCGCGATTCGGGCCGGTTCAAGGTGACCAGGGCGATATCATCGGTGATTTCAACAAGTACGGGCGCTTCCATGGGGCATTCCTTTCTAGGTTACGCGCAGGATGGAACGGCAGGGCCGAGGCGGCAAGGCAAGGCGAAGCCTAGGCTGGCGGCGCCAGCACCTTATCCCGGTAATTGCACATGCCCCGCGCCGGGCAGCGCCAGCATTCCGGCGCCCGCGCCTTGCAGATGTAGCGCCCATGCAGGATCAGCCAGTGATGCGCATCGCGCAGCAATTCGGGCGGGCAGCGCTTCATCAGCCCTTCTTCCACCGCGCGCGTGGTCTTGCCGGGTGCCAGGCCCGTGCGATTGCCGAGGCGAAAGATGTGGGTGTCCACCGCCATGGTATTCTGCCCAAAGGCGACATTCAGCACGACATTGGCGGTTTTCCGCCCGACGCCGGGCAGGGCTTCCAGGGCAGCGCGGTCATTCGGCACCTGCCCGCCATGGCGTTCCACAAGCTGCGCCGCCAAAGCCGCCACATTGCGCGCCTTGGCCTGCCAAAGCCCGATACGGCGGATGAACGGCGCGATGCCTTCCACCCCAAGGGCGGCCATCGCAGTGGGGGTGGGCGCGGCGGCAAACAGCGCAGGCGTGCATTTATTCACCGCCGCATCCGTGGTTTGGGCAGACAGCACCACCGCCACCAGTAGGCTGAAATGATCCTGGTAGAAAAGCTCTGTCTCCGGCGCCGGGTTGGTCTGGGCCAGGGCGCGCACAAAAGCCTCGGCCTGATCTTTCGACATCAGGCGGGCGCGGCGTGGGGCGCGGGCGGAACCGTGATCGGGTTTGGCTTGGGGCATGGCGTTCGGACGCCATTCTGACCTAGACTGCCCCGCGATGGCACCCCCCCAAGAGACCATTCTTTTCGAAGCGATTTCCACCCCGCCGCAGAGTTTTTCGGCGCGGGGCTTTCGTGTGCTGGCGGGGCTGCTCATTCTGGCGGCGGCCATCCCGGCTTGTATCTTCTTCGCGCTTGGCGCCTGGCCGGTGCTGCCCTTCATCGGCCTGGAAGTGGGTGCCGCGCTGGCGGCATTGCTATGGCATGCCCGCGCATCGCGGCGGATCAGCGAAATGGTGCTGCTGACCGATGCGGGGCTTTCCATCCGCCATGTGGACCATCGCGGGCGCGTGGTGCGCAGCGTTTTGGATGCCTATTGGGCCAAGGTGGAATTGGATGAGGCCGCGCCGCGCGCCGGCAAGCTATTGTTGAAAAGCCGAGGCCGCGTGTTGGAAATCGGCCGGCATCTCGCCGCACCGGAAAAGGCTGAATTGGCTGATGCGCTGCGCGGGGCCTTGGCGCGCGCGCGGCGGCCGGATTTTGATAATCCGCAGCTACGGGACCTCTAACGCCTGACGCGCTCCACCCCGCCCTGGCGCGCATGGCCGCGCAACGCCATGCAGTCGAAATAGGTCCGGCGTTGCGTTGCAATGATCTCATTGCGCACGCGTTCTTCCTGCGCTTGAAAACCGATGAAAGTACTGCGCCGCAAATCTCTAAGCGCCGGGTCGCGCCGGGCTTCTTCCCGACACGCCGCCGCATCTTCGCTGGTATCGGGTGGGAAGATGTCTTCCCGTGATTGGCTGGCGCAGCCCGCCACCGCCAGAACCACAAGCAATGCCGCCGCAGTCTTCATGATGCCAACCAATCCTCGATCAACCGGCGCGCGATGGAATCAACGCGCGGCAGTGAAAAGCCAAGCTGCTGATGATTGCGCAAATCATCCCGGCTGAACCAGCGCGCATCGCGCAGTTCTTCCGGGTCTATGGTGATTTCCTCGCTCAGGCCCTCGGCATGGAAGCCAAGCATGATGGAAGACGGAAAAGGCCAGGGCTGGGATGAATGGTAGCGTACCGCGCCAACCCGCACATTGGTTTCTTCCTGAACTTCTCGCCGCACTGCTTCTTCCAGGCTTTCGCCCGGTTCCACAAAGCCGGCGAGCGTTGAATACATGGTGGTATTCGGAAAGCGCTGCGAATGACCCAGCAGGCAGGAATCGCCGCGCACCACCAGCATGATTACGGCGGGGTCGGTGCGCGGGAAATGCTGCGTATTGCAGGCCGTGCAGCTCATTGCATTGCCGGCGCTGCGCGGTTCACAAACGCCGCCGCAAACGCCGCAAAACCTGTGCTTAGTGCGCCAATGCATCAGGCCGCGCGCATGGGCCAAAACGCTCGCCTCACCGGGCGGCAGCAGCCCGGCGACCTGGCGCAGATCAGCGAATACACCCAATTCTGAGGGCAGCAGGGGAATCGGGTCATCTGCGGTGGAACAATCCACGGCGAAGACCTGCCGACCCTCCCACTCACCCAACCAAGCCCAGGGCCCGCCCGCCATGCGGAGAGCACCGGCAGCCTCCCCGGTCAGCAAAACGGCTTGGGGCGCGCCTTCGGCCAAGCCGCGCATCAGGCTGCGGGCGCGCCAGACGGGGGCGAAGACGGTATTGGGATCAGCAAGCGCCGCTTCGATGAAGGCAGCGTCTTCGCGGCGATGGGATGCCCGGTCTAGCGGGCTGCCCGTATAGGCATTGGGTCGGCTGGCGGGGATCGAAAGCATAGGCGGAACCCTGCCACGCGGCACGGCGCGCGGCAACCAAGCCCCCCATTGGCATTGGGGCATAGGGACATGATATGGTGCTCTCGGAAGGTCGGCGGCGGACGGGCTCCTCGCCAACCCGGTCAGGTCCGGAAGGAAGCAGCCGTAACGGGTTCTTGTTCGGGTCGCTTGCCGGCCTTCCACCTTTTTCGAGAGACCGCCCGCGCCATGGCTTCCGATATGTTCGGCTCACCGCTTCCCGCGCCTGGCGATGACAAGCCGGAAGAAGCGGGCCTGCCCGAACCGCCGGCGCCAGAAGGGCCGGGGCTTTTCGGCGAACCGACGCCGCCTGCACCGCCGCCTGCGCCTGTGGCGAGGCCAGTCGAACAACCGGGCTACCGCGTGCTGGCGCGTAAATACCGGCCCACCAGCTTTGATGATCTGATCGGGCAGGATGTGCTGGTGCGTACCTTGCGCCACGCTTTTGCCCAAGGGCGCGTGCATCACGCCTTTCTGCTGACGGGCGTGCGCGGTGTCGGCAAAACCACCACAGCGCGCATCATTGCCCGCGCGCTGAATTGCATTGGCGTTGATGGCAAGGGTGGCCCCACGGCGGACCCCTGCGGTGTTTGCCCGGAATGCAAGGCGATACTCGCGGATCGTCATCCGGATGTGGTGGAGCTGGACGCCGCATCGAACAATAGCGTGGATGATGTGCGGGAATTGCGCGAAGCGCTCCGCTTCCGCGCGAGCCAAGGGCGGCAGAAGGTTTTTATCCTTGATGAATGCCACATGCTGTCGGGTGCTGCCTTCAACGCCTTTCTGAAGACTTTGGAAGAACCGCCATCGGGTGTGACGTTCATTCTGGCGACCACGGAATTGCGCAAGGTGCCGATCACCATCCGAAGCCGCTGCCAGACCTTCGCTTTGCGCCGCGTGCCGCAGGATAGCTTGGCGCAGCATTTCGCGCGGATTTGCGACAAGGAAGCGGTGACGGCGGAAGCCGATGCGCTGGCCATGATCGCGCGCGCTGCCGATGGTTCCGTGCGCGATGGGCTTTCATTGCTGGATCAGGCAATTGGCCAATCCGGTGCTTCGGAAGTGCGCGCGGAAGCCGTACGCGATATGCTGGGCTTGGCGGACCGCGCCATGATCATTGATTTGATGGAAGCGCTGATGGGCGGGGATGTTGCCGCAGCACTTGGCATCATGGATCGTGCGCATGAATTGGGCGCTGATCCCCTGGTGATTTTGCAAGATCTGGCCGAGCTTTGCCATTTGTTGACGCGCTTTCGCGCGGCCCCCGCGCTGCGCCAGGATGGATCGCTCCCGGAAGCCGAACGCGTGCGTGGTGCTGCCTTGGCGCAAAGGCTTTCCGTGCCGGTGTTGGGCCGCACCTGGCAAATGCTGCTGAAGGGCATTGGCGAATTGCAGCTTGAAGGCGCTGATCGTCGCGCTGCGGCGGAAATGGTGCTGATCCGCATTGCCCATGTGGCGGATACGCCAACACCGGGCGATTTGGTGAAACGCCTGACCGAAGCGGGGGAAATAGGTTCCGCGCCTCGCCCGGCACCAGGTGGCGGCGGCGGAGGCTTGCGCGCGGTCGCCGGCGGTGCGCCGGTGCGTGCCGAAGCAGCGCCAAGCCCGCCCGTGACGGCGCTGGCGCAGCCCAGCACCTGGCAGGAAATTGTGGCGCTGGCTTCCGGCATAAAGCCGCTATTGCATGCGCAGCTTCGCCATAGTGTGCACCCCGTGCGCATTGCGCCGGGGCGGCTTGAAATCAACCCTGAACCGGATGCGCCGCGCGATCTGGCCGCGCAATTGACCGCGCTTTTATCTGAGGCCACCGGCCAGCGCTGGACGGTGATCATCAGCCAGGAAGCCGGTGCGCCGACGCTGGCCGCACAAGGCAAGGAAGCGGAGGCGGATCGGCTTGCAACTGCGCGCGCGCATCCCTTGGTGCAGGCCATCCTGGCGGCCTTTCCGGGGGCGACGATTGAAGCGGTGCATGATGGCGCTGCTGATGCCTATGGCTTGTCGCGCAATGCCGCCCTGACCGATGATGATGCGCGCGATTTCGCGCCGCCCGATGCCGAACCCGCTTACGGCGATGATGAAACCCCTCCCGATGATTTTTAGGCGAAAGAGACCATGAAGAACCTGGGCAATATGTTGAAGCAGGCGCAGCAGATGCAATCGCGCATGCAGGAAATGCAGGCCAAGCTGGAAGCCACCGAAGTGGAAGGCCAATCCGGCGGCGGCATGGTGGTGGTGCGCCTGACCGGCAAGGGTGATTTGCGCCGCGTGACGATTGATCCTTCGCTGATGAATGCCGATGAACGTGAAGTGCTGGAAGATTTGCTGGTGGCCGCCCATGCCGATGCCAAGCAGAAGGTGGAAACGACCATGGCGGCTGAAATGCAAAAGGCGACCGCAGGCATGAATCTGCCGCCAGGCATGAAGCTGCCCTTCTGAGGATGCGCGCAGCCTGATGCTGCATAACGACCCGATCGAGCATTTGATTGCGCTGCTCTCGCGCCTGCCCGGCCTTGGTCGGCGTAGCGCGCGCCGGGCCGTGCTTAAAATGCTGATGGACCCTGATAGCCAAATGCTGCCCTTGGCCGCAGCGCTGCGTGATGCGGCGGCGGCAGTCAAACCGTGCGAGGTTTGCGGCAATCTGGACACGGTTTCGCCTTGCGCCATTTGCCGTGATCCGCATCGCGATAGGAAGCTGGTATGTGTGGTGGAAGGGGTTGCGGATTTATGGGCACTGGAACGCGCCCATGCGCATCAGGGACTTTTTCACGTGCTGGGCGGCATGCTCTCCGCGCTGTCCGGCACCGGGCCTGAGGATTTGGCCATCCAGCCGCTGCTCGCGCGGATTGAACAGGGCGATGTGGCAGAGGTGATCCTCGCTTTGCCCGCAACGGTCGAAGGTGCGACTACCGCGCATTACGTGACGGATCGGCTGAAGCCTTTCGGCATTGCCATCACGCGGCTCGCGCAGGGCGTGCCGATTGGTGGCGCTTTGGATGTGCTGGATGATGGCACGTTGGCTGCTGCGCTGAAGGCCAGGCGGCCCTTGTAAAGCGCTGACTACCGCGCGGGCGTCACATCCTGCGCGCGGGTTCTTTCATCCACGCGCGAATCATGCGCGAAGCCGCGGCGCATCGCCCAGATATTTTTCTGCAAATGGGTGGAGATGATGCCGGCATCTTCCACCACCACACGTGTTGCCTGGCGCACCAGGGCTTCGCGCTTGGCGGGGTCCAATTCCCGCGCCGCGGTGGCAAGTAGCGTATCAAATTCGGGGTTGGAATAGCGCCCGCGATTGACCGAACCTGTGCCACGCGTGCGGTCAAAAGTTGCGGCAATGGAACGCAAACCTGCCATGGGTTCACCGGTGGAACTGCCCCAGGAAACCAGGAATACCGAAAATTCCTGACGTGATGCCTTGGCGATGAAACTGGCATAGGGCGCCACATCCACCTGGGTGCGAATGCCAATGCGGGTCCACATCTGCCCAACCGCTTGCGCGATACGTGCATCATTCGGGTAGCGATCATTCGGCCCATGTAGGGTCAGGCGAAAACCATTAGGGTAGCCCGCTTCCGCCAATAACTTCTTTGCCAGATCAGGATCAGCGCGCGTGGCCGCCAGTTCCGGCACATAGGCAAAGCCACCTTCTGGCATCACCTGCCGCGTCGCACTTGCTGCCCCTTCCATCACGCGTGCTACAATCGCCGGACGATCAATGGCAAGTGACAACGCGCGCCTTACCCGCACATCTTTCAGCGGATTGCGGTCGAAAGGCTTGCCGTCATGATCCGTGATGAAAGGCGTTGGCCCATCGCGCATATGATCCAACGCGAAATAGATGAAGCGCATGCTGTCTATTTCACTGAGTGAAATGCGCTGATCACGCCTGAGGCGTTCAATATCCGATGTCGGCACTTGATCAATGATGTCTATGTCACCCGCCAGGAGCGCTGCTGTGCGGCCCGCATCATTGGTGATCATGCGGTAATCCACGCTCTGCCAGGCGGGGCGACCGCGCCAATGGCCGTCAAAGCGCTGCAAATCAATGCGATCACCCGAACGATAGGCCATCATGCGATAAGGCCCGGTGCCAATCGCCGCGCGGCCCGCGTTGAAATCCTCGGTCGTCGCACCCTGATGCGTTTCACGATCCAGCATCGGCACCTGTGCCAAGTCCGTAGGCAGCAAAGGCGCTGGGCCATTGGTGCGCAAGCGCAAGGTGTGGGAATCAATGATCTCCACACCCGTGATGGCCTGGGTATAGGTGCGGAAAGACCCCGGGCTATTCAGCACTTGCGGAATGCGTTCCAGCGTGAAGGCTACATCTTCCGCAGTGAAATCCGATCCATTGTGAAAGCGTACACCGCGGCGGAGCGTGAATTCCCAGGCATCCTCGCCTACCGGCTTCCAGGATTCTGCCAAGGAACCTATCAGCCGCGCCTTTGAATCCGTTTCCAACAAATTATCAAAAACCATGGAGGCATAGGCGTTATTGGGTGAGATATTGTGGAAATGCGGATCGGCCGAGGTGATTTGCGCCCCCACGCCCATGCGCAGATTCTGCGCCGTGGCTGGCATGGAAGCGACAAGGGCAGCAAGCAGTAGGCGCTTCATGGCGGTGCTTCCTCAGCTCAACAAATAAGCCGCGCCGGAGCGGGCGCAGATGGCGCGGATATGCTTATCCAAAGCGGGCGGCACGGGAATGCCATGTTTCAGGCGGCGCTGACGTTCCGCTTCTTCCGGATCGCCCGCCACCAGCACGGGCTTTGCGGGATCAGCCGCTGGGGTTGCGTGCAATTCATCAATCACCGCATCCAGATCGGCTTCGAATTCACCCGGTGCGCGGAAGGCGCCAGGGTCAATCGCCATGAAGAAATGCCCGATATCATCGGGATCATTCGGTTTTTGCGTGCGGTTGCGAATGGGGGAGAAGGAAGAACCCACCAAAGTGCCGCCCAGAATATGCACCATCATCGCCAGGCCATAGCCCTTATGGCTTGCCATCTCAGGAGAACCGCCGAGTGGCGACAAGCCGCCTTCCGGTTCTTCATGCAGAATCTTCATGCCGCGCTTGGCATCTGTGATCGGATTGCCCGCACCATCCACCACCCAGCCGGCAGGCATGGCGCGTTCATTCAAATCATAAACTTTCACCTTGCCCGCCGCCGTGGTGGTAGTCGCCATATCCAGCACGAAGGGTAGATTGCGCCCGGCAGGTGCTGCAAAGGCGATGGGATTGGTGCCCAGCACCGGCTTCGCGCCGCGGGTTGGCACCATGGTCACGCCGCGCGTGGCGCTGGTCACCAAACCAATCGCGCCACGCCGCGCCGCGATACGCGCATAAACACCCGCCGCGCCGAAATGATGCGAATTGCGCACACCCACCACGCCAAGCCCGGCTTCCTTCGCCATATCCACAGCCAGATTCATGCCATAGCTGGAAACCGGATGCCCAAGCCCAGCACCGGCATCAATCAACGCGGTGCAAGCGGTGCGGCGTTCAATTTTGGGCCGCGCATTGATCTTGAGCTTGCCTTCCTGCAAGCGCTTTTCATAGGTCATCAGCATGGAAATGCCGTGGCTATCCACGCCGAACAGATCGGTTTCCGTCATGGCTTCGGTGGTGGTGGCGGCCAGATCGGGCTCCATCCCCCAAGTTAGCAGAATGGCTTCAATTTGCGCGTGGACCTTATCGGCGGCGACATCCATGGTGCTGCCCCTTATGACGCGCTGGCGCGCAGGAAAGGATTGGTCAAATGACCAATTCCCGTGATTTCAATATCCACCACATCGCCGGATTTCACATCGGGCGAAACGCCATCCGTGCCCATCCAGATCACATCACCGGGATAGAGCGTCAGATACCGCGTCATCGCCGCAATGAAGACCGCGGTTGAAAACAGCATATGGCCGGTTTCGAAAGTGGTGGTGATTTCCCCATTCAGCCGCACATTCGTACGCGCTGGTTCCATATCGAATTCGGTTTCAATCCATGGCCCCATGGGCTTGAAGGTATCGGTATTCTTGGAACGCCAGAAGGTGCGATCGCTTTTCTGCCAGGAGCGTTCACTCACATCATTGCCGATGGTCCAGCCCATGATGCAGCTTAGCGCCTCGGCCTCTGACAGGTTCTTGGCTTTCTTACCCACTATCGCGACAAGCTCGCCTTCATAGTGGATTTTCTCAGTCGCATCGGCGGGGATGATCACTGTTTCCCCATGGGCGATCAGCGCATTGCTGGCGCGGTAGCCCATATCGGGTTTGGTCGGAATATTCGGCACTTCACCGCGCTTTGCCGCGCCTTCCTTGACATGCTCAACATAATTCAACCCGGCACAGTAGAAGGTGCGCGGGATCACCGGCACTTCGATCTTCACCGCGGCAAGATCATGCTTGCGCGATGTTTTCTCATACCCATCGAAAGGGCTTCCCTGCACTTCCAGAATACGGTCCCCTTCCAGAAGGCCATAGCGGGTGCGGTCTTCGGCGGTGAAGCGAATCCAGCGCATGATGAGGCCCCTTAGGCTGCCAGCGCGCGCTGGATGAAATCAGATTGGAACACGCGGTCCGCCATGACCTGGCAGCGCTTCATCAGGCGGTGTTCATTCGGCCCGTAATCGGGCAGCGCATTATGCAGCGTGCCAAGATTATCCCAAATCAGCACATCGCCCACGGTCCAGACATGGGTGTGCAGGAAGCGCGCTTCCAATTGATGCGCGAACAGCGCTTCAAGCACCACATCACTTTCGGCTTCCGAAAGCTCATTGATGCGGCTCGCATAGCCAGGATTGCAGTAGAGCACTTTCCGCCCCGTGATCGGATGCGTCATGAATACCGGGTGCACAGAAGGCGGGCGCTTGGCGCGTTGCTCCACTGTCAGCGGCGGGCGGGTGCTGCCGGGGCGCTTGCACATATTGTCCCAGAATTTGTTGAAATCATGCGTCGCCGTAGCGTTGGCGAGCTTTTCCTTCAGCGCGGGGTCCAAGGTTTCATAGGCCGCGTGCATATTGGCGAAAACAGTATTGCCCAGCGGCTTGCCATCGCGATGCGGCACCTGATGCGCGTTCAGCACATTCACGAAGCCCATTGTGTCACGATAGGACATATCCGTGTGCCAATCCTGCCCGGCATCCGCCAGGCCAATCGGCTCCCCGTTTTCAACGATATTCGAAAGTATGCCCACTTCCGGCACATTGGCATCCTGGAACTTGCCGGTCAGCGTGGTTTGGATGCTGCCAAAGCGCAGCGAGAAATCACGCAAAGCCGCTGGCTCCAGCAATTGCCCTGGAAAGCGCAGCACACCCCTTTCGCCAAGCGCGCGCAGAATGCCAGCGAAATCCTTATCCGAAAGGGGCTTGGACAAATCAACGCCGGTGACGCTGGCACCCAGCACGGAATCATTATTGGTCACGTTCAGCATGGCATATCCCTTCTGCGTATGGGGGAGCATGCGCCGCGCGGCCTTGCGCGCATTGGCCTCACGTTTCCCCCGGCTTTGTCTCTTGGTAGGGATGCTGGCACCGCTTGGCCGATGTCGGCAAGCCCAGAGGCTTGGCGGCCCGCCCGCAAGGGCGCATCCTGCCGCATGAGAAGGGGGCAAGCGCCATGCGTTTTGCAGGTCAAGGGGTTGTCATTACCGGCGCTGCTGGGGTTTACGGGCGCGGGCTAGCGGAAGCCTTTGCGCGGGAAGGCGCGCAATTGCTGCTGACCGATGGCGATGCCGGCGCACTTGCCGCACTCGCCAATGCTTTGCCGCCAGGGCGCGTTGTGCTGCACCCTGCTGACCTCACCGATGATGGCGCGATTGATGGGCTGATTGCCGCCGTCACCAGCAAGGGCACGCCGCAGGTGCTAATCAATAATGCCGGCATTTATCCTTTTATCCCCCTCATGGATGTGACCGGCGCGGAATGGGACAAGATCATCAGCGTGAATACCCGCGCACCTTTCCGCCTGATGCAGGGGATTGGTCGCGCCATGGCCGCGGCTGGGCGCGGTTCGATCGTCAATGTCACCTCAGCCGCCGCCGAAGTGCATCGCGGCAATGGCGTGCCCTATGGCGCTTCCAAATGCGCGCTGGAATACCTGACGCGTGCCTTTGCGCTGGAACTCGGGCCATCAGGCGTGCGGGTGAATAGCGCGCGGCCAGGCTTTGCCGAAGGCAGCGCCGGCAATCCCATGCCGGGCGGCTATGCGGAAGCAATCCGCGCGCGGTCGCTGCTGGGCGCGCTTGGTATGCCGGCGGATTTCGCCAATGGCGTGATGTTCCTGTGTTCGGATGACGCCCGCTTCATGACGGGTTCAGTGCTGGATTGCGGTGGAGGTGGCCATATCAATCGCCGCGCCGGTGCGGCCACCGCGGCGCGTGGCTGAAATAGCTTACTGAAAAGGGAAGATATCATGATGGATCAAATCAAAGCGGAACTCGCCCCGACAGGCGTTTTGCGCGCCGGCATCAATATGGGGAATTTCCTACTGGTGACGAGCCGCGCGGAAAATGGCGACCCCGCCGGGGTATCGCCGAGCATGGCGCGCGCCATTGCGGATGCGCTTGGTGTGCCGGTGCATTACGTACCCTTCGCGCGGCCCGGCGATCTGGCCGATGCGGTGGACAGCAATGTTTGGGATATCGGCCTGATCGGCGCTGAACCGCAGCGCGCGGAAAAAATCGCCTTCAGCGCGGCTTATGCGGAAATCGAGGCAACCTATATGGTGCCGCCCGGTTCCCCCATCACAAGGATGGAAGATGTTGATCGCCCCGGCAATCGCATCGCCGTGACCGCGCGCGCCGCTTATGATCTTTGGCTGGAACGCAATATCCATCAGGCGAAGCTGATCCGCTCCGCGACGCTGGATGCAGCCTTTGAGCAATTCGCGGCCGAGAAGCTTGAAGTGCTGGCGGGTCTGCGGCCGAAGCTGCTTTCGGATATTGAAAAGATGCCCGGCGCGCGGATTCTGGATGGCCAATTCACTGCCGTGCAGCAGGCGATCGGCACTGCCAAGCGCAATACCGCCGCCACCGCTTTCCTGGCGGATTTCGTCGAAAAGGCGAAGGCTTCCGGCCTGGTGGCGCGCCTCATTGCGGAACATAAGGTACGTGGGCTTTCGGTGGCGCCGCCGGCCTGATTACCTTTGCTGATGGTAAGGGCGCGGTGGGCGGCTATGCCTGCTGCGCCTTTTGTTACAATACGGTTCTTCTCCGGCAGCTTTATTTTTTCTTGACCCAGATCAACGTTGGTTTGCGCGCGCGGTGATAACCACTTGTCGCGGTGGCAGCGACCTATGGCTTGCCACCAAAACCAATCAAAACGCCATCACGGGTGCGTCACCCGAAAGATGAGCGGCAGCCGGAGAAACCTTGATGACTTTCGCCAGTATTCTGACCCATCTTGATCCCACCAAAGCCACAGAGGCGGAAGCCGCCACGGCAACGCCGCTGGCATTTGCAGAAGCCTTTTCAGCCCATGTAACGGCGCTGATTTTCCCCTTTGATACGGCGCTGACCGCGCCCACGCCGGCGGATGATGCCACAAAACTGCTTGAAGACCGTGTTGTGAAGGCGTTCGCCGCCACCGCGCAACGCCGCGGTGTGGCGCATGAGACCAGAAAGCGCACCAGCTTCGCCTATGGCAATGGGGAAGTCTTCGCTGATCACCTGCGCGTCAGTGATCTGGCGGTACTGACAGGGCACGGCGCGCCGGGCATTGCTGCACAAATTCTTCACCATGCAGCGATTTTTGAGTCGGGCCGGCCGGTTCTGCTTGTGCCCCAGGCGCAGCCTTTGGCCCGCGTGCCACAGCGCATCCTGGTAGCCTGGGATGCAAGCCCGGCTGCGATCCGCGCCATCCATGGCGCCTTGCCACTGATCCGCCGAGCAGCGGAGACCATCATCGCCACGGTCAGCGACGATAAGGCATTGCGCCCCGGGCAATCTGGGATCGAGCTTACCCACCTGCTCGCCCGCCATGGCGCCAAGACGCGCTTCATGGCCTTACAGCGGGGCAGTGGTGGCGTCTTGGAACGGCTTTTGGCTGCGGCGTCTGACACGGAAGCTGAAATGCTGGTGATGGGCGCGGTTCGGCACTCACCGCTCCGAAATTTAGTTCTTGGTAGCGCGACGCAGGATGTACTTTCGGATGCGCTGAGCCTGCCGATACTCCTAGCCGCTTGAATGTGCCAAAGGGCAGGAAAGGGCAGCCCGTGGTTGCCCCTACCGCCCGGGCTGCGTATCTAGGGCGCCATGACCGCCTTGATTCGTCTTTTGCCGCTTTGCCTGGCCCTGATCGCCCTGCCTGCCTTGGCGCAGCAGCGCCCGGCGGCGCCTGCCCAGCAATCCGGGCCGCGCCAGCTAGGCACCTTCCGGGATTGGACGGCGGCGACCCATCAGGAAAATGGCCAGAAGATTTGCTACGCCTTCACCCGCGCCAGCAAGACGGAACCGCCGCGCGAGGGCGTGGTGCTGACAGTGACGCATCGCCCGGGCGGGCGCGATTCTGTGGCGATTTCAGCCGGCTATGCCTATCCGCGCAATGCGGAGGTGACATTTTCCGTCGGCCAGACGAACCTACCCTTCTACACCGGCGGCAATTCCGCGTTTGCGCGCGATGGCGCGGCTGTGGTGGCGGCGATGCGCAGCGGCAATCGCGCATCATCACGCGGCCCCGGCGCGGGCGGGCGCGGCACGGCGAATGACCAATTCAGCCTGGCCGGGTTTTCCGCCGCCCATGACGCGATGTCGCGTGAATGCCCGGCGCGGAAATGAATAGCGCTGTCCTTGACCTGAACGAAGCGGAACGCACACGGATTCTGGCGAAAGCGGCGGCCTTTGCCCCGCCACCCGCGACGCTGCCCGATGGCCGGCGCGACCTGGTTGGCCTTTCGCGCGAAGAATTGGTCGCGGAAATGCTGGCACTCGGCGAAAAACCCTTTCGTGCCAAACAGCTTTGGCATTGGCTTTATCATCAGGGTGAGACCGATTTCGCCCGCATGAATACCATCGCGAAGCCCATGCAGATGAAGCTTGCGGAACGCTTTGTGGTGGGCCGCCCGGAAGTGGCAACGCAACAAGATAGCGCGGACGGCACGCGCAAATGGCTGTTTCGTTTTCGTGATCAGCAACAGGTGGAAACGGTCTATATCCCCTCGGCCGATGAGGATCGCGGTGCGGTCTGCATTTCAACGCAAGTTGGCTGCACGCTGTCCTGCCGCTTTTGCCACACCGGCACGCAGGCTTTGGTGCGTAATCTGGGCGCGGCGGAAATCGTCGGCCAATTCATTGCGGCGCGCGATTCCTATGGCGAATGGCCAAGCCCCAAGGATGGCACGCCGCGCCATCTTTCCAATATCGTCGTCATGGGCATGGGTGAACCGCTCTATAATTACGAGAATGTCGCCAAGGCGCTGAAGATCGTGATGGATCATGAAGGCATCGGGCTTTCGCGCCGGCGCATCACGCTTTCTACATCTGGTGTTGTGCCGATGATGGACCGCTGCGGCGCGGAGCTTGGTGTGGGCTTGGCGGTTTCCTTGCATGCGGTCACGGATGAATTGCGTGATGAGATTGTGCCGCTCAATCGCAAATACCCAATCGCGGATCTACTGGCCGCCTGCCGGCGCTATCCAGGTGCTTCCAATGCGCGGCGCATCACGTTTGAATACGTGATGCTGCGCGGCGTGAATGACAGTGAGGCTGAGGCGCGGGAATTGGTGCGGTTGATCAGCGGCATGCCCGCGAAGGTGAATTTGATTCCTTTCAATCCCTGGCCCGGCAGCCCGTACAAGACCAGCACATCGGAAGCCATTCATCGCTTCGCCGATATTCTGAATGATGCCGGCTATGCCAGCCCCATTCGCCGCCCGCGCGGGCGTGATATTCTGGCGGCCTGTGGGCAATTGAAGACGGAGAGCGAAAGAAAGCGGAAAACAGTAACTTAGTTTTCCAATTCGCTGTCCCAATACAAATAATCCCGCCAGCTTTCGTGCAAATAATTCGGCGGGAAGGATCGTCCATTTTCCTGTAGTTCCCAGCTTGTCGGCTGGCGCGGCGCTTGGCGCGGGATCATCTGGCATTCGCGCGGCAGGCGATTGCCCTTGCGCAAATTGCACGGTCCGCAGGCGGTGACGACATTCTCCCAGGAAGTGCGCCCACCGCGGGAACGCGGGATCACGTGGTCAAAGGTCAAATCCGGCGTGGGATAGCCACCGCCGCAATATTGGCATTCAAAATGATCGCGCAAAAACACATTGAAGCGCGTGAAGGCAGGGCGCCGTGCGGCGGGGATGAATTCCTTGAGTGCAATCACGCTGGGCAGGCGCAGCGCCACAGATGGCGAATGCACTTCCACATCATATTCATTCAGCACGGAAACACGGTCCAGAAAGACAGCCTTGATAGCGTCCTGCCATGACCAAATGGACAGAGGAAAATAGGAAAGCGGACGGAAATCCGCATTCAGAACCAGCGCGGGATAGGCGTTCGCCCCCGCGAAGTGACCGCCATCTGGCAAGCCTCGCTCCTTCCAGCGAGGCGCCACATCATTCAGGGGCTCTGCCCGGCGGAAGGACCCCAGATATAGTGGCGCCGCCGCATATTCGCGAAACTCATGACATGCGCCGCGCCGCGCCGCAAGCTACCCAGGGCAGGTTTCATCCGGCTGTCATCTTGCCAAGGCTGCGTGCCAGAAGCTCGGTGCCGGCGGCCAACCCGGCATCATCCAGCCCATGGCCCAGATCAGGCAGCAGCAACAGTTCATGCGGCACGGCTTCGGCCTGCAAAAGCCGCGCAGCCTGGCGGCTGGCCATGGCGGGCACCACCTCATCTGCTTCGCCATGCACCAGCAGCACGGGCGGGCGGGCGGTGCGTTCGGCGGCGAAGCTTTCCGGCCCCAAAAGTGCGCCGGAATAGGCCAGGATGCAGGCGGGGGCCGGCACCGCGCCGCGCAGACCCGCGAAAAGCGCCACCATGGCCCCCTGGCTGAAGCCCATCAGCGCCAAACGGTCTCCACCAAGGTCGAGCTCCTTAAGCTTCGCCTGGGTAAAGTCGCCAAGGATGGCGGCGGCGTGGCGCAGCCCAGCCTCCATCCGCGCTGGGGTGCGGTCCATGATGTCGAACCATTGCCGGCCATAAGGGGCTCCTTGGAAGGAAAAGGGCGCATGGGGGGCGATGAACAGGGTGCGGGGCAGGGCTTCCGCCCAGACCGGGGCCAGATCAATCAGGTCAAAGCCATCGGCGCCGACGCCATGCAACAGCAGAACCAGCGAATCGGGCTTGCCGCCCGAAGCGGGCCCATATTGCGGGCCTTCCAATGCTGCCATGTGGGAATCTCCCCTTGCCTGAGGTGTGTACTGCCCGCTACCCGGCGGAAGCCATGGATGCAACGCCCGAAATAACCCGCTTCGCACCAAGCCCGACGGGATTCCTGCATCTGGGCCATGCGCGCGCCGCGCTTTTCGCCTGGCGCCGCGCACGCGCAACCGGTGGGCGCTTTTTACTGCGGATCGAGGATATAGATACCACGCGCTGCCGCCCGGAATATGAGGCCGCGCTATTGGAAGATTTGCGCTGGTTGGGCCTGGATTGGGATGAAGCGCCACGCCGACAATCCGCGCATTTCCCCGAATATCGCAAGGCTTTGGATGGGTTGGCGGCGCGCGGCCTGACCTATCCCTGCTTTTGCACTCGCGCCGATATCGCGCGCGAAGTGGCCGCCGCCGGTGCCGCGCCGCAAGGCCCGGATGGGCCGCTTTATCCGGGGATTTGCCGCGAATTGCCGGGGGCTGAGGCCGCGCGCCGCATCGCCGCCGGGCAGCCCTATGCGCTGCGCCTGCACATGGCGAGGGCTTGTGAGGCCGTGCCCGGGCCATTGCAGGCGCATGAGGAAAATGTGGGCTGGCATAGATGTCGGCCAGAGGTTTTCGGCGATGTGGTGCTGGGCCGAAAGGATGTGCCGGCATCCTATCACCTTTGCGTCACGCATGATGATGCGCTGCAAGGTGTTACGCTGGTGACGCGCGGTGATGATCTGAAGCCGGCCACGGATTTGCATCGGCTGTTGCAAGCGCTGATGGGCTGGCCCGAACCGCGTTATGCGCATCATGCGCTGATGCGGGATGCGTCGGGGCGAAGGCTTGCGAAACGCGATGGCGCGGAAAGCCTGCGGGCGCTGCGGGAGAGGGGGCTGAGCCCCGCTGAGGTGCGGGCGATGGCGGAGGCGAATTGACTAGACCTCGTGGACAAAGGGTATGCTGTGCGCCGGCCGGTACGCGCGCCCGCGCTCAGCGGGCAACAGCGGCCCGATCAACGCCCATCCCTGGTCGGTCAGTCCGGTCCGCTGGCCGAAGGCTTCCTCCAAAAACAAGCCTTGAATCAATCTTTTGAACAGAGGTCCATCGAAGTCTGATGTGGCGATAGCTCTCGCATCAAACTGAGAGCTGGCCAGACATGACAGGGATGCAGGCGCCTTCGATCAGCACCGCTTCAGGCGTAACCTCAATCACAATCAGGCTAGGGCGGCCCATGTCGATGCCTTGGGCGACCTCGAACCTCCGGGACGCCTCGCCTTCGAGAGACGCGAGCAAGGCGCATGTCGCAGCAGTTGCGCTACCAGTTGCCGGGTCTTCCGGTAGGTTATCAAACGGGGCGAACATGCGTGCCGTGAAGTCGACAGCACCGTCACGCTCGTCAAGTTCCCGGCAATAAAAGTAGATGGCGTCCGCCCCGTCGCCTGGAAGAACTTTGGTGAAGCCAGCTTTGTTCGCCTTCGCGCGGGCAAGCGCCTGCCGGTTGGCGACCTCCACCACCACGAAAGGCAAGCCGACCGACGCCACGCGAGGCGGATGTCTGTCGCAGAGGACGTCCGCTGTCGTCAGGGACAGGCATTCCGCAACCGCGCCAGCATCGAAGGCTTGGCCGATGCGCAGCGGCTGCGGCGCGGCAAGTTGTACCTGCTTGACGCGGTCGCCTTCGCGGATGATTCGCGCTGGAACTAAGCCGGCCTTCTCCTCGAAGATGAACTCGTCTTGCATGCTGGCGACGCCCGCGCTTGCGAGGACGAAAGCTGTGCCGACGTTCGGATGGCCTGCGAAGGGCACCTCGACTGTGGGCGTGAAGATGCGCACCTCAGCCGTATGGCGTGGATCGGATGGCCGTAGGACGAAGCTTGTCTCCGAATAGTTGAACTCCCGGGCGATCACCTGCATCTGCTCGGTCGTCAACCCATCAGCGCCGAGCACGACCGCGAGCGGATTGCCGCCGAACCGAGTCCGCGTAAACACATCAACCGTGTGATATCGCAGGAGCATAGGCACCTCTAGCAAAGGCTTGGCGGTAGCAATGCGCCCTCATGTTTGCAAGACAGTCTTGGCTCCGCGCCAAGGGGGGTTTTGTCCACGAGGCCTACCCCGGCTCCCCCATCGCCGGCGTGCCGCCGCATTTTTGCATCAGCGCGAAAACTTCCTGCACCGCGGCTTCAATCGCCGCCATATCGGTCCCCTTCGCCACCACGGCCACTCCACCGCCGCCACCTTGGCGGTAATAGGGATAGGAACCAAGGTCCAAATCAGCATAGCGTTGCTGAATGGCGGAAAGCCCTTCGGCAATGGCGCCTTCCACCACGCCATGCGCATGCACGCTGCGCGACAGAATGGGCGGGCCACCTTGCAGCCGGGGCGCAAGCGCTTCGAACATGGATTGCATGATGCGCGGCACGCCTGCCATCACATGCACATTGCCAATGGTATAGCCAGGCGCGATGGAAACCGAATTCTCGATCAAGATCGCGCCGCGCGGCATGGTTGCCATGCGTTGCCGAGCGGCGTTGAAATCACCGCGCGGGTTTTGGCGCGCGTAATAGGATTCCAGCGCATGCCAGGCTTCCGGCTGCGGTTCCCACGGCACGCCAAAGGCGCGCGCCACGCATTCGCTGGTGATGTCATCATGGGTCGGGCCAATGCCGCCGGTGGTAAAGACATGATCGAATTTCGCACGAACCTCGTTGACCGTATTGATGATCACTTCCGGCACATCGGGGATCACGCGCACTTCCTTCATGGGAATGCCGATTTCGCCCAAGCGTGTCGCCAGGAATTGCAGATTGGCATCCCGGGTGCGGCCGGAAAGCACCTCATTGCCGATGATCAGCAGGCAGGCGGTCGGGTTCGGCATGGGTCTCTCCTGTCGTAAGGCGGAAGCTCAAAGGAAATCGCGCAGCATGGCAACCAGGGGGATATCGGCGGGCGGCATGGCGTAATCGCCAAGCCGTGCCGGGCGCACCCAGGCGAGTGCTTGGCCTTCCATCGCCGTCACCTGGCCCTGCCAACGCCGGCATAAGTAAAGCGGCATCAGCAGATGAAACTTCTCATAGGTATGGGACGCAAAGGTGAAGGGGCCAAGGCAGGCGGCGCTGACATCAATCCCCAATTCTTCGCGCAATTCGCGGATCAGCGCTTCTTCCGGCGTCTCACCCGGCGCCACCTTGCCGCCTGGAAATTCCCATAAGCCGGCGAGTGGTTTGCCTTCCGGTCGGCGCGCCAGCAGCACGCGGTTTTCGGGATCAATCAAGGCCACCGCCGCCACCAGCAGCGTCGGCTTGCCGGAAGCAGGCGCGGCCATCACGGGCGCTGGCGCCTCAGCCGCGATGTCCATTCGCGTGGCGCTGAATAGCCGCACCGGCATAGCCCCACCGCGTGAGATAAACTCCTGACTGCCCGCACCGCTTTCCTTGAAGCCGATCCGTCGCAGTACCGCCGCCGAGCGTTCATTATCCACAAGCGCTGAGGCCACCAGCCGATCAATATCCAGATTGGCGAGCGCCCAATGGGCCAAGCGCCCCGCCGCTTCCGGCCCTAAGCCCTGGCCCCAATGGCGCCGGCCGATCCAATAGCCAAGCTCAGCCTCTCGTGGGTTTTTCGGATCCAGCGTCAGGCCAACACAGCCAAGCAGTGCTTCCGTGCCATCCTCCATCCGCGTTACCGCCAAATGCCAGGCGGTGCCGGCAGCGATTTGCGCGCGGGTGGAAGCAATCCATTCATCCGCCAGATCGCGCGGATAGGGGAAGGGCACGCGGGCCAGGGTTTTCGCCACTTCCCAATCATTCACCAGCCGATGCAAGGCAGCGGCATCGTCCGCGCGCAAGGGACGAAGCGTTAAACGCTCCGTCAGCAGCGGTACAAAATCATCTTTCATGGCAGCGCTACGGCGCGTCAGCTCCGGTAACTGCCATTGATGTCGATATAGCCATGCGTCAGATCGCAGGTCCAAACCGTGGATTTGCCCTTGCCAAGGCCGATATCCACGGTGATCTCTACCTCGCGCCCCTTCATGTGCTTAACGACGGGCGCTTCATCATAGCCATCTACCACGCCGCCATCGCGCGCCATCCAGACGCCGCCGACATTGACGGAAAGCTTGTCACGATCCGCGGGCTCACCGGCCTTGCCGACAGCCATGACAATGCGGCCCCAATTCGCATCTTCCCCAGCAATCGCGGTTTTCACCAAAGGCGAATTAGCGATGGACATGGCAATGCGATGCGCCGAACGCGCTGTGGTGGCGCCGGTCACGTTGATCTGGATCAGCTTCTGCGCGCCTTCACCATCACGCGCCACCATCAGCGCCAATTCCATCAGCACTTCATTCAAGGCGCGGGCGAAATCCTTCAACACCGCGCCACCTTCCGCCGGCACGCGGGGATGCTTCGCCGTACCGGTCGCGAAAACCATCACGGTGTCGGAAGTGGAGGTATCAGAATCCACCGTCACGCAATTGAAGGAACGATCAACGCCCTTCTTCAATAGCGCTTGCAAAGCGGCGGCGGGGATCTTTGCATCAGTCGCCAGGAAGGACAGCATGGTCGCCATATCGGGCGCGATCATGCCGCTGCCCTTGGCAATGCCGGCGATGGTCACTTCCGCATCCCCAATGCGCGCCTTGCGAATGGCGCCCTTCGCGAAGGTATCGGTGGTCATGATGGCCTTCGCGGCACCCTGCCAATCACGTTCCGCAGCCGCTTCAAAAACGCGCGGCAGGGCGGCGATCAGCTTTTCGGTGGGTAGTTTTTCGCCAATCACGCCGGTGGACGCCAAAAAGATTTCCTTTGGCTTGCAGCCGAGGATCGCGGCGGCGGCCTTGGCGGTTTCCTCACAGGTTTGGCGCCCGGCACGGCCGGTAAAGACATTGGAGTTGCCGGCTGTCACCACCAGGCCACGCGCCTTGCCACCGGGCAGGGCGCCGCGGCACCAATCCACCGGCGCGCCTGGGCAGCGATTGCGGGTGAAAACCCCGGCCACGGTCGTGCCCGTTGGGAAGGCCATCACGGTCACATCATCGCGATCCTTGTAGCGAATCGCGGCACGGCCCGATGCCACGCGCACCCCAGCGATGGGTGGCATTTCCGGCAGCGGCAAAGCGAGTGGTGAGGTGGCGATATCATGTCCGGCCATGGGGCTTCTCCATGTTTAGCGACGAGTAGGGGCGGCGGGGCGACCCGCCGGGGCGGTGGGGGCGGGCGGTTCCGCCGCGTCAAGGGCGCGCGGCACCGTCCCATCCAGGTTGAAACGCTCGATCTTCGCGGTGCTGCGCGCGCGTTCCACCACGGTATTGATTTCGGCCTCGAACAGGCGCTGGCGCAGGGTTTCGCGCACCTCCTCAAAGGCGGGAGGGGCGGAGGAACGGCGTTCATCCACGCGGATGATGTGCCAGCCAAAGGGGCTACGCACCGGCGCAGCGCTTGTTTGGCCGGGCCGCAGCGCAAAGGCGGCTTCGGCGAATTCCGGCACCATATCCCCGCGCTTGAAGAAGCCAAGGTCCCCGCCTTCCCGCGCCCCAGGGCCGGCGGAACGGCGCTGCGCCACGGCGTTGAAATCGGCCCCGGCGCGGATTTCGGCCAAGGCTTCCCGCGCTTCGGTTTCTGTCGGCACCAGGATATGGCGGGCGCGCACTTCTTCTTCCACGGGGCGGGCGCGGATTTCAGCGTCATAGGCCGCGCGGATGCGTTCATCCGTCACGCGCCCGGCCAATTCGCGGGAGATATAGGCCTGCTGCAATTCCTGTTCTTCGGCGCGGCGGATGCGCGCGCGGACCGCTTCATCCTTATCCAGCCCCGCGCGGCGGGCAGCAGCCGCCACGGCCCGCCCCGCGATCATTTGATCCAGCAGCAGCGGGTAGAGCATTTGCGGCGGCGCGCCGCGCAACTCCTCGGGCAATTCCTGGGCGGTATTGGCAAGGTCTGAGAAGCGAATCTCCTCCCCATCCACCTTGGCCACGATGGGGTCAGCCGGCGGGGCCGCCGGGGCGGGTTGGGCCAGGCCGGGCTGGGCAAAGGCCACCCCCAGCAGCAGCGCCAGGGTGGCGCGAAGGGGGGCAGAGGCGGCAGGGCCGCGCGAATGGCGCATAGGGGCTGGTCCCAAATTGGTGATCGGCCCGGAACATGGCCGAAGCGCCCCTTCCCCACAAGGCGCAAGCGTTGACCCGCCCCCCGGGGGCGCCTATCTCTGCGGCCAATCCGAAACATGCTTAAGGCGCCCCGGCGCCACGAACGGGCGTGAGCCCGCCGGAGATTGACGCGCCAGATGTTTGCCCGCCTTGCAGCCGCTATTTTCGGCACCTCCAACGACCGCGCCTTGAAGCGCTATCAATCCCGTGTGCCCGCGATCAATGCGCTGGAACCCCGCATGCAGGCGCTTTCGGATGAGGCGCTGGCGGGGCAGACCGCGCTGTTCCGCGAAAGGCTGGCCAAGGGCGAGGCCTTGGATGCGCTGCTGCCGGAAGCCTTCGCGACCGTGCGGGAAGCGTCGCGCCGTGTGCTGGGCTTGCGCCATTTCGATGTGCAGATGATCGGCGGCATGGTGCTGCATGAAGGCAAGATCGCCGAGATGAAAACCGGCGAAGGCAAGACGCTGGTGGCCACCCTGCCGGTTTACCTGAATGCGCTGCCCGCCAAGGGCGTACATGTGGTGACGGTAAATGATTACCTAGCGCAGCGCGATGCGGAATGGATGGGGCGCATCTATCGCTTCCTGGGGCTTTCCGTTGGCGTGATTATGCATGGGCTGACGGATGATCAGCGCCAGGCGGCCTATGCCTGTGATGTTACCTACGGCACCAACAACGAATACGGCTTTGATTATCTGCGCGACAATATGAAGTATCGGCTGGAAGATATGGTCCAGCGCGATTTCGCCTATGCCATTGTGGATGAGGTGGACAGCATCCTGGTGGATGAAGCGCGCACGCCGCTGATTATCAGCGGGCCAACCGATGACACTTCCGACCTTTACCGCCGCACCGATGAGGTGATGAAGGAGCTGGTGAAGGACAAGGAAACCTTTGAGAAGGACGAAAAGCAGCGCGCGGTGAGCCTGACGGAATTGGGCGGCGAAAGGGTGGAAGAATTGCTCCGCCAATTCGGCCTGCTGACCGAAGGAAATATGTATGACACGGAAAACGTGTCCCTGGTGCATCACGTGAACCAGGCCTTGCGCGCACACACGCTTTTCGCGCGCGATGTTGAATACATTGTCCGGCAGGACAAGATCATCATTATTGACGAATTCACTGGCCGCATGATGGAAGGCCGGCGCTATTCCGATGGCCTGCATCAGGCTTTGGAAGCCAAGGAACATGTGACGGTCCAGCCGGAGAATCAAACGCTGGCTTCCATCACCTTCCAGAATTACTTCCGGCTTTATCCAAAGCTTGCCGGCATGACCGGCACGGCGGCGACGGAAGCGGATGAATTCGCGGAAATCTATAAGCTTGAAGTAGTAGAAATCCCGACCAATGTGGCCGTTGCGCGCCTGGATCAGGATGATGAGGTCTATCGCAACGCCGAAGAAAAATACGAAGCCGTTGCAAAGCTGATCGAAGAAGCCCGTGGGCGCGGCCAGCCCTGCCTGGTTGGCACCACCAGCATCGAGAAATCCGAATTGATTTCCAAGCTGCTCAAGGAAAAGAACATTCCGCATCAGGTGCTGAATGCGCGCTACCATGAACAGGAAGCCACCATTATTTCCCAGGCCGGGCGCGCCGGTGCGGTGACGATTGCGACCAATATGGCGGGCCGGGGCACGGATATTCAATTGGGCGGCAATCTGGAAATGCTGGCGCGCCAGGAAGCCAATGCTTCCGAAGGGCCGGAATTTGAAACCGCTTTGGCGCGCCACAAGACCGAGGTTGACGCAGCGCGGCCCATCGTGCGCGAAGCGGGCGGGCTTTTCGTGATTGGCACGGAACGCCACGAAAGCCGGCGCATTGACAATCAGCTCCGCGGTCGTTCGGGCCGCCAGGGGGACCCGGGTGCTTCGCGCTTCTTCCTTTCCTTGGAAGATGATTTGATGCGCATCTTCGGGTCTGACCGGATGGGCGGCATGTTGCAAAAGCTCGGCCTGAAGGAAGGCGAAGCCATTGTGCATCCCTGGATCAACAAGGCCCTGGAACGCGCGCAGAAAAAAGTGGAGGCGCGGAACTTCGATATCCGCAAGAATCTGCTGAAATATGATGATGTGATGAATGACCAGCGCCGGGAAGTTTATGCCCAGCGCCGCGCCTTCATGATGGCGAATGAAGTCGCCGAAACCATCGCGGAAATGCGCGAAGAAACCATCACGGACATCGTGGCGCGCGCCATTCCGGAAAACGCCTATCCCGAGCAATGGGATCTGGAAAAGCTGGATCGTGACGTCAAGGAAATTCTGAACCTTGATCTGCCGGTGGCGGATTGGGCGCGGGAAGAAGGCATTGATGACGATGCAGTGCGCGAACGCCTGATGCAGGCGGCGGCGCAGGCTTACGCGTCTCGTGCGGCCAATGTGGGGCCAGAGATCATGCGCCAGATCGAAAAATCCCTGCTGTTGCAGATTTTCGATCAATCCTGGAAGGAACACTTGCTGTCCTTGGATCATTTGCGTCAGGGCATCGGGCTGCGCGCCTATGGCCAGCGTGACCCGCTGAATGAATACAAAAGCGAAGCCTTCCGCCTGTTCAATTCCATGCTGGAAAATCTGCGCGAACGCGTGACCAGCCTATTGCTGCGCATTGAAATCCGCCCGGATGCGCCCCCACCCGCGCCGGAAGGCATTGGTGTGTTTGACATGCGCCACCCGGACCCGACGTTGGCAGGGGCGGAGATGATGGAAGTGGAAGCCACCGCAACCGCGCCAATCGGCACGGCGGCGCCGCGTTCCTTACCCGCAGCGATTGACCCGAATGACCCAAGCACTTGGGCGGGCACACCGCGCAATGCGCCTTGCCCCTGCGGCAGTGGGAAGAAGTTCAAGGCCTGTCACGGGCGGGTTTGAGGCGTTTGCTGGTCCATTATTCCCAAGTGGTTCGCAAAGGCTTTAGGCAAGCGCTTCCGGGGCAAGGACCCTTTCATTTCGCTGTGCCGCGCCCTCACCAGCCTCGACCACGACCCGGAACTGGGTAAGCTCCGGGACGTTCATCGGCCTTGATGAAAGCGCTTGAGCGGCTTTCCTGGTCGCACTATGCTCTGACCATGATCCTCGTGGGCCAGTTCGACTCTCCCTTCGCGCGGCGCGTGGCGGTGACACTCAATCACTACCGCATGCCCTACACGCGCAATCCGATCTCGGTGTTCCGCGACATGGACGAGATGCAAAAGATCAATCCATTGGTGCGGGTGCCTTCGCTGGTTCTGGAATCGGGCGAGGTATTGATCGACTCCTCCGCCATCATCGACCACTTGGACGAGATGGCGGGACCAGCCCGCGCGCTGACGCCGCCGCATGGGCCGGAGCGGCGCAAGGTGCTGCAGGCGGTGGTGCTGGCGCATGGGTTGATGGACAAGTGCGTTGCGCTGTCCTACCAGCGACTATTCCACAGCGACAAACACATCAACCGCGACTTCGAGAAGCGGATGATGCAGCAGATTACGGCCGCCCTCCACAAACTTGAGCATGACTGCGGCGCGCCTTGGTTCTTTGACGGGAAGATGACGCAGGCCGATATCACCACCGGCTGCCTGCTCGGCTACATGAAGATGCGCGTGCCCGATATGTTTCCGGCGGACAAGTATCCGAAGCTGCACCACCTCGCACTCCATTGCGAGGCCACAGAAGAGTTCGTGAAGGCCCGCGCCTCGCCCGACGAAACGGTGCCGGGCCAAACGCAAGATTAGTCGGCTATAGGCCCGATCTTCCGGCAAAGGTCAGGCCGGCCAAGAAATACAAGGCTTGTCACGGACGGGCTTAGAGCGTTTTCCAGCCAATTGGGGGCGCGTCCAAAAATCCGCGTTGACAGACCTGCCAGCGGACCACTACCGTTTGTGTTATGGATCAATCTTGCCTCCGCATTCCTAACCGACGCCGTCGCTGCTTCTCAGCGGCGGCTTCTGTGGCTGCGTGCAGACAAGCCCCTCCCCGGTGAGGCCCGCCCCGTAGCGGTCCACCGCCGAGGCGGCATCAGCCCGCATCTATGAACCCCCGCAGCCCCTGGCTTGGGGGTTTTTCTTTGCTCAGATCACAGGGAAACACCGTGCAGAACAGCGACTCCGCCCACCCCGATCCTTCACAAGCATCTAAAGATGCCGGACACAAAACAGTGCGGCGCGCCACCATCGCTGATGCGGTGACCGTCCGCGAATTAACCCGCGCGGCCTACGCGAAGTGGGTGCCCGTGCTCGGGCGCGAGCCGCGGCCGATGACCGCGGACTACGACGCGGCACTGCGCGACCACCTGATAGACTTGCTACAGGTGGGCGGCGAAGCCGTGGCGCTGATCGAAATGGCGCCAAAGGCTGACCATCTGCTGATCGTCAACGTCGCGGTCGCGCCAAACTACCAGGGAAGGGGCTATGGCCGCGCCATGATGGCGCATGCGGAGGAGGTCGCACGAACCCTCAATCTGAGCGAAATGCGACTCTACACCAACGCGCTCTTTGCCGAGAATCTGCGACTCTACAGCCGGCTTGGCTACCGGGTGGACCGCGAGGAGCAGCATCCGCAGTTCGGGGTTGCCGTGCATATGAGCAAGCGCCTCGAAGCCGCAGCCGACGAGCACTCCAGCAACAGGACATCACCATGAGCATTCGGATTGGCATTGTCGGGATCAGCGGTTTTGGCGGCGGCGAGGCGATGCGCCTGGTCGCGAACCACCCGTCTTTCGAACTGATCTACGCTGCCGGTGAAGGTAGTGTCGGCAGCCGCTTGGGGGACCGCTTCCCCGGTGCGCCAGCCAAGCTGGCCGAGTTGATGATCGAGAAATGGGACCCTGCGATGCTCCCGAAGCTCGACGTGCTGTTCGCCTCGCTACCCACGGGCAGTTCGGCCGAGGCGCTGGCGCGTGTCCCCAAGGGCGTGAAGATCGTGGATATCGGTGGCGATCATCGCTATGTTGAAGGTTGGGCCTATGGCCTGGCCGATGTGTGGCCAGCGCAGATCGAGGGTCAGACCCGCATTGCCAATCCCGGCTGCTTTCCTGCGGCGACGCTTACCGCGCTGGCGCCATTACTGGCCGAAAAGCTGATCGAACCTGGCAACATCGTCATTGACGCCAAGACCGGTATCTCCGGCGCTGGTCGGGGCGGCGCCGACAGCAGATTCGGCTATGCCGAGAGCAATGAGAACCTAGTGCCCTATGGTCTGCTCAAGCACACCCACATGCCCGAGATGGCGAGGACGATTGAGCGGCTGAGCGGCAGTAGCGCCGCCGGGCTGGTGTTTACGCCCCATCTGGTGCCAATGACCCGTGGCATACTTGCGACCATCTACTGCCGAGGCCGCGCTACCACGGACCAGTGCTTGGAGGCGGCGCGACGCTTCTATGCCGGGCGGGCCTTTGTTCGCGTGACCGACAAGCCACCGCAGACCAAATGGGCAACCGGGTCGAACCTTGCCTTCGTCAGCTACGCGGCGGACCCAGAGCGCAACTTGGTGATCGCAATGGGCGTGGTTGATAATCTCGGTAAGGGGGCGGCCGGCCAAGCGATGCAGAACGCGAACCTGGTCTGCGGCCTGCCGGAAACTGCGGGGCTGGATAGTGTGCCTGTTTGGCCATGAGGTACGCCAAGCGCATACTCTAAGCGCCGACTACACCGCGCGCCAGATCACGCATTTCGCGCTATAGGAAGCCCGGAAAAGTCAGAGGTCGGGCGCCGCCCGGAATTGCCGCATGAAATTGGCCCGTCATGGCCTGATTGCCCTGATGCTACTGGTGCTTGCTGCGCCCGCTGATGCGGCTTGGGAATATACGCGCTGGGGCATGAATGAAGCGCAGGCGGTGACTGCATCGCGCCGCGCGGTGCGCAGCCTGACGCCAGCCGAACGGCGCATGATGGATGCGCGGGTGGAATATCGCGCGCGTGGCGTCTTCAGCGTGGAGGGGCTGCGCATGAATATCGCCTTTGGCTTCGATACAGAAACCGGCGGTTTGGCGTGTGTTTCAGGCCGTGGCGCTGCGGCACAGGGTGACGTGCTGCGCCAGCGGTTGATCGCGCGCTTCGGTCCGCCGGAGTTTGATGATCAGGACCCGCGCAGTGGTGAACAAGATATCGGCTGGACCACACCGGATAAGATTGACCTGGTGATCACCTCGGCCGGCTTTACCCTACTGCATTGCGCGCCGGGCTACTGAGCAGCGCCATCAGCGGCGCAATGGAAGCTGACCTATCCAACGCCCATAGCGCCGTAATCTGCCCTTCCACATCAGCCGTGGTGCCGCCGATCGCCGCATTGGCGCGGTATTTGGCCGAGAGTTCGTCATCACTCAGCGGCCGTTCCGCACTGCCGCGCGGATGTTCCACATAAGCCTGGTGCGTGCTGCCATCAGCAAGCGTGACGGTCACGCGCGCTGCACCGCGCGGCAGGTTGGCATCGCATTCCGCCACCACTTTTGCTCGGAGCGCCGCGAGGGAAGCATCCTGCACAGCGAGCATCTCAAAATCCGCCACATCAGCGCGGCCAAGCAGCAGCGTAATCGCGGCGCAGTGATGAATACTGACGCGTGTGTCGCGTTCATTGCGCACTTCTCGATCTCCGCGTGCCAGCAAAAGCGCATCGCCGGCGACCGTCACGCGCGTGATTTGCGCCACCGCCGCGCCAAGCTGTTCGTGCAGCGCCAGGCAGGCATCAATCACTGCATGAAACACAATCCCCGCCGCATAGGGCTTATAGGTGTTGCGCGCGATTTCCCAGCGCTGGCCGAGCCCTTCGGTGATTTCGGCCAGCACGGGTTCATCCCCCATGGCGCGCGCCCAGCCCAGCGGCCCTTCAATGGCAAGGGGCGCCGCTCGATAGCCGCGGGCGGCGAAGCGCGCGGCTAATATGCCGTTACGTGCCGCATTGCCGACGCCGATATTCTTCGCCGCTGTCGCCAGATTTTCCACGATGCTGCCGGATTGGCTGGCGGCGATGCCAAGCGCATCTGCGGTTTGGTCTGCCGAAAGCCGCATGAGCCGCGCCGCCGCTGCCGCCGCGCCGAAGACTCCGCAGCTTGCGGTAATGTGCCAGCCCCGCGCGTAATGCCCCGGTGAGACAGCATTGCCGATGCGGCAGGCAATTTCCGCGCCCAACAGAAAGGCATGCAAAACCTCGGCCCCGCTGGCACCGGTTTCTTCGCCAAGCGCCAAGGCCACGGGGGCGACCGGCGCGCTTGGGTGCATCACGGTGCGCAGATGCGTGTCATCATAATCCAGCAGATTGGACGCAATGGCATTGACGAAAGCCGCCTCCATCACGCCAAGCCTATCGCGCTGGCCAAGCACGGTTGCGCTTTGCTTGCCCGATGCATCGCGCATGATCTCAAGCGCCGTAATCACCGCCGGATCACGCGCGACACCCAAGGCGCAGCCCACGTGATTGAGGATGGAACGCCGCCCTTCATGGCGCAGCGCCTCCGGCAGCGCTTCAAACCGCGATTCAGTGACGAAACGCCCCAGGATTTGCGTGGCCGATAATGCTTCACCCATGGGGCGTATCCTTCGAATTAGTCAGCAATCTCACGCGCCATGACACGCGCCGGTGCACCATCTGACCCGGTGATGGCAAGCGCACCGAAGATGAATTCCACGCGCTTGCCGGCAAGCGGGCGCGGCCCGCGCAAATGCTCACAAATCAGCACGCCATCACGAAGCAAGCGCTGATGCACGGGCCAAGTAAAACCCTCAACCGGGCGGCGATGTACGGGCAGATCAGGGGTTGGGAAATCACAGGCGAGCAGCTTCACCTGCTTCGCCACAATCCAATCCGCTGCGGCCAAACTAAGGCAAGGATGCGCATCATAGGCGGGTGTATTGATGTGCGGCGAAGAACCCGTATCGAGCGCCAGGATATCGCCCGGGCGCAGCAAGGGCCGTGCGGCTTCCAGATGTTCCGGTTCGATCAGGCTATTGGGCGGCAGATCGAAACGCCAGACAACGCCAGGGCCATTCCAGCGTTCCAGCGGCACTTGTTCCATGCTGGGGCCATCGCTGTAGAAATGGCAGGGCGCATCCACATGCGTGCCGGTATGCACCACCATCTCGAAGCTGGTGACAGTCAGCGGATCAGCCGGCAGGCAAAACAGCTTCTTCACCTTGGGCGGGCCGAAGGTGGGCACACGCGGCATGGTGTCATCTATCGGGTGCGTCAAGTCCAACCACGGGCCGAGCGGCGTGGTTTCCTGCCGAGGCGGCAGTGGCATCCAGCCGCGCCAGCCAAGACCACGTTCTTTTGCCTTATCGCACATACCGCTTTCCTTTCTTCACACGGCGCGGAGCCAACCGCCATCCACATCCATCAGCGTGCCTTGCACATAGCTGGCACGGTCACTGACCAGGAAGCTGACAACCTCGGCAATTTCCTCGGGCGCGGCGAAGCGGGTGATGCCGGCTTCGCGTGCCAGATCAGCCGCCGCCGCCGCATCATCCGCGCCCAATTCCTTGGCGCGCGTTTGGATGCGATGCGTCAGCCGATCCGTATGGATATTGCCGGGATTGATGAGGTTGACGCGCACGCCATCCGCCACACCACGATCCGCGAGCGCCTTGGTGAAATTCATCAGCGCCGCATTGACTGAACCGCCAATGGTGAAATCCGCACTCGCCAAGCGTCCGCCGACGCCACCGATATTCACAACGGCGCCCTTGGCTTTGAGCAAGTACGGCCAGGCAGCACGCGCGAGCCGCACGGCGCCGAATAGTTTCAGTGCATAGCCATCCGCCCAATCAGCATCGGAAAGCGTCAGAAAATCGCCGCGCTTGGTCGCACCCGCGCTATGGACCAGAATATCCAGAGCGCCGAAGCGCTGGATGGCGGCGGCCACCGCTGCTTGAGCCGCTGCATCTTCGCGCAGGTCTCCCGGCACTACCACGCAATCCGCGCCGCAATCGGCGGCGACGTTGCGCATACCGGCTTCACTGCGCGCGAGCAGCACCAGCTTGGCACCATCTCGCGCCAGGGTGCGGGCGATGGCGGCGCCAATGCCGCGGCTGGCGCCGCTCACCAGGGCTATCTTGCCGGAAAGCGGCGCGCTCATTCCGCTGTAATCCCGGCTTCGCGAATCACCTGGCCGTAGCGCGCGACATCAGTGGCGATCAGCGTGCCGAAGGCATCCGCTGTGCCGCCCACAACCTCAGCGCCTGAATCGAGCAACTTCTGGCGCATCTCCGGCGCGGTGATGATGCCGCCAATCACGGCGTTCAAGCGCTGTGCGGCAGCCGGCGGCATGCCGCGCGGCCCGACAATGCCGTACCATTCGGCGATTTGATAACCAGGGATCGCGGCTTCCGCGATGGTGGGTGCTTCCGGCAGGAAGGGCAGGCGCTGCGCCGCGGTCACACCCAGCGCGCGTACCCGCCCGCCGCGTACATGCGGCAGCGCGGATGTGGCATTGGCGAACATGATCGGCACATTGCCGGCCATCAGGTCCGTCAGCGCCGGCGCGCCGCCACGATAGGGCACATGGGTCATGCTAAGCCCGGTGGCGAGGCGAAACATCTCACCGCTGATATGCGTCGAAGTACCGGTGCCGGAAGATGCGAAGGCGAGTGGATTGGTCCGGCCCCAGGTGATCAATTCCGGTACCGTGCGTGGTGGCAGGTTGTTGTTGATGCAAAGAATGTTATGGACATCAGCCACATGGATCAGCGGCGTGATGTCGCGCACCGCATCAAAGGGGTGGTTCTTCACCAGATGCGCATTGGCGGCATGGGTGCTGATGATGAAGCCAAAGGCATGGCCATCGGGATCGGCGCGCACAATGGCTTCCGTGCCGATCAGCCCCGCTGCCCCAGCGCGGTTTTCGATAATCACGTTCTGGCCAAGCGCTTCCTGCAAGGCCGGCGCAATCATGCGCGCGACAATATCCGTGGTGCCGGCGGGCGGCCAGGGCACGATGAAACGAATGGGGCGTGTGGCCACCCAGGTGCCTTGCGCGCGCGCGATACGCGGCGCGGCAATTGCCGCAGTCGCAGCAGCCACAAATGAACGTCTTTTCATGCCGGCTTTCCTCCACCCGTTTTGCGGGCATCGTGGCCGGACGCGCCCCATCTGTCCAGCACGGGCGCCGCTTTCCCTCCCGCGCAAGCGGGGCAATACTCGTCACCTCGACATAAGGGACGGAACGGCATGGCCAAGGGTGGCGGGTTGCTTTGCGTGATGAATGATATCGCGCCGGCTTACGATAGGCGCGACTATGAGGCCTGGTATCAGCAGGATCACGTGCCGGATCGTCTTGGCATTCCTGGCTTTCAGCATGCCAGGCGCTATCGCCGCCTGAATGGGCCGCGCGCGGAATTCCTGACGTTTTACGAAACGGCGACACCGGAAGTGCTGTGTTCGGCGCCCTATATCAAGCGGCTCGCGGAACCCACGGATTGGACCGCGCGCATTATGCTGCATTTCCGCACCATGTCGCGCAGTATTTGCCGTGTGGCGCTGGATGAGGGGCAAAGGGGTGTGGGTGGCTTGCTGGCGCTGATTGCCCATCAGGAAGACCCATCAGCCAGCCTTGAAGCGCAATTGGCGGCGGTGTTGGCGCAGCCGGGTGTGACGCGCGTGCGGATATGGCGCGCTGATCCTACAGTGACCGTGCCGAGCCCGGAAGAAAAACTGCGCCCAGGCGGCGATGGGTCCTTCGCGACGATTATCGTGGTTGAAGGCACGAATGCCGAAATGATCAATGCAGCGTTAGCTGCGCAGGGGGTATCGGACCCTGCCACTGTCTACAGCCTGATTTATGCCTCACCTGAAGCGCCCCGGAAGGAAGAAACACGATGACCACGCGCGCCCTTGCCGAATTTACGGCCGGTATTCAGCCTGATGCTTTGCCGCCAGAAGTCATGCGCCAGGCGGCGCGGCTGGTGCTGGATGCGCTGGGCTGCGCCATGGCGGCCTGGACGGAAGACGCGGAAAAATCCCGCATCGCGCGCGATATCGCCACCCTTTATCCCGGCGCCCCTGGCGCGCATGTGATGGGAACGGCCGGTGCCGCCGTGCAGCCCGCTTTCGCCGCACTGGCCAATGGTATTCTGATCAATGCCGCCGATAATGATGACACACACAAGCGCGCTTTGTTGCATGTGGGTTCGGTGATGGTGCCCACTGCCCTTGCCCTGGCGGAAGCGCGCGGGCTTTCTGGGCGCGCCATGTTGGCGTCGCTGGTGGCAGGTTATGAGGTTGCGGTGCGAGTCGGCATGGCGGTGATGCCAACCCATTATCGTTTCTGGCATTCTACCGCGACCAACGGGACTTTTGGCGCCGCTGCTGGCGCGGCCCATGCCATGGGGCTGGATGCGGATGGTGTGCAACGCGCTTTGGGCCTGGCGGGAACTCAGGCGGCGGGGCTGAATACGTTCTTCGAATCCGGCGATATGACGAAATCCATCCATCCAGGCAAAGCTGCGCTGAATGGCATTCTGTCCGCGCAAATGGCAGCCCTTGGCGCCACCAGCCCACCCGGCATTCTGGAACACCCGAAAGGCTATCTGGCGGCGTTTTCGTTGGAACCAAAAGCGGCCGCGCTAACGGCGGGCTTGGGTACGGAATGGGAGATTCTGCAGAACGGCTTCAAATATTTCCCCTCCATCCTGGCCAGCCATTCGCCGATTCAGGCGACGCTTGCCATCGTGGCCAAGCATAAGCCGGACCCGAAGCGGATTCTGTCCATCACCAATGAAACCTATGACACGGTGAAATCCCATTTTTCCAATAAGGATGTCACCACGCTGATGGGCGCGCGAGTTTCCGTACCCTATTGCATCGCCGCTGCCGCAGTGGATGGTGAATTGACGCAGCGCCAATTCGCCGCCGGGCGTGTGCATGACCCGCTGATCCGGCAAGTGCTGGCGCGCACGGAAGTTGTGCCGGATGCGGAATTGAATAAGCTCTACCCTGCGAAATTCCCCGCGCGCGTCACGATCACGCTGGATGATGGCACGAAGCTGACAGAAACTGTGCTGCTGCCAAAGGGCGACCCTGGCGCGCCACTTTCCGATGATGAATTGGAAGCGAAATACCGCGACAATGCCGAAGCGCTTTTGGGTAAGGCCGGTGCCATGGCGCTGCGCGATGCGATCTGGCGGCTGGATGCCGCGCCAGATGTGGCGGCGCTGGTGCGCGCCATGATCCCCGGTTAAACGTTACGCATACCGCTTCAAAATATCGCACATGGCCGGTGCCAGATCGGGCCTGGCCAGCGCGAAAGCCACCTGCGCTTCCAGAAAGCCAGCCTTATCGCCGCAATCAAAGCGGCGGCCCTGATAGCGCAGCCCATGGAAGGGCTGCGTGCCGATCAGCTTCGCCATGCCATCGGTCAATTGCACTTCCCCGCCCGCGCCTTTTTCCATCCGCGCCAAATGGCCGATCACTGCGGGCATCAGCACATAGCGGCCGATAATCGTCAGGTTGGAAGGCGCTTTTTCAATCGGCGGCTTTTCAACCAGGCCCTTCACCGAAACCAGCCGCCCGTGATCTTCCGCCACATCAAGCACACCGTAGCGGTTCACGCGTTCGCGCGGCACTTCTTCAATCGCGACAACATTGCCGCCGGTTTCGCGATAGGCATCTGCCAACTGCGCGGTACAAGATACTTCGCATTGCATCAGATCATCGGGCAGCAAGATGGCGAAGGGATCATCGGCAATGAAGGCGCGCGCGCACCAAATGGCATGGCCAAGCCCCATGGGTACTTGCTGGCGGACCGACATGATGGAACCAGGCGCCACGGCATCGGCGCGGAGTGCCGCCAATTCTTTTTCCTTGCCGCGTTCTGCCAAGGTGCGTTCCAGCTCATAGGCAATGTCAAAATGATCCACCAGCATTGTCTTGCCGCGACCGGTAATCAGGCAGATCTGCTCAATCCCCGCCGCGCGCGCTTCTTCCACCGCGTATTGAATGAGCGGCTTGTCCACGATGGGCAGCATTTCCTTCGCCATGGTCTTGGTGGCGGGCAGGAAACGCGTACCAAGCCCGGCAACGGGCAGCACGGCTTTCTTGAGCGGCTTCAACGGCACAGGACGATTCCCCTGGATTGGTCTATTTCCGACCTTATGCCGCGAAAGCCGGGCATGATTAAGGCGGGTGCTGGGGCTCAAAACACCGAAAAGCGTTCTTCCAGAATGTGGCGCCGGGGCACGCCAAGCACGGCCAAGCCCTGATGAGCGGCACTGATCATGGGGCCGGGGCCGCAAAGCAGGAAAACCCAACCCTCCCCCGCGGCCTGCGCGGCTTCGGCCTGGATCAATGCGGGCGTCATCATCCCTGCGAAGCCCGTCCAGCCCGGCGGCGGTTCCTGTAGGACAAGGTGCAGATCAAGCCGTAGGCGCCCGGTCAGCGTGGCCAATTCCGCCGCTGCCATGATCTGCCCGTCATGCCGATTGCCATAAAGCAGGGTCATGGGGCGGGTTTCGCCGCGCGCCGCGGCGTCCCGCAACAGGGAAAGCATCGGCGCAAGCCCCGCGCCGCCGGCGATCATGAAAATGCCGGGCTCCTGCCGGCCTTCCAGGCAAAGGGCGCCATGCGGGCCGTCCACATAGGCGCGCGCACCAATCGGAAGCGCCCCAATCTGGCGCGTGGAATCACCCACTTCCTTGATCAGAAAGCGCAAAGCCTTCCCATCCGAAGGGGCGGAGGCGATGGAGAAAGGATGCTCCCGCATCGAAAAGGCTGAGCAATTCAAGCGCAGCCAGGCGAATTGCCCGGCGCGATAGGCAAGCCCTGCATGGCCATCCGGTTCCAAAGTCAGCGACCAAAGCCGATCCCCCACGCGTTCCAACGCAGCAATACGCCAAGGGCGGCGCGCCAACTGCCAAGGCCGGAGCAGATAAACCGCCCCCAGGCTGCCCAGAGCCATGGTCAGCATAAACGCCCAATAGGCCATCAGCGCCGGCGCGGCGGAATAGCGCCCGGCCAAGATGGCATGATGCAGCGCAAACCCTGCAAGCAGCGTCGCGCCAAGCCCATGGCTGACCCGCCAGGTTTCATAGCGATAAGGCAAATCATCGCGCCTGATGGCGGTGAGGATCAGCAAACCCAGCAACAACCAGGCCAAAGCGCCCGAAATGAGGGAAGCCGCGTCCAAGCCCAGCACCAGCGCGCCGCTTGGATCATCCGGGCGCTGAAAAGCCGCACCGCTTGGGCTCAGATAAAATAGCGGATGCAGCAGCGCGGCAATTGTTAGGATTTGTGCGAAAATTTGATGCCAGCGCAGGCTGCGATCCATGCCAATGCCGGCGCTGATAACGCGAAACCGGCCCGAAAGTAGAAATTCAAGCAGCAATGCAGCGGTGGTCATCATGGCGATGGCGCTGGATGCCTCGTCCAACCAGGGACGCGCAGGACCGATCAGCCACCAACCAAGTGCGACCGGCAGCACGACCAGCAGGGCATAGGCGCTGAGGATCACAAGGGCGGGCAGGGCGGATCACCTTTCAGCATGCGTGCAGCCTAACATCGCCCGCGCAGCAAGTCTTGGTTTTGACGCATGCGCGGTTCGGGCCTTGAATGCGGGGGAACGTGAAGGACGCTCCGCATGACATTTTTCCTGCTTGGCCGCTGCGCCGTTCACTTAAGGTCTCGCCATGAAACTCGCCCCGCTTTTTGATCCTGCTGATTTTCGCATCGCGCCCGGCATCACGCATCTTTGTGCGGCGGGAGAAACACCCTTTCTCCGCCAGCACGACGCGGCCTTTAGCGCCTATGCCGCCGATAAATCGGATGGCCCTGCCGGACGCCATCGGCAGGAAGCCATGATGGAAAGCGCCCGCGCCCGCGCGGCGCGGTTGTTTCATGTGGCGCCCGCTGACATCGGCTTTGTGTCATCGGTGGCGGAAGGCGTTGCCATGGTGGTGGAAAGCCTTGATTGGCGCGCGGGCGATACGGTGCTGGTGGACCCGGATGAATATCCATCGGTCGTCGCGCCAATCACGCTGCAACGCCAGCCCAAGGTAACTTTGCGCTTCGCCAAAGCCGCTGATCCCGCAAGGTTCGCCGCCGCGATTGATGGCTCCACGCGGATGATCGGCGTCAGCGCGGTGTCCTTCCTGAATGCGGCGCGGCATGATTTGGTGGCGCTGCGCGTGGCGGCCGATAAGGTGGGCGCGCTGCTAGTGGTGGATTTCACGCAAGGCGCGGGTTGGATGCCGATCCATGCCGATGTCGCGGATTTTGCCTTCTCCGCCTGCTATAAATGGATATTAGGATGTACAGGTGTTGCACTCGCCTATTGGAATCCGAAGCGCCAACCGGGCTGGGTGCCGAGCACTGCGGGCTGGCATTCCATCGCCTCCATGGGGCGGCCGGATTGGTCTGAAACGCCCGTGCTGCTGCCAGGTGGTGCGCGCTTCACGCGGGGCAATCCATCGCATCTTGGGCTTTATGTTTTGGACTCGGCGCTGCGTTATCTGGAGGCTCATGCGCCAGAGGCGATTGAAGCCCATGTGCAGCGCCTGACGGTGGGGCTACTGAAACGCTTGAAAGCCGCTGGCATCCCTTCCACCACGCCGCCCGATCCGCGTTGGCATGGTGCGAGTGTTTGCGCGGAACACCCCAGAGCATCGGCCATTGTGGACGGCATGGCGCAGCGCGGCGTGCTCGCCTGGAATGGGCGCGGGCGCATCCGCATTTCCTTCCACGGCTATAATGGCAGTGATGATATGGACCGTGCCGCCGATGCCCTGATTGCCGAATGGCGTGCCGCCAGTGCAAGCTGAGCGCAGAATACTATCAGGAGGAAGCGCCGATGCGCATGAAAGCCGCCATTCTGTTCGAACAGGGCCTGCCGCGCCCCTATGCCAAGACTCGTCCTTTGGTGGTTGAGGAGGTGGAGCTTGACCCACCTGGCCCAGGTGAAATCCTGATTGAAGTTGCCGCCGCCGGGCTGTGCCATTCCGATCTTTCCACCATCGAAAACCAGCGCCCGCGCCCTTTGCCGATTGTGATAGGCCATGAAGGGGCCGGCATCGTGCGCGAATGCGGGCCGGGGATTACGGACCTCAAGCCCGGTGATCACGTGATCACGGTTTTCGCTTCATCCTGCGGCACCTGTCGTTACTGCGCGCGCGGTCGGCCCAATATCTGCCCGAGTGGCAATGCGGCACGCGCGGCGGGGTCGCTGGTGAGTGGTGCGAAGCGCATCCGGCGGCTTGATGGTTCTTACGTCAATCACAATAGCGGCCTGTCGCTGTTTGCGCAGTATGCCGTCGTGGCGCGCCGTTCGGCGGTCAAGATTGACAAGGATATTCCCCTTGATGACGCTGCAATTTTCGGCTGCGCGGTCATGACGGGCGCCGGCGCCGTGATCAATACCGCGCGCTTGCAGCCGGGCGAGAATGTCGCGGTTGTGGGCCTGGGTGGCGTTGGCATGAATGCGTTGTTCGCTGCCGTGGCATCGGGCGCGGATCGCATCATCGCGGTTGATACCAACCCGAAAAAGCTGGAGCAGGCCAAGGAATGGGGTGCCACCGATGTCTTCCTGGCCGGCAATGATGATTGCGCGGCGGCGGTGCGCGATGCGACCGATGGTGGCGTTGATACGGTGATCGAAACCGCCGGTACCATCCCAGCCATGCAGCTTGCCATTGCCATTACTGCGCGCGGCGGCAGCACCATCAGCGCTGGCTTGCCGAATGTGAATGCCTCTGTCTCCTACCTCCACGCATCTTTGGTGTCGGAGGAAAAGAGCATTCGCGGTTCCTATATGGGGTCATGTGTCGCGGAACGAGACATTCCGCGCCTGCTTTCGCTCTATCGGCGCGGCAAGATGCCGGTGAATAAGCTGAAAAGCGGTGTGGTGAAGTTGGAAGAAATCAATGAGGGTTTTGATCGGCTATCCGATGGCACGGTGCTGCGCCAGATGCTGAAGCCGAACGGGTAGATTCTTCAAATACTCCCATCCTTGGCGGGCAGGCGGCTGAAAATCGCGGCCCGCCAGGAAATCGGCAAGCTGCCCGCGAAACGCGCCAGCATATAAGTCGGCCAAGGATAGGCGATGCGCGTCTTGCCGCGCGCGAGCCCGGCCAAGGTGCGCCGCGCGGCTTCATCCGCATCCATCAAGAACGGCATTGGGAATTTGTTGCGCGCCGTCATGGGCGTGCGGACATAGCCGGGGCAGATCGCGTGCATCCGAATGCCGCGCTTGCGTTCTGTCGCATCCAACGCTTCCGCCCAGCGCTGCACCGCGGCTTTGGTGGCGCAATAGGTCGGCGCGCCCGGGGCCGCGACAAAGGCCGCGACGGAAGAAACCACAGCAATGCGTCCGCGCAGCCCATCCGCGCCTGGGGTTTGCGCGGCCATGACCTCCAGCGCGGGGAGCGCCGTATTCAAAACGCCGGTGACATTGGTTTCAAAAAGCAGGCGTGTTTGAGAAGTGGGTTCCGTGACGCCCCCGGTACCGGCAGAAATGCCAGCATTGGCAATCACCAGATCAAGCCGCCCGGCGCCCATGATCCAGCCCGCCATGGCTTCCGCATCGCATACATCCATAACGCGGGGCAGCACTTCCGCCCCCTTGGCGCGGCAGGCAGCGGCGGCCTCTTCCAGCCTGGCAGCATCGCGGCCCGAGAGATGCAGCACCACCCCAGGCGCCGCGCAGGCTTCCGCCAAGGCGCGGCCCAGCCCGGATGAGGCCCCGGTGATCAGCACATTTTGCCAAAGCGCTTGCATAACATTCCTCCTGGGGCAAAAACGGCGCATGGCCCAGCTTGCATCCATGACCGGTTTCGCCCGTGCTGATGGCACCCTGCCCGATGGCGCTTCCTTCCTGTGGGAAGTGCGCAGCGTCAATGGGCGCGGCCTGGATTTGCGGCTGCGCCTGCCCAATGGCTTTGACGCGGTGGAACCGGCGCTGCGCGACGCGGCGGGGAAGGTGTTCAAGCGCGGCAATATCTCCGCCACCTTGAACATCAAGCGCGAGGAAAAGGTAGGCCCCCGGCTGACACCAGACCCAGCCGCCCTCGATCAGGCCCTGCGCCTGGCGCTAGATTTGGCCGCGCGCATTCCAGGTGCGCCGCCGCCGCGTGCCGAGGCACTGCTGACCCTGCCAGGCGTGCTGCGCGCCGAAAGCGCCGAATTGGATGAAGCCGCCGAGGAAGCGCGCCGCGCCGCCGTGGCCAAGGGTTTCGATGCCGCGCTGAAGGGGCTTGCCAAGGCGCGTGCGGCGGAAGGGGCGCGCCTCGCGGAAATTCTGGGCGTGCTGATTGATGAAATCGCGGCCCTCGTGGCGCTGGCCCGCGATGCGGCGGCGGATCAACCCACGCAGCAAAAGGCGCGCCTGATCGAAAGCCTCGCAGCCCTGCTGGAAGGCGAACGCCGTGTGCCGGAAGAACGCCTGGCCGCCGAGGTCGCGCTGCTCGCCGCCAAATCTGATGTGCGGGAGGAGATTGATAGGCTGAACGCCCATATCGCAGAAGCGCGTGCCTTATTGGCTTCCAGCGATGCGGTGGGGCGGCGGTTGGAATTTCTGACGCAGGAATTCGTGCGCGAAGCCAATACGCTGTGCAGCAAATCCGCGAGTGTCGCGCTGACGCGTTTGGGGCTTGATCTGAAAGCCGCGATCGAACGCCTGCGCGAACAAGCGGCAAATGTGGAGTAAGCGCCCATGAAGCGTCGCGGTGTTTGTCTGGTGATTGCGGCACCCCCAGGGGCGGGCAAAACCAGTGTTTCCCGCGCGCTTTTGGGAAGCGAGGCAGATTTGGCGCTTTCCGTCAGCGTCACCACCCGCGCGCCGCGTCCGGGGGAAGTTGATGGCGTGCATTACCATTTCCGCGATATGGCGGAATATCAGGCCATGATCGCGCGCGGTGATTTGCTGGAACATGCCATGTTTCTGGGCCGCGGCTATGGCACCCCGCGCGCGCCAGTCGAAGCCGCCTTGGCCGAAGGGCGCGATGTGCTGTTCGACATTGAATGGCAGGGCCATCGGCAATTAAAGGCCAGCATGCCGGCCGATGTCACCAGCATTTTCCTGCTACCGCCGAGCATGGCGGAGCTGGAGCGGCGGCTGCAACTGCGCGGCCAGGACGGGACAGAGGAGATCGCCAAGCGCATGGCGGCAGCGCGGGAAGAAATCGCCCATTGGGATGAGTTTGACCATGTGCTGATCAATCAGGATTTCGCCGCAACCGTAGCAGCCGCGCGCGCCGTGTTGCATGCCGCGCGTAGTGAGCGCCCCCGCCTACCCAGCATGGCGGGCTTCATCAAGGGCTTGCTTGGCGCGTGAGCATTGTTCTTGGCATTGTCCTGCCGGTTTTTGCGATTATCGCTTTGGGCTATGCCGCTTCGCGCTGGCGCTTTGTGGATGATGGCGGGTTTCGCGGGCTGAATTTCTTCACCTTCTCCATCGCTTCGCCCTGCTTGCTATTCAATGGCGGTACTTCGGGGCATGAGGGCGGCGGGCCGGCGGCCTTCGCGTTTTTCATCGCCTCCATGCTGATCTATGGCATTGCACTGTGGCTGGGTCGCGCAAGGTTGCGCCAGGGCATTGGTGCGGCGGGGCTATTCGCGCTGAATGCCAGCTTCGGAAATACCGTCATGCTCGGCATTCCGCTGATCACGGCAGCCTTCGGTCAGGCGGGGCTGACCATATTGCTGGCAATCCTCGCGCTGCATTCGATGGTGTTGCTGAGTGTCGCCACTGTGGTGGCGGAGATTGGGCTGCATAGCCAGGCGCCGCTGTCGCGCGTATTGCGCGCCACGCTGCTGGGTGTGCTGCGGCATCCGATTGTGATGGCGGTCTTTCTCGCTTTTGTGTGGCAGGGGCTTGGGATTCCCGTGCCGGCGCCAATGCGGCGCGTGCTGGAGTTGCTCGGCGGTGCCGGGCCGCCACTGGCACTATTCTGCCTTGGCGGGTCGCTCGCGGGATTTTCTTTGGCCGGGGCGCGGGCGGAGGTTGCTTTTGCCAGTTTCCTGAAACTCGCCCTGATGCCCGCGCTTGCTTGGGGTGCCTGCTGGGCGCTCGGGCTTTCGCCTTTGGAAACGGCGGTGGCGGTGGTGAGTTCTGCCCTGCCGACTGGCGCCAATGCCTTTCTGCTGGCGCGGCGCTACGAAACCGGCGTGGGTGCTTCAGGTGCTACCGTGCTGCTTTCCACGCTGATCTCCATCGCAACACTTTCTGTGTTGCTCGCTTACTTCAAAGCTTGATCATTCCGCTGCGGTCATCGCCGCGCGGCGGCGGCGCGCCAGCCGCCATTCCTGCCCTATCGCCATCACCGCCGTCAGCAGCATGAAGCCCGCGCTGGTGATGAAGATCAGCCTGGGCTCCCCCGCTTCCAGCAGCCAGCCGAAAAGCGGCGGCCCCACCATGCCGCCAATATTGAAGCCGGTGGAGACGATGCCAAACACCGCACCTGCCTGCCCTGGTGGTGCGGCAGCGCGCACCAGCATGTCGCGCGATGGCATGATCATACCGGTCAGCAGCCCGGATGAAATCATGGCCACCACCAGCGCATAGCCCTGGAAAACGCCATTGCCGACCAGCAGCATGATGGATGCGGCGGCAATGAAACCGAAAGTCGCCACCAGCCCATGGCGCTTGGTCCAATCCGCGATGTAACCGCCCATCAAAACGCCAATGGCGCTCGCGAATAGATAGCCCGTCAAAGCCCCATTCGCGAGTTCCAGGGTCATGCCCTGCGCCACCCAGGCCGCGACGGAGAAACTGTGGATGCCGCCATTGGCCAGTGCCAGCATGATGAAGAACACCATCATCGCCATCACAGCCGGGGTCAGCACACGGCGCACGCCACCCGCTTCCGCCGTGCGCTGCGTGGTTGCTGCCGGGCGGGGCTTGGCCGCATCGCGCCGCGCGGCGAATATCAGCGGTATCGCGACCAGCGGGCCAACCAAACCGCCGGCAATCATCGCGGAGGACATGCCGCCAAGCGCCGCAACACCCAGCATGAAGGCAGGCGCAATGGCGCCACCCAAAAAGCCGCACGCGGTGTGCAGCGAAAAGGCGCGACCTACTCGGCCTTCACTGATATCCGAACCAAGCACTGCGTAATCCGCCGGGTGATAGACACTATTGGCGAGCCCAGCCATGGCGACGGCCACCATCAGAATGGGCCAGCTTGGAAACAGCCCAAGCAGGATGAAGGCGGAACCACCAAACATCAAAGCCGCCGCCAGCATTTTGCGCGGGCCGATCCGGTCCACCACAAAGCCCATCGGCGCCTGGGTAAAGGCGGAGACAATATTGAAGACCGTCAACGCCAGGCCGAGTTCAATATAGGAAACACCGAGCGATTCCCGCAGGAGCGGAAATAGTGGCGGTAGGATCAGGATATGCAAATGGCTGACGAAATGCGCGGCGCAGATTTGCGCCAGGGTGCGTTTTTCGGCAGCACTCCATCCCGATGCCATGGTCAATGCGCCTCTGCCCAGGAATGACCCTGTCCGATTTCAACCGAAAGCGGCACGCGCAGCGTGGCGATCGATTCCATGATTTGCCGCACGATAGCTGAGGTTGCTTCAACCTCAGCCTCCGGCACTTCGAACACCAATTCATCATGCACTTGCAGCAGCATGCGCGCCTTCAGCCCCGCATCGCGCAAGGCGCGCGGCAGGCGTACCATGGCGCGTTTGATGATCTCGGCAGCGCCGCCCTGGAAGGGCGCATTGATGGCGGCACGCTCAGCCCCGGCGCGGCGCACCGGATCGCGCGTGGCGATATCGGGAATCCACAGCTTGCGGCCAAAGGGGGTGCGCACAAAGCCATGGGTGCGCGCTTCTTCCTTCAAGCGCTCCATTTCCTGCCTGATGCCCGGATATTGCGCGAAATAGGCATCAATGATGCTGCGCCCCTCACCGGGCGGAATCCCCAAGCGCGATGCCAAGCCAAAAGCCGACATGCCATAGATGATGCCGAAATTGATCATCTTGGCGCGGCGCCGCGCTTCCTTATCCACCTTGTCGCGCGGAATGCCAAAGATTTCTGCTGCGGTGCGGGCGTGAATATCCTCACCACCCGCAAAGGCTTCGCGGAGCGTCGGCACATCGGCCAAATGCGCGAGCAAGCGCAGTTCGATCTGGCTGTAATCTGCGGCCAGCAGCACATTGCCCTTATCGGCAATGAAGGCGCGGCGGATGCGCATGCCTTCTTCGCTGCGGATCGGGATATTCTGCAAATTGGGATCGGTCGAAGAAAGCCGCCCGGTGGAGGTGATGGCCATCTGATAGGATGTATGCACGCGCTTGTCAGTTGGATCGATCTGCGCGGCGAGCCCTTCAACATAGGTGGATTTCAGCTTGGCCAATTGGCGCCATTCCAGCACCTTGCCAGCCAACTCCACGCCCTGGACACTGAGTTCTTCCAGCACCGCCGCATCGGTGGAATAGGCGCCGGTCTTGCCCTTGCGTCCGCCGGGTAGCCCCATTTCATCAAACAGAATCTCACCCAATTGCTTGGGCGACCCAACATTAAACGCGCGGCCAGCAAGCTGATGGATGGCCGCTTCCAGCACTGCCAGGCGCCCGGCGAAATCTTCCCCAATGCGCGCCAATTCCGCGCCATCCACCTTCACGCCAGCGGCTTCCATATCGCGCAAAACGGGGATCATGCGGCGTTCGATTTGCTCGTAGCTCGCCAGCGCCCCATCAGCGCGCAAGCGTGGGCGCAGCAGCAGCCACAGGCGCAGCGTCACATCCGCATCTTCGGCGGCATAGGCCGTGGCTTTGTCCAGCGGCACTTCACTGAACAGCATGCGGGCTTTGCCGGTGCCAGTCACCTCATCAAAGCTGATCGGCTTATGGCCAAGATGCAAAACCGACAGCTCATCCATGCCATGGCCATGCCGGCCGGCTTCCATGGCGTAGGACAGCATCATGGTGTCATCAATCGGGCTGATCTCGGCAAAGCCACCATTTTCCGCCCGCGCCATGACTTCCAGATCATATTTCGCGTGCTGGAAAACCTTGAGCACGGCAGCATCGGTGAGAAGCGGGCGAAGCAGCGCAAAGGCGGCCTCCGGCGCAATCTGCGCCGGTGCCGGCGCGGCCAGCATATCGCCTGTGCTGCCATGGCGGATCGGCACATAGCAGGCGCGACCCGGCGCGATGGCCAGCGAGAACCCAACCATGGTGGCGCGGCGCGCATCCAGGCTATCGGTTTCCGTATCCACACCCACCACGCCAGCTTCTCGCGCCAGCGCGACCCAACGCGCCAAGGTGGCTTCATCCGTCACGCAATCATAGGGGCCAAAAGCGGCTGCCACATTTGGCGCTTCTGCCGAGGGGGCTTCCGGCGCAGTCGCGCGGCTTACCCCGCGATGCGGTGCGCCGCTTGTCTCGCCAAAGCCCATCCGCGCCAGGATGGAACGAAACCCTTGCGTGCGCAGAAATGCTTCCAGCTTGCCATCGCCCGGCGCCTTGGCTTCCAGCGCCGCAATCTCAAGCGGCAGTGGCGCATTGTCATCCAACGCCACCAGGCGGCGGGAAATCCGCGCCAATTCGGCGTTTTCCAGCAAAGCCTCGCGGCGCTTCGGCTGCTTGATTTCCCCCGCGCGGGCCAGCAGCGCTTCAAGATCACCATATTCATTGATCAATTGCGCCGCTGTCTTGATGCCAATGCCCGGCACGCCCGGCACATTATCTGTCGCATCCCCGGCCAGCGCTTGCACTTCCACCACCTTATCCGGGGTGACGCCGAATTTTTCCATGACTTCCGGCGCGCGCAGCGGCTTCTGCTTCATGGGATCGAGCATCTGCACCGCAGGGCGGATCAATTGCATCAGATCCTTGTCGGAAGAAACAATCGTCACATGCCCGCCGGTTGCTTCAAACGCCTTGGCATAGGCAGCGATCAAATCATCCGCTTCAAAACCTTCTTGTTCCACACGCGCAACACCAAAGGCATCTGTTGCATCGCGGATCAGGCCGAATTGCGGCACCAATTCCGGTGGCGGGTCCGGGCGATGCGCCTTGTATGCGGCATAAATCTGATTGCGAAACGTATTGCGCCCGGCATCGAACACCACCGCGATATGGCTCGCGGCGTGGCGCAGCAGGAATTGGGAGAGCATATTCGTGAAGCCGAAAACCGCATTCACCGGCGTGCCATCGGGCCGCGTCATCGGCGGCAACGCGTGATAGGCGCGGAAAATATAGCCAGAACCATCCACCAGAATCAGGTGGCGCTCACCTGGCTTGGTTTCCGGCAGGCCCTCGGCCCCGGCAATTGCCTCGCTCAAGGCTTTGCCATGCGGGCGTGCTGTGTCAGGGCCGGCGCCGTCTTCAATGCCCATGATCCTCGCCGGCGCCTTCGGCCAGCACATAGGTGATGGAACAATAAGGGCAGGTCACATCATGCCCTTCAATATGCAGCCAAATACGCGGATGGCCGAGCCCGCTCGCCGCTTCCCCATCGCAGGGGATATTGCGGCGTTGCACAGTAATGCGCTGTTCGGGCGTCACACCCACCACGGGCTTCGGGCCATAGCCGGTCATTTGCTGGTCGCGCATCTGAGTCCTCATGTCGCAGGTCTTGGGCCGAGCATACCGGGGTAGGGGGTGATGGACCAGCCTTGCCCGGCACCCTATCTAAAGCCCATGACCATGAAGCCCTTCATAACACCGCGCCGCGCGCTGCTGGCCGGCCTGGCGCTGGCCGGGTGTGCCGAGGCGCGCGCCCCCATGGGGCCGGTGGTGACCAGACCGACGCTCAGGGATGATGCGCTGATCATGGCCGATGGCGTGCGCCTGCCCTTGCATGCCTGGCAGCCGGAAGGACCACCGCGTGCGGTGATGCTCGCTTTGCATGGCATGAATGAATATGGCCGATCCTATGCGGAAGATGCCGCGCCCTGGTTCACCGGGGCGGGGGTGGCGCTTTACGCCTATGACCAGCGCGGCTTTGGCGGCACGGGGCCGCGCGGCGTTTGGCCGGGGCATGAGACTCTGGCGCAGGACGCCATTACCGCCGCAGGGCTGATCCGTGCGCGCCATCCCGGCCTGCCGCTTTTCATGCTGGGCGAAAGCATGGGCGGCGCGGTGCTGGTGTTGGCCGGCAGCAAGGCCCCCATGGCGGATGGCCTTGTGCTTTCCGCGCCGGCCTTGCGCGGACGAAACAGCCTGGGATGGCCGGCGCGCTGGACGCTGGATGTTATGGTGGCGCTTGTGCCAGGGCTGGCGTTTTCGTCCAGCGCGCCTCTGTTTCGCCCGACAGATAATCTGGAAGCCTGGCGCCGCTGGTCCGGCGACCCCAAGTTGCTGAAGCAAACGCGGGTGGATGCCGTGGCGGGCCTGGTTGATCTGATGGATGCCGCCACCGCCGCCCTGCCGCGCTTCACCGCCCCAGCGCTGGTGCTCTACGGCGCGAAGGATGAATTGGTGCCACCCAAGCCGATTCGCGTGGCCCTGGCGCAATTGCCGAGGGGTGCTGCCCAGCGCGTGGCCTTTTATCCCGAAGGCCATCACATGCTGCTGCGCGATTTCGGCGGCGTGGCGGTGGCCGGCGATATCCTGGCCTGGATGGGGAATCGCGACGCGCCCTTGCCGAGCGGGGCGGATCAGGCGGCGGCGGCTTGGCTCGGTTCTGCTTGAGCGGGCTTCCAATCCTGGCCACGCATGGCATGGTGGGGATAGTGATATCAACGAGGGAAGCGAAACCATGCCCGTCAATGGCCTTGGCCCCTATGATGACAGCAATATCTTCGCGCGGATCCTGCGCAGCGAAATCCCCGCGAAGAAGGTGCATGAAGATGAGCATGTGCTCGCCTTCCATGACATCGCGCCGCAGGCGCCGGTGCATGTGCTGGTGATCCCGAAGGGGCGCTATGTCTCGATTGCTGATTTCAGCGCCAGCGCAACGCCTGATGAAATCACTGGCTTCTGGCGCGCGGTGGGCCAGGTGGCAAAGGGCTTGGGGCTGGAAGCGGATGGGTATCGCGTGCTGATGAATATGGGCATGCATGCCGGGCAGGAAGTACCGCATTTCCATGTGCATATCTGCGCAGGTCGGCCGTTGGGCCGCATGATCGCCCAAACTTGAGAATAAGCAGAGGAAGCGTGATGTTCGATACGATTATTGTGGGCGGCGGTTCCGCCGGTTCCGTGCTGGCGCATCGGCTTTCGGCGCGTAGCGGCCATAAGGTGTTGCTGTGTGAGGCTGGCCCTGATGCGCCGCCCGGTGAGGAAGCGAAGGAAATCCGCGACAGTTACCCCGGCACGGCGTATTTCGATCCGCGCTTTCATTGGACCGAATTGCGCGTGCATACGCAGGTTGTGTCCCACAATAATCCGCAGGAACGCCCACCCTTGCGCAAATATGAACAGGCGCGGGTGCTGGGCGGCGGTTCTTCCATCAATGGGCAAATGGCCAATCGCGGCGCGCCCACGGATTACAATGAATGGGAAGCACGCGGTGCGACAGGTTGGAATTGGGATGCGGTGCTGCCGTATTTCAAGAAGGTCGAGCATGACCTTGATTTCGACGGACCCTTCCACGGCAAGGATGGGCGCATAAAAGTCCGGCGTATCATGCCCAACCAGTGGAACAACCACGCCAAGGCGGCGGCTAAGTCTTTCGCTGCTGCTGGCTTCAAGCCCTTGGAGGACCAGAACGGGTTTTTTGAGGACGGGTTCTTTCCGATCACCATTTCAAATGCGGAAGAACAGCGCGTTTCCGCCGCCATGGGCTATCTGGACCGGGAAACCCGCGCGCGCGAAAATCTGACGATTTCCTGCGAAACCCAGGTGAAGGAGTTGATCTTCGAAGATCAGCGCTGCATCGGCGTGGTGGCAGTGGTGCGCGGGCAGGAACAGCGCTTCATGGGGCGCGAAATCATCCTATCCTGCGGCGCCATCCATTCCCCCGCGCATCTGCTGAGATCGGGCATTGGACCCGTGGGGCATCTGCGGAACCTCGGCATTCCGGTCCGCAAGGCCTTGCCAGGTGTTGGCCAGGGCCTGATGGACCATCCTTCCATTGCGCTGTCTTCCTTTTTGAAGCGCGGCGCGCGGGTAGATAATCAAACGCGGCGGCATATCCTGCTTGGGCTGCGCTACTCCTCCAAGCTGGAAGGCGTGCCGGCGGGTGACATGTTCGCGGCCGTCGTCAGCAAATCCGCCTGGCATGCGGTGGGGGAGCAAATTGCTTCCATGCTGCTTTGGGTGAACAAGACCTATTCTGAGAGCGGGCAGTTGAAGCTTGCGTCCAGCAACTGGCGTGATGAGCCGGTTGTTGAATTCAATCTTTTGTCAGACAAGCGCGATCTGGACCGGCTGATGAGTGGCTTTCGCATGATGGCCGCGATCCAGATGAGTGATGAGTTGGGCAAGGTCACGGATAATCATTTCCCCGCCAGCTATAGCGACCGCGTGCGGAAGCTTGGCGTGGTGAATGACAAGAACCGGATGCTGACCAAGTTGATCAGCCTGGTGCTGGATGGGCCCGCCTTTCTGCGAAGCTATTTCATTGATCGCTTCGTGGTGGAGGGTTTTCGCCTTGATCAAGTGCTGACGGATGATGCGGCCTTGGAAGCCTTCATCCGCAAGGCGACGATTGGCGTTTGGCACGCTTCCTGTTCCTGCCGCATGGGTAGGCCGGAAGACCCGATGTCGGTGGTGGACAGCAATGGGCGGGTGAAGGGGATTGAGGGGCTGCGGGTGGTGGATGCGTCAATCTTCCCTGTGGTGCCCTGCGCGAATACGAATTTCCCGACGCTGATGGTGGCGGAGAAAATCGCGGATGCGATTATTGCGGGGGAGTGAGGGGGTGGTTGGGTGATGGGCTTGGCTGCGCCTTCTCGTAGCGGTAAACGCCGCCCTTGGTTTGCACTGCTAAAAATGCATCAATCATCAACTGGCTTGCACTTGCCGGATCATCACTCGTACCTCGTCTATAACGGTTTTCAATGTCGCGGATTTCCGCCGGCGTCCTGCCGTTGAGCAAGAGGCCGCGCGTATTGATCTTGAGGAAACGTCCGTCCGCAAGTACGGCGAAGGGCGGCACATGCCGCGTAACCGTCTCGTTCATGCCAATCATGCAGAGATCGCCGACAGAGATACGCTGATGAAAAATCGAGTGGAGGCCGAGATAGCAATGATCCCCGATGCAAACATGTCCAGCCAGGGTCGCGTTATTGGCAAATTTGTTATAACTCCCAACTCGGCAATCATGGGCGATATGCGAATAGGCCATGATGTAATTCCCATTACCCAAAATGGTGAATTCATCATGGGTCGCAGCGTGGACGGTCACGAATTCGCGCAGGACATTTTCCTGACCGATAATCACCGGTCCACCTTCGCCATGATAGTCTGGATGTTGCGCCCTGAGACCAAGGCTAACGAAAGGATATATCTCGTTTCGCGAGCCAATACGAAGCGGACCCTTCAGTACTGAATGATGACCGATCCTTGTCGCCTCACCGATTTCGACATCTCCTTCGATGATGACATGGTGACCGATCACGACATTGGCCGCAATTTTCCCGCGCCCGGATAGAACGCTTCCGTGCCCGATGACAATGTTTTCCCCAAGTGTGAAATCCGGATCAACCAAAGCTTGTGTCATGGCATAGCCTTTAGCTGTGCTTGTGGCGTCGATAGTTTTATAGCAACTTCTTGAACAGCGTTGATGACGAAGGCGACTTCGTCATCTGTCATTTCAGGCCATAGCGGAAGGCTGAGGCATTCCGCAGCCGCCACATCTCCATTCGTTGAATTTTTGCTATCAAAACCATCCCGATAGGGTGCTTGGCGGCCGGGTGGTATCGGGTAATGGATCAAGGTCTGCACACCCATCGCGGTAAGTTCCCGCTGAAAATCGTCACGTTTTTCACAACGTATGACGTAGAGATGCCAAGCTGAACGCTTGTTCTCCCCAATGGTTGGGGGGTGAATACCAGGCAGACCTTGCATGCTGTGCTGAAAGCGCGCGGCAATTTCGTTGCGTCGAACCACTTTCTCTTCAAGTCGCGCAAGCTTGACCGAAAGCAGCGCTGCCTGGAGTTCATCGAGCCTTGAATTCGTCCCGGCTTCTTCATGGATGTATTTTACATCCGATCCATAATTGCGCAGACGCCTGATTCGTTGGGCCAAATCATAATCATTTGTTGTAATTGCGCCACCATCGCCAAGCGCCCCCAGGTTCTTTGTGGGATAGAATGAAAAGCCCGCCGCATCACCCAAAGCGCCGGCACGAATGCCGGCTTCTTCGGCGCCATGCGCCTGGGCTGCGTCTTCGATCAAGTACAAACCATGTCTTCGGGCCAGGATACCCAACGCCCCCATATCCGCCGGCTGGCCGAACAGGTGAACAGCCATGATCGCGCGTGAGCGTGTTGTAATCCTGCTGGCCACGGCACGCGGATCAAGGTTGAAGCTGTTCAATTCTATATCGGCCGACACAGGCGTCGCGCCACAGGCCGAAACGGCCAGCCAGGTGGCTATAAAGGTTTGGCTTGGAACGATAACCTCATCACCAGGGCCAATACCATAGCCACGCAGGATAAGAGTAAGGGCATCAAGCCCATTACCAACGCCTATAGCGTGTTGAGTGCCGCAATACTTCGCGAATTCTTCCTCAAAACGGGCCAGCGCGGCCCCTTGAATGAAATATCCACTCCCAACTACCGAGGCAAAAGCCGCATCAAGCCCGTCACGGATTTCACTATGCGCCCGGGTGATATCAAAAAAAGCGATGCTTTTCATCTTCTGCCTCAACTCTGCGGAAGATTATGAGTGAAGCCATGCCGAGTGGCCGTTTCGCGAATGAACTCGCCATAATCCCTAATATAGTCGGTGGCGTCATACTCGGTGCTTGCGAGAACAAGGCACACAGAATTCCCGCTGAAATTATTCAATACCCGCCATACGAAGGGCACAACGACAAACCCCATATGGGCGCGGCTGAGGTGAACCGTCTCCTTACGCAGCCCGTCATCCAGCACCAAATCGAAGCTGCCTGACAGGGCGATGAAAACCTGCGACAATTGTCGGTGCGCGTGCCCGGCGCGTTCAGCCCCGCTCGGGATATCGTAAAGGTAATAAACCCTTTTTATGTCGAAGGGAACGTGGCGCCCCCCCTCCGCGAAGCTTAGATTTCCCCGATAGTCATTCACCGATGGCATATCAATCCAATGACAGCGATTGAGAGGGCTTACGACCGTGGGTGCCTGGCCCGCCCTCAGGGCGTTGGCATTTTCGCTATTTGGATTCATGATCCCCTCGCGTTCTTGTACTGTAATTCCGACCCTTTGGCATGAGCGTCACGCGTAGAAAGCACTGGCGCTTTCTGTCCTGTGCAGCAGTAGGAATTCAAGCATCGCAGTGATGAATTGGTGCAGACCAAAGGATGCCTCAGCTTTTATTTGAACGCTGTCAAGCATTGCTTGAGTAGCGGCAGGATCCGAACTTGTTTGACGTACTTCCACAAGTCTTGAGTCAACGGCATCGGCAAATTCTGCGCTTTCGATGGGTACAGACTTGAAACTTGCATAATCAGCGAGCTTTTCATCCAGAAAAGGCGAGCCATCGGCGAGGATAAAGGCCTTGGCTTGAAAGGCAGCAAGAATGCGTTCATGAACGCCCGTCTGAGTGCAGGGTGCTGTATTGACCAGGATACGACTTCTTGCATAGAGCTTGTTCAAATCACGGGCCGGCAACGTACCGTGAAACACAGCTTTCGTATTTGCCTTGTCAAGATGCGGCCAATCACCAAAAATATGCCCGCCATGGCGCATGACTTGACGTGCCATACGATCCGCTCGTACTGCGCGCACGTAAGAGTCAACTTGTTGACAACTGCGCAAAAACAACGCTAGGCGATCACCAAAATGGATCTGGCGTGCGGTATAGGCATTGGCAACTATCTGTCCAATCGTTGCAGTCTGGCCTGCCAATGCCGAAGCAGAGGCCTCCTCAAGAACTTCGCGCATCAATTTCGGTAATTCAGCCCAAGGTGCGCGGATCGCCTCCGGGTTAACGCCGCTCTTGACAAAAACCAACTCCAAATCGCGTTTTTGCCATGCGATATCATCGGCATGGAGGTTGGACGGATAACCAAAGTGAAGCACCGCAGCGAGATTCTTTCCATTCAAGAAATCACGATAAAAACTATAAAAATCATGAGACGTATAAAGATGAAAAAGCCCAGCACCCGAAACCCGATGCAAGCTAGGCGAATAATACGGTGCATCGCCCATGGAACTGATAAAGGGAACTTTGAGGCTACTCCAAAGATTTCCCGATTCTATCGAAAAACCCATGCCAATACCCTGAAAACTGAAACAAAAATCCGGCCTTTTCTTTTTGAGCAACGCATCCAGCTTCGCTAGCCAGCCTTCCTGCAATAAATCAATCGTTTCAACCGAAATACCATGCACCGCCATGCGGTCCGCAATGCATTGGGTCCACCAGGCGAGTATGCCATTGGCGTTCTGGCCAACAAACGCAATCGCGGAAAGATTCGTCATATTGCGATTTAACCCTCTCAAAAAGCCGACATTATCGTCACAACCTAGGAAAATAAAGCTTTACATTGCAAGACCGCGTGGCGCCTAAGGTATAACATCCGGATAAACCCCCCCATAAAACCGCCGCAACTCCGCAACCTGCGCTTTCGGCGGTTGGCCATAAGCCCCGCGCCGGCTGGTAAAGCGCCCGCCCATGGCGTGCCGGAGCTTCACTGCCGCCTGGCCCTGCTGCACCAGTGCCAGCGGCCCGCATAGCACTGGCGCACCGCGCGCGGTTTCATGCACGCCCGCTTCAAACAGCAGCACCATCGCCACACCAACGGCGGGGATCACCACCTCTGCCCCGCGTGCCACGCAATCCTCGGCAGCCTTGTGGAATTGCGCCAGCACGGAATCGCGCACGGGGCCTGGCGAAAAAGCGGCTTCCAGATCCGTCAGCTTCGCGACATCCATCCGCGCCGTCGCGGCCACCCGCCCGGCCAGGCCATAGCCAATGATATTCTCCGCCACGCGCGCTTCATGCTTGTCGTTGGAGAATACAATACCAATGGAAGCGCCCATCTGGCAGGCGGTCAGCAGGGCGGTTTCGCATAGCCCAAGAACCGGGATGCCGGCGATTTCACGCGCAATCCGAAGCCCCGGGTCCACGATATTGCCGAGTAAGACGCCATCGAAACCCTCGGCCTCGGCCCGCGCCACGTTTTCCAGCACCTCAGCGGTCTCGATGAACTCCAGATAGCGATATTGGTCGCCAATGCCGCCGCGCTTTTCGATGCCATGAATTGCGATTTCCGTGCCCGGATCCGCGCCAGCATCAAGCACGCGCCGCAGCGCCTTGGCATAGGTCGGCCAGGCATCGGGCCGGGTCAGGGATTGGTACCAAAGCTTCATTGCGTCGCCCCGTGATTTCCAGACCAATAGCGCCTGATTCCCCGCGCCGCGTCCAGGGCTGGGCCTCTCTCGCGCGCCGGCCTTCCTCTGGTATAAGGCGCCATGAGCATGACCCTGGCCGATATCCTGGCGCCAATGCCGCCGGAACGCTTCTTCGCTGAATATTATGACCAGCAGCCGCTGCATCTGCCGGGGGCGGCGGAGAAATTCGCGGCTGTGCTGGACTGGGCCGGCATCAATCGCCTGCTTGGCATGACCCATATCTGGTCCGAACGTAGCCTGAATGTGGTGCTGGACAGCACCACGATCCCGCCCGCGCGATATAGCCAAAGCGCCATGTCGCGTGATGGCGCGACGTCACTGCAACCCATTGCCGCCAAGGTGCAGGAATGGGTGGCGCGCGGTGCTTCCGTGGTCATGAATGATGTGGATAGCCTGACACCTGGCCTCGCTGGCGTTTCGAATGCCCTGGAAGGTGCTGGCCTCGGCAAGGCGCAGGCGAATGTCTATATTTCCTGGCAGAGCCACAAGGCCTTCCACGCGCATTACGACACGCATGATGTCTGGGCCGTGCAGGTGGAGGGGGAGAAGATCTGGAACATCTGGGAAGGCCGCGCGGAATGGCCGGTGCCGCATGCGATCTTTCGTGGCCAGCCGCAGGAGTTCCATGAAAAGGCCAAGGGCGGTTTGCGCTTCAAGGCGCATCTGGAAAAGGGCGATCTGCTTTATCTGCCGCGTGGTTGGTATCATGATGCTTTGGCTGAGGCGCCTAATTCAGTTCATATCGCCTACGGCGTGCATGCCGCCATGGGCGTGGATTTCATGGGCCTGCTGACCGAACGCGCCTTCCATGATGCGGAATTTCGCAAGCCCTTGCCGCGGCAGGATGGCTCGGCGGCGGCGAAATACGCGCTGACGCAACGCGCCGCTTTGCTTGGCCAACGCATCGGCGAATGGTCGCGCGATCCAAAATTCCTGCAAGCGGTGGAAAATTTTCTGGCGCAGTATCGCTACGAACGTGGCGGCTATGATTTGCTGGCGGCGCGCGGTGCGGCGCCCGCGGCGGAAGCCGGCGGCGCCCAGGTTTTCCGCGTGCGGCCCAATGTGAAAACCGTCCGCCGCGGCGCGGATTACGGGCTACGCACCGACATGGGCGTTTGGGCTATTGACGCGCAGGAGGTTGAGCCCGCCGCCTGGATCATCACCCAGCCGAGCATCACCGAAACCTCTCTGGCACTCGCTTGCCCGGGGGCCAATGCGGCGGCGCTGATCGAAAAGCTGCGCGCGGCGGAGATACTGCTGCCGGCATGAAGCACGCCTTATTGCTTGCGCTGAGCATCACGCTGGTCGCGCTGCCCGCTTTAGCCCAGCCGCGCTTTTCCTGCGTCGGCGCCGAAAAGCTGGAAGATGATGTGTTTTCCATCGCCTTCCCGCGCGGCAGCGCCACCATCACCGAAGCCGCGCGTTCCCCGCTTGCGGCTGCCATTGAGGCCGCCTTGGCAGCGCCGGAGCGCAATATCTGCATTCTGGGTCATGCGGGGCAGGAAGGCGGCGCCACAACCTCTATCCAATTGGCGGCGCAGCGGGCGCGCACGGTCAGTAACGCCCTGGCTGAGCACGGCATTGGCGCGGAACGGCTGCGGGCCGAGGCACGCAGCGCCCAATACAGCCCAACCGTCCGGGCAGCCGAACCCCCATCGCGCACCGTTACCATCGTGCTGATGCCAGCGCCATAAGGCAGTAGGGGGCTTGCCCCTTCACCCGCGCGGCGCCAGAAGGGGGTCAGGAAAAACAGGGCCGATTCGCGCCCCAAGCCAAGGAGAAACGCCGATGCTATCGCGTCGTTCCCTATTCGCCGTCGGTGGTGCTGCCCTATTGCTCAATGGCTGTGCGCAGGTTGCGCGGGATGGCGCCCCTCCGCTGATGGACGTTCTCGGCGCTGATCCAAATCTCTCCAGTTTCCGCGCCGCGCTGCGCAGTTCCGGCCTTGCTTCGGAATTGTTTGACCGCCCAGGCATCTACACCGTGCTCGCCCCAACCAACCTTGCCTGGACTGGCGCGCCGGAACGTATTCGTGCGGGTGAACACGATGCGCTGCTTAGTCTGATTGCGGGCGGGCGGCTGAGCCTGGCGGATATCCAGGCGCGCGGCGGACGCATCCGGATGTTGAGCGGCATTGACGTGCGCGTCGTGGGCGGAACCGCGGAAAGCCCGCGTATTCAGGCGGCACGCCCAGGCCAGGCGCCTTCCGGAACTTCGGCCAGCATCATTCGCCCCAATGTGATGGCGAGCAATGGCGTGGTGCATGTTGTGCAAGGCGTGCTGCTGCCAAGCTGATGCCAAGCGCGGCAGGAAGCCCTCATCGTTTTTCCCGCCGCGCCATCCTTGGCGCCTTGCTCTCAGCGCCGGCAACGGTTTTTGCTGGCGCGGCTTCGTTTCGCGTTCTTGTCCTGAGCAATGGCTGGCATAGCGGCCTTGCACTTTCACGCGCCGATGTGCCGGAAGCCATCATCCCGGAAATCGCGGATTTTCCGCATGCGCGGTTTTTCGAATTCGGCTGGGGAGACGCGGAATTCTACCCGGCGCGAGAGGCCGGCTTCTGGCTCACGCTGCGCGCTGCCTTTCCCGGACCAGCCGTGATGCATGTCTCTGGACTGCCGGATCACCCGGCCCGCATTTGGCCGAATGTCACCATTCTATCCTTCGCCGTGGACGCCGAAGCTTTGCGCCGCCTGCTGGCGTTTTTGCGCGATAGCTTCGATCGCGCAGGGGCGGGGCGCGCAGTGGTCTCCGCGCGCGGCATCTATCCCTTCAGCCTATTCTACCCGGCGACAGGGCGGTTTCACTTGTTAAATACATGCAATAGCTGGACAGCGCAGGCACTTACCGCCATGGGGATTGGCGCGTCACTCGGCGGGGTGAATACCGCGGAAGATTTGGTGGCGCGTATTCGACCATTTGCCGTGGCCGATTGACTTAGCGCCCGTCCGGTTCACATTCGTTCACCAGACATCCACTAAGCCTTTGATTGGTCGCATTTTCCGAGCCGCCAGGTGAGAATACCTGGCTTGAAAATGCTCTAGCCGCCCTTCGCCTCTCCTATGGGAGGCGCTTCGCTGGTCATGCCGGCCAGCACTTCCGCCACATGGCGCACCTTCACCGAAGAACCTTCACGCTTCAGCCGCCCCGCCATATTCAACAGGCAGCCCATATCGCCCGCGAGCAAGGTGCCCGCGCCAGTCGCCTGAACATCGCGGCATTTATCAGTGACCATACGCACGGAAATATCAGGGTATTTCACGCAAAACGTACCGCCAAAGCCGCAGCAGATTTCTGGTTCCGCCAATTCGATCAGGCTTAAACCCTCAACCGTCTTCAGCAATTTACGTGGCTGCGCCTTCACGCCCATCTCGCGCAGGCCAGAGCAGGAATCATGATAGGTCACGCTGCCATCAAGCCGCGCCGCGATTTTTTCCATACCCATCACATCGGTCAAGAAAGACATCAGTTCATGCGTGCGCGCGGCGAGCGCTTCAGATTTGCCGCGATAATGCGGGTCATCATCAAACAGTGCCGGGTAGTGATGCGCGATCATGCCGGCGCAAGAACCGGAAGGGGCCACCACATAATCATAGCCCTGGAAGGCATCCACCACCGCGCGGGCTATAGCCTTGGCATTGGCGCGGTCGCCGGAATTATAGCCGGGCTGGCCGCAGCAGGTCTGGCTCGGCGGCACTTCCACCAGGCAACCGGCTTCTTCCAGCAGCTTGATGGCCGCAAAGCCTACCGTCGGCCGATAAAGGTCCACCAGGCAGGTGACAAAAAGCGCAACACGCGGAGGGGCTTGGGTCATGGGCGGAGTTTAGCCTTGCCGATGCGCGCTGGCGATACGGGCCAAAGTGTCAATTCAGGCGTTGGCGCAATTCGCCGGCCAGCGCACGCACGCGGGCGGCTGCTTCGCCTTCCGGCACCAATTCCAGGAAGCGATCAAGGCAGCCGAGTGCCGCGCCAATCCGTTCCAGCCTTTGGTTCATCAGCCCCGCTTCGCGCCACAGCGCGGCATGGTCCGGCGCCAGGCGCAGCATGTCTTCCGTGGTGGCAAGCGCCGCCTTGATCTCGCCTGAGCGCAAGCGCCGCAGCTTAATGTTGTTTTGCAGGCGCAGCAGCACTTCGCGCCGCGTCATGGGCCGCAGCACGCCCGGGCGCAATTCGGCCTTTTCGCCTTCCACCCGCTTGAGAAGGGCGCGCAAATCCTGCGCTTCCAAAACCTTGCCCCCGGCGAAAACATCCACAATCAGCTTGCCCTTAGGCCCTTCCAGCGCCAGCAGGAAATGGCCGGGGAAATCCACGCCAAAAGCGCCCCAACCCGCCGCATCCGCGGCATGCAGCCACAAGATACCCAGCGCCACTGGCAAGCCCCGCCGGCGTTCCACCACGTGGATCAGATTGGCATTCGCCATATCCTCATAGGTTTCGGAATCGCCCTGATAGCCGAAATGCCCATGCAGGGTTTCCGCCAGGATCAGCCGCCGCGCTTCCAGATCACCGCCATCCGCGCTGCCATCCATGCTGGCGGCATCCACCACCTTGCGGGCGATATCAGAAAAATGTGCGGAGACCTTACGCCAATCCGCCTCAGGCGCGTCAACCCGCGCCAATTGCAAGGCAACGGTCGCGATATCGAGTTCCAAATCCGGCAGGCTGCCGGCGGCCTCGATCGCGCTATGTGGTTCGGGGGCGTGAGTGATTGTCATCAATCATATTTTTACGTCTTCTTCAGGATGGATCAAGCTTTATCGGCAGAAATCAGCGCAGCAGCAGCGGCAGCATGGAATCCAGGCGCAAAAGCCCCTCCTCAGTTGCGCGAAGCCGGCCATTTTCGCGCCAAAGGAGATAACCCTCATCCAGGCAGGCGGCCAGCATGGCGGGGTCCACCACCTCGGCAAAGGTAAGCCCGGCGCGGGCTTCGATTCGCTTGGGGTCTATGCCCTCTGTCAGCCGGAGCCCCATCAGCATGGCTTCCCGCCCTACGTCCGACGGGCTCAGGTTTTCGCTTTCCACCGCCGCATGGCCTTGGGCTTCCACCAGGCGGAGCCATTCCTCTGGCGCGCGATGGCGCCGAGAGGCTTCCACCCGCCCCTCGCGCATGACGCGCTGATGCGCCCCGGCGCCGATGCCCAGGTAATCGCCATAGCGCCAATAGGCCAGATTATGCCGGCTTTCCGCGCCCGGCTTGGCGTAATTGCTTATCTCATAGGCTTGCAGGCCAAAGCGTGCGGCTTCTTCCGCCGTTGCCAGATAAAGCCGCGCCGCGTCATCCTCTGGCGGCAGCGCAAAGGCGCCGCGACGATAGAGCGTTTCAAACTGCGTGCCGGGTTCAATGGTGAGTTGGTAAAGCGAGAGATGATCCGCCGCGAGCGCCAAAGCCTCGCGCAATTCCGCCCGCCAGGCGGCTTCCTGCTGGCCGGGCCGCGCATAGATCAAATCAAAGGAAAGGCGCGGGAAAATCCCGCGCGCGGCTTCCAGCGCAGCAATCGCCTGCGCCACATCATGCTTGCGGCCAAGAAAGCCAAGCGCCTCGGCATTCAGGGATTGCACACCAAGGCTTGCGCGATTGACGCCCGCATCACGAAACGCCGCAAGCTTCGTTGCCTCCACACTGGTTGGGTTGGCTTCCAGCGTGATTTCAATGTCGGGCATCGGGTCGAAGAAACGCGTGGCATCTTCAATCAAGGCCGCGACGGTTTCCGGTGACATCAGGCTTGGCGTGCCGCCGCCGAAGAAAATACTCGCCAAGGGGCGGCGACCAAGCAGCGCCGCTTCATACGCCAATTCGCGCCGCAGGCCCGCACGGAAACGCGCCTCATCCACCCTGTCACGGACATGGGAATTGAAGTCACAATAGGGGCATTTCGCCGCGCAAAACGGCCAATGGATGTAAAGCGCAATCGGTTCCACGCGCGGCCCTTACGCTATTCCAGCTTCACGCCGGAAGCCTCCACCACCGGGTGACACTCAATCGACGGCGAATACCGCGTCAATCTCGACTGTTGCGTCAAGCGGCAGTTGCGCCACGCCGATTGAGGTCCGTGCATGCCGGCCATTCTCGCCCCAAAGTGCGATGAACAGTTCTGAGCAGGCGTTGATCACCTTGGGATAGTCGCCCATGCCGGGGGCCGCGGTCACGAAACCGCGCACCATCACCACCTGACGGACGCGGCCAAGGTCGCCGCCAAGTGCCGCGCGCAGGGTGGACAGCAGTTGCAAGCCAATCGCGAGCCCACCCGCGCGAGCGGTCGCCAGGTCCACATCCTTGCCATAGACCCCGGTAGGGTAGGGCACACCGTCGCGTTCGCAGATCTGGCCCGCGAGGAAGATCAAATTGCCCTCCCGCCGCCACAGGATGAATTCCGCCACAGGCTTGGCCGCAGGCGGCAGGGCATGACCAAGGGCGGTCAGGCGGGAAAGAAGGTCGGCGTCAGTCGGCATGATAAAGCATCCCCGATAGGTCACGCAGAGCGCGTATCTGTCGCCGGAGGCGCATGGCCCTGAAGCCGGCGACCGACGCAGCAGAATACGCTGCGACACACGATCAATTTTGCATGCGTAAAATCAAGCGGCAAGGCAAGGTTCCTGTTACCCAAGCCCTATCCTAATCCCGCTGTTTAATTTTGCGCGATCCGGCTAACGCTTCTTGCCCCCGACGCGCTCCACGGACGCGATGGGCAGTGCAGACTTGCCGGACGCCTTGGCGATTTCATTGTCCTGCGCTTCAATTTCCTTGCGCGCCGGCGCATCGCCATCCAGCCCGCCGAGCAATTCCGCCGGCACCTTGCGGTTGGAACGGCGGCTGCCATCCTCATAAATCACATCAAAAAGCACGAAGCGTGCTTGGGTTCCTGGCTTATTGGCCATTAGAATCTCCTTCAGTCTGCAAGTTTTGCTCTGCGTCGGCTTCGGCTTCCTGCGGGTCTTCGCCCGATTTGCGCCGTGCTACCGCTTCCTTCAGCGCTTCCAGCTTGGCTTCCTTGCGCGCCTGCTTGGCCCTGTTCACATCGGCACGATTCTGGCCGTAATTCGGTTTGCGTCCCATGCCGCTGCTCCAAACATGAAAAGAAAACGGGGCGGCACTGAGCCACCCCGTCCCCTAAAGCCACCATCAGCCGCAGCGCCTAGGGCGCCGCAGTGACGGATCAGATCTTGCGCAGATTGCCGGCAGAGATCTTGCCCTGCTGGCCCTTCTGCAATTCAAAATCAATTTTATCGCCTTCATTCAGGCCTTGCAGGCCAGAACGCTGGACATCGCTGACATGGACGAAGACGTCCTTGCTGCCATCATCGGGTTGGATGAAGCCATAACCCTTAGTGGCGTTGAACCATTTTACAGTGCCGGTTGCCATGCTGTTCGCTCCGGTTGAGGAAAAGCCGTCGCACGGATTCGCGCTACGGGCCGACCATCGCTACAGCCCAACCATGGGAAGGCACGGGAAGCAGGTTTGAGGGGACTTGCCAAACCTTCATAGGGCCGGGCCGGAACGCCCAAACCGGACGAGGTGACAAGCGCCATATGGGCCTTTCCCAAGCCAATCGCAAGTTTTTCCTTAAAATAAGCGAAATTACCCCACGCCGCCCTATTCAAGCCCGTTGCGCGCGGCGGTAATCACCACGCCATTGGACCTGCCGCCACGGAAAGTTTCGATCCGGCTTGCATAGCCTTGGGCCGTGATCATGCCGGTTGGCACATCAATCGCGATACGGCCCGCCATGGCAATGCGCGCTTCCTGGCCGGTATTGCCAAGCGCGCCCGCCAATTCCACCGCGCATATTGCGACCAGCACTTGCCGAGCGCCAATCCGGGAAAGACCTTCGGGGCGACAGGTCACCCCGCGCGGGCTATCGGGCACCGGCAGATCGAAAGTGGCATTGGGCTGGATGCGCCGCGCTGTCAGGCTCCAGCTTTCAAAATGCAATCGCCAGGGGGCGAGAGCGCCATCGCGTGCCGCATCGGGCGGTTCATGGGTGAAGCTTGTGATGGCGCCATCATCGCGGCGCAGCACGGCAAGCCTTTCGCCGCGCAAAACCTCCGGCGCCAGGCTGATGCGCGCGGCACGCGCTGGCGCATCGCGTTCCACCGCGGCCACATTCAGGCAATCACGGCGCGGCGTGCGGTCCAGCCTTTCCCATTGCTCACGGCAGAGCTTCCGCCACGGGCCCCAGGCAGCACCGCCGATGGAAACCGGCGCTGTCATGGGTGTAATCGGCGCGCTAAGCGGCAAGGGTGGCGCGGCGGTGCGCCAATCGGGCGTTTGCGCGGCTGCGCTGCCGCCCAGAAAGCTCAGCGCAATCAGAAGGACGCGTAACAAACGCTAAAACGGCTCCGGCGCAGGGATGGCATTGATGCCAAGGCTGCGTGCCGTATCCGCCAAAATATCCCAGGTGGTGCCATCCACCGGAATGCCGCCCGCAAGCCGCGCCGCGCGTGTGGCCCTTTCCTTTTCGCCCGCCACCAAGACCGGTTGGTCGAGGTCAGCGGGTGGCGATGCCTTCACATGCGCGATCACCGCCGCCATTTCGGACCGGAAGGCGGCCAAATCACCAAAGCGCGCCGGGTCAATCACAAAGGCAAGCCAGCCATTGACGATACTGCCATCCTTATGATGATGCGGCGCGGCGGTGACACCGCCAATCAGCGCACCGGCCAGGATTTCGCACATCAAGGCGAGTCCATAACCCTTATGCCCACCAAAGGGCAGCAACGCGCCGCGCGGCTGGTCCCGATAGAGCACACCCGGATCATTGGTGGGCTTGCCCTTGGCATCCACCAAAGCGCCATCCGGCACCGGCTTGCCGGCATTGAAGGCAACGCGGCATTTGCCAAGCGCGATAGCCGCCGTGGCGAAATCCAAGATCAGCGGGTGTTCGCCTTCCGCCAACGCCGGCACCGCGACGCAGACCGGGTTGGTGGACATGCGCCCATCGGACCCGCCAAAGGGCGCCACCGCGCCAGGGCCAGAAACACCATTGACGAAATGGACCGAAATCATGCCCGCGCGTGCGGCTTGTTCTCCGTAGGACCCGATGCGCCCAAGGTGATGCACATTCTTCAGCGCCATCACCGCATGGCCATGCTGGCGCGCGGCATTGATCGCCCAATCCATGGTGATGCGCCCAATGCGCTGACCATAGCCCATCTTGCCGTCAAACACGGCAAGCGATGCATCCTGGCGCACCGCTTCCGGCATCGCACCCGGGAACAACTTGCCCGCGCGCATATTCTCCACATAGCGCACCAGCAGCATGATGCCGTGGCTGTCATGGCCCTGCAGATTCGATTCCAGCAAATGATCCGTGACCATCGCCGCTTCATCTTCCGCGCTGCCCCCCGCGCGGATCATGGCATGCACCAAGCCGCGCAGGGCAGCGGGATCAACGCGGAGCATCGGGGCGGCTTTCATGGGCATTCTCCTGGAATTATCGCGGGGCTGAAACTGGCGCGTGTCACGGCACTTCCTTCATGAAGCCCGCCAGTTCATCACGCCAAAACCGCGCCTGGCCGGTGGTGCCATGGCCGGCGGTATCGGTGCTGCCCGGGATCAGCAACAGCCGCGCATTGGGGATGCGCGCCATGGTCGCCGCCATCAGCCCGGTCTCGTGCGGGTTGCGTTCATCATCGGCGGAATTGATGGCCAGCACCCGCGCCCGGATGTGCCCGAGTAGCGGTTCCGGGTCATAATCCCGCGATGCCTCATACATATAGATAAGGTCATTGGCATCCGCTGCCGCCGGCTGGGCCAGGCGCTGATCCAGGATGGCATCCGCCGCCGCGCGGGTGGGTGCGGCTTTCTGCAACGCCTGAGACCCGCCATTGGTCGCGATATTGAAGAACAGGAAGGCAAGCGAGAGGGAAGCCGGCTGGCTGGTGTAATTCCCCCCCTGATAGGCGGGGTCTCGGCGGATGGTTTCGATCATCATGCGCCGCAGCATCCAATTCCGCCCGGACATGGCGGTGGGCTGCGCCGCCATGGGCATGATCGCATCCATGAAATCCGGATGCGTCACGCCCCAAAGCCAGGCCAGCATGCCGCCCATGGAATTGCCGATCACCAGACGAACATGGCTGATCCCCAGCCCTTCCGTCAGCAGCCGGTGCTGCGCCGCCAGGATATCGGCGTAGTTGAACTGCGGAAAACGCGCCTTCAGCCCATCCGATGGCTTGGAGGATTTGCCCGCCCCCAGCGCATCCGGGATGATGATGAAGTGCTTCGCCGCATCAAGCGGCTGGCCCGGGCCGAAAAGCTGCCCGGCAAAAGCGGGCGAGACCATGCTGCGCGAAGACCCCGCCGAGCCATGCAGCACCAGCACCGGGGTGCCGGAGGGCTCCCCAATGGTCAGGTAGCCAAGGCGGAGTTCCGGCATCACCTCCCCGCTATGAAAGCGGAAATCCCGCGCGACCCAGGTGGCTTCGCGTGGTTCGGGATATGAAGCGGCTGGTTCAGCCATGGCGTTTCCTGAAGTGTGGCAGTCAGCGACACCCTAGATCGGATTGGCGGCATGGCAAGCGGCCCGGCCAGGGGCGAAGCTTGCCGCGCCCCGCACTGGCCCCTATACCCGGATGCATACGCCACCCCGCCCGGGTTGGCCCCGTTTCAACCGCCAAGATGCAGGTATCCCCATGGCGAAGATGCAAGCCAACCAGATGCGCGCCGGCATGGTCATTGAATTTGAAGGCCAGCGCTACACCATCCTGAAGCAGAACATCATGATCCCCGGCAAGGGCGCCGCGGTCATTCAGGTGGAAATGCGCAATGTGAAGTCCGGCGCCAAGAAGGACCAGCGCTGGCGCACCGCCGATACGGTGGAACGCCTGACCACCGAAGATAAGGAATTCACCTATTCCTATGAGGATGGCGAAAACCTGGTCCTGATGGACCCCGAAACCTTCGAACAAACCCCGGTCCCCAAGGATATCCTGGGCGAACGCCTGCCGTACTTGCAGGAAAACATGAAGGTCAATGTGAAGCTTATCGAAGGTGAACCTGTTTCGATGGACCTGCCTGAAACTGTGACGCTGGAGATTGTGGAAGCCGACCCGGTGGTGAAGGGGCAGACGGCGTCTTCTTCCTATAAGCCGGCGCTACTTTCCAATGGCGTCAAGGTGATGGTGCCACCTTTTATCACGGCAGGTGAGAGGATTGTTGTGAAGACCGCCGATGGCACCTATTACGAAAGGGCGAAGTGAGGCAGGCCGGGAGGGGTGCGCCCCGCCCAGTTGGCTATCAGAATCTTTAAGAAAAATTGCTCGAGCATGAAATTAACGCTTCGTCGTTTATGATTTATTAACCTTTTCGGGTTCTATTACGTTCACGTCGCAAAACGCGGTGGAACAAAGGTGCGATAAAGCTCCGCGAGGAGTTTGCGCCGAGGAACGGAAAAATTCCGATGACGATGAATTCGATCAATACGAATACGCAATCGCTGATTGCGCTCCAGAACCTCAACACAACCAATGCGCAAATGTCTGCGGTCCAGAAGCGCGTTTCCACGGGTTATCGCGTGGCCGATGCCAGGGATGATGGTGGCGCCTTTGCCGTGGCGCAGGCAGTTCGGTCGGACGTGGCTGGGGTGATCGCGGTCGGTGAGCAGCTTGGCGGCGTCAAGGGTGTTCTGCAAACGACCTTCGCGGCACTTTCGGTTGTTTCGGACACCATGAAGCAAATACGGGCAGTCCTGACGCGCTTGGCTGATGCCGCTATCAGTTCAGACCAGCGTACCACCTACGTGAAACAATACGAGCTTCTTACCAAACAGGTGGGAGATTTCGTTGATGATGCCACTTATAACGGCCGCTCATTGCTCTCAACCGGCACAGCGACGGGCGGTGACATTACGGCCATCCGCAATGAAGGTGGCGGAACCTTCACCATTCAGGCGATAGATGGGGACACGCTGAAAATCACAACCACTGCCCCGGCGAGCGCCACCGCTGCTCAAGGATTTATCGCCTCTGGCGGCACCTTCGACACTGTTGACGTGGCGCTCTCATTGGCGCTGAACAGATTCGGTGCCTCCATGTCCTTTGTGGATAGTCAGATCACCTACAATTCCAAGAAGGTGGACGCCATGACTGAAGGTCTTGGCGCGCTGGTGGATGCTGATCTGGCCAAGGAAAGCTCATCGCTTGAGGCGTTGAAGGTCCGTCAGCAGCTTGGTATCCAGACACTGGGCCTCGCCAATCAAGGGCCGCAGGTTCTGCTGGGGCTGTTCCGGTAAACCTAGTTTCCGCATCGTTTTTCTGCCCCACCCCACGCCCAGCCTTGTGCTGGGCGTGTTTACTTTTGGCGCCTGCATGGCTGGGAGGATGAACCAAGAAAAGGCGCAGCCGCCCATGTCTGGGGGGCTTACACACTTCCAGGTGGCCTTGGTGTCTATCAGGCATGAAAGGGCGCGCCTGCTCATGAAAGGGCACGCCTGTTGACGCAAAACTTGCGCCTTAAGTTGCCCGCTAAGCTTTGCTTAAAAAAAATTGACCAAGGCTTAGGTTTTTCGGTTTGCGTTTAGTTTTTATTAACCATCACCGGGCCATGATGCAGAGCGCCGCAAAAAGCGGATAGCAATCTGGCAATCGCTACTCAGGGTAGAGCGGGCGCCATTAGAAAGGGGAAGACCCCAATGTCTTTTAATTCTGTCAATACCAATCGTCAGGCCGTTTTCGCGATGCAATCCCTCAATCTGACCAATTCAGAATTGGGCGGTGTGCAGAAGCGCGTATCTACGGGCTACCGCGTTGCGGATGCCCGGGATGATGGTGGCGCCTTCGCCGTTGCACAGGCCGTTCGTTCCGATGTTGCCGGCGTGACCGCAGTGGGCGAACAGCTTGGTGGTGTTAAGGGTGTACTGCAAACCACCTTCGCATCGCTTTCCGTGGTATCCGATACCATGAAGCAGCTTCGCGCGACCCTGACCCGTTTGGCCGATGGTGCCATCAACGGCGATCAGCGGGCGCAGTATAACACTCAGTATAACTTGCTGAGGACTCAGATTTCGGACTTCATTGACGACGCAACCTATAACGGCCGCACGTTGCTCTCGACTGGCACTGCTACGGGCGGTAACATTACCGGTATCCGCAATGAAGGTGGCGGTACTTTCACAATCAATGCGACGGATGGGGGCACGTTGAAGCTGACCTCGACCCCAGCCGATGCAACTTCTGCCCAGGTTATGATCGCTTCCGGTGGTGAATTCGATCTTATTGATGGAAGGATCTCCACCGCGCTGAACCAGTTCGGTGCAAGCATGCAGTATGTCGAAAACCAGATCAACTACAATGCCAAGAAGGTGGACGCCATGAATGATGGTCTTGGCGCGCTGGTGGATGCCGATCTGGCCAAGGAAAGCTCCAAGCTTCAGGCGCTGCAAACGCGTCAGCAGCTTGGTATCCAAACCCTTGGTATCGCCAATCAGGGGCCGCAGGTTCTGCTCAGCCTCTTCCGATAATAGTACAACAGGCGGCCCCGGCTGGTCCGGGGTCGCCACCCTAACCCCGTAACGGAGACAAAAAATGTCGACGCTTGTATTGGAACTCCGCCAAGGCGACATGATGATCGTCAATGGCGCCCCTATCCGCTTCCGAAATCGCGCGCGGATCGAACTCACCGCCAAGGCGCGCTTCCTGTTCGGAAAGCAATTAATGACGCCCGACATGGCCGATACCCCGGCGCGGCGCATCTATTTTGCCCTGCAGACCGCCTATATCGGTGATCACGATGAAAGAAAGGCTGGCTTGGAGGAAGCGAAGCATCGCATCGCTGAATTCAAGGATGCCACCACGTCTAGCCTCGCGCGGGAATATCTGGACCGCGCGCTGGCGCTGGCTGAAGAAGACCAATGCTACCAGGCGTTGAAATTCGCGCGCCGCGTGATGCGGCATGAGGAAGTGGTGATGGGCGTGACACCCATCGCGCAATTTGCTACCACGGCTGAATGACGGGTAATCCAATGAACCAAATGCTTGGAACGCGCGGCTATGGCGCCACGCAACGCACCCGCACCTTGCGCGAGCAGGAAGCCGATGTCTTCCGCCGCGTAAATTTCGGCCTGAAGGCGGCGCTTACTAGCGACCAGATTGATCGCGCCCGGGCCGTTGCAGATAATCGCCGGTTGTGGTTCGCCATTGAAGCGGCATTGGTCAATCCTGAAAACCAGCTTCCGGAAGTAACCCGCGTTGGCATTATGCGGCTTGGCCGCGGGGTGCAGCGCGAAATGGACACGAAGGAACCGGATATCGCCTTCCTGATCGACATCAATGATCAGATGATCGCTGGACTATCTGGCGATCCGGGCTGAATCTCCTCCGTTTCAAATCATGCGCATCAGGGTTCCATCGCGCCTGATGGCGTGGTGGAACAATGCGCCGCCCACATGCAGCGCAATCAGCACCACCAGTAGCCAGCCGCCAATGCTGTGCAGCAGGGATAGGATTTTCGCCAGACTCTCCCAGGCTTCCATGAATTTCGGAAATTCAATGAAGCCCAGGTAAGCCGTCGCCCCCCGCATCGGGAAGCCCCAGGCATTGGTCGCCATAAAGCCGAAGACAGGCTGCAAAATCAGCAGCCCATAAAGCGAATGATGCACGGCGGTGGAAGCCACGCGAAACAGCTTTGGCATGTCATTCGGCTGGCTTGGCGGCGGGCTCAGCCAGCGCCAGGCCAACCGGGCGAGCGCCACAAACAGGATGGTCAGCCCCGCGCTTTCATGCAGCGCGTAAAACCCCATCTTGCTGGCATCCTTCACATGCTGGATGACAAAACCAAGCGGCAGCGCCACCAGCATCAGGCTTAACGTGACCCAATGAAACAGCTTCGCAATCGCGCCATATTGCCCCGCCGGATGCGCCGCATCCGCGCCCTTGGGCGGCAAAGCTGCCATGCCTTCCATCGCACTCTCCTATCCTGTTGCATGCAGCATGGCATGAACCCCTGCCCGGGCGCGAGGGTTTTCCCGCCATGATCGCCGCCCATGCGGATTGGAGCCTGGATGCGCGCAAGCGCTGGGTCACGCTGGCCCGGCGCCAGGGGCGAGGGTGGCAGGCAAGCGCGCCGCGCCTGGTGGGCGACCCCGCTACCTTGGCGGCAGCCCTGATCGCGGAAGGCTTACCCGCCGCGCTTGGGCTTGACTTACCACTTGGCGTGCCGCGCGGCTTTGCCGAAACCCGCCCCGAACAAGGTTTTCCAGCCTTTCTGGCGGGGCTGGCGGGAAGCACTAATTTCTTCGCGGTATCCCCAACGCTCGATACCGTCTCTCCTGCCCGTCCCTTCTACCCGGCGCGCGGCATCAAGGGCATGACCCGCGCTGCCCATGCCGCAGCACTTGGTCTTCCCGATGCCTCTGGCTTGTCCCGCCTATGTGACCGCGCCACGGCGGAACGCCCCGCCGGCGCGCCGGTATTCTGGACACTTGGCGCCAATCAATCCGGCAAGGCGGCCATCAGCGCCTGGCGCGATTGGCTTGCCCCCGCGCTTACCGCCGGTGCGCCCTTCAAGCTTTGGCCCTTTGCTGGCGGGCTGCATGATCTGCTCCGCCCCGGCCAGCTTGCTTTGGCCGAGGTTTATCCGGTTGAGTCGCTCCGCCATCTGGGCCTGAAACTCACGGGGTCCAAACGCGCCGAAGCCCCGCGCCGCGCGCTCGCCCCAGCGCTGCGTGATGCCATGGCCGCGCTGCGCGTCACCCCTGATGCGGCTTTGGCTGAGATGATCCAAACCGGCTTCGGCACCGATGCCGCCGGCGAGGATCGCTTCGATTCCCTGATCGGCCTACTTGGACTGATTGGCGTGATTGCCGGCAAGCGCCCGGATTTCATCCCCGAAGACCCGATGATCCGCGCCTGGGAGGGCTGGGTGCTCGGCCAGACCGCGCTGCCGCATTAACCGAGCGGCACGCCCGCCGCATCCTTGGCGGTCCTGATCGTCTGCAAGGTCTGCACCCGCAGCACATTGGGCGCCCCGGTCAGCCGCGCGGTCAATTCATTCTCATGCGCCGTATTGCGCGCGACAAGGCGTAGCAGGAAATCCCCGCCGCCGCGGATCATGTGGCATTCGCGCACCTCTGGCCAGGAAGTTGCCAAAGCTTCAAAGGCATCCAGCACGCTTTGCTTCTGCGATTCCAGGCCGACAAGGGCGAAGAACATCACCTCCCAGCCCAGCGCGGTTGGGTCTATGTCGGCGTGGTAGCCGCGAATCACGGCTTCTTCTTCCAGCCGACGCACCCGGCGCAGGCAGGGGGGCGCAGAAAGATTGACGCGCCGGGCAAGCTCCACATTCGTGATGCGGCCATCTTGCTGGAGTTCCGCCAGTATCAGGCGGTCCAGGGCATCCAGCGCAGGCTCGGGGGCGGGGTTCTTGGTGTTGGGCACGGCCCTTCATTGCTCAAAACCGGCTTGCCGCGCAATATCATTCCAAGATCAAGCTGCCGCAATTCCTTGGCTTGCCCCGCCGGGGCAATCATCCGATATCCGCGGCAGCATTTCATGGGTGCGGATCGTGGCCGAGACATTTCAAAGCAAGCTTCTCATTCTGGGTGCCGGGCCTGCGGGCTATACGGCGGCCATCTATGCGGCACGCGCGGGGCTTTCGCCCTTGCTGGTGGCGGGCATGCAGCCAGGCGGGCAGCTTACCATCACCACCGATGTGGAAAACTACCCAGGCTTTGCGGAAGCCGTGCAAGGCCCTTGGCTGATGGACCAGATGGCCGCACAGGCGACCCATTGCGGCACCAAGGTGGTGCAGGATGTGATTACCTCCATTGATTTGACGCGCCGGCCCTTCCGCGCGGTGGGCGATTCCGGCGATGTTTATGTTGCCGAAGCGCTGGTGATCGCAACTGGCGCGCAGGCGCGCTGGCTTGGCATTCCGGGCGAAAAGGAATTGGGCGGGTTCGGCGTTTCCGCTTGCGCCACCTGCGATGGCTTCTTTTATCGCGGCAAGGATGTGGCGGTGATTGGCGGCGGCAATTCCGCGACGGAGGAAGCGCTTTATCTTTCGAACCTCGCGCGCCATGTCACCTTGATCCATCGGCGCGATACACTGCGTTCGGAGAAAATCCTGCAACAGCGGCTTTTCGCCAAGCCTAATGTCTCGATCATGTGGAATACGCTGACGGAAGAAGTGCTGGCCGATACATCAGGCCGCATGCCGGTCGCGCGCGGGCTTGCGCTGCGTGATCGCATCACCAATGAGGCGCGGGAATTGAAGGTTGATGGCGTTTTCGTGGCCATCGGGCATTCACCTGCAACCGCACTTTTTCAAGGCCAGATCGGCATGGATGCGGAAGGATATATCGAGACCACGCCCGGAAGCACGCGCACTTCCATCCCCGGCGTTTTTGCCGCGGGCGATGTGCAGGACAAGACCTATCGCCAGGCCGTCACCGCTGCTGGGACCGGCTGCATGGCCGCGCTTGAGGCGGAAAAATACCTCGCTGCGCTTGAAGCGGGCCACGCGGCGGCGGCCTGATGCCAACGGATTGGGACAAGCTTCGTATCTTTCACGCGGTTGCTGAGGCAGGGTCCTTCACCCATGCGGGTGACACGCTGAACCTGAGCCAATCCGCTGTATCGCGTCAGATCCAGGCTTTGGAAGAAGCGCTGAATGTGCCGCTGTTTCACCGGCATGCGCGCGGCCTGATCCTGACCGAACAGGGTGAAACCCTGAACCGCACGGTGCGAGAGGTTTTCGCGAAACTCGCAATGACCGAAACAATGTTGACCGAAAGCCGCGAACGCCCGGCGGGGCGGCTGAAAGTCACCTCCACCATCGGCTTTGGCAGCACCTGGCTGGCGCCGCGCTTGAAGAAATTGCTGGATATACATCCGGAAATCAGCGTCACGCTGCTATTGGATGATTCCGATTTGGATATTGCCATGCGGGAAGCGGATGTCGCGATCCGCATGCATGCGCCGCGGCAGCCGGAATTGATCCAGCGCCATATCGCAAGCTTTGGCTGGCGGATTTGTGGTGCCGCTTCCTATCTGAAGACTATCGGCATCCCGCAACGGCCCGAGGATTTGGATGCGCATCGGCTGATCACCTATGGCGACTACCAGCCGCCGATTGACAACATCAATTGGCTGGCTGAGGTGGGCCGGCGTCCCGGCACGGCGCGGCGCGCGGCGATTGAGCTCAATTCCATACCTGGCATGGTGCAGGCCGTACGCAGTGGTTTGGGGTTGGCGGCGCTGCCGGATTACATCGGCGCGGAGCTGGATGAATTTGTCCAGGTCCTGCCCGGGGTGAAGGGACCAAAGATTGAGGCTTACTTCGTCTATCCCGAAGAAATGAGGCATTCCAAGCGTGTAGCGGTGTTTCGGGATTTTTTGGTGGCGGAACTGACCGGGACGATTTGACGGAATGTTAGCGGCGACACGCTAGCTATGCATTTTCTGCATGGCCGTGTGGTGAAGAACGGGAACCACAACCAAGGCGAGAGCGGCTATAAACTGGGCATCCGACGTTGTTCGGAAGGGGTCCGTTGATCCCTCGTCTCCCAGACGTGAAGCCTCCCTGTTGACTTGGCCCGGAAACCTTATGGTTTTCGGGCCATTCTTTTTTGGCTCGGTTGCTTTCCCCTTGACGCGCCCCGCTTCCCGCCCCGCCATGGCGGAAAATCAAGCCTGAGAGGCGAAAAGGGGGAAGCATGTCAGGAAGAACGCGCCGTGGTGTCTTGGGCTTGGGGGGCGCACTGCTTGCAGCGCCGGCCTTGGGGCAGTCGCTTTGGCCAAACGGGCCTATTCGCTTCACTGTCACCTTTCCTGCGGGCGGTTCCACCGATCTGCGGGTCGGTCGGGCGGAAGTTGGCGATGGCGGGGGCGACCGCCTGCGCCTCGCCGAGCCGGTCCACCTGCACCATCCGGGGCACGATGGTGCCGCGCGCGGACTGCCAGAGTAGGGTGGCAGCCAGGCCGGCGATCAGGGCGAGCTCGCCGAGCGCCATGAGCCGCCAGTTGCGGGCTGGGCAGCCGACAGATACGCTCATCAGGCAGACCGCGTTCCATGCCGGAGGTGAATTGATGACCGATGACGAGAGAAGGCTTCTTCTTCACCTAGCTCGATGGGTTGCCGGGCACCTCGAAGAGAAGGCGGCTGAACTGAACACCACCGATAACTTGGCGGTCGAGATCCGCCAACTTGTGGATAGGATTCGACCACAAGGGGGCGGGTAAAACGCAGGATGCCGATGAGGAGACCACGCGATAAAAACGACTGGCTTTTCCTCGCTGTGTTTTTTCTTGGCTTCTGCGCATTGGTCGCAGCACTGGGTCCGGCACGCATCGACTTCGGGGGGCGTTACCTCCGAGCGTTTGTTGCTTTCGGATCGGGCGTCGCCGCGATGGCAATTACCGTGGTCTTCTCTGCCAGGTTTGGTGGCGCAGCATTTGCAGTGGGTTGGTTCGTCGGCATCTTCCTCTCCGCACCGCTTGTCGTAAGCCTCGCGATGAGGTCCGTGCCGTAGTGCCATAGCCCGTCCGAGGGCCTCGCAGAACTCGGAAGGATGCGGGTGCGTCGGGAACTACGACGCCAAGCTGTCGAGATCGACACGGGAAGCTCCTTTGCCATCGTCTTCGCGCAACGGTCTTCTCTGGCTCCGATCTTATCACGTTCACTGATCGCGTTGGCTGCGCGCGCGCAAGACGCGGGCGATCAATGCTGGCCACGCTTGGGCGTCAAGCTCCGGCCTCATTCGCCAATCCACTTGTTGCAACGCCGCCGCCTCGTCGGGGCAGGACCCACGCGCTGCATCCACGATGATGGGCGCAACTTCATCGCTCGTGAGAGCCAGCTCAGCGGCCGCATTAAGCACACACGTCAAGTAGCGACGCGAAGCCGCCTCTGTCTCACGCTCTCGGCGCGCTGCACGTTCGATGTTTGCCCTGGTGGCTTCGGCGTTGCGTCGCGCACGGAACGGCTCCGCCACGCGGAACCGAATACTGCTCGCGGCAAATCCAGCGCGCTGCAATCCCGTTGTGCGGTCGAGCCCCACGGGAAAATCACAGCGTTCCACCGCTTCCTCAACGGCGGTCTGTTGAGCGGTTGCAGACAAATCTACAATCGCCTCACCCATCCTCGTGAAGCGCTGCTCAAGATCATCCCGCACGCATCGGTCGGCGCGAGCGTGATCGAATGGTGGCGGGCGCGGCAGGCGTGGAGGCGGTTCAGCCGCACAGGCTGCAACGAAGATCAGAAACAGAACGCAGAGGCGCCACATACGCCAAGACCTCCCAATAAAGATAAGCCATAGTGTATGGACCGGATACTGCGTTATCAACCGCCGTGAGCATCGCGGCGATGAAGGCCACTTCGCCACCGAGCAGCCCGAAGCCTCTGTCGATGTAGCGAGTGTAGACGTCTGCGCTGGAGGTGCCGCTCGGCCTCCTCCAGATCCTCCAGCGCGCGATCAGCCTCACGCCCGATGGTCTCGGCTGGGATGGGGCGGCCTGCGGGTTCGGTACGTTCCGCCAGATCAGTGAGCCGCTCCAGGTGGCGCTGACAGCGTTCACAAGCGGTCTTGTTTTCCAGGATCAGCCTTTCGCGTTCCCTGATGAAGCGAAGGCGGAAGTCTGGTGGACATCGCCGCGGGATGTGGCACAATTTCGTCGTGCCAATGAGGAAAGCTTCGCCCCCCCCCCTGATCCGCGCCGCGGGCGCCGTGGTGGAATAGGTCTTGGCGCGCTTTGCACAAGCCAGAGCCAATGCCATATGCTTGATATGAAAAACGGGAGGATCACCATGAAAAACACCATCACACGCCGCACCGCTTTTGGCCTTGGCGCCGGCTTGCTGGCCGCGCCCGCCATTGTCAGCGCGCAGGGCAATTGGCCAACGGGGCCCATTCGCTTCATCGGGCTTTTCCCGCCTGGCGGGGGCACGGATATCCTTTCCCGCATCTGGTGCATTAAAATGAGCGAGATCACCGGCCAGCAATTCGTCGTTGAAAACCGTTCTGGTTCCGGCGGCAATGTGGGGACGGAAGCGATTGCGCGGTCCAACCCTGATGGCAATACCATTGGCCTTGCTTCCGTTGCCGCTTTGGCGATTTCACCAACGCTGTACAGCAGGCTGAATTTCAACGCCGCGCGTGACATCGCGCTGATCTCCGGGCTATGGCAATTGCCGAATATGCTCGTGGTAAACAATGATGTTCCGGCACGGACGGTCCCTGAACTGATCGCCTTGCTGAAGGCCAATCCGGGAAAATATGCCTTCGCCTCATCCGGGTCGGGCACTACGGTTCATCTCTCAGGCGAAATGTTCAAATTCATGGCCGGCGTGGATATGCTGCATGTGCCCTATCGCGGTGCGGCGCCGGCGCATATTGATCTGGCGGGCGGGCGCGTTCACATGATTTTCGATAATATCCCGCAAGCCCTGGCCTTGGCGCGGGATGGCAAGGTGCGCGCCCTGGCAGTGACGGGCGCGCAGCGCAGCCCGCAAGCGCCCGAGATCCCAACCATGGCCGAATTCCTGCCGGGGTTTGAAATCAGCTCCTGGGGCGGGGTCTGCGCGCCGGCTGGGATATCTCCGGCGCTGATCCGGCGTATTAATGAACTCACCAAGCAGTCGCTCGAAACCGATGACATCAAGCGGCGCTTTCACGAAAATGGCGCGACCACCTGGTACACCACGCCCGAGGAATTCGTGAAATTCCGTGCCGATAATGAAGCCGCCTTCGCGCCGCTGATACGCGCTTCCGGCGCCAGGGTGGATTGAGATATTCAGCGCGCGGTCATGTCAGGCCACGCGCCTGTTCCACGGCATCAGCGCCAGGAAATTCGCCATGGGGCAAAGCCCCATGATGCCCGCGAAAACCAGACCCGCGCCGACAAAAGCGGAAAGCGCATGAAAGCGCGGGTCCACCAGCGCGCCCAGCACGGCGCCGAGCAGTACCAGGCTGCCCGCCGTGATTTGCACCTGCCGCATGATGGGCATGGGTGCGCGTTTGTCTTCCGACACCGGCACCCCTGCCGCGCGCAGCGCCGCCATGCCACCTTCCACCACCAGCACTCGGCAGCCAGGCGCGGCAGCGGCCAAGGCCCCGGCATTCTGCGCCGTGCGGCTGCCCGACTGGCAGTGGAAAATCACGGTCGAACCAGGCGCCACGCCAAGCGCGGCGGACCCCAGCCTAGAGGCCGGCGCATGGGCTGAACCGGGAATGTGGCTGCGCGCCCGTTCATCTGCTTCGCGAATATCCACCAGCACGGCTTCCCCGCTAGCGATCAGGCCAGCGGCTTTGCGGGCGGAAATGGTTTCGGCTGACATGGCGGGGTTCCTTGAAACTCTAAAGCAGCAAATAAATTAGCAATACCTTATATTCAAGCAAAAGGAGTCAAAAATCCAGATCGGCATAATGTTCGGGTGGAATCAGGCCGCTGATCCGGTCTTGCAGCAAAGGCCGGAAGGATGGACGGGATTTCACCCGCGCATACCAATCCTTGGCGGCATCATTCAGCGCCCAATCCACATCGCCCAAGTAATCCAGCGCCGAAAGATGCGCCGCTGCCGCCAAATCCGCGAGTGACAATGCATTCCCCCCAAGCCAAGGCCGGGTTTCCGCAAGCCACCCAAGGTAATCCAGATGCGGGCGCAAATTGGCATAGCCGGCGCGAATGGCCCCGGCATCCGGATTGCCGCGGCCCATCAACTGCTTCATTTGCTTTTCAAACAGCAGGTTCCGCCCGACTTCCAGGTGGAACTTGCCGTCAAACCAAGCCACCAGGCGCCGGATTTCCGCCCTTTCCCCAAGCGAACGGCCCAGCAGCGGCATATCCGGATAGGCTTCATCCAGATATTCACAAATGGCGTATGAATCGATGATGCAAAAGCCGTTTTCTTCCTGCAGCACGGGAACGGTACAGGCGGGGTTGATAGCGAGAAACCCCTCACGCCGCTCCCACACCTTCTCGATCCGAAGATCAAAGGGAATGCGCTTTTCCGCCAGGGCAAGCCGCACCTTGCGCGCATAGGGGGAGAGGGGAAGGTGATAGAGAATTCGCACCGCGCGCTTATGCCACCCGTGCTCGGTCGGTGCAAAGCGAGCCCCCGATAAAGGGGGTGCGCTACCTGACAAAACATGATGAAGTGACAATACAAGGTGGGACGGGATCATGGACCCGGGAAACACATCCCTGCCCCAGGATAAGGAGGAACGCGCATGACACCGCCGCTTGATGCATCCGCCACGCCGCGCAATTCCGATCTGGAAGCGGCCCTTGCCGAAGCGCGGGAGAACTATTCCCGTGTGCGTCCCAAAAGCGCCACCGCGCATGAGGCAGCCCGCGCGGTGATGCCGGGCGGCAATACGCGCAGCACGCTATTCTACACGCCCTATCCGACCGCGATGAAAAGCGGCCAAGGCTGTTATCTGGAAGATATTGACGGCAACCAATACCTGGACCTTTGCGGCGAATATACTGCGGGGCTTTTCGGCCATTCGGATCCGCGCATTCAGGCGCTGCTGCATCAGGTGATCCAGAACGGCATCAGCCTGGCCTCGGTTGGCGAGAATGAAGCGAAGCTTGCCGCCATTCTCTGTGCACGTTTCCCTGCGTTGGAATTGGTGCGCTTCACCAATAGCGGCACAGAAGCCAATCTAATGGCGGTGGCGGCAGCGCGGGCGCATACCGGGCGCAGCAAGATCATCGCCTTCCGCGGTGGCTATCATGGCGGGGTAATGAGCTTCGTCACGGGTGGCAGCGTGGTGAATGCGCCGTTTTCGATGACACTTGCCGAGTACAACGACCTGCCCGGCACACTTGCTCTGATCCGCGAACACGCTGGCGATCTGGCTGCCGTATTGCTGGAACCCATGATGGGCAGTGGCGGCTGCATCCCCGCCACGCGCGAATTCCTGGCGGGACTGCGGGAGGCCACGCGCGAAGTGGGCGCCATGCTGATTTTCGATGAGGTGATGACCAGCCGTCACACGGCGGGCGGCTTGCAGAAACTGCATTGCATCACCCCTGATCTTGTCTCGCTTGGCAAATATATCGCGGGCGGCATGTCCTTTGGCGCTTTTGGTGGGCGGGCGGATGTCATGGCGGTGTTTGACTCTCATCGCCCGGGCGCCCTGGTGCATTCGGGCACCTTCAATAATAATGTACTTTCCATGTCCGCGGGCATGCTGGCCATGGGCGAGATTTTTGATGACACGGCGGCGGAGGCGCTGCGCAAGCGCGGCGATGGGCTGCGCGATGCGCTGAATGCAATTTGCACCAAGCATGGCGTTGCCATGCAATTCACCGGCATTGGCAGCATGGTGCAGCCGCATTTCCGCCTGGGGGCCATCCTTCGCCCCTATACGGCCAGCGCACAGGAAGAGGGGCTGCGGGAATTATTCTTCCTGGATATGATGAAGGCTGGCATTTACATCGCCCGCCGCGGCATGGTGGCGCTCAGCCTGCCGGTGGGTGAGCCGGAACTTGCACGCTATATCGCGGCGGTGGAGGAATTCTGCGCTTCCCGCAAACCGCTGATGGCCGCGTGAAGGGGTAAGGCGGGGCTGGTTGCCGGTCCCGCCACCCCACAGCGCGCGCAGGCATAGTTCCCGGCTTTGGGCGCGTCTAACTTCTCATTTTACGGATGCTGAAGCCGCTGGTTTCATTCTTATTTGAATTGGACCAAGTCGGCAATTCCAACGCCACACCGCGATGGTCGCAGGGGATCACATTGGTCGCCGGAAAATCGCTCACCAAGGCCAGCGCCACGCCGCGCGGGCGCGAATAGCCCGCAAGCGTGATGTCCAGGCTGCCCCGTTCTGTGATGCTGCGGATTTTGCCCCATTCCCCAGCCTGAGCAGCTGGGGCCGGCCCGGCCTCGGCGCGGGTCAGCCGCACAAGGTCTCCGACCTCGAGGATCGGGATGGGTCGCCCATCGGGGCGGAAATCAAGCTTCATGCCGGCTTTTTCGCTCAATCATTGGGCGATTGAGCCCCCTGCTGATCACTCTATGGGATGAAAATAGGATTTTGAAGCAAAATCACCATAATTTCCAGAGCAAAATTCATAAACTTCTTGACTCTCTCCCGGGATTTTTGGGATAAACAAACCGAGATTATGTCATGATCAACCAACTCTCCTTCCCCCAAAGCCAACCCAAGGACGGTTTGCGTCCATCTTCCGGCTCAGCCGGCGCTGAGCGCGCTGCCGGGGCCGTGCCACCGGTGGCTTCGCAGGAGACTGGGCCCGCCAATCCCCGCATGCGTATTGATCGTGATCTGGGCATGGTCGTGATTGAGTTTCGTGATGCGGCCGGCCGCGTGAATGTTAGCCTTCCGACCGAGCGGGAGATTGACGCTTATCGTGCCTCTATCAAGTTTGGCGCGGAACTTCCGGCCGATTTAAAAGGTATGAACACCACCCCCGGAGGTCCGAGTGCGGCCCGGCCCGGTATTCCCCTGCCACCAGAACCGGAATCCTCGCCCGCTGCCAGCGCAGAGGGTCAATCCTTCTCTAGGCCCAGTTTAAACAAAGTCGCCTGATTTCTGCGACTGGTCTTCGGTAGGGTTTGACCGGAGATATGGCTTGCCCGCATGGTGCTCCAAGGCACCAAAAATACACGCATGTGGCGCGCGCCCGCACCTCGCGATAGGCTTCCCAAATAAGAGCGCATGAACCGCCCCAAACAGACAGGAGGATCCACCATGGCGATGTCTCGTCGCTCCCTGTTGGGCGTTGGTGCCGCAGGCTTGCTGACCGCGCCGTCGGTACATGCTCAGGAGACTTTCCCAAGCCGGCCCATTCGCATTGTGGTGCCTTATCCGCCGGGCGCCATCAATGACATGCTGGCACGCTGGGTCGCGGATAAGATGCCAGAGGTCTTCGGCCAACCCGGTGTGGTGGAAAATCGCCCAGGGGCTGCGGGGAATATCGGCACCACCCATGTCGCGCGCTCAGCACCCGATGGCTATACGATTGGAATCGGTAATGCGCCGATCCTGGCGGTCAATCCCTTTGTCTATCCGAATATGGGTTATGATCCGCGCACCGAAATCAGCCTTGTTGGCATTGCCGCACGGTTGATGAATGTGCTGGTGGTGAACCCGAATAGTGGGCTCACGAGCTTGGCGCAAATCCTGGAACGTGCGCGCGCCCAGCCGGGGCGGATGACTTTTGCCAGTTCCGGCAGCGGCAGCAGCCCGCATCTGGCTGGCGAATTGCTGAAGCACATGACGGGTGTGGACATCACCCATGTGCCGTTTCGCGGCGGTGCTGCATCCGGCACGGAAATCATCGCCGGGCGCATAGATTTGCTGATTGACAATGTGCCGAACGCGATTGGCCATATTCGCGGTGGGCAGATGCGCGCGCTGGCTGTCACCGGTAGCGCGCGGGATCCCGCTTTGCCCGATGTGCCCACCTTCGCCGAAGCCGGTGTGCCAGGATTTGAGATGTATCTTTGGTTCGGTTTCATTGCACCACCCAATCTGCCGCCGGCGGTGATGGAACGGCTCTCATCAGGTATTCGCCGTATCGTTACCGAAACCGATGTGGCGGAGCGTATTCGCCGCCAAGGGGCTGAGGTTTGGCACAAGGACCCCGCTGGCATGCGCGCGGCGATGGAAGCCGATATGGCGAAATGGGGGCCGGTGGTGCGTGCCGTGGGGCTAAAGCCGGAATGACGGGATCAGCATGGCTTGCAATCGGCGCTGGGTATCGGAAGATGGCCTGTCGCCCTTTGCCGGGCGCATAACGAGAAAGGGTGGATATGTTCTCTCATATTTTTGTCGGCGCGGATGATGTGGCCGTTTCCAAGAAATTCTATGACGCCGCACTGGGCGTGCTTGGTGTCGCGGAAGGAAAGATGGACCCGAAAGGGCGCGTCTTTTACCGCACGCCGACCGGCACGCTTGGCATCAGCAAGCCGATTGATGGCAAAGCCGCCTGTGGCGCCAATGGCGGCACGATTGGCTTTGCCTGCGACAGTCCAGAAAAGGTGAAGGCCTTCCATGATGCGGGCGTGGCCAATGGCGGCACCAGCATCGAAGACCCGCCCGGCTGGCGCGAAGGCGGCGCCGTGCGGCTATATCTTTCTTATGTGCGCGATCCTTACGGCAACAAGCTTTGCGCGCTGCATCGTGGGGGCTGAAACGCTCGGCGTGATCCGTCCCGCCGGATCACGCCTCCCTGAAGGTTTTCATTCCAGTGGAAGCACTTTGCTTTCACGAATATTCGACTATCTGATGGTTTGGAGCAGCCCGTGTTGGTTTGCGGAACCGCGAGACGGTGCCGAGACTATGAACGCTGTATCTGGTAACTTTCCGATGCGCCATGGTGGACCAGCCAAATACCAAGCGCGATCCGGGAATTTTCCCGACGGCGTGAGCAGAACGCGCCCAAAAACAAGGAACCAAGCTTTATGTCAGCCCAGTCTCGCTTGGCGGCTTTTCGCCATCTATTGACCCAGGCGCATGAGCGTCTGGACCTAGCGTTCGGTTTTCAGCTTTGGGACGGTTCCACTATTCCTGAAAACTTGCCGCAAGATTCCTTGATGATTCGCCTGGCAGATGAGGCAATGGTCGCCGCCCTGCTGCGCAAACCCAATATTGATACCTTAGCGAATTTATGGGTCTCGGCACGGCTTGATATCCTGAATGGCTCCATATTTGATCTGGCGGCGCGCCGCCCTGCCGTACGCACAAAAGCCTTGCTGCACAGCCTGGACCGGAAAGAACTCATCACGACCTTGCTCCGCTTCCTGTTCCTGTCGCGCGGCGGCCCTTTTCCGTTGGAACAGGTGCGGGGCGACAAGGCGAGCAAGGATGGCAGCGAAGAAGCCAACCGCGAGAATGTGCATTATCACTACGATGTTTCGAATGATTTCTATGCGCTCTTTCTCGACCCGGAGATGGTCTATACCTGCGCCTATTTTCGCGATTGGAACAATGATATCGCGACAGCGCAGCAGGACAAGCTGCATATGATTTGCCGAAAACTGCGGCTGAAACCGGGGGAGCGCCTGCTCGATGTTGGGTGCGGTTGGGGGGCATTGGTGTGTCATGCGGCACGCCATTACGGTGTGCATGCCACGGGCGTAACCTTGTCGTCTGAACAGGCCGAATTGGCACGCACGAAAATCAAGCGGTTGGGGCTGGAAGGGCGTGTGGAAATCCTGCTGCAGGATTACACCAAGATGCAGGGGCAGTTTGATAAGGTCTCATCCATCGGCATGTTCGAACAGGTGGGCATCGCCAATCACCACATGTATTTTTCCTCGGTAAACCGATTGCTGCGCCCGGGCGGTCTTTACCTGCACCATACCATCGCAAGACCAGCGAAACGCGATGACAAGGCCTTCGCGAAACACGCCAAGGAATATGCTGCGCTTACGCGGTATATCTTTCCGGGTGGAGAATTGGATCACCTTGGCATGTCAATCGGCAATCTACAGCGGCACGGGTTCGAGGTGCATGATGTCGAAGCTTGGCGAGAACATTACGCGCGCACCTGCCGCCTGTGGCATGATAAACTGGTTGAAAATCAAGCCACAGCCGAAGCGGTCATCGGCAGTGTAAAGACCAGGCTGTGGCTTGCCTATCTCGCCGGCTGCTCACTGGCGTTTCAACGCAATACCGTTGGGATTTTCCAGACCTTGGCTTCAAAACGCGTGAAGGGCCCGTCCGAATTGCCGCCGACGAGGGCCGATCTCTACGCCGATTGAAATCTGCTTCATTGTTTTGACATCAATGCATCTTAAGCTCAACGACGCAGACAGATCATGAGAGAAAATGCCGCGGCACCAGCCCATGGTCGCGCGCCTCACGCGACAGATCCTCACGATAATCGGGGTGAGCCAAGCCAATAATGGCGCGCGCGCGTTCAGCGACCGAAAGCCCCTTCAGATTGGCAATGCCGTATTCCGTGACGACATACATCTGATCTGACCGCGCGGTGGTAACGACATTGCCTGCTGTCAGATTCAAGACAATGCGGCTTTTCCGCACGCCCTTGCGTTCATAGGTGGACGCCAGGCAGATAAAGCTTTTGCCGCCCTTGGACGCATAGGCGCCGCGCACGAATTGCGCCTGGCCGCCCGTGCCGCTGATATGGCGATGACCATCCGATTCAGATGCCGCCTGGCCCTGAAGATCAATTTGCGTGGTGTTGTTGATCGCGACCGCGCGATCATTGCGCGCGATAATGTCGGGCATATTGGTCTCATCAACGGGCCGGACAATGAAATCATCATTATCGCGCAGCGTATCATAAAGCCGGCGGCTGCCGAGGGCGAAGCTATAGGTGACCAAACCCTGATCGAAAGCCTTGCGCGCCCCGCTGATCCGCCCGGCAAGATATAGTTCAACCAGACCCTCGTTCAGCATTTCGGTATGGATGCCAAGATCACGCACGGAAGACTGCTGCAATAGGGCGGTGACCGCATTGGGCATGCCGCCAATGCCAACTTGCAGGCAAGAACCATCTTCGATCTGCTCGGCGATCAAGGCCGCCACGGCGCGGTCCACCTCAGACGCTTCGGCATTGGGTAACTCCGGCGTTGGCACATCATCGCCCTCAATCACGTAATCCACCTGGCTGCGATGCACGCGCACATGCGTGCCAACCACGCGCGGCATATCGGGCAGGGTTTCGATGATGAGAGTCTTGGCGGTTTCGACAATGGCCGGATGCCAGATACTGACCGGGCCAAGGTTGAAATAGCCTTCCGCGTCCATCGGCGCTGCGCGCAGCACGGCGATGTCAGTGCGCGGCAGGAAGCGGCGATAATAATCCGGGATTTCACCAAGATGGCAGGGCAGATAATTGACCAGCCCCTGATCATGCTTGCGCCGGTCATAGCCTGAAAAATGCCAGTTGTAGCAGGCGAAATGCGCCCCTTCCGGGTCCTGTTCCAGAAAGGCGCGCGGCTTCATGCTGAGACAGTTGCGAATGCGTATATTGCGGAGCGTTTCTTTGCGTGCGGCGAGGGCACGATCAAAAACATCAGGCTGGTTGAAGCAGGCGCCGAAATCGAGCCAATCGCCGGGCTTCACCAGCGCCGCGGCTTCCTCGGCCGAGATCACATGCGCGTTTTTTGCCATGGCGAATGCCCCCAAAACACCATCCAAGCGCCTGGTGAATGGTAGCGGCGAGCGGACTTGAACCGCTGACCCCGGCATTATGAGTGCCGTGCTCTAACCAGCTGAGCTACGCCGCCAATCTGGCCCGCGAGTTAGGCCGCTGCCCGGTCAGTGTCAACCGAAAGCCGCGTCCGCAGGAAACCGCCCCCCAATACGCGGTCCTCATCATACATGACGCAGGCTTGGCCGGGCGCGATCACGCCCGGCTCGTCCAAAACCACGCGCAAAAGCCCGGCCGCCGCATCCCAGGTGACTTCGGCGGCACGCGGCACTTCGCGGGCGCGCAGTTTTACGGCGCAGCGCAGCGGTGCGGCGGGCGGTGGGATCAGCCAATTCACCTCACCGACTTCGGCATCGCGCCGTTCAAGCCCGGCGCGGGGGGCCAGCACAATCCGGCGCTTGGGCGCATCCACCGCGGCCACGTAAAGCTTTTCCTCACCATCCCAGGAAGCCTGCCCCAGGCCCCGCCCCTGCCCCACAGTGAAGCCGGAAATCCCGCCATGCTGGCCCAGCACGCGGCCATCGGCATGGATAAATTCGCCGGGCTCGGCCGCATCGGGGCGCAGCTTACCCACCAGCGCATCATAACGCCCGGCGGGCACAAAACAGATATCCTGGCTATCGGGCTTCTCCGCCACCGCCAGGCCAAGCCGCGCGGCAGCAGCGCGCACCGTGGCTTTGTCCGGCATGTCACCCAGCGGGAAGCGCGCCATTGCAAGCTGCGCGCGCGTGGTGGCGGCCAGGAAATAGCTTTGGTCCCGATCAGGGTCCACGGCGCGATGCAATTCAGCACCATCCGGGCCTTCGATGCGCCGCGCGTAATGGCCGGTGGCCAAAGCCTCGCACCCCAAATCCTCGGCCATGGCCACCATGTCGCGGAATTTCACGGTTTGATTGCAGCGGATGCAGGGCACGGGCGTTTCGCCGCGCGCATAGCTATCGGCGAAATCGGCCATCACATCGCGGCGGAAAATCTCTTCCCGGTCCAGTACGTAATGCGCGATGCCAAGCTTATCGGCCACGCGCCGCGCATCCAGAATATCCTGCCCCGCGCAGCAAGCGCCTTTTTTCTGCAAAGCCGCGCCGTGATCATAAAGCTGCAAGGTGGCGCCAATCACCTCATGCCCGGCTTCCTGCAGCAGCGCGGCAACCACGCTGCTATCCACCCCACCCGACATGGCCACCAGCACGCGCATGATCAGCCGCGCCCCACCGCATCAAGCCCCTGCTGCCAGAAGCGCTGTTCCAGCCGCGCCGCTTCGGCGAAATCCGCCGCCAGACGCGCGAACCGTGCCTCCCCACCATGGGAGACACCAAGCGCATCAATTCGCCGCGCTGCGGCATGGGCCATTTCCTGATAGGAAGCGGCGCCATAGGTATCAATCCAGGACTGATAAGCGTTGCCATCCCGCTGCCGCGCTGGGTCCGCCAGGATACGGAGCGCCACTTGGGCATAACCCACGGTGCAGGGCACCAAAGCCACTTCCAAATCCAGAATATCGCCAGCATAGCCGCGATCCAGCACCCAGCGCGTATAGGAAACAGTCTCGGCCGTTTCCGGCACGGACACCACGTCCGCTTCCGAAAGCCCCCATTCGGCGCAGTATTTCAGATGGAGCTTGGTTTCATCCAAGATAGCCAACACCGCCGCGGCCTTATCCCGCATCGCCGCCAGGCTTTCGCCCTTCAGAACGGCCAAAGCCTTGGCGCGGGCGAAATGGATCAGGAACAGATAATCCTGGATCAAATAATGCTGAAACGCCTTGAGCGGCAAAGTGCCTGCGGAAAGCGATTGCACAAAGGGATGCCAAGTATAATCGCGCCATTCGGTCGCAGACGCAGCCGACAGCTTGCGAAACAAGCCGCCTTCCACGCCGAATTCATCCCATGGCGCGGCCATGCCTCAGCCGCCCGCGTTGCGCGACCCGGCGGGCAGCTTCACCACCAGCCCATCCAGCGCATCCGTCATGATCAACTGGCAACCCAGGCGGCTGGTTTCCTGCAAATCGAAAGCGAGGTCGAGCATGTCTTCCTCATCTTCCGTGGGCTTGGCCAGCTTGCCAAACCAGGCGCCATCCACAATCACATGGCAGGTGGAACACGCCAGCGATCCTTCGCAGGCGCCTTCAATGTCAACGCTATTGCGGTGCGCGATTTCCAACACGGAAAGGCCAAGTGGCGCTTCCACTTCCTTCTGCGTTCCGTCGCGTTCGATGAATACCATTTTCGGCATGGCTAATCACTTATCTTGTCTGTTGTGGAGGCTGCGCGGTGCCAAGCAGCGGCAAGGCTTGCCGCAGCGAGTTCCGCTTCTGCCGGCGAGGTAAAGCGTCCCATGCCGATCCGCAAGGTGGCCCGGGCGGCTGCCGGTTCAAGGCCGATGGCTTGCAGCACGTATGAGGGCTCAATTTCCGCCGAGGAACAGGCGGAGCCGGTGGAAACGCAGAGTTGCGGCGCGCCAGCCAGGAGGGCTTGGGCGGTCACGCCGCCCGGAAAGGTCAGGTTGAGATTGCCCGAAACGCGCGGCGACCCTTCCGCATTGACCACCAGCCCTGGGATTTCGGCGCGGAGCTTGTTCAGGAAGATGTCCCGCTGGCCGGCGATGCGCCCGGAATCGAGCATGCCTTCAATGGCGGCAATCCGGCAGGCCTCCCCAAACCCCACCACCAAGGGCGCGGGGAGCGTGCCGGACCGCAAGCCCCTTTCCTGCCCGCCCCCGGAGAAAAGCGCCGCGAGGCGCATGCGGGGCCGGCGGCGGACATAAAGCGCGCCAATGCCGCGCGGGCCATAGACCTTATGCCCGGAAAGGGACATCAGATCGGCCTGGATTTCCCCGACATCGAGCGGAATGCGCCCTGCCGCCTGAGCGGCATCGGTATGAAAGGCGGCACCGGCTTCCTTGGCGATGGCGCCAAGCGTGGCCAAGTCCTGGATCACCCCGATTTCATTATTCACCGCCATGATGGAAACCAACAGCGTGTTTTCATCACAGGCGGCGCGGAGCGCCTCGGGATCAAGCAGCCCATCAGCGCCGACGGGCAGGAAAACGGGTTCAAACCCCTCCTGCGCCAGGTCGCGCACGGATTCGAGCACACATTTATGCTCGGTCGCGACGGTGATGATGCGCCGGCGGGGATCGCCGTGGCTGGCGGCAAAGCGCGCGGCGCCTTTGATGGCGAGGTTATTCGCCTCGGTCGCACCGGACGTCAGGATGATTTCGGCCGCCGAGGCGCCGATTAATTCGGCGATGTGTTCGCGTGCCGTTTCCACCGCTTCCGCTACCGCGCGCCCCATGGCGTGTTCGGCGCTGGCGGGGTTGGCGAATTGCGCTTCCCAAAAGGGGCGCATGGCCTGGATCACGCGCGGGTCAACCGGCGTGGTGGCGTGGTTATCCAGATAGATAGGTTGGTTGGGCAAAGACATGGGGTGAAGATGGCCCCGAAGACGGCGCAGGGCTAGATGGGGGCGCTAAAGCGGTGCAGTAACCTAGGCCGGAGCGTGCCAGTATTCGCGGACTGATCGGCAGCACGGGTCAACGCCATCGGCGTCCCGAGAGCGACTAATCCGGATGGGTTACTCATTTGAAGCGCACCATCCAAGAATCTGGGGGTTACACGCGCGGGGCTAGGAAGGCCTGGCAGCTTACGGAGAATTCAAGGCGTTTTCAAAACAAGGCCTTTTCAGCGCGCCTTCTTTCCCGCAGCCTCAGCCACTAGGCAAGCAAATGAGGAGCCCGCCCTATGCCCCGTACCAGCGCAGCGCCGAGTGAGCGCACGCGCGTCAAGCGCATGCATGAACGCGGCGCTTATGACCGCGCGAGCATTGACGCCATTCTGGATGCGCAGCCGCTGGCGCATATTGCCTATGTGCTGAAGGGCGCGCCCTTCGTGACACCGACGCTGCAATGGCGCGAAGGAGACCACGTTTATTGGCATGGGTCTGCCGCCAGCCGCATGATTGAAACCTGTATTGAGGCGGATGTCTGCGTCACGGTCACGCTGATGGATGGGCTGGTGCTGGCGCGGTCTGCCTATAATCATTCGGTCAATTATCGTTCGGTCATGCTGCTTGGCCGCGCCCGGCTGATTGCCGACCCGGCCGAGAAGGAAGCGCGGCTGAAGCGCTTTGTGGAAGGCATGTTCCCGGGTCGCTGGGATAGGCTCCGCCCAATGACCGCCTATGAAGCCAAGGCGACAACCGTGCTCGCGATTGAAATCAATGAGGCTTCGGCGAAAATCCGGAGCGGCCCGCCTGGCGATCCGGATGAGGATTTGGCGCAGGATGTCTGGGCCGGCGTGTTGCCGCTGGAAACCCGCACCCTGCCGCCCATTCCCGATGCGCGCGGCAGTGTGGCGACGCCGCCGGAATATCTGACGCGGTTCAAGATTGGGTGAGGGCGTCATGACCTGGTCCATCCATCACGTATCGCTTGTTGCCCATGATTTGGATGCGGCGGCGCATTTCTTTGGCACGCTGATCGGGCTTGGCGTGGCAGAGGCGCCGGATGAGCAAAGCCGCTTCATTGGCGCAGCCGGGCGCGGCTTGCGCTTGCATCGGCCTGGAGCGGTGTTGGCACGGTCTGGTGCTACGCTGCTTGGCCCGGTGGGCGCGCGTTATGTCGCGCTGGAAGTTGCCTCGCTCGCAGCTGTGGTCGCGAGGCTGGATCAGGCGGGGCTGGCTTATGCGCTGGCTTTGCCTTGGGAATTTGCGCAGCCGGCGATTTACACGCTGGACCCGGCGCTCAATCTTTTGGTGCTGCTGCAAGCGGGTGCGGCGGCGCCATCAGAGCCCCCTTGGCATATCCATCACGTCAATTTGCAAGCGCAGAAGGTGCGCGAGGCGGTGGCGTTTTACACAGACATCATCGGCATGGCGGAAGGGCGTTGGCAATCGGCGGCGCAGCGCGGGGATTTCAGCATAGACCCCGCTGAATTGGCTGTGCTCACCACGGCCGATGACAATAGCGGGCTGCATATCATCCGCCCGGATGCGGGCTTCGCGTATCGCAATCGCTTCGCGCATAACCCTTCCATCGGCGGGCACCCGGCATTTTGCGTGCCGGATGTGCTGGCGGTGAAGGTGCGGCTGGAAGCGGCGGGCGTGCTGGTTTCCGATGCCGGCGTTTACGCCATGGCGGGGATGCATCAGATTTACGTGCTCGACCCCTCCGGCAATATGATTGAGGTGAACCAGAATGTCTGAAGCCCCGCCCCGCACCCTGATCACGGCCACTGAGGCCGCTGCTGCCCCGAATGCCCCAGGCCGGCTTTCCGCGCTGCTGCTGGCGCATGGCACGATGCAGCTTCGCTGGTTCGCGCCGAAGGGTGAGGATGTGCAAACCCCGCATGAACAGGATGAGCTTTACATCATTGCCTCCGGCACCGGCTGGTTACGGCGTGGCGCGGAACGTGTGCCCTTCGCCCCGCATGACGCGCTTTTCGTGCGCGCGGGGGAGCCGCATCGGTTTGAGGATTTCTCGCCCGATTTTGCGACTTGGGTGGTTTTTTATGGGGCGAAGGGTGGGGAAAAGAGCTTGCCATAACAACCTTAAAGGTGGTATGAAACCACATGGATAAGCGATAGCGAAGCCATGATCTCGCTGCCTTCAAGGCGGCTTTCGCGCGGGAACGCGCGATCACCATGGCAGACGCGCGTTCTGCCATCGCGCTTGGCTATCGCATGGATGATGTGGCGGCGGCGGTGGCAAGTATGGAGGCAGCGCATTTCGTGAAATCCACCACTAGCCTTGGAGATCACCGCCAGTGGCAGGATGTTTATCACGTGCCGCATGACGGCTTGCTGCTGTATTTAAAATTCACCGATGCGGTTGTGACTGAATTCGTGCTTTTGTCTTTCAAGGAGAAATAGGATGCCCGCGCCCGAGACCATGATCCACCCCGAAACTGGCGCTACGCTGCGTCGGCGTAAGCGGCGAGAGGTTGCGGCCTATATGGACCTGACCCGCGTGGTGCAGGTCACGGGCTGGTTTCCCGAAGATGATGGTGATGGCGTTTTGCTGGGTGCGGATGCCGCGCCACTCGATAAGGCGCTTGCCGAGATGAAGATGGAATATGCCGCTTCAGTGCAGCGCCTGGCGAAGCAGGTGCGCAAGGCTGCGGGCCTCACGCAAAAGGATGCGAGCCTTTTGCTGACGGGTTCGCCCAATAGCTTCTACAAATACGAACATGGCGAGGCGCAGCCAAGCCGCCCGACTTTGCTGCTGATGAAGCTGCTGGCGCGCGAGCCGAAATTGATTGAGGCGATCCGGGCCGCGTGAGGCGCCTTACCCTGGCCCAAGCGCCACTTTTTGGTATAAGCGCGCCCTAGATTGAAGGAACACCCATGGAACTCCGCGCCCGTTTCACCGATGCCTTGAAGACCGCGATGTTGGCCAAGGATGCGGCCACAACCTCCACCATCCGCATGATCATGGCGAAGCTGAAGGATACGGATATCGCCGCGCGCAAGACGCCGCAGGACCCGGGCGTGCCGGATGATCAGGTGATTGCCATGCTGCGCGGCATGGCAAAATCCCGGCGGGAGAGTGTGGATATGTACCGCCAGGGCAATCGCCCCGAATTGGTGGCGAAGGAAGAAGCCGAAATCGCGATCATTGAAGGCTTCCTGCCCCAGCAGATGGATGATGCCGCCATGGCGGCCGCAGTTGATGCGGCGGTGGCCGAAGCGGGCGCGGCTTCCATCAAGGATATGGGCAAGGTGATGGCGGTGCTGAAATCCCGCCACGCCGCGGCTTTGGATATGGCCAAGGCCGGGCCGATGGTGAAGGCGCGGCTGGGGGGCTAACCCCCCCGTTTCTCAATCCTGCTCCTGCAAATCTTCCGCCAGCACCACGATCTGCACCGCATAGGAAACATCGCCATCTTCCGCATCGCGGTGGACGGTACCGATGAATTCATTGCCGATTTTGAGCTCCACACTGCCCTTGGGGCGGTCCGGCGCGGTCACCTGAATGCGGGGGTTGCTGAAAAGCTTACGCAGATGCGCCTGCACGGCGGCGCGTTCGGCGGGGGTCATGGTGTGGTTCCTTCAAAATTCTGCCGGTTCGGATAGCCGCCTTGGTGGCGTGGTGCAAACCAGTCCCTTAGCAGGACCGTCTGCCGAGACTATCTCTTCTTTGCAGGGTTCACGACTGCCGCGTCCAAAACCAACGACTCTGGCGCATCACTAGAGGCCTTCGCTATACCAATGTTCGCCAAGCTAACGAAAGCTGTTGGGTAGGTTTCCTCGACGGATGGCCCAGCGTGGCCGGCGCCAAAGTTGAATGCCACGGAAAGCATCCATTTGCCTTCGTGAATTTTTGCTTGTCTGATCAGTAGCTCCAAGACTTCTTTGTGCTTGAAATTAATCTGGCTGGCCTCAGGCATTTAACCCCCCGTACTAATGCGTTGTTTGGCTTGCTGTTCGGAACTTACAGGTTTCGCCCAGCGAGCGCGAAGCGGAATTACCTTACTCCCTGTCTCAACCATTTGGGTCGGGTAAGACACTTTGGTCGCGATCGCGTCTAGTAGGGCAGTCGCCTCTCGTATCACCTGTTGGTTCTCACGAGCCCGACCTGCACTAAGGCCGACGGCTTCAGCCACACAGCTACTAATAAACTGATTTAAGCTGACCCCTTCCCGCTCAGCCGCAAAGGTAGCCTTTTTGTGCAGGCTTCTCGGTAGGCGCAAGACAAGCTTTCCGCTGAAAGCTTCCTTCTCTTGAAGAGGCTCCGGGATGCGCTCTTTCTTGGCCAGCACTCCCAAAATCCAGCTCTCCGCAACATTCTCAAGGTTCTGTAGAGCCTCGCTCCCTGTGTCGCCAACGGCAAAGCATCCAGGGAATTCGAGGATTTCCGCACCAAACGAGCCATCAGACTCCGGACGCAAGATGCGCGCGTAAGGTCGCTTGAGATATTCTGCTGGTGTCATCGCCATATTAGCCATCTGCTATGCTCATTCTTGGTCCAGAATTTCCTGTAGAGCCATCACATCGTCCTCCAAGAAATCCAAGATGCTGTTCCGCGTCCCGATCGCGATGTCTCTTCCGCCATGGTGCGGGATGGATAGCGGCGGTCTACCCGGCAAGTTGCTCTCCCATGTCGGTTCCTTTCCTCTGTTCACCTTCGTCCGACCAAGCTGCCTCGCAATCCTCTCCAGATCCCTGGCCTTTTGAGAAGACCGGCGAGCCTGCTCAATACGACGCGTGATCTCGTCTAGTTTTTTCTGAACCATGATACCATATGTAGTACTAGATGGGATGGCAAGCTTCCTTTTCATAGGTCAGGAAATCTCTCGGAACAAGCATTTTCACGCTCAAGGATTTGAGTCCATCCTATCCTTGGGCGCCAAAGTTCAGCATGGCAGGCTCAAAATGCTCGCCCGGAAGCCTTTCAGAAGAGTCCACTTTTCCCCCCAAAGGTATATCCTACCCCCTCGCCATGGCCCTGCCCCCCGGTTTCCTTGATGAGCTTCGCGCCCGCACCCCCCTGCCCGGTCTGATCGGGCGGAAGACGCGGTTGCTCAAATCCGGGCGCAACTGGAAGGGCTGTTGCCCCTTTCATGGGGAAAAGACGCCTTCCTTCTACGTTTATGACGACCATTTCCACTGCTTCGGCTGCGGCGCCCATGGGGATGCCGTCACCTTCGTCATGCAGTCCGAAGGCGCGCAATTCATGGAAGCGGTGGAACGGCTGGCCGGCGAAGCGGGGCTCGATGTCCCCAAACTCGCCCCGCGAGATGCCGAACGCGCCCGCCAGGCACGAGACCTCTACACGGTCATGGAAGCAGCGATGGAGGCGTTTCAGCGTCGCCTCAGGCTGCCGGAGGGCCGGCCCGCGCTGGATTACCTCCGCCGCCGAGGCCTGACCGAGGAAACCATCCAAGACTTCGGCCTCGGCTGGGCTGGGGCGGGGCGCGGCGCCTTGCAGGCGGATTTGAAGCAGGATGCGTTCGAGCCCAGCCAATTGATCGAAGCCGGCCTGCTGAAGGCGCCCGAAGGTGATGAAGCGCCGCGCGATTTCTTCTTCAACCGCGTCATGTTCCCCATCCGGGACCGGCGCGGGCGCGTGATTGCCTTTGGCGGGCGCATTCTGGGCGATGGTCAGCCGAAATACATCAACAGCCCGGAAACGCCGCTATTTCGCAAACGCCACGCGCTTTACGGGCTGGACCGGGCGCGGGAAGGCGCCTTTCGCGGTGCGGCGGTGGTGGCAGTTGAAGGCTATATGGATGTGATCGCGCTGCATCAGGCCGGCTTCACCGGGGCTGTGGCGCCGCTGGGTACCGCGCTCACGGAAGATCAGTTGCAGGAATTATGGCGCCTGTCGCCCGAACCGGTGCTGTGTTTTGATGGCGATGCCGCCGGCGCCCGGGCCGCTGCCCGCGTGGCGGAAGCTGCACTGCCCTTGATCAGCGCCGAACGCAGCCTGAAGCTGGCCACCCTGCCGGCGGGGGAAGACCCTGATACGCTGATCAGCAAGGGCGGCAAGGCGGCCTTTCAGGGGGTGATGGACGCGGCGCGCCCCTTATCAGAAGCGCTTTACGGCCTGCTTTTGGAAGGCCAGGCGATGGCCAGCCCAGAACAACGCGCCGCCGCGCGCAACCGCCTGGTTGCCGCCGCCGCCACCATTTCAGACCGTGCCTTGGCCAGCGAGTATCGTCAGGCGCTGCTCGATCGCTTCTTTACGGCCACGCGCCGCCGCCAGCCCGGCCAAGCCGCGCCAGCGAAGCGCGTGGCCCGCCCGGCCATGGTACCGCCCACCATCCGCGCGGCCCAGGCGCGCATTCTGCTCGCCATTTTGCTGCGCCATCCCTGGTTGTTACCGCAGATCGAAGAAGCCTTGAGCCTGCTGGACCTGCCCGAAGGGCCGGCGCGGGCGCTGCAAACTTTGATTCTCTCCTGGCCCATGGCGGAATCGCGCCTTGACTCTCAGGCTCTCCTATCCCACCTCGCCAATGAAGGTTTGACAGATGCTGCGGCTTGGGCGCTTGGCGCTGAGGCCCTGCCCCAAGCGGCGCGCCCCGATGCGCTCCCGCGAGAGGTTGAGGAAGGCTTCTGGCATTTCTTCCTGAGGCTGCGCGGAGAGGCGGCTTTGCTTGAAGACCAGAAGGCGGCACGGGAAAGCCTGGCCGCCACGAATGACCCGGCGGCCCAGCAAAGGCTGATCCGCCTGACCGAAGCCCTTGGTGCCTTGCGCCGGGGGGAAGATGCGGCCGATTTGGCCGAAGGTGCGGCGGCAACGCCATATTAGTAGGGGCTATTTGCGCGGGCATCCGGGGCGCCGGATGCCTTTCGCAATTGAACGGAGTGGTAAGGCATGGCGACGAAAGCGGCGGCAGGGGCGGAACCGGTCGAAGCCCGCGACGAACAGGTGGAGGGCATGATGCTCGACATCCAGTCAGCGGCGGTGAAGAAGCTGATCGCCCGCGGCAAGGAACGCGGCTATGTCACCGTGGACGAAATCAACGCCGTCCTGCCCTCAGAACAAGTGTCTTCGGAAATGATCGAAGACACCATGGCAATGCTGAGCGAAGCCGGCATCACCGTATCCGAAGCTGAAGAAGCGGAAGAAGGCGAAGGCGCGCTGGTTAAGCCCGTGACGCGCGCGGATGGTGAGGAAGAAGAAGAAGCCGGCGGCAATGTGGATGAGGAAAGCGTCGGGCGCACCGATGACCCTGTCCGCATGTATCTCCGCGAAATGGGCAGTGTTGAATTGCTGTCCCGCGAAGGCGAAATTGCCATCGCCAAGCGGATCGAAGCCGGGCGCGATATGATGATTGGCGGCTTATGCGAAAGCCCGCTGACCTTCAGGGCGATTCTGCGCTGGCATGAAGCGGTGCGCCAGACACCGCCCCGCATGCTGCTGCGCGACATTATTGACCTGGAAGCAACGCAATCCGCCGGCAGCCCCGACGCTGCGGCTTCAGCCGCCGCCGCCGTAGTTGAGGAATTCGAAGAAGGTGAGGAAGGGGAAGGCCTTGGGCTTTCGCTCTCCGCACTCGAAGAGAAACTGAAGCCGGAAGTGCTCGCCAATTTCGAGCAGATCGAAGCCATCTACGCGAAGCTGTCGAAGCTCAGTTCCAAGCGCATGGAAGCCTTTACCTCGGGCGAGGAATTGGCGCTGCGTGGGGAAAAGAACTACGAAAAGCTGCGCCAGGAACTGATCACGCTGGTTGAAAAGGTGCAGTTGCACAATAACCGCATCGAAGAATTGGTTGATCAGCTCAAAACACTCAATCGCCGCATGACCACGATGGAAGGACAGGTGCTGCGCCTGGCCGATAGCCAGAAGGTGAAGCGCGATGAATTCCTGACCCAATGGCGCGGCAGTGAAATGGACCCCGCCTGGCTGGAACGCGTGGGTAATCTGCCGGGCAAGGGCTGGAAGCCCTTTGTCGCGAAATACGGCACTGAGGTTGAACAAATCCGCGCGCGCATCAGTGAAGCGGCGAATGAAACCGGCCTGCCGGTGGCCGAATTCAAGCGGGTTTACGCCACCGTGTCGCGCGGCGAACGCGACATGACCCAGGCGAAGAAGGAAATGATCGAGGCCAATCTCAGGCTCGTGATTTCCATCGCCAAGAAATACACCAATCGCGGCCTGCAATTCCTGGATTTGATCCAGGAAGGCAATATCGGCCTGATGAAGGCGGTGGATAAGTTCGAATATCGCCGTGGCTATAAGTTCAGCACCTATGCCACTTGGTGGATCAGGCAAGCGATCACGCGTTCCATCGCGGATCAGGCGCGCACCATCCGCATCCCGGTGCATATGATTGAAACCATCAATAAGCTGGTGCGCACATCACGCCAGATGCTGCATGAAATCGGGCGCGAACCTCAGCCGGAAGAATTGGCTGAAAAGCTCGGCATGCCGCTTGAGAAAGTGCGCAAGGTGCTGAAAATTGCGAAGGAACCGATCAGCCTTGAAACCCCGATCGGGGATGAGGAAGACAGCCACCTTGGCGATTTCATTGAAGACAAGAATGCGATCATCCCGATTGATGCGGCGATCCAATCCAATCTGCGCGAACAAACCACGCGCGTGCTGGCCAGCCTCACGCCGCGTGAAGAACGCGTGCTACGCATGCGCTTTGGCATCGGCATGAATACGGACCACACGCTGGAAGAAGTGGGCCAGCAATTCAACGTCACGCGCGAACGCATCCGCCAGATTGAAGCCAAGGCGCTGCGCAAGCTGAAACACCCAAGCCGCAGCCGGAAGCTAAGGTCGTTTTTGGATAATTGAGGGAAAGAAGGGGGCTCCGCCCCCTGACCCCCGCCGGGGTAACAGTGTTACCCCGGACCCCGCCGATACGAAGACGGTCGGTTATTCTTCGGTGAAGAAATCTTCGTCCAGGCGTTTGAATTCTACAACTCGATTTGAACGGACGCCAACATTGTAGGTCACCATCAATTCCGTCAGGCGCCTTCCATCAATCAGGATAATGCGTTGCGGCACGCGTGAGGCAAAATCCGACGCCTGCGCCGAGAAGGATGACGTTGTGACGAAAACACCCTTGGTCGCACCCAATCCAACAAGGCTGCCAGTGAAAGCCTGGACCTCTGGCCGACCAACCGAAGTCCCGGGCGCATAGCGTTTTGCCTGCACATAAACGCGATCCAAGCCAAGTGCGTCTTCATTGATGACGCCATCCACGCCACCATCGCCTGACTTGCCAAGCTGCTCCGCTGCATTCAGCCGCGAACCGCCATAACCCATGGCCACTAGCAACTCTACGATGAGCTGCTCAAAGAACTGTGGAGAATTCTGTAGAATACGGCTCAATAGATCATCGCGCAGCGCAGCGTTGAAAGCCTTCTCGGCTCCACTGATGATTTCTTCCGGAGTCGCCGCTGGCGGTTCGAGCGCGCCGCTATCGCCCTCAGGCTGCGCCCCTTCTGACTTGCCATAGAACTCCTTGAACGCCGGCAGTGTCAGGAGATATTTGGTATTGAGATTGGCGGGTGGTTTTTTCAGAAGCGCTTTGCCCATTTCCGATAGGGTGAACCGTCCACGCTTCGGGCTTTCCAGCAAGCCTGCCTTGGTCAAATAGAATTTGGCCCAATGAATACGATTATGCAGAAGGCGTTGCTTGCCACTCGGCAGCATTTCTTCGGCTTCGGCATCTGAAAGCCCGTGGCTCTTTGCGACCTCTATAGCGGCCATTGGGACGGAATACTCGCCTTGTGCTGCAAGCTTCAAGATTGGAAGCATCAGGCTTTGATAATTCGGTATAGCCATCGCTCATGCGCCTTCGAGGTGATCTTAAAGATTTGTATGAGAGTGCAAGAAAAGCACCTCTGCAATCGCGGGGGGCAATCCCCTCACCCACACCGGCTCGACACCCCCTGCGCTTCGCACCAGGCCTGCGCCTCCTGCTCCGCTTTCTGATCCGCTGCGCGGATCAGTTCCAGATATGCTTGTTCCGCCGCGCCAAGCGCGCGGTTGCGCAGCGTGATGATGCCGGGATGGATCGAAGCCCAAGGGGCGCGCTGCCAGGGCAGCGCCACAATGTCACCGTGGCGCAGAGCCTCTATCGCCATGGTCACACTCACACCTGCGACGGCATCGCATTGCGGCAGCAGTTTCAGGGTGACGGTTGGGCTTTCATGCACCAGCGCAGGAAAGGCCGGATGCGGCTGGCCCAGGCGGCGTGCTTCTTCGCGGGCCGCTATATGCGGCGCCTGCACTTCGCGCGGGGCGCGGCCAATAAAGGCCAGCGGATAGGACATGATATCCGCCAGGCTCACGCTGCTGCGCTCAGCCAGCGGATGGCCGGCGCGTGCCACGAAAAGCGCCGGCTGAGGGCGCAGCTTTTCCACTATCAAGGCAGGATCAGCCACGAAGCCACGCAAATCCATAACGCCGATGGGCGCTTCGCGTTCCAGGATTGCAGCGGGCACTTCCGTCCAATTGGCGGAAACCAGCCTGACCCGCGTATTGGGAAAGGCGGTTAGCATGCGCGCCGCCGCGGTCAGGCAGATTGTCTCGGCCATATAGGCGCCGGCAATCACGTCCAAATCATGGGTCTGGGTGCCGCGTGCTTCGGATAAGTGCCGGTCCAGCCTTTCCAGACTATCCAGAATGGCGCCGCCCTCGGCGATGATGGCGCGGCCAAGATCCGTGGCAATGACCCCCCGCCAGCTGCGCTCAAATAGCCTGCCGCGCAGCCTGGCTTCCAGCCGCGCCAGCGCGCGGGTCAGCGCCGGCTGGGCAATGCCCAGCACGCGGGCGGCGCGGACCAGGCTGCCGTGATCATCTATGGCCTTGACCAGCCGAAGTTTCCTGGCCTCAATCATGTACCACCGGTGGACTTACAGATTGCCAAAAAGGTATTGGGCATGCTTGTCGGAAAGCTGGCAGGCTTTGCAAGCGGGTAAATACCTCGGGGACGGGAAGGCGGCATGAATGAAGGGCCAACGCGGCCCGAGCAGACTCATGAGGGCGAAGCCATGGCCTGGATTCCGGGCGGCAGCTTCATGATGGGTTCGGATCAGCATTACGCGGAAGAAAGGCCCTGCCACAGCGTGAAAGTTGCAGGGTTTTGGATGGACCGGACCACGGTGACGAACCGGGAATTCGCCCGTTTTGTCGCCGCGACAGGGCATGTGACGGTGGCGGAGCGCCCCTTGGACCCCGCGCTTTATCCCGGCGCCGCGCCTGAGATGCTTGTCCCCGGTGCGCTCGTGTTCCGCATGACGGATGGCCCGGTGGATACGCGCGATATCCGCAACTGGTGGCATTGGGCCAAGGGCGCCTGTTGGCACGCCCCGGAAGGGCCGGGCAGCGATATTGCGGGCCTGGAAAATCACCCCGTGGTGCATGTGGCCTTTGAAGATGCCAGCGCCTATGCCGCCTGGGCCGGCAAGGATTTGCCCTCGGAAGCCGAATGGGAATGTGCCGCGCGCGGTGGGCTGGAAGACGCGGAATTCGCCTGGGGGCATGAATTGGCGCCGGGCGGCGTGCATCTGGCCAATACCTGGCAAGGCCCCTTCCCCTGGCGGAATTTTGAGGCCGATGGCTTCCCCGGCACCTGCCCGGTGCAAAGCTTCCCGCCCAACGCCTACGGGCTTTTTGAGGTTTGCGGCAATGTCTGGGAATGGACCCAAGATTGGTGGGCCGCCAAACACGCCGCCGATCCCGAAAGCCCCTGCTGTGCGCCCGAAAACCCGCGCGGGCCGGGCATGGAGGCTTCCTTCGACCCCCTTCAGCCCGCCATTCGCATTCCGCGGAAGGTGGTAAAGGGCGGTTCCTTCCTATGCGCGCCATCCTATTGTCGGCGCTACCGCCCCGCGGCGCGCCACGCCCAGATGGTGGATACAGGCATGAGCCATATCGGCTTTCGCTGCATCCGCCGCCCATGATTCGAATATCAGGAGGAGAGACAACATGAGTAAGGACAACCAACGCCCATCACGCCGGGACATGCTGCTGGGCGGCGCCGCAGGGCTCGCTGCCGGCAGCCTGGGTGGGGTGCAAATGGCGCAGGCGCAGCAGCCAGCCGCCCCTGCGCGCCCTGCGGCAGCACAAGGCCAGCCGAATATTCTGGTGATTTTCGGTGATGATATCGGCTGGTCCAATATCTCGGCCTACAACATGGGCATGATGGGCTATCGCACGCCCAATATTGACCGCATCGCGCGTGAAGGCGCGATCTTCACGGATGCCTATGGCGAGAATTCCTGCACTGCCGGGCGTTCTGCCTTCATCACCGGGCAAAGCCCTTTGCGCACCGGACTCTCCAAGGTGGGCCTGCCAGGCGCGCCTGAAGGCATGCGCCCGGAGGACCCGACCATTGCCGTGCTGCTGAAGGCGCTGGGTTACGCGACAGGCCAATTCGGCAAGAACCATCTGGGCGACCGTGATGAGCATTTGCCCACCATGCATGGCTTCGACGAGTTCTTCGGCTCGCTCTATCATTTGAACGCGGAAGATGAGCCGGAAAATCCCGATTACCCGCGCGATCCGCGCTTTCGTGACCGTTTCGCACCGCGTGGTGTGTTGAAGACCTGGGCCAATGCGGATGGCACGCAGCGGATCGAAAATACCGGCCCGCTGACCATGAAGCGCATGGAAACGGTGGATGAGGAATTTTTGGCCGCGTCACTGGATTTCATTGACCGCCAGCATCGCGCGGGCAAGCCCTTCTTCACCTGGTTCAATTCCACGCGCATGCATATCTGGACACGGCTGAAGGCGGAAAGCCAGGGCAAGACCGGGCTTGGCGTTTATCCTGATGGCATGGTGGAACATGATGGCCATGTCGGCCAATTGCTGAAGAAGCTGGATGATCTTGGCATTACGCAAAACACCATCGTGATCTACAGCACGGACAATGGCGCCGAAGTGATGACCTGGCCCGATGGCGGTTCCACACCCTTCCGTGGTGAAAAGGCGACTGCCTGGGAAGGCGGCTTCCGCGTGCCCAGCATGGTCCGTTGGCCCGGCCGCATTCAGCCAGGGCAAGTGTTGAACGATATCTTCTCTCACCAGGATTGGTTGCCAACCTTGCTGGCCGCCGCCGGAGAGCCGCAAATCAAGGAGAAATTGTTGGCGGGCCACCGGGCGGGGCGGCGCGATTATAAGGTGCATCTGGATGGGTATAACCAATTGCCGCTGCTGACCGGCACCGGCCCCGGTGCGCGACGGGAGATGTTCTACTTCACCGATGATGGTGATTTGGCAGCGCTGCGCTACGATCACTGGAAACTACACTTCATGATCCAGGAACATCATGGGCTTGAGGTATGGGAACGGAGCTTCACACCGCTACGCCTGCCCATGCTGTTCAATCTGCGCGCTGATCCGTTTGAACGTGCCACTGAATCCATTAATTACAATCGCTGGCGGATTGAGCGCGCCTTCGCGCTGGTGCCAGCGCAAGCATATGTCGGGCGCTTCCTTGAAAGCTTCAAGGATTTCCCGCCGCGGCAGCGCCCCGGCAGCTTCAGCCTGGGCGATGCGATGGAACGCCTGCGGCGTGCGCCGGGGAATTGAAGAATGGGGCGGGGGAGTAGCATGATTGCAAGACGATCTTTAGCGGCTTTGCTTTTGGCCCCGCCCGCTGCTGCTTTGGCGCAAGGCGCGGACCCTTTGCCTTCCTGGCGCGAAGGGCCGCGGAAGCGTGCGCTGCTTGATTTTGTCGCTGCCGTCACGCGCGAAGGCAGCGCGGATTATGTGCGCCCATCGGCGCGCATCGCGGTATTTGACAATGACGGCACGCTTTGGGTGGAACAGCCGGCCTATCCGCAGCTTATCTTCATCCTGGATCGCATTCGCGCCCTGGCGCCGGCCAACCCCGCCTGGCAGCAGGATGCGGTTTTTCGCGCAGCCATTGCGGGCGATCTGCATGGTGCCATGGCGGGTGGCAGTGAAGGGCTGATGCGGCTTGCGGGCGCTGCCATGGCCGGCAATTCGCCGGAGGAATTTCAGGCCATCGCGGCTGAATGGCTGAAGACGGCGCGGCATCCGAAGTGGAACCGGCCCTATACCGCCTTGGTCTATCAGCCCATGTTGGAAGTGCTGCGCTTTCTGCGTGCTTCGGGCTTTGGCACCTTTATTGTCTCGGGCGGTGGCGTTGAGTTTGTGCGTGCCTTTTCTGAGGAAACCTACGGCATTCCGCCGCATCAGGTGGTGGGGTCAAGCTTCGCGCTGACAGTGGGTGAAGAAGCGGGGCGGCTCATGCTGCGCCGCGAACCGCGCGTGGATTTCATTGATGATGGGCCGGGCAAGCCGATTGGCATTGCGCGCCATATCGGTAGCCGCCCCATCGCCGCTTTCGGTAATTCGGATGGCGATTATGAAATGCTGCGCTACACCACGGAAGGCGCAGGGCGACGCCTTGGCATGATCATTCGCCATGATGATGCGGCGCGTGAATTCGCCTATGACCGCGAAAGTCATATCGGGCGCTTGGCGCGCGCTTTGGATGCAGCGCCGGCACGTGGTTGGCAGGTGGTATCCATGCGCGATGATTGGGCGCGGGTGTTTCCGTGAAAGCCGCGATGTTCAAAACCGCCTGAGCAGCCGATCAATATAATCCAACTCCACCGGCGCGCGTTCACGTTCGGCGCCGCGGCGGCGGAGTTCCTGTTGCAATTGATGGGACCGCATGCGTTCCGCTTCGCCCGGTACCAAAGTATCGCCGGCATTATCCTGCGCTGATCCGCCAGTTTCGCGCCTTTCGCGCCCCAGCGGGTCTCGGCCTTCGCCAAGCTGGTTTTGCTGATCCTGGCCTTCGCCGCCTTGCTGATTGCCGGCCATGCCTTCGCCTTCGCCTTCCCCTTCGCCCTCACCGGGCTGAGGCGGGCCGAATTGGCGCTGCATGCGTTGCGACATTTGCCGCCCGCCTTCCGTCAGTGCGCGGATCGCCTGTTGCTGCGCGCCGCGCGGGTCGCGCCCTTCGGCAAGCGCTTCCGCCGCGTCACGCATGGCGCGATCTGCCTCGCCCAAGGGGGCGGGCACATCGCCGGTCAATTCGCCGAATTGCTGCATCAATTCACCCAGCGCGCGGCGGAGTGCGCGTTGCGTGCGCGCATCGCGGGCGGCTTCCTCCTGCGCTTCGGGCGTTTGCGGGCGGGGCGGTGGTGGCCGGCGCGCATCATTGCGCGTATTTTCCTGATCTCCACTGCGGCGATGCGCGCGGTCCAGCATTTCGGCCTCGCGCCGCACCATATCCTGCAAAGCACCCATTTGCTGCTGGCCGCGTTGGCGTTGTTGGCGCTGGCGATCCTCAGCCCGGCTGGTGCGGCCTTCTTCAAGGGCTTGCAGCATTTCCTCAAGCTCGGCCATTTCGCGTTCGGCATCTTCCTGGCGGCCATCGCGCGCGGCGTCTTCCAGGCGGCGGGTGCGGCGTTCCAGTTCCCGGCGATCGAACACGCGCTGCTGCGGATCGTAGCTCAGCGCTTCATTGTTTTCGCGCTGCATACGCTCAGCGAGGGCTTCCAGATGGCGGCGAATGGCTTCGCGCAATTCCTGAATGCGGCGCTGCAACTCGGCGCGTTGTTCGGCACGTTCTTCTGGGCTGCGCTCGGGGTTCGCTTCGGCGTTTTCGCGGCGCGCTTCTTCCAGGGCTTCGCGCAGGGCTTCACGCGCCTGGGCCAAAGCGCGGGCGCTGCGATCCGTGCGGCCTTCTTCCAAGGCGACCGCGATATCCCAAAGGATTTGCTGCACTTCCGGCACAGCCTCATCACGCCGGTCGCGCAGCAGGCGATGTCGCGTAGAACGCAGCGTCAGGAACATGCCGGTGTCATGTTCAAAGGCTTCCGGCGCATTGGTGATGCGGTCCAATTCACGGCGCGCCGGTTCGCGTGCGCTGGGGTCGAGCGACAGCGCGCGGCGAAGTGCGATCAATTGCTGCGCGACGGGGTGCGAAAAGCGCCGTTCCGGCAGGACCAGAAACGCGCCTTCGGATTTGCCTTCCTGTTCCGCGCCATCGCGCGCGAAAAGTCGTGCTTCCACTTCAAGCCCCGCCCAGGGATGGGCGGAAAAATCATGCTGTGCCGCGCCCTGTGCCTGGCGCGGCGCGCCACCGGGCAAGGGCATGTCCTGCGTCACCGGCGGCGCAGTGGGCCTTTGCTTCAGCCGCAATTCAACCCGGAGCGCGACAAGCCCCCAATCATCCTCGGCCTTCCAGGGTAGGCGCAGCCCCAGCCCTCGACCCGCACGTGCCGGAGAGGGATCCCAGGCAACCACCGGCGGAGCATCGGGTGTCAGCGTCAGCGCCCATTGCGCCACGTCGCGCCCATCGCGCTTCAGCACCAGGGCACCGCCTTCAGTCAAAGGCAGTTCCAAAGCATGGCTTTGCGCATCCATGCGCGCAAAAGCATGGGCCGCACCGCCCAGGCGCAATTCCGGCGGATTGGCGCTGCCCGAAAACACCATATGCAGCCGGCTACCCGCCGGCACCGCCACCGCGCCGCCCGCAGCATTCAGGAATTGCGGCGGGGCGCCGGTATAGGCCGGCGGGGTGATCCAGGCTTCAAACCGCGCCGCAACAGAAGCGGCAGGCGCCAAGGGCTCGGCGAAGGGTGGCAGCAGTGCGGAGAGCAGCCTTTCCGGCGCCTCCCGCCCCGCCATCCCAAGGCTGGCCACCAGTGCGACCAGCACGGCGGCGCGCAATGCCCGGGGGTCCCGCGCCGCCAGCCCTGGTTTGGGTCGCGCCACGCGCAACTGGTCAAGCTGCGCCACCGCCCGGTCCCGATGCGCCTGCCAGAGCGTCTGTGCCATGGCGTCATCCCCGGCGGGGCGATCCGCCAGCACGGCAAGCGGCCGATGCGCCAGGCCAGAATCGCGTTCCAGCCGCCGCGCCGCCGCGTCCGCCGCCGGTGCCCGCAGCCCCAGCGCGGCGCGATAGCCAAAATAGCCAAGGGTGGCGGCAAAACCGATCAGGATCAGCAAATGCAGCGCAGGCGGCAGCGTGGGCAGAAACCCGGTAAAGGCCAGCACCAAAAAGGCGCCCAGCACCCCCAGCGGCGGCCAAAGCGCCCGCCAGGCGCCCTCCCACCACAGCGCCAGCCGAGATAGCCCAAGCTTCAAGCTCAGGGCACCAAGGCCCCGTTCTTCAGGCGACGCCTTCCCCGGCGATTCTGTCATTCCATCAGCCATTCCGGCACACGCTGGCCGGCATGCAGTGCCTCATAGGATTGACGGTCCCGCACCACGGCGAAGCGCGCGCCATCCACCAAAACCTCAGCCGCCAAGGGCCGTGCGTTATAGGTAGAAGACATGGTGGCGCCATAAGCCCCGGCGTCGAGCAAGGCGACCAAGGCGCCCGGCGGCAAATCCGGCAAAGCGCGGTCACGCGTGAAGCAATCGCTGCTTTCGCAGACCGGGCCAACCACATCAGCCGGCGCAAGTGGCGCGACCAAAGCGGATGGCGAGACCGGCAGAATGCCATGCCAGGAATCATACATGGCTGGGCGCAGCAGATCATTCATTGCTGCATCCAGCACCACAAAGCGCCGCGCCGCGCCCTGCTTTTGCAGGATCACGCGCGACAGCAGCACCCCCGCCGGCCCGGCAATCCAACGCCCCGGTTCCAGCATGACCGGAAGCCCAAGCGCGCCGAGTTCCGCCTTGATGGCGCCTGCCAGCGCCGCCGGCGCGGGCGCGATTTCATCCCGATAGGCAATGCCAAGCCCGCCGCCACAATCAACGCGCTCAATCGGCAGCCCCTGCGCGCGAATGGCCCGCACCAATTCAGCGAGCCGCGCATAGGCCGCACGATAAGCGCCCATTCCGACGGTGATCTGGCTGCCGATATGGGTTGCAATCCCAATCGGGCGAATGCCGGGCAGCGCGGCCATGCGCGCATAAAGCGCCAGCGCATCATCATAAGCCACGCCGAATTTATTCTCGCTGAGGCCAGTGGTGATCTTGGCGTGGGTCTTCGCATCCACATCCGGATTGACGCGAATGCCAACAGGCGCGGTGCGCCCCATGCCGGCGGCGATTGAGGAAATCATATCGATTTCCTCAATGCTTTCGGCATTGATCTGCATGATGCCTTCAGCAAGCGCCAGGCGAATTTCGCGTTCGGATTTGCCCACGCCAGAAAAGACAATCGCGCTGGCGGGAATGCCGGCTAGCAGCGCGCCGCGCAATTCGCCTTCACTCACCACATCAGCGCCAAGCCCTTCGCGCCCCAGCAGCGCAAGCACGGCAAGATTGTCGTTGGCCTTGGTGGCAAAATGCACCGTCGCGGTCAGCCCCGCATCGGCCAGGGCTGAACGCAGCGCCCGCGCACGGCGGCGCAAGGTGCCGGCGGAATAAACCCAAGTCGGGCTGCCCACCACTTCGGCGATGCGCTTAAGCGGCACATCTTCCATCACCAGCCCATCATGGGCATGGCGTGTCAGTTGCGGGCGCCGCGCCAGCAATTCGGCGAAGGACGGGTCAGAGCCCAGATCAAGGGCAGGAGCAGGGGCAGCCATCCCCCTATTGTCGTGATGCGCGCGGATTATCGCAAGCGGGAAAGTGCCCGATCAGCGATTTGGGTATTGCCGAGGGTGGGTAATTTCTTCAGGCGGGCCGGGCGGGCGGACCGGCCCCATCCGGCCACAGGCTGAGGCCAGGAAGGCCACCGCCAGCAGCAGCAATAGGGACCGCGCACTGAGCCTCATGCCAGCTTCGCCTTCCATTCGGCAGCCATGGCCGCGACATTTGCCGGTGCCGTGCCGCCATAGGAAATGCGCGACCGGACGGAGGCTTGAACCGTCAGCACATCAAACACGCCCTGGGTGATGCGTGGTTCAACTGCCTGCATTTCCGCCAAGGTCAAGCCGGAAAGATCAACGCCGCGCGCTTCGGCCTTGGCCACCAGCGTGCCGGTGACGTGATGCGCATCACGGAAGGGCATTTTCAGGCTACGCACCAGCCAATCCGCCAGATCAGTCGCGGTGGAAAAGCCTGCCCCGGCAGCGGCGGCCAGCCGTTCGGTCTGCGGCTTCATATCCCGCACCATGCCGGCGGTGGCGGCCAAGGTCAGGGTCAGGTTTTCGGCGGCATCGAAAATGCCTTCCTTGTCTTCCTGCATATCCTTGAAATAGGTCAGCGCCAGGCCCTTCATGACCGTGAGCATCCCCATCAGCGCGCCGATCACACGGCCCGTCTTGCCGCGCACCAGCTCCGCCGCATCCGGATTGCGCTTTTGCGGCATGATGGAACTGCCGGTGGTGAAGGCATCAGAAAGCTTCACAAAGCCGAAATAGGGATTGGTCCAGATCACGATTTCTTCCGCGAGGCGGGACAAATGCGTGTTGCACATGGCGCAGCAGAACAGGAATTCGGCAGCGAAATCGCGCGACGCCACGGCATCCAGGCTGTTCCTCATTGGCCGATCAAAGCCCAGCGCCTTGGCGGTCATGTGCCGGTCAATCGCGAAGCCCGTACCCGCCAAAGCCGCCGCCCCCAGAGGGCTTTCATTCAACCGCGCCCGGCAATCGGCAAGGCGGGATAGATCGCGGGAGAGCATTTCAACATAGGCCAGCATGTGATGGCCGAACGTGACAGGCTGCGCCGGCTGCAAATGGGTGAAGCCAGGCATCACGCTGCCCGCATGTTCTTCCGCCCGCGCCACCAGGGCGCGCATCACATCGGTGATCTGCCCGGCAAGCCCATCAATCGCATCGCGCACCCATAGGCGCACATCCAAAGCCACCTGGTCATTCCGGGAACGGCCCGTATGCAGGCGCTTGCCGGCCTCCCCGATGGTTTCCGTCAGCCGCGCTTCGATATTCATGTGAATATCTTCAAGCGCGTCATCAAAGGGGAAATCGCCGGCTTCAATGCGCGCCGCGATTTTTCCAAGGCCGTCGCGTATCGCGGCCTCGTCTTCCGCCGAAATGATCCCCACATGCTTGAGCATGGCGGCATGGGCCAAGCTGCCTTGGATATCCTGCCGCCACATCTTGCGATCAAACCCGATCGAGGCATTGATGGCGGCCATGATGGCCGAGGGGCCTTGGGCGAAACGTCCGCCCCATTGCTGGTTCGCGCTGCTGCTGCTCATGCGAAGGGAGTGTCTTTCGTGCCTGTTCTGAACCGCCGTTCCGCGATGTTCTGCGCCCCGGCCTTGCTAGGCGCGACCCTACTCGCGCCCGGTCTGTCGCGGCAAGGGTGGGCGGCGAAAGGGCTTGAGAAATTGCGGGAGGCCACCAGCCCCGCGCCGGCGGCGGCCATTACCTTCACTGATCTGGAAGGCAAGGAAACCACGCTGGCGAATTTCGCCGGGCAGGGGCTGGTGATCAATCTATGGGCCACCTGGTGCCCGCCTTGTGTGGCCGAGATGCCCGCGCTGGACCGGCTGCAAGCCATGGTTCGGGCGGAACGCATTGCCGTGCTGGCGCTTTCTTCGGATCGCGGTGGGCGGGCGCAGGTGGAACCCTTCTATCAGCGGCTTGGTTTGAAAGAACTTGCCATCTGGCTGGACCCACGTGGCGCCGCGGCGCGCGCCTTGGGCGCACGCGGCCTGCCAACCACGGTGATTATTGACCGCGCGGGGCGTGACGTGGCGCGGCTGGAAGGCGAAGCGGCCTGGGATGCGCCGGAAGTGGTGGCGGCGGTCAGGCGGCTGGTTGGCGCACCCTAACCCTAACAATCAGTTCGTCGGCACGCTCGGCAGGCTGGGCAGGGCAGGCGCTGCCGGGGCCGTGATCGGCGCCGGACCATCCAGGATGGAGCGGTTTTGCTGGGACGCGCCCTTGGTCAGCAGGGCCAGGGTCAGTGCCAGGGCAAAGAAGGCTGCGCCCAGGATGGCGGTGGAACGCGTCAGCAGATTGGCCGTGCCGCGCCCGCCCATGAAGGACCCCATGCCCTGGGAGGAGCCCACGCCAAGCCCGCCGCCCTCACTCCGCTGGAGCAGGACCACGCCAATCAGCGCGAGGGTGACGAAAAGATGCAGGACGAGCAGGACGGTAATCATGGTGGCGGGCTTGTAGCGGAGGCCGCCCCACCCGGCTAGACTGAATCTGAGCTATCACAAACAAGTAGGCGCCAGACCCTGGACCAGCGCCCCTGCCATCGCCATTGTGAGGGGCTGGAAAAGTCAGCAGAGGCTTGTCATGGGTAGCATCATCTTCGGGCGCCGCGCGCTTCTGGCAGGCGGTGCCGGGCTGGCGGCAGCGGCGGCGGGGCGCGGGGCGGCAGCGCAGGGCGCGCCGATCCGCATTGGGGAGCTCAATTCCTATAGCCGCATGGCGGCCTTCTGCATCCCCTATCGCAACGCCATCCAAATGGCCGCAGAGCAGATCAATGCCGCCGGCGGTGTGATGGGTGGGCGTCGGCTGGAATTCATTTTCCGCGATGATGGCGCGACACCAGGTGACGCGGTGCGCGTGGCGGAGGAATTGCTGACGCGGGAGAATGTTGCCTTCATCGCCGGCACATTCCTTTCCAATGTCGGGCTGGCGGTGGCTGATTTCGCCAATCAGCGCAAGCGGCTGTTTTTTGCGACCGAACCGCTGAGCGATGCGATCACCATGGCGCAGGGCAATCGCTATACGTGGCGGCTTCGCCCTTCCACCTTCATGCAAACGCGCATGTTGGTGGAAGCGGCGCGCGGCAGGACGCAAAAGCGCTGGGCGATTGTGGCGCCGAATTACGAATACGGCCAATCGGCGGCGGCGAATTTCAAGCGACTGATCGGCGGCGCCATTCCGGGCGCTGAGATCATCGCCGAACAATATCCAGCCCTTGGCCGCGTGGATGCGGGTGCGACGGTGGGCGCTTTGGCCCAGGCGCGGCCGGATGCGATTTTCAATGTGCTATTCGGCCCGGACCTGACGGCCTTTGTGCGGGAAGGCAATACGCGGGGCTTGTTCGAACGCCGCTTCGTGCTTTCTCTGCTGACGGGCGAGCCGGAATACATGATCCCGCTTGGCGATGAAACGCCGGAAGGCTGGGTGGTGACTGGCTATCCCTGGGACCAGGTAGAAGGCGCTGAACATCGCGCCTTTGTTGAAGCCTATCGCGCGCGTTTCAATGACACGCCGCGCAAGGGCAGCCTGCTTGGTTATGTGACGGTGCAGGTGCTGGCCAATATGCTGAACCGCGCCGATAGCCTGGATAATGAGGTGTTGGTGGATACGCTGCGTGACCTTCGCTCCGATACGCTGGTGGGCAACGTGACCATGCGCGGCATTGACCAGCAAGGCACCATGGGCACTTGGGTTGGGGAAACCACGCAGCGCAATGGTCAGGGCATCATGCGCAACGCGCGCTATGCCGATGGTGCGGATTATATGTTCCCGGAAGAAGAAGTGCGGGCCGCGCGCCGGGCGTGAGCGTGGAATTCAGCTTTCTGCTGGTCCAGGCGCTTTCGGGCCTGGCCAGCGCATCATCCCTTTTCATCATCGCCTCGGGCCTCACGCTTGTGTTTGGCGTGACGCGGATTGTGAATTTCGCGCATGGGTCGTTCTACATGCTTGGCGCCTATGTGGCGGTGACGATCGTGCCGTGGCTGCTGCAGATTGAAAGATCTCCGACGCTTTTTTTCGTGGGTGTGCTGATTTCCGCATGCGTGGTGGGTGTGCTGGGCGTGCTGATGGAAGTCCTGCTGCTGCGGCGCATCTATAAGGTTCCGGAGTTGTTTCAATTGCTGGCGACCTTCGGCGTGGTGCTGATGGTGCAGGATGCGGTGCTGCATGTCTGGGGACCGATGGATATTGCGGGGCCTCGTGCGCCGGGGCTGCGCCATGGCGTGATGATTCTGGATCAGCGCTTCCCGGCCTATGAGTTGTTTTTGATTTGCGCCGGGCCAGTGGTGCTTGGGCTGTTGTGGTTGCTGATGCACAAGACGCGCTTTGGCATTTTGTTACGCGCCGCGACGCGGGACCGCGATATGGTGGGCGCGCTTGGCGTCAATCAGGCTTTGCTTTTTACCGGCACGCTGTTTCTGGGCGCCTTTCTGGCGGGGCTTGGTGGTGCCTTGCAGATCCCCCGCGTTTCGGCATCCGCCCAGATGGATCTTTCCATCATCACCGAGGCTTTTGTGGTGACGGTGATTGGCGGCATGGGCTCCATCGGCGGTGCCTTTTTGGCGGCGCTGTTGATTGGGCAATTGCAGGCCTTCGGCGTGCTGATCTTCCCAAAGATCACGCTGGTGCTGGTGTTCTTGCTGATGGCGCTGGTGCTGGTGGTGAAACCCTGGGGCTTGCTTGGCCGGCCTGAGGCCGCGCCAGCTTCAGCAATGCCCGAGGGTATCGCGAGCCCGCGCCGCTTTCGCGCTTTTGAAAAGCTTATGGCCGCGCTGGCACTGCTGGCGGCGGCGATGCTGCCGCTATTTGGTGATGCCTATGCTGTGAAGGTCGCAACCGAGGTTTTGATCTTCGCGCTCGCGGCCTTTTCGCTGAATTTCCTGGTGGGCAATGGTGGAATCGTGAGCTTCGGCCATGCGGCCTATTTCGGCCTTGGTGCTTATGCCAGTGGGCTTTTGGTGACAAAGCTTGGCATGCCGATGGAACCGGCGCTGATTGCCGCGCCCTTGGCGGGTGGGTTTTTCGCGGCGCTATTCGGATTTTTCATCGTGCGCTTGCAGGGCATTTACCTGGCGATGCTGACTTTGGCTTTCGCGCAGATTGCCTATGCAGTCTGCTTTCAATGGGTGGAGGTCACGGGTGGTGATAATGGCATTGTCGGCGTTTGGCCATCAGCCTGGGCTTCATCGCGCATCGCTTATCATTACCTGGTGCTGGTGGTGGCGGTGCTTGGGATTTTCGCGCTGCGCCATGTGATTTATGCGCCCTTTGGCGCCACGCTTCGCGCCGCGCGGGATTCGGCGGCACGGGCGGAGGCGATTGGCATTGATGTGCGCGCCCATCGCTGGCTTGGCTTCACCATCGCCGGCGCGGCGGCTGGGCTGGCGGGCGGGCTATATGCTTTTTCCAAAGGCTCGATTGATCCGACACTTTTGGGGATTCCGCTTTCGGTGGATTTCCTTGCGATGATTTTGCTGGGTGGGATGCAAAGCGTGATGGGGCCGGTGCTAGGGGCGGCGGCCTTCCACAGCATCAAGGATGTCTTCATGCCGTTCACGGATCATTGGCGCTTCTTCCTGGGCGCTTCGATCATTGCGCTGGTGCTGATCTTTCCGCGCGGCCTGGGTGGTGCTTATGCAGCGCTGCGCGCGCGGTTTTCCGGTGGCGCGCCATGACGCTGCTGGTTGTGGAGAGTCTGAACAAGAATTTCGGCGGCGTGGTGGCGGCGCGAAATGTGAGTTTCTCGCTGATGGCGGGGGAAATCCTCGCGATGATCGGTCCGAATGGCGCCGGCAAATCCACCAGCTTCAATATGGTGGGCGGGCAATTGCGCCCCGATAGCGGGCGCGTGGTGCTGGAAGGGCAAGACATTACCGGCCTACCGCCGTGCGCCATTTGCCGGCTTGGCGTGGGGCGTAGCTTTCAGGTGGCGCAGACCTTTCTTTCGATGTCGGTGCTGGAAAACCTGCAAATGGCGCTGATCGCGTATGCTCAGCGCACGCGCGATATGCTGGCGCGTGCCGATGCGCTGTTCCGCGATGAAGCGCTTGAATTGCTCGATCAGCTTGGCATGGCGGACGCAGCCGCACGGCCCATGAATACGCTGGCCTATGGCGATGTGAAGCGCGTTGAACTTGCCATTGCGCTTGCGGGCAAGCCACGGCTTTTGCTGATGGATGAACCCACCGCCGGCATGGCGCCAGGCGAACGCGCTGCGCTGATGCGCCTGGTGGCTGGTATTGCGCGGCGTGCCGCCATTGGCGTGCTGTTCACCGAACATGACATGGATGCGGTCTTTGCCCATGCGGATCGCATCCTGGTACTGGTGCGGGGCGAGATCATTGCCGCCGGCATGCCGGAAGATGTGCGCGCCAATCCCGAAGTGCAGCGCGTCTATCTTGGCACTTCCGGCTTGCGCGCTGCCTTGCGCGCCAGGGCAGCGGCCCATGGCTGAAGCGATGCTGGAAGTGGTAGGCCTGCGCGCCGGCTATGGCCCAGCGGAGATTCTGTTTGGCGTTTCGCTGAAGCTTGCGCGCGGTGAAGTTGCCGCGCTGATGGGCCGCAATGGCGCCGGCAAATCCACCACGCTGAAAGCGATCATGGGCCTGGTGCCACCGCGCGCCGGGCGCGTGCGCTTCGCGGGGCGGGAGATTGCCGGCCTGCCGGCCTTTCGTATCGCGCGCCTCGGGCTTGGCTATGTGCCAGAAGACCGGCGCATTTTCACCGATCTGACAGTTGCCGAAAATCTTGAAGTCGGCCGCCATGCGGCGCGCGGCCATGCCGCCTGGACCCCCGAGCGTCTTTTCGAGATTTTCCCCAATCTGGCAGAGATGCGCGGCCGCCGCGCCGCTGCCATGTCCGGCGGGGAACAGCAAATGCTGGCCATTGCGCGCACGCTGATGGGCAATCCCGAAGCCGTGCTGCTGGATGAACCCTCAGAAGGTTTGGCGCCTGTCATTCTGGAATTGATGGCCGATGCCGTGCTGCGCATGAAGCGCGAGGGCATCGCTGTATTGCTGTCAGAACAGAATTTCGATTTCGCCGCGGCAGTGGCGGATCGTGCCTATGTGATTGAACGCGGAGAAATCCGTTATGATGGCAGCATGGCAGCGCTGGAAGCAGACCCAGCCCTGCGTGCGCAGCATCTCACGCTTTAGGCAGGCTGGCAAAAACCTCATCCACCGCAGCGCCGAAGCGTTCCACGATCATCTCCACATCCCGCGCCGTCACGATATAGGGCGGTGAGAGGATCACGTGATCACCATGCTTGCCATCAATCGTCCCACCCATCGGGTAGCATGCAAGCCCATGCGCGAAGGCCGCATGCTTGATGCGTTCATTGATAGCCAGCGCTGGATCGAAAGTGGCTTTGCTCGCGCGGTCTTGCACGAATTCCACCGCCCAGAACAAGCCGCGCCCGCGGATATCACCGACATGGCGATGATTGCCGAGCCGTTCCACCAAACCGCGTTCCAATAACGCCCCCATGGCGCGCGTATTAGCCAGCAGGTTTTCTTCCGCGATCACTTCCTGCACCGCAAGCGCGGCGGCACAAGCCACGGGATGCGCCTGATAGGTATGGCCATGCTTGAAAGTGCCTGTGCCACGCTTCAACGTTTCCACCACACGGCCACGCACCAGAATGCCGCCAATCGGCTGATAGCCGCCGCCCAAACCCTTGGCGATGACTTGAATATCCGGCGAAACACCTTCCTGTTCCCAGGCATGCAAGGTGCCGGTGCGGCCCATGCCGGACATCACCTCATCCAAAATCAACAAAGCGCCATGGCGATCACACACCGCGCGCATGGCCTGGAAATAACCAGGCAGGGCAGTGGCACAACCAAGCGTCGCCCCCACCACGGTTTCCGCACAAAAGGCAATCACATTGCGCGGGCCAAGCCGCTGGAATTCCGCTTCCAATTCGGCTGCCAGCCGCGCCACATAATCCGCATCGCTCTCATCATCGCGCCGATCGCGATAGGCATAGCAGGGCGAGACATGGCTGAAAGCATCAGAAAGAATCGGCGCATAAGGCGCGCGCCGCGCGATGTTACCGCTAGCGGCCAACGCCCCCAGCGTATTGCCATGATAAGATTGCCGCCGCGCGATGAAGCGCGTGCGCTGGGGTTCGCCCGCTTCCAGAAAATACTGCCGCGCGATTTTGAGCGCCGCTTCCATCCCCTCACTGCCGGATGAAACAAAATAGGCATGGGTCAGCCCGCCTGGCTTATGCCCGACCAGCACTTCAGCCAGCTTCTCAGCACTGCCGGCGCTGAACAGCGCGGTATGCGCGTAGCAGAGGCGATCAATCTGCGCCTTCATCGCCGAAACGACATGTGGATGGCCATGGCCAAGGCAGGCCACCGCGGCGCCGCCGGAGCCATCAATCACATCATGCCCGGTGGAGTCCCTCAGCCAAATCCCCTGGCCAGAAACGGCAATGGGCGGGTCCTTCAACAGGTTGCGATGGACGATATGGGACATGGCGCGGGCTCCTTCACCGATATCCTGCCGCGTTATGCTCCGCAGGGCTAGGATGTATTTTTAGGGCGTCAGCAGCCCAACCACCGCGCCGGTCATGCAGCAGGCGATGGAAGCCGAAACCAAAGATGGCATGCCAAGGCGCAGAATATCCGCGCGCCGTTCCGGACACATGCCGGCCATGCCCGCCACCATAATCCCAACCGATCCGAAATTAGTGAAACCACAGAGCGCATAGGTCAGGATCAGGCGGGATCGTTCCGTAAGCCCCGCGCCGCCGGATTGCGCGAGTTCAAGGTAGGACACGAATTCATTCACCACGATTTTCACGCCGAGCGAAGATGCAACCGTGGCCGCTTCCGCCGCCGGCACGCCCATGGCCCAAGCAACCGGCCATAACAGCAACCCAAGCAGACGTTGCAAAGTGAAGCCGGTTGCGGGTTCCAGCGCCATATTCACCAAAGCGACCAAGGCAACAAAGACAATCAACGACGCCATGATGCCGAGCAGCAGCGAAAGCCCATCCTGCGTGCCGCGTACCAGCGCATCCATGCTGCTATCGTAAAGTTTCACGGGCTGGCCGGTATCATGGTCCGTCGCCGCGCTGCCGCTTTCTGCCGGCAGCATCAAAAGCGCGGCGAGGATCGCGGCGGGCGCGGAAATCAGGCTCGCGGTCAGTAATTGACCTGCCGCATCGGGTACCACGGGCGCGATCATCAGCGCATAAACCACCAGCGTATTGCCGCTGATGGTGGCAAGCCCTGCCGTCATCACCACGAAAAGCTCAGCGCGCGTCATGCGCGAAAGCCAGGCGCGGATCATGAGTGGTGCTTCCACCATGCCGACAAAGACATTGGCGGCAACACCAAAGCCAGCCGCGCCGCCAATGCCGAAAAGCCGTTGCAGCACCGCCGCCATTACGCGCACAATCGCGGTCAGAATGCCCCAATGATAGAACAGCGCGGAAAGCGCGCCGACCACCAGCACCAAGGGCAAAGCCTGGAAAAACAGGATGAAGGCAGCGCCGGGCCGCAATTCCTGAAAGGGCAAAGCGCCGCCGCCCAAATAGCCAAAGACCAATGATGTGCCGGCTTGGGTTGCGACGGCCAGCGCATTCACCGCATCACCCAAATAGGAAAAACCTGCGCGCAGCGGCGCGATATGCAACAGCGCCGCGCCAAGGGCGATTTGCAGCACCAAGCCAATCACCACCAGACGTGACGAGACTCCGCGCTTGAACCCACCCAAAGCCCAGGCCAAGACGCAAAGTGCCAGCAAGCCGAAGCCTGATTGGGCTTGTAGCGCGGTCATTTCGGCAGAAGCGGCGTGGGCGTTTCGTCCAATTCCAGATCGGCGATGCGTTGCCCGCCGCGCTTGATGGCCGTAACTGATGTTTCGATGAGGTCCATATCCTTCTGCACCTGACCGAAATGCTTCCGCAGGCTGTCGGTACGTTCTTCCAGCCGCCCGACATCGGCCAACATCTTATCCACTTCCTTCCGAATGCGCCCGGCTTCCGTGCGAAGTCGCACATCACGCATCAAGGCGCGCATGGTGCCAAGCACCGCCCATAAGGTGGTGGGGGAGACAATATAAACCCCGCGCCGCGTGGCATCCGATACCAGTGAAACCAGCGAGGTATGCAACTCCGCATAAATCGCCTCAGACGGCACAAAAATCAGCGCGCCTTCGGCGGTCTCCCCGGGGATGATGTAGCGTTCCGCCACATCCTTGATATGCTTCTGCACATCGGCGGAAAATTGCCGAAGCTTCTGGTTGCGAGCCGTATCATCAGTAGCTTCCCGCAAGGCGAGCCATGATTCAAGCGGAAATTTCGAATCAATCGCAATCGGCCCGGGCGGGTTTGGCAGATGGATCAGACAATCCGCGCGCTTGCCATTCGAGAGTGTTGCTTGCAGCGTGAAGGCATCGGAAGGGAGCCGATCCGCAATGATCTGTTCCATTTGGCTTTCGCCAAAAGCGCCACGCGCCTGCTTATTGCCCAAAATACCGGTCAGCGTATTCACCTGGGAACCCAGCGCTTCGATATTGCTGCGCGCGGCGTCAATCACCGCAAGCCTTTCCTTGATTTCGCTTGAAGTCACACCCAGGCTGGTGGTCATGCGTTCGGTTTGACTGGTGAGTGCCACGGAAAGCGTTTCATTCTGGCTTTTTATGGCTTCCGTCAGGCTGCGTTCCGCTTGTGTCAGCCGGTCCGCCATGGCGGCTTCCTGTGCGGCGATGCGCCCGATTTGTTCCTGCACGGCGCCATTCAGCACGCGGGTTTGGTCCATCACCACGCTATTGACGCGATCAGCGATGTTACCTTCCAGCATGGCGACGCGTTGTGCTTGCCTTTCCTGGGCATCCGCCAAAGCGCCAAGCTGGCCGAGCACCATGCCGGCCAAGGGATCAGACGCAGGGCGGCGCAGGATGAGCACCAAGGCAATCACTAGCGCTGCCGCAAGGATCGCAAGCGGCAAGACGGCATCGGGTGGTAGCCAGCTTGGCAAGGTCTAATTCTCCATACGGCCTCTATGCCCGCCTCAATGCCGGAAATGCCGCATACCGGTGAAAACCATCGCAAGCCCGGCCTTATCGGCGGCTTCAATCACCTCATTATCACGGATCGAGCCACCTGGCTGAATAATGGCAGTAGCGCCGGCGGAGGCTGCGATTTCCAGCCCATCGGCAAAGGGGAAAAATGCATCGGATGCCACCACGGAACCCTTGGCCAAAGGCTCAGCCAACCCCGCTGCTCTGGCTGCGGCTTCACCTTTCCAGGCGGCGATGCGGCTGCTTTCCGCGCGGTTCATCTGCCCCGCGCCAATGCCAACCGTGGCCAGATTCTTCGCATAAACAATGGCATTGGATTTCACATGCTTGCAAACGCGGAAGGCGAAAAGCAGGTCAGCCATTTCAGTGGCTGTCGGTGCGCGCTTTGTCACGCATTTCAACGTGGCTTCCGTCACGCGCCCGGCATCGCGCGATTGCGCCAGAAAGCCGCCAGCAACGGAACGGAACATCATCCCCGGCGCGGCAGGATCAGGCAGGCCGCCGGTCAGCAGCAGCCTAAGGTTCTTCTTCTTGGCAAAAACCGCGAGCGCCGCTTCATCCGCATCCGGCGCGATCACCACTTCGGTGAAAATCGCCGTGATGCGTTCTGCCGCTGCCGCATCAAGCTTGCGATTAGCCGCGACAATACCGCCAAAGGCGGAAACCGGATCACACAACAAAGCGCGGTCCCAGGCGCTGGATAAATCCGCCGCCACCGCGATACCGCAAGGATTGGCGTGCTTCACAATCACAATGGCCGGATCGTCGAATTCCGCCAGCACTTCAAACGCCGCGTCAGTGTCGTTCAGGTTGTTGTAGGAAAGCTCCTTCCCCTGAATCTGCCGCGCGGTGGCAATGCCAGGGCGCGCGCTGCCATCCAGGTAAAACGCCGCTGATTGATGCGGGTTTTCGCCGTAGCGGAGCGTCTGGCGCAGCGTGCCGGTGAAACTGAGCCGCTCCGGAAATTCCTGCCCTTCCTGCTTGGCGAACCAGCCGGAAATCGCCGCATCATAGGCCGCGGTGCGCGCATAGGCCGCCGCCGCCAGCCGCCGGCGCGTGGCAAGCCTGGTGCCACCGGCTTCCGCGATTTCCGCCTGCACTTCGGCGAAATGCGCAGGTTCTGTCAGCACTGCGACATGGGCGTGATTCTTGGCAGCACTGCGGATCATTGCCGGGCCGCCGATATCTATGTTTTCGATGCACTCGTCGAAATCGGCACCCTTCGCGACCGTCGCCTCAAACGGGTAGAGATTCACCGCTACCAGATCAATCGGCGCAATGCCATGCGCTTCCATTTGCGCCAGATGCTCAGCCAAATCGCGCCGGCCCAGAATGCCGCCATGCACCTGCGGCACGAGCGTTTTCACGCGGCCATCAAGGATTTCCGGAAAGCCCGTATGGTCGGACACATCCTTCACCGGCACGCCCGCCTCGCGCAGCGCCTTGGCGGTGCCGCCGGTGGAGAGGATCTCCACCCCGCGCGCGGCGAGAAAGCGTCCAAATTCAATCAGCCCGGTTTTGTCGGAAACGGAAATCAGGGCGCGGCGCGGCGCGATCACATCAGTCATGGTGGGAATCCGTACAAGCAATGTCCCGCGCCATACGCCCGGCAGGTGGGGGGATCAACCCTGACAAGCCTAGTCAACGGGCAGGAAGGGGCTGGTCATGTCGCGGTTCTTTCGGATGTGGGCGGCAAGCGACGCAATAGCCAAAGCATGATCGCCATGGCCGGCAGCGCGGCCGCGGTGGTCAGCACAAAAAACCACGGCCAGCCCAGGCCTTCCGCTAGCATGCCCGATGTCGCGCCCAAAGTGCGCAAGGGCACCGCCGCCAGTGACGACAGCAGCGCATATTGCGTTGCGGTGAAGCTACGATTGGTGAGCATCGCAAGGTAGGAAAGGAAGGCCGCGTCAGCCAGGCCATCGGTGAAATTCTCCACCCCCACCTGCGCAAACAGCATGCGGATATCATGCCCGACAAATGCCAGCGCAACGTACATAAGGTTGGAGAGCATTTGCGTGATCCCGGTCAGGATCAAGGCACGCCCGGTGCCAAGCTTCGCCACCAGCCAACCGCCGGCAAGCGCGCCGGCAAGCGTCGCGACAAGGCCGAAGACAGAAGAAACACTCGCGACTTCAAGCCTGGTGAAACCAAGCTGACGGTAAAATGGCGCGGTCATGATGCCGGCCAAAGCCTCGCCCAGCTTGAACAGGGCAACAAAGGCGAGGATCGCGAACCAATAGCGCCGCCGCATGAAATCTGCGAAGGGATCAATCACGGCATAGCGCATCCGCGCGGCCCAGCCCTGAGGCGGAAGGCCGGGTCCGCGCGGCGGTTCGGCGGCGAAGACCACGGCAATAACCCCAAGCCCGACCATCGCCGCGCATCCGGCAAAGGCGAAGGCCCAGCCCGCGAATTCCGCCATGGCCAAGGCACCCGCGGTCGCTGCCAGCAATGCGCCGCGATACCCCCAAACATAGCAGGCCAACCCATAGCCTTGGTCCGCTTCGTCCAGGCTTTCGATACGGAAGGCGTCAATCACAATATCCTGGCTAGCAGAAAGAAACGCGACCAGGACCGCCATGGCCACGGTCAGGCTGACATCCAGCGCCGGGTTGGTCTGACCAAGCGCGATAATGGCGCCAATCAGTGGGATTTGGATGGAAAGCAGCCAGCCGCGCCGGCGCCCCAGCCCTCGGAAAAACGGCGGCGGGCTATGGTCTATCAGCGGCGACCAGAGGAATTTCAGCGAATAGGAAAGCCCGATCAGCGCCGTGAAGCCGATGGCGGCCAGTGAAAGATTGGATTCCGCCAGCCATTGCCTGAGCGTGAAGGCGGAAAGCGGCAGGGGGACGCCCGCGGCAAACCCAAGCGCCAGCATCACAAGGAAGCGCTTGTCGCGCCAGCGGGGAAGCGAATCGGCCATGGTCTGAAACTGACAGAAGCGGCGCTGGCCTGCCACTACCCATGACTTGCCCGGGCGGCAAAGGCCAGCGCAATATCCCCCAAAGGAATGCAGGAGGCAGAGCGGCATGAAAGTCATCGCCAAGGCGAAGGGCCTTTTGGTGGAACCCGGCAAAACCTGGGACGCGATTGCGGCGGAGCCCATGACGCTGGGCAGCGTTTTCACCGGCTATGTGCTGCCCTTGGCGGCGATTCCTTCCATCGCCAGCGCCATTGGCGCTTTCCTCGGTGGGAACCTGCCCAATGTTCCCGAATTGCTGATCAGCTACGTCATTGCGGTGGTGAGTGTGCTCATCATGGGCAAGATCATGCCGCCCTTGGCCGCGCGCTTTGGCGCCGCGCCGGATGCCAATGCGGGCATGAAACTGGCGGCCTTCGCACCGACTGGCGCCTGGGTGGGGGGCTTGGCGCTGATTGTGCCTTCTGTTGGCGGGCTGCTCGCGCTGGTGGGGGCGCTTTACACGTTGTTCCTGTTTTATGATGGCGCGCAGCGGCTGTTTCCGGTGGAGCCGATGAAGGCGCGAATGCTAGGCTTTGCGGCGGTATTGGCCTCGATCCTGTTGAATATGCTGATCGGTCTGGCGGTAGGCATCCTGTTCGCCTGATTGTCCTCCCTTCCCGCGGCGCCGGGACAGCCCCATATCGGGCTGGAGAAGTCAGGGATTCGGGCCATGCTTGTGACAGTTTTTGGCGGCGGCGGCTTTATCGGGCGCCACATCGTTCAACGCCTGGCGGCAGCGGGCCATAGCATCCGGATTGCAGGGCGCGATACGGAACGCGCCGCCAGGCTTTGCACCATGGGCGGTGTGGGGCAGATCACCCCGGTTGCGGCATCAATCACCGATGAGGCTTCCTGCGCCCGCGCCATCGCCGGGGTTGATCTGGTGATCAACCTGGTCGGTATTCTGTTCGAAAGCCGCGCGGGGGATTTCCAGCGCATCCAGGCCGAAGGCGCCGGGCGCGTCGCGCGGCTGGCCGCAGCGGCGGGGGCCAAGCAATTCCTGCATCTTTCCGCGATTGGCGCCGATGCCGGAAGCCCGAGCCTTTACGCGCAAACCAAGGCAGCCGGCGAGGCAGCAGTGCTGGCGGCCTTCCCCAGCGCCATCATTCTGCGCCCTTCCGTGGTGTTCGGGCCGGATGACCAGTTCTTCAACCGCTTCGCCGGGCTTGCCGCCATGCTGCCCTTCATGCCGGTAGTGGCGGGCGAGACGCGCTTTCAGCCGGTTTATGTGGGCGATGTGGCGGATGCGGCGATGGCTGCGCTCGCGGACCCGGCAGCGGCGGGAAAGACCTTCGAACTCGGCGGGCCGCGCGTGATGAGCATGCGCCAAGTGCTTCGCTACATCCTGGACGTGACGGGCCGACGCCGGCCAATGATCGCCCTGCCGGAGGGCTTCGTGCGGCTGCAAGCCCGGCTTGGGGAGTTGCTGCCAACGCCGCCGCTTACGCGGGATCAACTGATCCTGCTAGGCAAGGATAATGTGGTTTCGCCCAATGCTTTGGGATTTCAGGCACTTGGCATTGAACCCAAGGCGGTGGAGGCGATTGTGCCGGCCTATCTGGCGCGGTTTCGCCAGGGCGGGCAACGGGCGGCGGCAGCATAAAGTCCGCATCGGTCATAATTTTGGCGTGTGATAGGTCAAGGATAAGCTACAAGGTGGCGGCTACTCCTATTTAGGTCATAATTTCTGTCCTTATGGCGCAAAAAAGACTCGCTTTGGGGATTGGCTTTGGTTATTGGGGCCTTCTGGGCTCAACCGCGACCAAGGACACCCCCCCGATGGCCGAGAAAATGCTGCAATTCGTGCGCTTGGCGCAGCACCAGCCGGATAAGCGGGAAGCGACCGACCGCCGCGCCGATTGGGAAGAGGTCTATCGCCCCTTCGTGGCGGAAGCCGCCTCGGAACAGGCGTCGCGTTGCTCCCAATGCGGCGTGCCCTTCTGCCAGGTGCATTGCCCACTCAATAACAACATCCCGGATTGGCTGAAGCTGACCGCCGAAGGCCGGCTTGAAGAAGCCTATGAGGTCGCGTCCGCCACCAATAACTTCCCGGAGATTTGTGGCCGCGTTTGCCCTCAAGATCGGCTGTGCGAAGGCAATTGCGTGATCGAAAAGGGTTTTGAGGCGGTCACGATTGGCGCGGTGGAAAAATACATCACCGATACGGCGTGGGAGAATGGCTGGGTCAAGCCGCCCAAGCCCGTGCGCGAAAGGCCGGAGAGCATCGGCATTATCGGCGCCGGCCCCGCCGGCATGGCGGCCGCCGAACGGCTGCGCGTGTTGGGCTTTCAGGTCACGATATATGATCGGCATGACCGCGCCGGCGGGCTGATGATCTACGGCATCCCTAATTTCAAGCTGGAAAAGGATGTGGTGCTGCGGCGCTGGCACCAATATGCGGAAGGCGGCATTGAGTTTCGGCTCAATTGCGCGGTGGGGCGCGATATTTCGCTGGCGGAATTGCGCCGCAAACATGCCGCGGTGCTGATTGCGACCGGTGTCTATAAGGCGCGCGATATTGCAGCACTCGGCGCCGATCTCCCTGGCGTGGTGGCGGCGCTGGATTATCTGATTGCGTCCAACCGCAAGGGCCTGGGCGATGCGGTGCCAGAATTCGAGTCCGGTGCGCTGAATGCCGAAGGCCGCCATGTGGTGGTGATTGGTGGTGGTGATACCGCGATGGATTGCCTGCGCACCGCAACGCGGCAGGGCGCTGCTTCCGTCACCTGCCTCTATCGACGCGACAAGGCGAATATGCCGGGTTCCATGCGCGAAGTGTATAATGCCGAAGAAGAAGGCGTGCGCTTTGAATGGCTCGCCGCGCCGGACGCTTTTGAAGGTAAGGCGAAGGTCGAAGGCGTGCGCGCGGTGCGGATGCATCTTGGCCTGCCGGATGCAACGGGCCGCCAACAGGTGGAAGCCATCGCGGGCAGTGATTTCACGCTGAGGGCTGATCTGGTGATCAAGGCGCTTGGCTTTGACCCGGAAGATTTGCCGATGATGTTTGAAGAAGCCGCGCTCTCCGTCACGCGCTGGGGCACGCTGAAGGTGGACCATCGCAGCATGATGACCGCGCTGCCTGGCGTCTTCGCTGCGGGCGATATTGTGCGCGGCGCTTCGCTGGTGGTGTGGGGCATTCGCGATGGCCGCGATGTGGCGGAACAGATCGCGGCATTTGTTGAAAAAGGGAGCACGGCTTTGGCCGTGGCAGCGGAATGATGCGTCGTGTAATCCTGGCCTTGCTGTTGCTGGCCTCTCCTGCCTTGGCGCAACAGTCGAATGCGCCGGACGATAAGCTGGTGGCCGCGCGGGAATTGGTGGCGGCGATGCGCGCGGAATCGCAAATCCTGGCCACGATTGACGCCATGCGCAGCTATATGGTGCAGTCATTCGTGACCGCCGCACCGCAGCTAGGTGAAGACCGGGCGCGCGCATTGGTGGATGAATTCATCATGCCGGAGTTCCGCGCAGGCGCCGGGGAATTTCCAGAGATGTTCGCCGGACTTTACGCGCAGCGCTTGTCTGCCGAGGAAATGCGGGAATTGGCGCGCTTCTATCGCTCGCCGCTTGGTCAGCGCCTGCTTGCAATCACCCCCGAAATCACCGCCGCGATCACGCCTATCGCCGCCGCTTGGGGGCAGCGTGTGGTGCAGCAGGCCCTCACCAAAAACCGCGACGCGCTTCGGCAACGCGGCTTGCCGCTTTGAAGCGAAGGATTGGCCCATGTTGAACGAATCCAGCTTTGTTGCGCGTTATCAATCAGAAACCGCGCGCCTTTCGCGCGAAGCGCATCTTGATCTGACCGAACATGATGCCTGCGGTGTTGGCCTGGTGGCAGCGCTGGATGGCACGCCTCGGCGGGAAGTGGTGCAAGCCGGCATTGATGCTTTGCGCGCCGTTTGGCATCGCGGCGCGGTGGATGCCGATGGCAAGACCGGCGATGGCGCCGGCATTCATATCGAAATCCCGCAGGATTTCTTCGCCGCGGTCGTGGAACGCGGTGGCGATAGGCTCCGCCCCGGGCGCATTGCGGTGGGGCAGATTTTTTTGCCGAAATCCGATTTGGGCGCGCAGGAACGCTGCCGGCAGATTGTGGAAACGGAGATCCTCAATGCAGGCTATGCGATTTATGGCTGGCGGCAAGTGCCGATCAATGTTGCCTGCATCGGTGAAAAGGCCAATGCAACGCGGCCAGAGATTGAACAAATTCTGATCCATGAGACGCAGCAGCGCGACATCGGCACGGTTGAACGCGATATGTATGTGATCCGCCGGCGGATCGAAAAGCAGGCCATCGCGGCGCAGATTGCGGAGCTTTATCTGTGTTCGCTGTCTGCCCGCTCCATCATCTACAAGGGCATGTTCCTGGCGGAAGCGCTGACGGAATTCTATCCGGATTTGTTAGATGAGCGTTTCGTCAGCCGCTTTGCCATTTATCATCAGCGCTATTCCACCAATACCTTCCCGACCTGGCGGCTCGCTCAGCCTTTCCGGACACTAGCGCATAATGGTGAAATCAATACGCTGCATGGTAACGTGAATTGGATGAAGTCGCATGAAACGCGGCTATCGCATCCTTTGCTTGATCCCTTCATGGAAGATCTGAAGCCCGTGGTGCAAGCGGGGGGTTCTGATACCGCCACGCTTGATAACGTTTTTGAATTGCTGGTGCGCGCGGGGCGCGATGCGCCCATGGCCAAGGCGCTGCTGATCCCGGAAAGCCTTGGCAACAACGCCACCATGCCGCCCGCGCATCGTGATCTGTTCCTGTACTGCAACGGCGTCATGGAACCCTGGGATGGCCCGGCGGCGATTTGCGCGACTGATGGGCGCTGGGTAGTGGCGGGGCTGGATCGCAATGGCTTGCGCCCTTTGCGCTACAGCGTCACGGCGGACGGGCTGCTGATTGTGGGGTCTGAAACCGGCATGGTGAAGCTGGCCGAAGACCACATCATTCAAAAGGGGCGTGTTGGTCCCGGCCAATGCATCGGTGTTGATTTGGATGAAGGCCGCTTCTTTGAAGATACGGCGCTGAAGGATTTGATTTCCGCGCGCAAACCCTTCGGCCAATGGACCGCCCGCACCACGCGCATTGATGAAATTGTGAAGGCAGAGGCCGATGAACGCGCCAATCTGACCGGTGAGGATTTGCGTCGCCGTCAGCTTTCTGTTGGCTATACCTTGGAGGAATTGGAATCCATCCTGCACCCCATGGTGGAAGACGCCAATGAGGCTGTGGGGTCCATGGGCGATGATACGCCCATCGCCGTGCTGTCAGACCAATATCGCGGCCTGCATCATTATTTCCGCCAGGCTTTCAGCCAGGTGACCAATCCACCGATTGACAGCCTGCGTGAAACGCGGGTGATGACCCTGAAGACGCGGCTCGGCAATCTTGGCAATATCCTGGATGAAGACCCGACGCAGTGCGACATGCTGATGTTGGATAGCCCGGTACTGTCCAATGCTGAATTTGACGCCATGCGCGCCTATATGGGTGCCACGGCTTGCGTGGTGGATTGCACCTTTCCTGTTGCAGAAGGTGAAGCGGGGTTACGCCGCCATATTGAACGCATCCGCCGCGAAGCCGAAGAAGGCGTGCGGTCCGGCTGCGCCCATGTGATCCTGACAGATGAGGCGCAATGCGCCGAACGCGCCGTAATTCCGATGATCCTTTCGGTTGGCGCGGTGCAGACTCATCTGGTGAAGAATGGGCTGCGCACCTTTACATCGCTCAATGTCCGTGTCGCTGAATCGCTTGATGTACATTATGTCGCCGTGCTGATCGGTGCGGGGGCGACGACGGTCAATGCCTATCTGGCGCAGGAAAGCATTGCGGATCGGCATCGGCGCGGCCTGTTCGGCGCCGTGTCTCTGCGGGAAGCAGTTGGGCGCTACAAGAAGGCGGTGGATAAGGGCCTGCTCAAGATCATGTCCAAGATGGGGATTGGCGTTTTGTCATCCTATCGCGGTGGCATGAATTTCGAAGCCATCGGGCTTTCCCGCGCGCTGGTCGCGGAGTTCTTCCCCGGCACGCCTTCGCGTATTTCTGGCATTGGGCTTTCCGGCATTGCGCGCCGCGTGCTTGCTTTGCACAGCAAGGCTTGGGCGGAAGGGGCGGTAACGCTGCCGATTGGCGGGCTTTACAAGCTGCGTCGCCGTGGAGAAGCGCATGCATTTGACGGTACGCTGATCCATACACTGCAAAGCGCGGTAGAATCCGAAAGCTACCAAACCTTCAAGCGCTATTCCGATGCGGTGCGGCGCCTGCCGCCCGTGGCGCTGCGCGATTTGCTCGATTTCCGGCTGGAAGGCCGCACGCCGATTGCGCTGGAAGAAGTGGAAAGCATCACGGAAATCCGCAAGCGCCTGGTGGCGCCTGGCATCTCACTCGGCGCGCTCAGCCCCGAAGCGCATGAAACGCTATCCATCGCCATGAACCGCATCGGTGCGCGCAGCGATTCCGGCGAAGGCGGCGAAGACCCCGCCCGCGCCAAGCCGCGCGCCAATGGTGATAACGCCAATTCCGCGATCAAGCAGATTGCCTCTGGCCGCTTTGGCGTGACGGCGGAATATCTGAACAATTGCCGCGAGATTGAAATCAAGGTGGCGCAGGGTGCGAAGCCTGGTGAGGGCGGGCAATTGCCCGGTTTCAAGGTGACGGGGCTGATTGCGAAGCTGCGCCATTCCACGCCGGGTGTCATGCTGATCAGCCCGCCACCGCATCATGACATCTATTCGATCGAAGATCTGGCGCAGCTGATCTATGATCTGAAGCAGATCAACCCGGAAGCAACGGTTTGCGTAAAGCTGGTGAGCCGTTCGGGCATTGGCACCATTGCCGCGGGTGTTGCGAAGGCCAAGGCAGATGCGATTCTCATCTCCGGCCATTCTGGCGGCACTGGCGCATCGCCGCAATCTTCCATCAAATATGCTGGCCTGCCCTGGGAAATGGGGCTGTCGGAGACGCATCAGGTTTTGTTGCTCAATCGCTTGCGGCACCGGGTAAAGCTCCGCACAGATGGCGGCATCAAGACCGGGCGTGATGTGGTGATTGCCGCCATGTTGGGCGCTGAGGAATTCGGCATTGGAACGGCATCCCTGGTGGCGATGGGCTGCATTATGGTCCGCCAATGCCATTCCAATACCTGCCCTGTTGGCGTCTGCACGCAAGATGAAAAGCTGCGCGCCAAATTCGCTGGCAGCCCTGAGAAGGTGATCAATCTTTTCTCCTTCGTCGCGGAAGAAGTGCGCGAAATTCTGGCAAGCCTCGGCATGCGGAAGCTGACGGATGTGATTGGCCGCACCGATCTACTGCAACAAGTCAGCCGCGGGTCTGAGGATTTGGACGACCTCGATCTCAACCCGCTTTTGGTGCAGGCCGATGCCGGCCCCTATCCTGCCTATTGCACCTTGGAAGGCCGCAATGAGGTGCCGGAGACCCTGGATGCGGAAATGATCCGCGATGCGGATGCGCTGTTCCGCCACGGTGAGAAAATGCAGTTGCTATACAATATCCGCAACACGCATCGCGCCATCGGCACCAAGGTATCGTCGCGCATCGTGCGGCAATTCGGCATGACAGGGCTACAAGCTGGGCATCTGACCGTGCGGTTGCGTGGCAGTGCCGGCCAATCGCTCGGCGCCTTCGGCGTGCATGGCTTGAAGCTGGAAGTTTTTGGCGATGCCAATGATTATGTGGGCAAGGGGCTTTCCGGTGCTTCCATTGTGGTGCGCCCTGCGCCTTCATCCAGCTTGATCTCCCATGAGAATACCATCATCGGCAATACGGTGCTCTATGGCGCTACGGCTGGGGAGCTTTTCGCCGCCGGCCAGGCGGGTGAGCGTTTCGCCGTGCGCAATTCCGGCGCGACTGCCGTGGTGGAAGGCTGCGGCGCCAATGGCTGTGAATACATGACCGGCGGGACGGTGGTGATCCTTGGCGCGGTTGGCGATAATTACGGCGCAGGTTTCACCGGCGGCCAGGCCTTCATCTATGATGCGGATGGCAGTTTCGAAAAGCGCATCAATCCGGAAACGCTGCTCTGGTCGCGCCTCGCGCATCCGCATTGGGAGGAAGCGCTGCAGGATTTGATCGCGCGGCATGTGGCGGAGACCGGCAGTCGCTTTGCCGCGCGCCTGTTGAATGAATGGGCAACAGAACGCGGGCGCTTCTGGCATGTGGTGCCGAAGGAATATGCGCAATATCTGCCGGTGCCGATGAGCGAAGCGCAGGCCATCGCGGCGGAGTAAGGCTGCTCAAAAACCCTCTGATAGATGAAAGGAAACTGAAATGACGATCGAACAGATGACCCATTATCAAAGCAAGCTGGCTTACGAGATGGATTCCTGGGACCTTCATATTGCAATCAGCAATGGTGAACCGTTCGTGGTGGTGGATGGTCGTTCCGAAGCAGCCTTTGCGCAGGAACATATCCCCGGCGCCATCAACCTGCCGCATCGGGGAATTTGCACCCTCAGCACTGAGGCTTTGGACAAGTCAAAGACTTATGTCTGCTATTGCGATGGCATTGGCTGCAACGGTTCAACCAAGACTGCGTTGAAATTGCTGACGCTGGGTTTTCAGGTGCGTGAATTGATCGGCGGCTTGGATTGGTGGAAGCGCGACGGCTATCAGACAGCGGGCGAGCAGGGGCGGGATGGCACCCCGGTTGGGTGTGGTTGCTGAAAGCCTTATCGCTGCTCCGCCCGCCAGCGTGCCCAGGGCGCAATATCCGGCAGGCGCTGCGGCGCCGCGGCTGGGCCTGAAAAACGCAGCCCAATCTCGGGTGCCTCGGCCACTGGCGAGCGCAATGCAAAGCCGATATCGAGTGTCGCGCGCGGCAAATCCACGGAACCTGTGACGCGAGCGGAAACGCCCCCTTCAGCAGCCAAGCGCATTTCCTGCACTGAAACTCGCCCGGCGTTGATCTGCCAGCCGCCTTCCAAGCGTTCTACTGCTGTGGCACCGCCAATCAGGGCGCGGCGCAAAGCTGCCTCGGCCGCCACAGCATCCGCCAAGCCCGCCGCAGCATAGGCATCGCGTAGCGCAAGGCCCGCCACCACCCCATCCGCCAACAGAAAGCGCCCGGAGCCTTCCAAAGAAGACAGCAGCGCCAAAGGCGCATGGCCTGAAGCCGCCAAGCGTCCAGCGGCTTCCACCCGCCCTGCCGCCAGATCAAGCGGCAGATCGAAAACTGGATGCGCCAGGGTTGCGCTGGTGATGTCAAAACTAGCTTCCAAGCGTGGCGGCTCGGCGGTGGCATCCAGAAGGCCCTTGCCTTCCATCACCCCACCAGCGAAGGCAGCGCTGAAGGCGTCCAGCGCGATGCGGCCATTGTCGAGCGTCACTTCAACCGCAGCATTTTCCACCGGCGGCAGCCCTGATACCGCAATGCGCGCGGCGCTCAAGGTGAAGCTGCCATCCCAACCCGCCAAGGCAGCCAGTGGTAGCGGTTCCTGATCTGCCAGATCAGGCGCGGGTAGAGCTAGGTTTTCGGCGGCAAGCTTCAAGGTCAGCTTGGGTCGCGCGCCATTCATGTCCAACTGCGCCTCACCGGCAGCGCGTGTTTCGGCAGCGACCAGATTGAAGAAAGGCAGGGTGATGACCCCCCCTTCCAGCGCCATGCGCGCAATGAAGGAAGCCGAGCCTTCACCCATCCAGGCAGGTTCCGCGCGGCCCAAAACCTGGCTATAGAGCCGCGCCGCGCCGGGGTGGCGGAAGGTCAGGCTGCCCTGCCCCTGCGCCTTCGGCAGATCAAGCACCGCATTGGCATCCAGCCGCACATCGTCCAGCAAGGCTTCACCGGCAAGGCTCAGCGCTTCCATCGTGCCATTGCCGCGCAGCCGCAGCGTTGCCGGCAGCGCCGCCAACCCGGCGGGCAGGTTGAGCGCTTCACTCAGCATCGCCGGCAAGGTGCTTGCCGTGGGGGCGGAAATTTCCAGCGCGGCATCGGCAAGGCTTGGCGTGGCGCCAAGGCCAATCGCGCCCGAGGCGGTGAGATTGGCGCCGCCCTGGCGCGCGGAGAAGCGCTGCACGGCAAGCCTGCCGGCATCAAGCGTTGCATCCAACGCAACAGCTTCCAGCGCCTGGCCTTGCCATTCCAGCCGGCCCATGGTCATGCGCAGATTGGCGTCAAAGCCCTGCAGCGCTTCATGCGCCACCTGCCAACTCAGGTTTTCCGATAGCAAGCCATCCAAAGCCAGCCCATCAATCGAAAGCCCAAGCCCAAGTGCTGGGCGCGCGCCCAGCCGCAATGCGCCCGCCCCGGCATAGCGCCCCCCATCCAGCAGCAGGGAAAATTCCGGCGCTTCGATAAGGTTGGGTTCCAGCACCAAGCGCCCGCGGCCTTCAAAGCGGCGCAGCCTTGCGGGGTCCGGCGCTGCCACCGCAAAACCAAAGGCAGCCAGGCTATCGCGCAGGCTGGGGCCGTTGATGCTCAGCGCCAATTCCAACCTTTCGCCAAGAGTGGCGCCGCGGGCTTCAAGCTCTGCCTCACCGGGCAAAAGCGCTGCGATATCGGTCAGCGTCATGCGGGCACCTTCACGGGCGATGCCGGCCTTGAAGCGGCGCAATTCATGCCCCTGCCAGCGAGCAGATTCGGCAGCGATGTCGAGCACGATGGGGAAGGGCCAATCGCGCGCGCCGCGCATGGCGGCAATCCAGGGATCGAGATCAAGCCGGTTCATGGTGACGGCCAGATCCATTTTCGCTTCCGGCGTCAGTTGGATTTCCGCCGCGGTGCGGCCCGTGCCGCCATCAAATTCCACCACCAGATCGGGCGTGGTGATGCGGTCTTCACTGGCGCGGATGCGGCCCGTGATGCGGAAGGGCAATGCGGGCGCTGGCAGAAAGGCCGAAAGATAGGCGCCGGAAGCTTCAAGCCGCCCTTCATAGCCACCTTCGGCGAGCAAGGCCCCGCGCGTGATCAAGGACGCGCCCTGGCCATTCAGCCGCAATTCCAGCGTGCCAATGCCGTCATAGCCCGGCCGGCCAAGCACGGCCTGGAAGCGCGCCTCGGCCCCGGCGCGGGTAAAGCTGCCTTCAAGGCGCACCGCATCCAAGGGGCCGGGGGCGACCAGCCGCGCGGCGACATTCTCCAAAGCCACCTCACCAAGCGTCACGCGGCTTGCTTCAATGCGTGCGGCGAAGTCCGAAAGCCAGGGCGGTGGGCGGAGTGCACCGGCAGCGGGCAGGGGCCAGGGCAGGCGGATATCAGCACCCACCAGCACCAGATCGCGCGCTTCCAGCCGCCCGAGGATCAGTGGCAATAGGCCAAGCTTTAGACGCAGCGTTTGCGCCTTCACGCCTAGCCCGCCTTCATCCTGCCCCAGATGCACATCATCCGCTTCAAGAATGGGCTGGGGCAGTAGCGTAACGCGTAGCGGGCCTTGCAAGGCAACGGGTCGGCCAAGCCGTTCCGCCGCCAGCGCCGCCAGGTTGTTGCGCTGCCCTTCCCAGGACATCAAACGCGGCCCGACCCAGACCGACGCCAAGGCGATCCCAGCAAAAAGAAGCGCGAAAAGGCTGCGGCGCGATTTCAGCTTGCTAGCCCCCAGCCACCACCGCCAGGCGTTTCAATGCCGAGCACTTCTCCGGCGGCCAGATTCGCGGAATCGCTGCCCGTCAGCCATTGAATGCTGCCATCGGCGCGTTCCACCCATTGCCGGCCTGCTGCGCCATCGGTACCGCCGTGCAGCCCATGCGGCGGGACATTGCGGCGCGACGCCACAATCACCGCTTCCATCGGATGCAGGAAGCGGATGCGGCGACGAGAGCCATCGCCGCCATGCCAGCGCCCTGCACCGCCTGAGCCGCGCCGGATGGAAAAATCCTCAAGCCGCACGGGGTAGCGGAGTTCCAGAATTTCCGGATCGGTCATGCGCGTATTGGTCATGTGGGTTTGCACTGGGCCGGCGCCATTGAAGCCAGGGCCAGCACCAACGCCGCCGCAGATGGTTTCATAGTATTGGTAGCGCGCATCGCCAAACAGCAGATTGTTCATGGTGGCCTGGGCCGAAGCACAAGCACCAAGGGCGGCGAGCAAGGCATTGCAGGTCATTTGGCTGACCTCGGTATTGCCGGCCACCACCGCAGCACCTGGGCGCGGCGATAGGAAGGTGCCTTCCGGGATCACGATTTCCAAGGGCTTCAGGCAACCATCATTGAGCGGAATATCCTCGCCTACTAAGCACCGGAAGCAGTAGAGCACCACGGCGCGGCAGACCGCCGATGGTGCGTTAAAATTGCTCGGGCGTTGCGGGCCGGTGCCGGTGAAATCAATCACGGCCTTGCGCGCGGCACGGTCAACGCGGATGGCAACCTTCAAGGGCGCGCCATCATCAATGCTGGTTTCAAAATGGCCATCGGGGAGCTTCGCCAATACGCGGCGCACGCTTTCTTCGGCGTTGTCCATCACATGCCGCATATAGGCGCTGACGGTGGCAAGCCCGTAATCAGCGATGGCGCGGCGCAATTCCTGCACGCCTTTTTCATTGGCGGCGATTTGTGCCTTGATGTCGGCCACATTCACATCCGGACTGCGCGCCGGGTAGCGTGCGCCGGCCAGCAAGGCGCGGAATTCCGCTTCACGGAAATGCCCGCCATCCACCAGCAGGAAATCATCAATCACCACGCCTTCTTCTTCCAGCGTGCGCGACAGTGGCGGCGTGGAACCAGGCGTGAGGCCACCAATATCGGCGTGATGCCCGCGTGAGCCGACGAAGAAAATGATCTTGCTGCCCGCCGCATCAAAGACCGGCGTGATGACGGTGACATCGGGCAGATGCGTGCCACCATTATAGGGGTTGTTGAGCGCCACCACATCGCCGGGTTTTAGCGAGGCACCCCGCGTGCGGATCACGGTGCGCACACTTTCCCCCATGGCGCCAAGATGCACCGGCACATGCGGCGCATTCGCGATCAGCGCGCCAGTGGCGTCAAATATGGCGCAGGAGAAATCAAGCCTTTCCTTGATGTTCACTGAAAGGCTGGTGTTTTGCAGCACTGCGCCGGTCTGTTCGGCGATGCTCATGAACAGGTTGTTGAACAATTCCAGCATCACCGGATCGGGGCGATCTGTCGCCAAAACATCAGCGGCACGCGCACGGGCCGCGATGCGGCGGAGCACCAGATGATTGCGTGCGGTGACTTCCGCTTCCCAGCCCGGTTCCACCACGGTGGTGGCATTGGCTTCGCGTAGCAGCGCAGGCCCCTTGATACGATCGCCAGCGCGGAGCGTTTCTCGATCATGCACCGGGGCGGCATGGGCCGCGCCATTGGTGAAAAGAGATACGCTATCCAAGGCCTGTGGCGCTTCGCCGGCAGCGCGCGGCGGCAGCGCGGCTTCGCGCACTTCTTCGCCAGGGGCGGTGACTTCGGCGATGCAGGCTTCCACAATTACCTGGCGTTCCGGTGTGGCGAAGCCGAAGCGACGGCGATGCGCCTCCGTGAATGCCGCCAGCACGTCCTGCTGCGCGCCGAAAGCGACGGGCAGGAAGGTATCCGTGCCGGCATAGCGCAGATGCAGCCGGCGCGCCGCTTGCAGGCGTGCAGGATCGGCGCCTTGGCGCGCCAATTCTTCGCGCCCAGCCGCTTCCAGCGCAGCAAGGCGCGTGGTGAGATCGGTGATGGCATCAGCGGTGAAGGGCGCTTCCACCGCCGCTTCACGGATCACCGCCTGATCCGCCAAACCCATGCCATAGGCCGAAAGCACGCCCGCGAAGGGATGGATGAACACTGTTTCCATGCCCAATTCATCGGCGACCAAACAGGCATGCTGCCCGCCCGCGCCGCCGAAGCATTGCAGTGCGAAGCGAGTCGCATCATGGCCCTTCTGGATCGAGACTTGCTTGATGGCATTGGCCATATTCGCCACCGCCACGCGCAAAAACCCTTCCGCCACGGCGCGCGGATCGGGCACGGGCTTGCCTTGCGCCTTGCCGATTTCAGCCGCCAAGGCCGCGAATTTCTGCGCGACAATCGTCGCATCCAAGGGCTGCTCACCTTTGGGGCCGAAGATCGCCGGGAAGTGATGCGACTGGATCTTGCCCACCATGACATTCGCATCCGTCACTGTAAGCGGCCCACCGCGCCGATAACAGGCAGGGCCAGGCACGGCGCCGGCAGAATCAGGCCCCACACGAAAACGCGCACCATCGAAATGCAGAATGGAACCGCCTCCGGCTGCCACCGTATTGATCGCCATCATCGGCGCGCGCATGCGCACGCCAGCGACTTCGGTCTCAAAAGCACGCTCAAAAGCGCCAGCGTAAAGCGCGACATCGGTGGAGGTGCCGCCCATGTCGAAGCCGATGATGCGGTCAAACCCGCCCATCGCTGCGGTGCGCGCCGCGCCAACAATGCCGCCAGCAGGGCCAGACAGAATCGCATCCTTGCCTTGGAAATGCCCGGCTTCGGTTAAGCCGCCGCTGGATTGCATGAAGTAAAGCCTGACACCGGGCAATTCCGCCGCCACCTGATCCACATAGCGGCGCAGAATGGGGGAAAGATAAGCATCAACAACGGTCGTATCCCCCCGCGGCACAATGCGCGGCAGGGGGCTTGCGCGATGGCTGAGCGAGATTTGCGTGAAGCCAACTTCCCGCGCAATTGCACCAAGCCGTTCTTCATGCGCGGGATAAGCCCAGGCATGCATCATGAGGATAGCAACCGCGCGCAAACCTTCCTGATAGGCAGCGCGCAAGGCATCCCGCGCCCCGGCCTCATCCAAGGCTTCCAATTCCGTGCCATCCACCGCGACACGCCCACCGATTTCAACGGCGCGTTCATGCAGCAATTCCGGCAGGCGCACATCCAGATCAAACAGTCTTGGCCGCGCCTGATTGCCGATACGCAGCAAATCAGCAAAGCCACGATTGACCAACAGCAGCACACGTTCGCCCTTGCGCTCCAAAAGTGCATTGGTAGCAACCGTGGTGCCCATTTTCACCGCTTCGATCAGCCCGGGCGGAATGGGCGCGCCTTCAGCCAGGCCCAAGCATTGCCGAATGCCGGCAACGGCGGCGTCCTTATAGCGTTCCGGGTTTTCCGACAGCAGCTTCAGGGTGGAAAGCCGCCCAGCGGGGTCGCGCGCGACGATATCGGTAAAGGTGCCGCCACGATCAATCCAGAATTGCCACGCTGACATGCGAAACCCTTTGGCGGAGAGAAAAATGAGCCATTGGCTCTAAAGCATTATGGCGCCAAGTGAAATCAGCTCACAGCCCCGCATCGGCAGGCACCAGCACCTGCCCGGCCTCATCCACCCGCGCTGCCACGGCTTCCAACGCCTCCCCATAGCAGGGGCCGGAGACGCATTCGCCGGATTCAATCTCAAACCGTGCGCCATGGGCGGAACAGAGGATATGCTGGCGCTTGGCATCCAGAAAGCGATCCGGCACGGGGTCCAAAGGCAGGCCGATATGCGGGCATGAATTCACATAAACCCAAACGGCATCACCGCGCCGCACAGCGAATAACCCCATGAAGGCGCCGGGGGCAGCCGGAAACCCCTTGGACCCGCCATCGGGGATATCCGTGAGCGCGCAAAGGGCGCGTTCTGGCTTGCTCATTTGCCGGCCCATCCGCCCATGCGGGCAATCACCGCCCAATGTTCCGGCGCAATCGGCATCACGGAAAGCCTTGATTGCCTGATCAACGCCACCTCAGCCAGTGCGGGCTCGGCCTTAATGGCAGCCAGGCCCACGGGCTTTGGCATGGGCGCCACCGCGCGCATATCCACGCAAACCCAGGGTGAGCCTTCTTCCGCGGACGGGTCCGGATAGGCTTCGCGCGCCACTTCGACCACGCCCACAACCTCCTTCCCGATATTGGAATGGTAGAAGAAGGCCAAATCGCCCTTTTTCATGGCCATCAGGTTCTTTTTGGCCAGGTGGTTGCGCACGCCCGTCCAGGGCTCCACGCCATTGGCCACTTGCTGATCCCAGGAAAACGCGTCGGGTTCGGATTTCACCAGCCAGCGGGCAAGGGGCGCTTTGGGTGTGGCGGCTGGCATGGTGTGACGTAATCCCCCTTTTTGGCCCCGCGGGGCTCTTGGCAAGGAGGTAACGCCAGATGCGCCGGGCTTCAATAAGGCTGGGCCGGGTTTTCGTGCCGGGGGGGACTCCCTTGGCGGGGAGCCGCCCCCTATGTGACGATAAAGAGGAGGCAAGCGGGTGATTCCACCCGCCGAATAACTAGGCTAGTCTGACCATGTGGACGCCAGAATGACAGCCAAAGCTGACAGCAGCCCGAGCGGTGCCGCCCCTGGCGCGCGCTCTCTGCACCGCTTTGCCAATCCAGGGCGCTTTTTGCGTGCCTCGGCCAGGGTGCAGGTGTGGCTATGGATGGCGGCGGCTTTGGTGCTGGGCGCGGGGCTGGTTTGGGGGCTGTTACTATCGCCGGCGGATTGGCAGCAGGGTGAGACGGTACGCATCATGTATGTGCATGTGCCGATGGCCTGGCTTGCCATGGGTGGCTACACGGCGTTGGCGGCGGCTTCCATCATGTCCCTAATTTGGCGCCACCCATTGGCTGATCTTTTTGCGCGGGAGTTATCGCCGGTGGGTGCGCTGGTCACGGCGCTCTGTTTGGCCACGGGCAGCCTTTGGGGCCGGCCCATGTGGGGCACCTGGTGGGTTTGGGATGCGCGACTGACCTCCGTTCTGGTGCTGTTCTTCCTGTGGTTGGGCCATGCCGCGCTGACGCGCGCTTTTGAGGATCAGGAACGCGGCGCGCGGGTTGGGGCCATTCTGGCTTTGGTTGGCATTGTGAATATCCCGATCGTCAAATTCAGCGTGGATTGGTGGAATACGCTGCATCAGCCAGCTTCCGTCACGCGGCTTGATGCGCCGGGGATGCATGTGGATATCCTTTATCCGTTATTGACCTGCGCGCTCGGCTTTTCGCTGCTGTTCGGCGCGGTGGTGCTGGCGCGTACGCGCGCGGCGGTGATGGAACGGCGCATCCGCGCCCTGCAATTGGCCCGCGCGCGGCGGGAGGAGGCCATGGGCGCATGAGCCATACATTCTTCATCACCGCTTCCTATGCGCTGGTCCTGCTTGGCTTTGGCGCTTTGGTTTTGGATGCAGCGCGCCGCCACGCGGCGGCCAAGCGCTTGCTGGCGGAACTTGACCCGCGCGGGGATCGGCCATGACTCGCAAAAAGCGCCGGCTTTACATTCTGCTGCTCTGTGGGCTTGGGCTTGGTAGTGCCACCGCGCTGACGCTGACGGCGTTTCAGGACAATTTGGTGTTTTTCCGCTCCCCTTCGGACATTATGCGCGAAGCGCCGCCGGCCAATCGCGCTTTTCGCCTGGGTGGGCTGGTGGAAGCCGGCAGCCTGGAACGCGGCACGGGCGCGGATGGCAAGCCCACCGCCAATTTCCGCGTGACTGATGGCGCGCATGTCATTCGCGTCTCCTACGCCGGGGTGCTGCCGGATTTGTTCCGCGAAGGCCAAGGCGTGGTGACGCTTGGCATGATGCAGCCGGATGGGGTTTTCCGCGCCAAGGAAGTGCTGGCGCGGCATGATGAAACCTATATGCCGCCGGAGGTTGCCGATGCGCTGAAGCGCGCCGGCCATTGGAACCCGGCGGAAGGTGCGCCACCGCCACCGGCGGAATGGAACACCGCACCAAGGAGAGGCGGATGATTGGGGAGCTTGGCCATTTCGCGCTGGCACTTGGCTGCATTCTGGCTTTGGTGCAGGCGATCCTGCCGCTGATTGGCGCGCATCGGGCGGATGCGCGGTTGATGGCGTTGGCCTCGCCGCTCGCAGGCGCGCAGTTGATCGCGATTGCATCTGCGTTTGGCGCGCTGCTTTGGGCCTTTGCGGTGAATGACACCACGGTCTCCAATGTGGTGCTGAACAGCCATTCGGCGAAGCCGTTGATTTATAAGTTTTCAGGCGCCTGGGGCAATCATGAAGGGTCCATGGTGCTTTGGGTGCTGATCCTGGCGCTTTGTGGTGGTGCAGTGGCGGGCTTCGGGCGCGATTTGCCGAGCGCCTTACAGGCACGTGTGATTGGCATTCTGGGGCTGATTGGGGTTGGGTTTTTGGGCTTCATCATCTTTACCTCCAACCCGTTTGAACGGGTTTGGCCACCGCCGATGGATGGCGAAGGGCTGAACCCCCTGTTGCAGGACCTTGGCTTGGCGCTGCATCCGCCGATGCTCTACCTTGGTTATGTTGGTTATGCGGTGACGTTTGCCTTCGCCGTGGCCGCGCTTTTGGAAGGGCGCGTTGATGCAGCCTGGGGGCGTTGGGTGCGGCCTTGGTCTCTTGCGGCCTGGTCCTTCCTCACGCTTGGCATCGCGCTTGGGTCCTGGTGGGCTTACTATGAGCTCGGCTGGGGTGGCTATTGGTTCTGGGACCCGGTGGAAAATGCCTCGCTTCTGCCATGGCTGATTGGCACGGCGCTGCTTCACTCAGCGATTGTGGTAGAAAAGCGCGAAAGCCTGAAAATCTGGACTGTGCTGCTGGCGATTCTGGCCTTTGGCATGTCGCTGCTGGGGACATTCCTCGTGCGCTCGGGCGTTTTGAATTCCGTGCATGCCTTCGCCAATGATCCGGCGCGTGGCGTGTTCATCCTGGCGCTGTTGATGGCCTATGTTGCGGGGGCTTTGGCGTTGTTCGCCTGGCGCGCGCCCAAGCTGGGGGGCACGGGGATTTTCGCGCCCATCTCGCGCGAAGGCGGGCTCGTGCTGAATAATCTGCTGCTCTGTTCCATTGCGGCGGTGGTGCTGGTGGGCACGCTTTGGCCGATGTTTGCCGATATCCTGTTCGGCGCGAAAATCTCGGTGGGGGCGCCCTTCTTCAATGCGGCCACGGCGCCGCTGGCGATCCCGCTGGTCGCGGCCATGGCAGTGGGGCCGCTGCTGGCCTGGAAGCGGGCCGATCTGGCGGGTGCCTTGCAACGCTTGTGGTGGGTTGGGTTGCTCGCGGTGGCTTCGGCGTTCCTGACGCTGCTAATCGCGGGCTACCATGTTTGGCCGGCGCTTGGCTTTGCGGCGGCTGCCTGGCTGATTGCCGGCGCGGCGGCGGATATTCTGGACCGTATCGCTGCCTTCCGCCGGCCCTCCCAAGCCTGGAACCGCGCCCGAGGCCTGCCGCGCGCCGCTTGGGGTGGGGCGATTGCCCATGCCGGTATGGGCGTGATGTTTGCGGGGCTGGCGGGCATGGGGCTGGCGACCGATGCGTTGGTGGAACTCAAGCCCGGCCAATCAACGCGGCTGGCTGGCTATGAATGGCGGCTGGAACGCATCCGCGATGTGCAGGGGCCGAATTGGTCATCCCGCCGCGCGACCATCACCGTGCTGGATGGCGGGCGTGTGGTGACGGTGCTGGAACCGGAAAAGCGCTTCTTCCCAGTCGGGCGCATGAACACCACGGAAGCGGCCATCCATACCAACGCCATGCGAGATCTTTACGCAGTGCTGGGCGATGAACGCGATGGCGGTGGCGTCGTGCGGCTGCATCACAATCCACTCGCCCCCTGGATCTGGTTTGGTGCGGGGATCATGGCCTTGGGGGGCGGGCTTTCGCTTTCTGATCGGCGCATTCGGGTTTCAGCACCTTCCCGCAAGACGGCATCCGCACCAGCATGAGTGAGAGCGCGCCTCAGAAGCGCCCGCGGCGCTGGATGCTCTATGCGCCGCTGGGGCTAGCGGCGGCGGCGGGCGCTGGTTTCTACGCCATGCTGCAAGGCCTGCAGGATGGTAGCTATAACCCGCGCGGCGTGCCTTCCGTGCTGCTTGGCAAGCCGCCGCCTGATTTCAGCCTGCCGGCGCTGGATGGCGTTGGGCTGCCCGCGCTGGCATCGGCGGATTTGCGCGGCCCTTTGCCCGGGCCGGTTTTGGTCAATTTCTGGGCTTCCTGGTGCGCGCCCTGCATCATTGAACATCCGCAACTGATGCGTCTGTCGCGCGAAGGGGTTGCGGTTTACGGCATCAATTACAAGGATCGCATCCCGGAAGCCGGCGCCTTCCTGCAACGCCATGGCAATCCCTATCGTCGGCTCGGGCGCGATGAACCCGGGCGCACCGCGATTGATTGGGGCGTCTATGGCGTGCCGGAGACCTATTTGCTGGATCGCCAAGGCATGATCCGCTGGCGCTGGGCCGGCCCCATCACCGCCGATACGCTGGAGAATGAATTGCGCCCCCTTTTGCGGAGATATGCGTGACGCGCTGGGTTTTTCTCTGCCTGCTGCTGGCACTGCCGGCCTGGGGCGCGGTGGGCGATCCGAATGAACGCCTGCCCGACCCCACCAAGGAAGCGCTGGCGCGGGAGATCGGGCGCGAATTGCGCTGCCTGGTCTGCCAGAACCAATCCATTGAAGACAGCGATGCGCAATTGGCGCGGGATTTGCGCCGCCTGGTGCGTGAACGTGTCGCGGCGGGCGAGGATAGTGCGGCGGTGATCCGCTTTGTGCATGATCGCTACGGCGATTTCGTGCTGCTGCGCCCGCCGGTCACGGCGGCGACCATGCTGCTTTGGGCGACACCTGTCTTGGCCTTGGGCGGCGGCATTGCCGTTATCATGTTCCGCCGCCGCCGCGCCCTGGCCGAAGGGGCGGCCCTTTCTCCCGAAGAAGCCAAGCGCCTGGCTGAACTTGATCGCGGGGCGGCATGATCTGGATTGCATTACTGCTGCTGGCTTCGGCCACCATGGTGCCGCTGGTGGCCATGCTGTTCCGCCCCGTGGTGACGCGGGGGCGACGAGAGGCCGATTTGGCGCTGTATCGCGCCCAATTGGCCGAGCTTGATCGTGAAGCCGCTGCTGGCAGGCTGGACGGCGATGCGCTCCGCGCCGCGCAGGTGGAAGTACAACGGCGTCTGTTACAGGCGCCGGCGGAAGCGGCACCTGCCACGCGTGGCCGTGCGCTTGGCTTTCTGCCGCTGGTGTTTCTGATCCCCGCAGCCGGGCTCGGGCTTTATCTGGTGCAGGGCACACCGGACATGCCTTCCGCACCGCATCGCGAAAGAGCGGAAATTGCCGCACGAGACGATGCCTTGTTGAATCGCCTGCGTGAAAGACTGGCCGGGCTTGACCCGATGAGCGACGCGGCGCGGCAGGGTTATGTGATGCTGGGCAATGCGGAACGCAGCCGCGGCAATGCCGATGCGGCGGCTGAGGCCTGGCGCCGAGCGCTCGCTTCCCGCTTTGATGTGGAATTGGCGGCTGATCTGGTTGAGATGGAAATCGGGCGCGGTGAATTTGTCGCCGCCGGTCCCATTCTGCTGCGCGCCCTGACCGAGGCACCGCAGGAACCAAAGCTGCGCTTTTTGCTAGGCGTGGTGGAGGCTGAGGCAGGGCACCCGGAACGCGCGCGCGCGACTTGGCGTGCGTTGCTGGCCGATAGCCCGCCCGATGCGCCCTGGCGCGCCTTGGTGGAACGGCGCTTGGGGGCCTTGCCGTGAAGTGAAAAGCCTATTGGTGAGTGGCGCCGCGCCGCCGCGCCCCGGTTGCCTGAGCCCGCCCCGCGCCCTATAGCGACCCGGGTCAAAACACAGCCATTAAGGTTCCCCCACACGTGGCCACCATCGCCGCCCCCGACGCGCCCAACCCCGCGCTCGCCGCCCAGGCGGCCATCCTCGCCCGCCCGCTGGATGATCCCCGCCGTATGGCCAATGCCATTCGCGCGCTGGCGATTGATGGGGTGGAGCAAGCCAAATCCGGCCATCCCGGCATGCCGATGGGTATGGCCGATGCCGCGACCGCGCTTTTTGCGGGCTTCCTGAAATATGATGCCGCTGACCCGCGCTGGCCGGATAGGGACCGCTTTGTCCTTTCTGCCGGCCATGGGTCCATGCTGCTTTATGCGCTGTTGCACCTGACGGGGCATGAGGGCATGGGCGCGGATGAGCTGAGGCGCTTCCGCCAATTGCATTCCCCCGCCGCCGGCCACCCCGAATTTGGCGAACATCCGGCGATCGAGACCACCACCGGCCCGCTCGGCCAGGGGATTTCCACCGCAGTTGGCATGGCAATGGCGGAGCGCATGATGGCGGCGCGGTTTGGTGCCTCGCTCGTGGATCACCGCACCTGGGTGATCGCTTCCGATGGTGATTTGCAGGAAGGCATTGCCCATGAAGCGGCTGCCTTGGCCGGCCATTACGGGCTTTCCAAGCTGACGGTGCTTTGGGACGACAATCATGTCTCGATTGATGGCGATACGGCGCTGTCATTTTCCGAAGATGTGCTGAAGCGCTTCCAGGCCTATGGCTGGGCTGTGCGGCGCGTGGATGGGCATGATGCGGGCGCATTGGCCGCCGCCATGTCCTGGGCCATGCGCAACCGCAAGCCCACCTTGATCGCCTGCCGGACCATCATTGGCCTCGGCGCGCCGACCAAGGCGGGCACGGCGGGCAGCCATGGTGCGCCATTGGGTGCGGCTGAGGCCGCCGGCGCCAAGCAGGCGCTCGGCTGGACTGCGGCACCTTTTGAGGTGCCTGCCGATATCAAGGCGCTGTGGGAAAGCGCGGGCAAGCGTGGTGCGGGGGCGCGGCGTTCCTGGCTGAAGCGCATTGCCAAGCACCCGCAGCGCGCGGAATTTGAACGCGCCATGGCGGGCCGCCTGCCAGAAGCCTGGAATGAGGCGCTTTCCGCGCTCCGCACCCAAATCGCGACTGACAAGCCAAAGCTGGCAACCCGCGTTTCCAGCCAGAAGGCTTTGGAAGCCCTGGTGCCATCCGTACTGGAAATGGTTGGTGGTTCGGCGGACCTCACAGGGTCCAATAATACCAATGTGAAGGGCGTGCCGGCGATTGCGCCGGACAATTTCAGTGGTCGCTTCGTGCATTGGGGCGTGCGCGAACATGGCATGGCGGCGGCCATGAATGGCATGGCGCTGCATGGCGGGATTATCCCCTATAGCGGCACCTTCCTGGTCTTTGGCGATTACCTCCGCCCCGCTGTGCGGCTGGCAGCACTCATGCGCCAGCGCGTTATTCATGTGCTGACGCATGATTCGATTGGCCTTGGCGAAGATGGCCCGACGCACCAGCCGGTGGAGCACCTCGCTTCCTTCCGCGCCATGCCGAATGTGCATGTGTTCCGCCCGGCGGATGCGATGGAAACGGCGGAATGCTGGGAATTGGCTTTGCGCCGCGCTGATGGGCCTTCCTTGCTGGCGCTATCACGCCAAAACCTGCCGACGCTGCGCACCGACACGGCCGAGAATCGCTCCGCCCGCGGTGGCTATGTGCTGGCGGAAGCCGATGGCGCGCGCCAAGCGACGCTGATCGCGACCGGCAGCGAGGTTTCGCTTGCCATGACCGCGCGGGAGGCATTGCAGGCAGCCGGCGTTGCAACCGCTGTGGTGTCTCTCCCGTGTTGGGAATTATTCGCGGCGCAGGATGATGCCTATCGCAATAGCGTGCTGGGCAGCGCGCCGCGTTTTGGCATTGAAGCCGCGATTGGCTTTGGCTGGGAACGCTGGCTTGGCGCGGATGGCGTTTTCATTGGCATGGCTGGCTTCGGCGCCTCGGCGCCCGCCGATGATTTGTTCAAGCATTTCGGCATTACGCCGGATGCCGTTGTTGAAGCCGTACGCAAGCGGCTTGGGGTTTGATTTCGGTTATTTCGGGGAAGGAAAACATCATGGCCGTCAAGGTTGCCATTAATGGGTTTGGGCGCATCGGGCGCCTGGTGCTGCGCGCGATGATTGAAAGCAATCGTCGCGATGTGGAATGCGTTGCGATCAACGATCTGGGCAGCGTTGAAGCCAATGCGCATCTGTTCCGCTATGACAGCGTGCATGGTCGCTTCCCGGGTGAAGTCGCTGTGGATGGCAATAAGATCATCATTACCGCCAATGGCCGAATTTATGCGCCGATTATCGTCAGCGCCGAGCGTGACCCGACCAAGGTGCCGTTCCAGGGCGTTGATGTCGCCCTGGAATGCACTGGCATCTTCACGAGCAAGGAAAAGGCTTCCGCGCTGATCACGGCAGGTGCCCGCAAGGTGGTGATCTCCGCCCCCGGCGACAATGCGGATGCCACCATTGTGTATGGCGTCAATCACAAGACGCTGACGAAAGACATGACGGTGATTTCCAACGCGTCTTGCACCACGAATTGCCTGGCGCCTGTCGCCAAGGTGCTGCATGAGAATTTCGGCATTCTCCGCGGCTATATGGTGACGATTCACGCCTATACGGGCGATCAAAACACGGTTGATACGCTGCATAAGGATCTGCACCGCGCCCGCGCTGCGGCGGTTTCCGCGATCCCGACTTCCACCGGCGCGGCCAAGGCCGTGGGCCTGGTGATGCCGGAATTGAAGGGCAAGCTGGATGGCACGGCCATTCGCATCCCGACGCCCAATGTTTCGCTCGTTTCGCTCGATTTCGTGCCCGCCAAGGAAGGGGTGACGAAGGAAGCTGTGAATGCCGCGATGAAGGCGGCGGCTGAAGGCGAATTGAAGGGTATTCTTGGCTATAATACCGAACCGCTGGTCAGCATTGATTTCAACCACAACCCGGCTTCTTCCACCTTTGATGCGACGCAGACTCAGGTGGTGGATGGCGGCCTGGTGCGCGTGCTGTCCTGGTATGACAATGAATGGGGTTTTTCGAACCGCATGAGCGATACTGCGGCGTTGTTCGGTTCTCTTTAGAGCGTGTCCCGTTCACCTTGTTCACAGGACACGCTCTAAGCTTTTGTTTGATCGCATTTTCCGAGTCGCCAAGTTTTCCCACTTGGCTTGAAAATGCTTCGATCTCGATTTCCGGGGCAGCGCACGAGGTGCTGCCCAATCCCTGCCCGAGGTTCCATCATGGCTTTCAAGACGATTGATGCGCTTCCCGCCAAGGGTCAGCGCTTATTGCTGCGCGCGGATTTGAATGTTAGCCTTCATTTTGGCTATTCGTTTCACGAATTTTTAGGAAATTGATGAAGGAGAGGGCCATGCACCGCATAGTCGCGCTACTTGCTGTTATGCTTATCGGAGCCTGTGCAAATACTACCGACCCTGTCATTGGCGATTATACAATAAGGGGTCTACTTTTTAACCGATCACCCAATGAAACCGCCGCTGATCCCGGGTGCCATATGTTTCGCCATCCAAGCGGATCATTCCTCGCGGTCATATTGCCGAATGAACAAGCACCCCGAACTCTAATGTGGGGCACGCGATGCCCCGAGTTTGTGCAGGATGCTACTCATAATCGTAATACCTTTGTTTCTCAGCGTACTTTGGCTTTACCTGCGAATGGTGGTGGTCAATACGCTGTCTCACTTGGCCCCGTTGGACCGAATAACTCAGAGGTTTGGTGCCGTGGAATGCCAAGTGCACAGCAGATCCTTGACTGCGGCTCTGTAAGAATTGTGCGTCCAGTAAGATCCGCAGACCAGCCTTTTCGCAGGGCAGGCTAGACGTCTGCATTAAACGTTGTTGCTTGTGGCAAGGTCCTACGGGTTAGGTTTGCCGCATTTGATCCGAGGGTTCCATCATGGCTTTCAAGACGATTGATGCGCTTCCCGCCAAGGGTCAGCGCGTATTGCTGCGCGCGGATTTGAATGTGCCGGTCAAGGATGGCCGCATCACGGACCGCACCCGCATCGAACGGCTTTGCCCCACTATCGCGGAATTGGCGCATAAGGGCGCGCGCGTCGTGGTGCTGAGCCATTTTGACCGGCCCAAGGGCAAGCGCGTGCCGGAAATGTCGTTAAAGCCTATGCAGGAAGCCTTGGCAGCGGCGCTGCATCGCCCTGTTGCCTGGTGCGATGATTGCGTCGGCGCCAAAGCGGAAGCGGCTGTGGCGGCTATGGCTGATGGTGATGTCTTGCTGTTGGAAAATACGCGCTTTCATGCCGGTGAGGAAAAGAATGACCCGGCGATGGCGGCCGCACTCGCCAAGCTTGGCGATGCCTTTGTGAATGATGCCTTCTCCGCGGCGCATCGTGCCCATGCCAGTACGGAAGGCGTGGCGCGCCTGCTGCCTGCCTATGCCGGGCGGTTGATGGAAGCGGAATTGAAGGCGCTTGATACGGCGTTGGGAAATCCCGCACGGCCTGTGGTGGCGATTGTGGGTGGCGCCAAGGTTTCGACCAAGCTTGAATTGCTCGGCAATCTCTGCAGCAAGGTGGATGTGCTGGTTATTGGCGGCGCCATGGCCAATACCTTCCTCGCGGCGCAGGGCCACGGCATGGGCAAATCCCTGCAAGAAGCCGAAATGCACGAAACGGCGCGCCAGATCCTGGAACAGGCCAAGGCAGCGAATTGCGAAATCCTGCTGCCGGTTGACCTGGTGGTCGCCGAGGAATTCCGCGCCAATCCGCCAACCCGCACCGTAGGCGTGGATCGCGTGCCGGCCAACATGATGGCGCTGGATGTCGGCCCGGACACCGAGGCAGCTTTGGAAGCGCGGCTGCGTACCGCTTCCACCCTGGTCTGGAATGGCCCGCTCGGCGCTTTTGAAACCGCGCCCTTCGATGCGGCAACAGTGGCGGCGGCGCAAACCGTGGCGGCGCTGACGCAATCCGGCGCGCTGAAATCCATCGCAGGCGGCGGGGATACGGTGGCGGCACTCCGCCATGCCGGCGTGCTGGAGCGCATGAGCTATGTCTCCACCGCCGGTGGCGCCTTTCTGGAATGGCTGGAAGGCAAGGAATTGCCGGGGGTCGCGGCTCTCGGGTAAGCGTATTTTGCGCGGCTGATTCACGGCTCCGGCGATACCGCCTCCGCCGATCAGACGCTTGGTTTGCGCGGCTGATTCACGGCTCCGGCGATAACGCCTCCGCCGATCAGACGCGAGCCGGTTGACGCTGCCCGCCAAGGTGCAAAACTCACTCTGAAAATGGGTGGGAACAGACCATGCGGCAAATGCATCTTGTCGGCTTTATGCAGGCACAAAACTGCACCAATTACGCCAGTTCCTGGCGGCACCCGCTTTCGCGCACGGATTTTCTGACCGCTGATTTCTATCAAGAAATCGCCCGCATCCTGGAAGCCGGGAAATTTGACCTCGGCTTTTTTGATGATCGGCTTTCCATGCCGGATCGCTATGGCAATGACCATCACCACACGGTGGAACACGGCATTCGCTGCGTGAAGCTGGACCCTATCGTGACGCTGACCATGATGGCGGCGGTCACCTCCCGCCTTGGGCTTGGGTCCACCGCTTCCACCACCTATTACGAGCCCTTCCATGTCGCACGCACCATGCAGACGCTTGATCTGATGAGCGCGGGGCGCGCCGCCTGGAATGTGGTGACATCGCTGAATGACGGCGAAGCGGCCAATATGGGCCATGATGAGATGATGGAGCATGACCGGCGCTATGACCGCGCCGATGAATTCGTCGAAATCGTGCTGGGCCATTGGGATGCCTGGGAAGATGATGCGCTGATTGTGGACAAGGCGTCTGGCCGATTTGCCGATGGCGATAAGGTGCGACGGCTTGATTATCGCGGGCAATTCCTAAAATCACGCGGTCCCTTCACCGTGCCGCGCAGCCCGCAAGGCCGCCCAGTGGTGATCCAGGCCGGCAGCAGCGGGCGCGGCAAGCGATTTTCCGCCCGCTGGGCGGAGCTTGTCTTCGTCGCCTATCATGATGTCGCTTCTGGCGCGAAGGAATATGCCGAATTCAAGCACATGATTGCGGAAGCCGGGCGCAATCCGGATCACGTGAAAGTGGCGACGCTGATCTCCCCCATCTGCGCCGCCACCAAGGCGGAGGCAGAGGACAAGGCCGCGCTGATCGCGAGCCTGCCGCTTGAAATTGATGCGCTGTCCTTGCTTTCAGAAGCGCTGAATTTCGATTTCTCGACCAAGGGCATGGATGAGGCCTTCAGCGATGAAGAAATGGCCAGCATGCAGGGGCTGCAAGCCATTCGGGACCGCGTTGTCCGCAATACCGGCAAGAAGAACCCAACAGTGCGGGAATTCATCACCGGCAGCGGCAGGGGCCGACCCAATATGAATATGGTCGGCGGCCCCAAGGAAATTGCCGATAAGATGGAAGAATGGTTCACCAAGCCCGCCTGTGATGGCTTTGTGGTGGCGGCTACCTATGTGCCCGATGGCTACCGCGATTTCGTGACCCATGTGGTGCCGGAATTGCAGCGCCGTGGCCTGTTCCGCAAGGAATATGCGGGCACAACATTGCGTGACCATCTGGGCCTGGCGAAATCCACCATTGGCGATTGGCGGCCTGCGAGCGCCGCCGAATAGGCGTTGATTTTCCCGGCGGGCCTGCGCCATCCTGCACCTAAGGCAGGGCATAACCCCGCCAAAACGATAGGAAGGAACCACCATGCGCGCTGCCATTTTCCGCCAAGGAAGTTTTGTGCTCGGCGATGTGCCGGACCCGCAGCTCCAGCCAGGCCAGGTGTTGGTGCGCACCAAGGCCTGCGGCATTTGCGGTACGGATTTGCACGCGGCGCGCTTCACGAAAGAATTTGTCTCCCTATCGCAGCGCAGCGGCGGGCGCTGGAATATGGATACCGAACGCGATGTGGTTTTCGGCCATGAATTCATGGGCGAGGTTGTGGCGAATGGCCCAGGTACGGAAGGCAAGTTCAAGCCGGGGCAATTAGTCACCTCCATGCCGCTTACCATCGCGGACAATACCGTGCTTGGCCTTGGCTATAATCCGGATGTCGCCGGCGGCTTTGCCGAATATATGCCGCTTGCCGAACGCATGCTGCTGCCGCTGCCCAACACGATGGAACCCGACCACGCGGCGCTGACCGAACCCATGGCGATTGGCCTTCATGCGGTGGAATATTTCGGCGTGAATAATGCCGAAGTGCCGCTGGTGATTGGCTGCGGCCCGATCGGCCTTGCGACCATCGCCGCACTCAAGCTGCACGGCCATGCGCCGATCATCGCGGCGGATTTCTCGGCTGGGCGGCGCGCGCTTGCCAAGAAAATGGGCGCTGATATCGTGGTGGACCCTGCGGTTGAATCGCCCTACCAGGCTTTGGAACGCGCCATTACGCCGGATGGCTTTGATGGCAGCCGCTACGCCGCGCTTTTCGGCCTTGGCCCCAAGCGCCGCCCTGCCGCGCTGTTTGAATGTGTTGGTATCCCAGGCGTTCTCGCCGCCATGATGGAAGGTGCGCCCACCGGCGCGCGCATCATTGTGGTTGGTGTCTGCATGGAAACTGACAGGATCGAACCCTTTTTCGGCATCGTGAAGCAATTATCGATGCAATTTGTTCTGGGCTATAGCGCGCAGGAATTCGCAGCCACCCTTGGCCATATCGCCGCGGGTAGGCTTGATGTGCGGCCCCTGATTACCGGGCGCATTGGCCTGGCTGAGGTCGGGCAGGCCTTCAAGGACCTAGCCAGCCCCGAAACGCATGCGAAGATTTTGGTGGAGCCGTGGCGCTGACATCGCTGTCCTGAAACCTAACCGCTTTGCTCAGCCCTTCAGGTCGCACTGTCATGCCCGATCTTTTCTCGCCCTTCACGCTCAAGGATGTCACGCTGCGCAATCGGCTCGTGATGTCGCCCATGACCATGTATCGCGCGACCGATGGCAGAATGAGCGATTTCCATCTGATGCTGCTCGGCTCTCGCGCCGCTGGCGGTTTTGGCCTGGTTTTCCCCGAGCAATTGGCCATCACGCCCGATGGTCGCACCGGCACGAGCTGTGCGGGCATTTATGATGATGATCAGATCGAAGGCCTGTCGCGTATAACTTCCATGATCAAGGATATGGGCGCGGTGGCGGCGGCGCAGCTTGGCCATACCGGGCGCAAGGGCAGTGAGAAAAAACCCTGGCATGGCAAGCAACAATTGCCCGCGGATCATCCGGATGGTTGGCAGGTGCGCGCCCCATCCGCCATCGCCTATGGCGGGCGCTATATCTACCCGGTGCATGAGCTCAGGGTCGCGGAAATCAAAGCTTTGCATCAAAGCTACGCGGATGCCGCGCGCCGCGCCTTGGCGGCGGGCTTTGAATGGCTGGAATTGCATTTCGCCCATGGCTATTTGGGGGCGAGTTTCCTCTCCCCCATCGCCAATCAACGCAGCGATGCCTATGGCGGCAGTCTTGAAAACCGGATGCGCTTCCATCTGGAAGCGATTGATGCGGTGCGCGCAGTCTGGCCTGAACGACTGCCGCTGACGATGCGGCTTGGCTGCGATGATTTCAATGAAGCCGGCACGCAATTCGAAGATGCGATCATCGCGGTTGCCGCCATGAAGCGCCATGGTTTGGATTTTGCCGATCTCAGCCTTGGCATGAATACGGATGAAACGAAGAACCTGCCCTATACGGAACCAGGCTTTATGGTGGGGCGCGCCCATCGCATCCGCCAGGAAGTGGGCATCCCTGTCGGCGTCAGTTGGAATCTGGGCATCCCCGCCATTGCTGATAGCGTCATCCGTCAGGAATTGGTTGATCTGGTTTTTCTGGGCCGGCCTGCCTTGGCCAATCCGCATTGGCCCTTATGGGCGGCAAGGGAATTGGCCCATCAGGACCCCTTTGCGCTGCTGCCGGAAGATTGGTCCTGGTGGCTGCGCAACCGGCCCGGTTCGCCCAATTCTCATGGCTTGCCGGCCCCCTCCGCCACGCCCGTAGCCGTGCTGAAATTCACCCAAGCATGACTTTTTTCCTGAAACTATCAATAAAAATCAATTATTTAACTCTATATCGTCCTAAGCCGACCAAACTTGCTCATGACCGCAAAAGCTTAGCTGTATCTGTCAGTCAAATCGGTCTAATCTGACTGTCATGGCTTCGGAGCATAAACGGGAGGGGGCTGCCGCTGCCGCGCTTCTGGCGCGGGAAGCAAAGGCATTGAGGGGGCGGCTCTACGGGCCGGTCCTGCTTGGTCTTGCGCTGGCACTTGCCGCCGTGGCGCAAGCGCTGCTGATTGCGCGCTTGCTCGCCGCACTGCTGAGCGAGGCGGAAGCGCAATGGGCCGATCTAATCGGCGCCGGCGCGCTGGCGCTGGTGATGGCGGCGCTTGGCATTGCGCAGGAACGCGCCCAGACCGCCGCCGGCGAAGAAGCCAAAGCCAGCCTGCGCGCGCGGATCTTTGCCCGGTTGCTGGCCCAAGGCCCTGGCGATCAGCGCCCGGTGGGCGAGAAAAGCGCGCTGGTGGTGGAACGCGTGGAGGCCATGGAAGGCTATTTCGCACGCTGGATGCCCGCTGCCATCATCGCCGTGCTAGCGCCCTTGCTGATTGCCGGCATCGCCGCGCTGTTTGATCCGCTGAGCGGGCTCATCCTGGTGGTGGCCGGCCTGATGGTGCCAGTTGCCCAGGCAGTTTCCGGTATTGGCGCGGCCCAGGCCAGCCGGCGCCAATTCGCATCACTGCAACGGCTTTCCGGGCGCTTTTTGGATCGCATGCGCGGCCTGCCCGTTTTGGTGCTGTTCAATCAACAGCATGCCGAAACCAAAAGGCTGAGCGCGGCGGCGGAAGAATTGCGCCAGCGCACCATGCGCGTGTTGCGCGTTGCCTTTATCTCCTCCGGTGCGATGGAATTGATCGCAGCGGCGGCACTCGCCTGCCTTGCTATTCGCCATGGCGCGGTGCTGACGGGCGCTCATCCCGCCCCGGTCACGGCGTTTTTCGTGGTGCTGCTGGTGCCGGTGTTCTTCCTGCCGCTGCGCGCCTTTGCCGCCGCTTATCACGAACAGCTTGGCGCGCGGGGTGCGGCGGCTGATCTGGCGCCCTTGCTGAACCAACCGGAAGAAACCGGGCTGCTGCTGGAAGAAGTGCCACCGAAGGTCACCATCACCTTCCAGGATGTGCGGCTTTCCTATGATCCATCCCGCCCGCCCGCGCTGGATGGGCTTTCCTTCCGCGTATTGGCTGGCGAGACACTGCTGCTGACTGGCGCTTCCGGCGCGGGCAAGACATCCGCGCTACGGATTCTGATGGGTTTCGCCCGGCCCGAATCGGGGCGCGTTGCCATTAATGGCCGAGACGCCATGCAGTTGAAGCCTTCCGAATTGCGGCGCCTGTCATCCTATGTCGGGCAGCGCGCGCATCTGTTTCGCGCGACATTGCGCGAAAATATTCGCCTCGCGCGGCCTGATGCCGATGACGCGGCGGTGCTCGCCGCCGCTGAAGCCGCGCAGGTAATGGATTTTGTGCGTGACCTGCCGCAAGGGTTGGATACGCTGATTGGCGAAGGCGGCTTCGGGCTTTCCGGTGGCCAGGCGCAGCGCGTGGCACTCGCGCGCGCCTTCCTTCGAGACACGCCCTTGGTGCTTTTGGATGAACCCACCGCGCATCTTGATCCGGGCACCGAGGCTTCAGTTTTGGATGCGCTGCGGCGGCTCTGCGTGGGCCGCACCGCCATTATCGCAACCCACGCCAAGGCCGCACGATCCTATTTCGGTCAAAGGCTGGAAATCGCCGATGGGCGCACACAGGGCAGCCGCATGGCGGGGAATGACTAGACCATGACCGCTGATCTTTTCCGCGTCCTGAGGCTTTGGCTCGGGCGTTCCGGCTGGCTGGTGGCGGGGATTATCGTGACCGTGCTTTCAGCGCTGGCGGGCGTGGCGCTGCTGGCTTTTGCCGGCAAGCTGGTGGCGGCATCGGTGGGCGGCGCGGAAAGCGCGGCGCTGGCGGCGGCGGGTGTGCTGGCGCTGCTTTGGCTGCGCCCTTTGATCCTGCTGCGCCCCATCATGCGCTATCTGGAACGGCTGGCCACACATGAAGCGACCTTCCGCGCTTTGGCCGATATGCGCGTGTGGTTTTTTGGGCGCCTTGCAGAACGCCTGCCGACCGGGCTTGGCTTGCGTCGCGCGGGGGATTTGCTCGGGCGTCTGGTGGCGGATGTTGAAGCACTTGATGGGCTTTATTTGCGCGCCCTGGTGCCGGCGGCGGCCTCCATCGCTGTGGTGGCGGCGATCGCGCTGATCCTGGGCGCGGCAGAGCCCTGGCTTGCCGTATGGGTCGCGCTGCCGCTGACCGCAGCCTTGCTGCTGCCACTGCTGCTCGCCCCTGGCGCGGCACGGGCGGCGGAGGCGACCTCTCGCGCCCAGGGCGGCCTGCGTGCGGCCACAATTGATCCGCTGACCGGGCTTGAGGACACGCTGGCGGCCAATGGAGAAGCGCGCGCGCTGGCGCGCGTGGCCGCAGAAGACCGGGCGCTATCCACGGCGCAGCGCGCTTTGGCGCGGCGCGCGGCCTGGGGTGGCGCGGCGGGTGCATTGCTCACGCAAATCGCGCTGCTGGTCGCACTTGGCTGGGCCATGCTTGCCGGCCAGTCAGGATTGGCGGCAGGGGTGCTGGCGGTATTCCTGGCCATTGCGGCCGCCGAAGCCTTGGGGCTGATGCCGCGCGCCGGGGCTGCCGTGGCAGCCGCTGCCGCTGGCGCGCGGCGGCTTTTTGAAGCCGCCGATGCCGCAGAACCAGTGCCCGATCCCGTGGCAGCCAGCGCGGCACCTTCGGGCCATGCGCTTTCCTTGCGTGATGTCGTGTTTTCCTGGGCGCCCGATCGGCCCCGCGTGTTTGATGGGCTTGATCTGGATGTGCCGGAAGGCGCGCGCATAGCCTTGCTTGGCCCCTCCGGCACCGGCAAATCCACCCTCGCCGCACTGTTGCTGAAATTCGCCGCGCCGCAGCAGGGTAGCATCACGCTCGGCGGCGTTGATATCGCGACCCTTCCGGCTGCGGTTTTGCGCGATCGCATTGCCTGGCTCACGCAGGATGCGCGGTTGTTTGATGACAGCATCGCCGCCAATCTGCGCCTGGCCGCGCCGGATGCGGATGACGTCGCGCTTTGGCGCGCGCTGGACCGGGCGCGGATCGGCGATGTGGTGCGCGCCCTGCCGGAAGGCCTGAACACGCAATGCGGCGAAGCCGGCGCGCGGTTTTCGGGTGGCCAGGCGCGGCGGATTGCGCTGGCCCGCGCGCTGCTTTCCCCAGCACCCGTTCTGATTCTGGATGAACCCGCCGCCGGGCTGGATGCCGCGACGGAACGTGCCTTTATGGAAACGCTGGACGAAGCGACCGCAGGGCGCAGCGTGATCCTGATTCTGCATCGGCTGACCGGCGTGGAACGGCCAAGCCGCATTCTACGCCTAGTGGGCGGCAAGGCTATTGCGGCGACAGGGTGAAGCGGGCCAGGCGCTAGCGCTTCATCCCCACCAGATGCGCGGCACAGCGCGCAAAGCCGTGTAGGTCGCGCCAGCGCGCCGCTTCTTCCACCGGGTTCAGCACAAAAACGCCACCCGCCGCAGCGATGCCGCCATCCAGCATGAGGTTATCGGTCAGGCCGAAATCCTCAACCTCCATGCCATCGGCATCTTCCCAGGCGCCATTGGCGCGCCGATGCACCTTGCCCTGCAACTGCGCAAGGCTGCGCATGGTGAAATTCCCCGGCGCATTACTGTAACCCAACACCGGGCGGCCCAGCGCACGCATGAAGCCAAGCTCATAAGCCGTACCGAGATCGGCGGAGGCACCGCGAAACGGTGTCAGATTCGCAATCAGCGCATCGCAGCCATGGATATGCGCCTCATTGCCCAGGTAAATCCGCATCCAATCGGTTGCGGCTTGGGGCGCGCCCGGCGCGGGGTCGGTCGGGAAAACGCCAATCAGCCCGTGCTCCGCGCAAATGGCCTTTTTTTCCGCCGCTATGGCGTCTCGGTCAGCCAGAAACACCTCCGGTCCCGCCAAATAAACCCGCATCGCCCCGCCTTGCCTGTCATGGCTTTCCTATGCGCAGATAGGCGCATGGATGCCGAACGGGAATACAATAATCGGGCCCGCGTGCCCGAAAGCGCCGAAATCATCGCCGGTTGGGCGCGGGATGCCGCTGCCTTCCGCGAAAGCGGGGTGCGGGCGGAGTTGAACCTGGCCTATGGCGCGGGAGAACGAGAGAAGCTGGACCTGTTCCTGCCCCCCAATGCTGAGGCCGCGCCCACCGCGCTTTTCATCCATGGCGGCTATTGGCAGGCGCTTGATCGGTCCTTTGTCAGCCACTGCGCGCGGGGCTTGCTCGGCCAGGGGGTGGCGGTGGCGGTGCCATCCTATGACCTCTGCCCGGCTGTGACCTTGGGCGAGATCGCCGAACAAATGCGCCGGGCGGTAGCGTTTTTGCATCGGAGCCGGGGCGGGCGGCTGCTGGCCGCCGGGCATTCCGCGGGTGGGCAACTGGCCGCGTTGTTGCTGGCGACGGATTGGCCCGCCTTTCATCCCGGGCTGCCGGTGGGGATGGTGGGGGCGGCCTTGCCCGTTTCAGGCGTTTTTGAGCTGGGGCCGCTGACGGGCACCAGCATCGCGACCGCGCTCCGCCTGACGGAGGCTGATATTGCCACCCTATCGCCGCGCCTGCTGCCGCCGCCGGCTTTTGAGGGGCTGCACGTTGTCGTCGGCGGGGCTGAAAGCGATGAATTCATCCGCCAAAGCTGCGATTTCGCGACCCATTGGGGCGGCAGTTTTGAAGCCCTACCCGACGCCAATCACTTCACCGTGCTGGACCCCTTCACGGACCCGGCCCATCCCTTGATGATTCGTGCTGGCAATATGGCGCGCCGCCTTGCCTTGCGCCCGGGCTTCGCGCAGTAAGGCACTCGAGGCATTTCAACCGGGGAGGCTTAACAATGAGCTCTTTTTCACGTCGTACCGCCATGGGCGGCGCCTTGGGGCTGCTGGCAGCGCCCGCCATTCTGCATGCGCAACCCGCGGGCGGGGTGAAGATCGGCCTGGTTGCCGTGCAAACCGGCCCGCAGGCGGCACTTGGTACGCAATTGCGCGACGGCTACCTGATGGGGCTTCGGCATCTGAATGGCCGGCTGGGCGGGCTGACCGCTGAGACCGTGATGATTGATGATGAATTGCGCCCCGATGTGGCGGTGACCAAGGTGCGCACAGCGCTTGAACGCGACCGCTGCGATTTCATTGTGGGCGTTGTTTTTTCAAACATCCTGCAAGCCATCATCCGCCCGGTGACGGAAGCCAATACCTTCCTGATCAGCACCAATGCCGGGCCTTCCACCTTTGCCGGGCGCGGCTGCAATCCCTTCTTCTTCACGACATCCTACAATAATGATCAGGTGCATTCCGTGATCGGCCAAGTCTGCGAAGACCAGGGCTATAAGCGCGTTTTCGTGCTGGTGCCGAATTACCAGGCCGGGCGCGATGCCGTGGCCGGCTTCAAATCCCGCTTCAAGGGCGAAGTGGTGGATGAGGTTTATGTACCGCTCACGCAGCTTGATTTTGCCGCTGAGCTCGCGAAGATCGCCGCCGCGAAGCCGGATGCGATTTTCACCTTCATGCCGGGTGGGCTTGGTGTGAATTTGGTGCGGCAATATCGCCAGGCGGGGCTCGCGCATATCCCGTTCCTGTCCACCTTCACGGTGGATGAGGCGACATTGCCCGCACAGGGGGATGCGGCAGTGGGCTTTTTCTCTGCTGCTACTTGGGCGCCGAATATGGACAATGCAGCCAATCGCCGTTTCGTGACTGATTTCGAAGCGGCCTTCAATTACGTGCCAGCCAGCTATGCCGCGCAGGCTTATGACAGCACGATGCTGCTCGATTCAGCCATTCGCCGCGCGGGTGGCAGGTTGGCCGATAAGGATGCGATCCGCGCTGGCTTGCGTGCCGCGGATTTCACTTCCGTGCGCGGCAATTTCAAATTCGGCGTGAACCATTACCCGGTGCAGGATTTCTGGCTGCTTAATGTCGCCAAGCGCCCCGATGGTAAGTTCCAGACCGAAACGGTGCGCAAGGTGCTGGAAAACAACGTGGACCCCTGGGCCGCCGAATGCCGCATGCGCTAAATTTTGCGCCTGATCCGCGAAGGTGAGTACTGGTCTTTTCCTGGTGCAGGCCTTGAATGGCCTGCAGCTTGGCATTCTGCTTTTCCTGGTGGCGGCGGGCCTCACGCTGGTGTTCGGCGTGATGGATTTCATCAACCTGGCCCATGGCGTGCAGTATATGCTGGGGGCCTATCTGGGCGCTGCCTTGGCGGCAGCGACAGGGTCCTTCTGGCTTGGGCTTTTATTGGCGCTACCGGCAGCGCTGCTATTTGGTTTGCTGCTGGAAGTGTTGGTGTTTCGGCACCTCTATGATCGCGATCATCTGTCGCAAGTGCTGGCAACCTTTGGCGTTATCCTGTTCCTCAATCAGGCGATGAAAGCGATTTGGGGCGCGGCGCCGCTGCAAGTGCCCGTGCCTGCTTTGCTTGAAGGCGGCGTGGTGTTGATGCCGGGGCTGCAATATCCACTCTATCGCATCGCCGTGCTTGTCGCCGGCATCGCCACGGCACTTGGCCTTTGGTTTTTGGTGGAACGCACGCGCCTTGGCATGTTGGTGCGCGCGGGGGCGACCAATGCGCCGATGGTCTCAGCGCTAGGCGTGGATATTCGCCGCCTGTTTATGTTGGTGTTCGCCTTTGGCGCCATGCTGGCCGGTTTCGCCGGTGTGCTGGCCGGGCCGATATTTTCGGTCGAGCCAGGCATGGGGGATCATGTGCTGATCCTTGCTTTTGTTGTGATTGTGATTGGCGGCATCGGTTCCATTCGCGGCGCCTTTATCGCGGCGCTGATCGTGGGGCTGACGGATACGCTCGGCAAATCGCTGATGCCAGATTTGATGCGGCTGTTTCTGGACCCATCTGCCGCACGGCAAACCGGCGCGGCGCTGGCTTCCATGCTGGTCTATATCGCGATGGCGGCGATCCTCGCCTTCCGCCCGCGCGGGCTTTTCCCGGCCAGGGGAGGTTAGCATGCCGCGCTTGCGGCTTGATGTGGCGCTGACGCTGCTGGTGCTGGCCGCATTGGCGCTGGCGCCTTTCATTGGGTTCGGCGCCAATCATTACCTGACGCTATTTGCGCGCATCATGATTTTGGCCGCGGCCGCGGTTTCGCTTTCCTTCCTGGTGGGCGGCGCGGGTCTTGCCAGCCTTGGGCATGCGGCGGCGATGGGTGTTGGCGCTTATGCCGTTGCCATTCTGGATGCGCATCGGCTGACCGATATCACCATTGTACTGCCTGTCGCGATGGCTGCTGCCGCGTTGTTTTCGCTGCTGACGGGCGCGATTGCCATCCGCACCGAAGGCGTGAATTTCATCATGATCACGCTGGCTTTCGGGCAGATGGCGTTTTTCACCGCGTCATCACTCGCGGCCTATGGCGGTGATGATGGCTATACGCTGTATGACCGGACCGAGATCTTCGGCACGCGGCTGATGGAAAACCGGCTTTTCTTTCATTACCTGTGCCTCGGTTTTCTGGTGTTCTGCTGGGGGCTTTGCGCCATGCTGCTGGCGTCCCGCTTTGGGCGCGTGTTGCGCGCGGCGCGGGAAAATCCGCTACGCGCGCAAGCGGTGGGCTTCGCACCCTATCCCTTCCGGCTTTTGGCCTATGTCATTGCGGGCATGCTGGCGGGGCTGGCGGGGGTGCTGTTTGCCAATGCGACAGAATTCGTCGCCCCCGCCTATATGAGCTGGCAGCGTTCCGGTGAGTTGATTTTCATGGTTATCCTGGGCGGGCTTGGCCGGCTTTCCGGAGCCATCCTTGGCGCGGTACTTTTCGTGCTGCTGGAAACCTGGCTACCCAGCCTGACCACGCATTGGAAGATGATCTTCGGCCCGCTGCTGATACTCGCGGTGCTGTTCATGCGTGGCGGGCTGATTGGTTTTCTGGGCGCGCGCCGTGGCTGAAGCACTGCTCAGCGTCCAGGGCTTGCGCAAGCATTACGGTGGGCTTGTGGTGACGAATGATGTCAGCCTGGACGTGCAGCCTGGCGAAATCCACGCGCTGATCGGCCCCAATGGCGCTGGCAAAACCACGCTGATCCATCAGGTCACCGGCACCGTCACACCTGATGCGGGGCGCGTTGTTTTCGCTGGGGCGGATGTAACGCGGTTGTCCCTGCCGCGCCGTGTGCATGCGGGCCTGGCGCGCAGTTTTCAGATCACCAGCATCATCGCCGGCTTTTCGGTGTTGGAGAATGTCGCTTTGGCCGCGCAGGCGAGAAGCGGTTCTTCCTTCCGTTTCTTTCGCGCCGCCGCTTCGGAACAAGCGCTGAATGAAGCCGCGCGCGATGCCTTGGCTGAGGTGGGGTTGGCAGATCGCGCGGGGATCATTGCGGGTGCGCTAAGCCATGGCGAAAAGCGCGCGTTGGAAATTGCCATCGCACTCGCCACCCAACCACGCTTGCTGCTGCTTGATGAACCGCTGGCTGGGGCGGGGCCGGAGGAGACTGAAAGGCTAATCGCCCTGCTGCGGCGGCTCAAAGCGCGCTACGCGATCTTGCTGGTGGAACATGACATGCAGGCAGTGTTTGCGCTGGCAGATCGGATTTCGGTTCTTGCCGAAGGGCGTATCATCGCGAGTGGCAGCACCGCCGAAATTCGTGCCAGTGCCGAAGTGCGCGCCGCCTATCTTGGCGAAGAAGAACTGCCATGCTGACGCTTGAAGGCGTGGTCGCCGGGTATGGCGAAAGCCAAATACTGAACGGTATCGGCTTTGGTGTGGGTGCGGCGCAGGTGGTGACACTGCTTGGCCGCAATGGCATGGGCAAGACCACCACGGTGCGCGCCATTATGGGCCTGATCCGCCCAAGCGCTGGGCATATTCGCTTTGATGGGCAGGAGATTACCGGCGACCCGCCCTATCGCATCGCGCAGCGCGGCATTGGCCTGGTGCCGGAAGGGCGGCAGATTTTCCCGACGTTGAGTGTTGAAGAAAATCTTGTCGCCACCGCGGCCAATCGCGCGGGCGGTGCGCCGCGTTGGGATTTGCCGGCGATTTTTGCGCTTTTTCCACGCCTTGCGGAACGGCGCCGCCAATCCGGCGCCAAGCTTTCGGGCGGCGAGCAGCAAATGCTCGCGATTGGTCGCGCGCTGATGACCAATCCGCGCTTGCTGGTGCTGGATGAGGCGACTGAGGGCCTGGCACCGCTCATCCGCGCAGAAATCTGGCAGGTGATGGCGAGGCTGCGCGCCGAAGGCCAGGCGATATTGTTGATTGACAAAAACCTAGCCGCCGTGATGCGTTTGGCCGATTGGCATGTGGTGATCGAAAAAGGCCGCGTCGTCTGGCAGGGCGATAGCGCGGCACTGGCCGCCGCACCGAATATCCGCGACACTTACTTGCATGTGTAGAAATGGGAGATTGCAGAAATGAGCATGACAGCAGGCGTGACCCCAGCCGGGGAGGGCACTGGCGGCGTTGTATGGTCCATCCTGGGCCAGACATACAAACCCGTGGCGCATAGTGAAAGCTGTTTTGCTTTCGATACACTCTTCCCGCCCGGCACCTTTGTGCCGCCGCATATCCACACGAATCAGGATGAATTTATCCGCGTGCTGGAAGGCCAGTTTGATCTTTTCCTGGATGGCCAGGCCGCTACCGCCAAGGCGGGCGATTTGATCCGCCTGCCGATGGGCATTGCGCATGGCATCTTCAACAAAACCGAAGCACCCGTGCGCGCACTATTTTGGGTGAGCCCCGCGCGAGGGCTCTACACGCTGTTTACCCGCATTCATAACGTGCCTGACCCGGGCGAGGTGGTGCGTATTGCGGCGGAGCATGAGGTGAATTTCCTGCCCCCGCCGGGCTGAATTCAGCGCTTCTTCTTGCGCGCCTTCTGTTCTTCCAGAAAGGCGCGCATCATGCGCTTGGGTTCATCCCCGTTCCAAGATGCGGCGAAGGCGGTGATGCCGGCGGCGATAGCCTCGCTGATCGGGCGATCTTCCCATTGCCGGATCAGTGCCTTCTGCGCGCGAAGCGCCTCTGGCCCCGCAGCCAGCAGATTGCCGATCCAGGCTTCGACGCGTGCATCAATCCGCTCACGATGCGCGACTTCTTCCAGCAACCCCCAGGCAAGCGCATCAGCGGCAGAGATTGTCTCGGCCAGCAACAGCAAACGCCTGGTGCGACCCCAGCCTATCAAGCCCGGCAATAAGGCTGCTTCCACCACGGAAGGAATGCCAACGCGCACTTCCGGCATGCCGAATTTCGCATCCCGCACCGCAATACGCATATCGCAAGCCGCCGCCACTTCCAGCCCGGCGCCCAAGCACCAGCCATTGATGCGTGCAATCACCGGCACGGGCAGGTCGCGAATGGCAGCGCAAATGCCATGCACGCGGCGGATGAAGGCTTCAGCTTCTGCCGGCGTTTCCAAAGCCGCCATGGCGCCAATATCAGCACCGCCGATAAAGGCGCGTTCGCCTTCGCCGGTCAGTACCGCCGCGCGCAAGCCAGGGTGATTTGCCAGTTCGCGCAACGCCGCAATCGCTTCATCCAATAGCGCTGGGTTCAGCGTATTCAGCTTGGCAGTATGCGCGACCGTCAGCCGCGCCACACCGCGTGCATCCACAACAACATTAAATTTTCCACTCATGCGCGTTTTCCTGCTGCAAATCCGGCCATTTGCGCATAGCCACCGGCAATGGCGGCGAGTTCTTCGCGCGAAATCACATCTTCAAGCCGCGCAAAACCATCTGGCGCGCGCGCGCTGACTTCATCCACCACGCGTTCCGGCCCGCCGTTGCGATTGGCACGCACAATCTCGGCGGTCTTTGGCAGGCGCTCAGCGGCATAGGCAGTAAGTGCGGCTTCCGGCGGGTGAGACGCCAGCAAATCGGCAAGGCACCTGGCATCAAGCACCGCTTGCGATGCGCCATTTGATCCGACTGGATACATGGGATGCGCAGCATCACCCATCAGCGTCACGCGGCCCAGCGTCCAGAAGGGTAGCGGGTCACGGTCACACATCGGGTATTCCCAAAATTCTGGCGTGGCGCGCACCAATGCAGCGACATCCAGAAAGGGAATACGAAACCGCGCGACATGCGCCAGCACTTCATCAAGCTGGCCGGGGCGAGACCAATCTTCCCGCCGCGGCGGTGGTTTGCTGGCGTCACCAATCTGCGCACAAACCACCCAATTCGTCAGCCGCGTTGCGGCGGAAGCACCGGCGCCGATCGGGTAAAGCACCAGCTTTTCTTTCATATCGCCGGCGACAATCATGGTATCGCCGCCTTCAAAGGCAGGCCATTCGACCGCGCCGCGCCACATCTGAATGCCATTCCAGCGAATGCCGCCATCATCCGGATGCAGCGCCGCGCGAATGATGGAATGAATGCCATCAGCGCCGATCAGCACATCACCGGAAAGGCTGCGCCCATCCGCCAGATGCGCAGTGATGCCTCCAGCATCCTGCGTGAAGCCCTGCAGCCGCGCATTGCGCAGCAAAGCGCCTATCGGCAAGCGCGCTTCCGCTGCCTGCCACAGCACCTGGTGCAAATGACCGCGATGAATGGAAAATTGCGGCACCTCATGCCCCGCCCAAACACCGCGCGGTTCCTGCCAGATTTCCTGGCCGAAGCGATTCAAATAGCGCAATTCGCGTGTGCGAATGGCAACCGCATCCAGCGCCGGCATCAGATCAAGCGCGGCCAATTCGCGGATGGCGTGCGGCAGCGTATTGATGCCCACACCCAGTGGCTTCAATTCTGGCGCGGCTTCAAGCACCGTGCAGCCAATGCCGCGCTGATGCAGCATCAGCGCGAGCGCCAGCCCCCCAACACCACCGCCCCCGATCAGCACATGCATCGGTGCTACCATTACGCCGGCAGTGTCACGGCAATGCGGCCAACGGGCTTGCCATTGCTGTCAGCGATATCGCCTTCAACCGCATCCACCAGCGCTGCGGTTGCCGCAGCATCCAGCAAGCCGAGCCGACCCAATATGGCGACAAAAACCCCCATCTTCGCGCGGGATGCGCCATCGGCGAGTTTCACCGCAATCCCCAAGCCCTGATCCGGCACGAAGCCCACCACAAAACCTTCCGCGCCGCCTTTCAGCAGCACACGGCCATTTGTGGCCCGCACAATACGGCTGGTCGCCTGATCCAGGCCGGAAAGATGATCGGGATACTTCGCAATGGCGGCCTGCAATCTTTCAATGGCTGTGCGCCGCGCAGGGCTTGCGACTTTGCGCGCCGCCCAGCGCGCGGCTGCCTGCGCCATGGCTTCCATGGAAAGCGCCAGCGCCGGCAAGCCACAGCCATCAACGCCAGCTTGCAAACGCCCTGCATCACTACCCAGCAATTCCGACAGGATTTCGAGATAAAGAAGCTGCGTCGGATGCGCGGGATCACCATATCCCACGACTGGCGCGCCAAGCTTCTGCGCCACACTCAAGAACCCGCAATGCTTGCCAGAACAATTGTGATAAATGCGCGAAGGATCACCACCCGCACGATAAATCTTCGCCTGATCCGTCGCCGCGCGCGGCATATCCGGCCCGCAGACCAGCGCCGATTCAGAGAGCCCCATGCGCGAAAGCCAATCGCGCACCAGCGTCACCTGAAAATCCTCGGCACTATGGGATGCGCAGGAAAGCGCGAGGTGCTCTTCACTGAGCCCCAAAGCATCCGCCGCACCGGTTTCGACCAGCGCGACGGCTTGATAAGGCTTCAGTGAGGATCGCGGAAAGGTGACGAAGGCAGGATCACCCATCGCCAGCACCTGGCGCCCGTTGCTGTCCATCACCACGGCGATGCCGTGATGGATGCTCTCCACCGCCGGGCCGCGATGGATTTCCGCCAATTGCACAAAGGGGCTTTGCATCATTATCGCCTTAGTCGCAGCCACATGGAATTCAAAAATCTTCCAGCACAACCTTGCCGATCATGCCGCCGCTTTCCACCAGCGCATGCGCCTGCGTCAGATTGGCCGCGGTTATCTTGCCCAGATTGCGTGTCATGGTGCCGCGCATCCGCCCGGCTTCGATCAGCCCCGCGACCTCATTCAACAGGCGGTGCTGTTCAATCATGTCGGGCGTGTTGAACAAGGGGCGCGTGAACATCAGTTCCCAGTGGATTGATACCGATTTGCGCATCACATCGCGCGCATCCACTGGCGCCTGGCTTTCGATCAGCAGAATGCGGCCTTGGGGTGCCACCGCATCCACCATGGCGGCCCAATTCTTTGCGGTTGTATTGGCGGAATAGATGTAATTGGCGCCGCGCAAGCCAAGCGCCTTCATCTGCGCCGTGATATCGCCGTGGTGATCCACCACATGATGCGCGCCCAAGCCGCGGCACCATTGAACGCTTTCCGCGCGAGATGCGGTAGCGACCACCGTCAGCCCCGTCAGCGCGCGCGCCATCTGAATCACCATGGACCCCACACCGCCCGCACCACCAATCACCAGCAAAACCTGCCCTTGCCCGCCGCCCTGCGGCACGCCAAGGCGATCAAACAATCCCTCCCAAGCGGTAATCGCGGTCAGTGGCACGGCAGCGGCTTCGGGGAAGGTCAGGTTCCGTGGCTTCCGCCCAACAATGCGTTCATCCACCAGGTGCAATTCGGCATTGGTGCCGGAACGATTGATCACGCCGGCGTAAAACACCTCATCACCTGGACGAAACAGGGTGCACTCCGGCCCCACCGCGCGCACCACGCCAGCACCATCAAAGCCAAGGATGCGCGGCGCCTCACCTGGGTCATCGCGCCGACGCACCTTGGTATCAACGGGGTTCACCGACACGGCGTGAATTTCCACCAGCATATCGCGCCCGGTTGGCGCGGCGGGGGCCGCGATGTCCAGATCAATCAGCGCATCCGCCTGATCAATCGGCAGGCATTTCCGATATCCAACAGCTTTCATGGCAACCCTCAATCCTCCTGCTTATCAGCCAACACGCATCAATGCTGGGCCTTCTTCGCGCAGCCAGGTCTCAGCCTCCTCACGATGCGGGGCAAGTGCCGCCACATGCGCCCAGAAGCGCGGAGAATGGTTAAGCTCACGCAGATGCGCGACCTCATGCGCTACCACATAATCCAGCACCGCATCCGGCGCCATGACCAGGCGCCAGGAAAAGGCGAGCGTGCCATCCGGCGCGCAAGACCCCCAGCGGCTTTGCGTATCCTTCACGCGAATGGCCTTGATGGCGACACCCAATTTGGCGGCATGGTCAGCCGCCAGCGGCAGAATGCGCCGCTTCGCCTCGATGCGCAGAAAATCACGCAGGCGCCGCGGCAGGAATTCCGCCGCACCTGTCACGATGATCGTGCCACCTTCCACAAAGGCACCGCCACGCCGCATTGGATCATGCAGCACCGGATGCGGCACGCCACCCAAAGGCACCGCCGCGCCATGGGCAAGCGTAATGCTTGGCGCCAAAGCTTTCAGGCGCTTCAAGACCCAAGCCGCATGCGTGGTCAGTAATTCCAACCCAGCGCGACGGCTGGCGCGCATCGGCAACGTCACCACCACATCACCGGCGCGGGGATCAATCCGCAGGCTCACGGCGCGCGCACGCTCCGAACGCCGCCAGCGTACCGGGCAAAGTTCCGGCGGACCCAGCAAGCCAGGGCGAAGCGGCACCATTTCCGAATCGGGCAGGGACATTGCCGCACCATGCCGTCAAGCCCAGGCAATTTTCAACTGCTTGACACATGCGGCCTTTCGGGCGCGAGTGTCGGCATGCGTTTCGCGATCAGCGCCATTTTGCCACTGTTGCTGCTTGGCACCATTTGGGGCGCCACGCCGATTTTTGTGAAGACCTTGGGCAGCATGGGCTGGCCACCTTTGATGATCGCGCTCGGCGCATCGGGCTTCAGCGCCATTACCTTGCTGGCGGTGTGTTTTGCGCGGCGCGAAATCCCGGCGCTGAGGCGGCCCTATCTGATCCATTATAGTGTCTCAGGGCTGACCGGGCTTGTTCTGCCCAACCTGTTCGGCTTCACAAGTTTGCAGCACATACCTGCGGGATTCTTTTCACTGTTGATCCCGCTTTCGCCCATGCTGACGGTGGTGGGTGCCATGATGCTCCGGATGGAAAAAGTATCCTGGCGACGCATTGGCGGCAGCATTCTGGGACTGGTCGGCATTGGCCTCGCCATGGCGCCAGGCGCTGCGCTGCCGGACCCGGAGGCACTGCCCTGGGCCTTGCTCGCGGCCTGCACGCCAGTTTGGTACGCGGTGGCGAATATTGCTGGCGTGAAGCTTGCCCCGCGCGGTGCAGCGCCCTTGGCGCTGGCGGCGGGCACTTGCGCTGCGGCGGCGCTGATGATGGCGGTGATTGCGTTTTTGGCTGGGCAGATCCGTGCCGTGGATTTGGCGGGGCTGCCGATCACCATAACCCAAGGCGTACTGCTCGCGCTGGCTTATTTGATCTATTTCCGATCGCTCGCCACCCAGGGCGGCGTGGTGACATCGCAAGTGGGCTATATCGTCACCATCACCGGGCTGATCTGGGGTTTTGCGATTTTTGGCGAGGTGCCGGGCTGGCTGACGATCCCCGCCGCGGCTTTGGTGTTCATCGGGCTTGCGATGGTGACGCTGCCCGGCAAGAAAATTACCCAATCAAGTGCTTGAGTTCCGTTTCCACGAAGGAAAGCGGCGCAGTGCCGGCATTCACCACATTATGCTCAACACCGGCGGCGCGCGCATAAGCCACGCCAGCAGTTAAAGATGCTGTTGCGGTCTCGCCGCCCGGCAATTCCAGAAGAAGACTGCCGTCCGTCACCGGCACCACCACATAAGCCATGCCGTGACGATGCCAGCCGGTTTCCGCGCCGGGTTCAAAATCCCAGCGCGTCACACGCACATGCGCGTCATCAATCTGCACGGTCGCCACCGCCGGCGCGCGGCATCGCAGCGGTTCCTTCACGGCTCTATTCCGCCGCCTTGGCGGGCGCCAGCCCGGGCAGAGGCAGCGCACCCGCGGCCCCCCAGGCAGCCCATACAGATTCCGCCTGCGCCGCATTCAACGGCAGATGTGGCGGGCGAATGCTGCGCCAGCCGGCATCACCCGTACTGCGCGCAATAATCTCACGCAGGCCCGGAATCAGCGGCACCGAAGTCGCGGCCTTGCGCGTGGCATTCAACACGGCCTGCGCCGCATCAGCCTCAGCGCCCGTACGTTTGGCATAGACAATGCCACCCCAATGCGAATTGCCATTGGAAGCGGCGGTGATGCAGCCCGCGCCACCTTCGGCCAGGATGCGTTGCAGGAATTCATCGCTGCCGGAATAAACCTCAAACCCATCCTTGGCGAAGGCCTGCACCATGGCCTGCATATTGGCGTAATCGCCGGAGGAATCCTTCACGCCCTTGATGGTGCCGGGGAAAGCCTTGATCAGGCGTTCCAGCAGCGAAAGGCTGAAAGGCACCGCCGATTGCTGCGGGAAGTGATAAAGATACACCTTCACCCCACCACCAATGCGGTTCAGCACTTCGGAGAAATAAGCGAACAGCCCATCATCCGACGGCCCCTTGTAATAGAAGGGCGGCAGCATCAGCACGCCTGGGCAGCCGGCATCGCGCGCATGCTTGGTCAGTTCCACACTATCCATCAGGCTGGCGCAGCCCGTGCCTGGCATCATGCGCGCCGCTGGAATGCCGCGCGCAATCAGCCCCTCCAAAATGGCCTTGCGTTCATGCAGGCCGAAGGAATTCGCCTCACCGGTTGTGCCCAAAACGCCAAGCCCGGTGCAGCCATTGGCCAGCAGCCATTTGGCATGCGCCGCCATGCGATCCAGATCGGGGGTCAGATCGGGCTTCATCGCCGTCAGCACGGCAGCATTCACGCCGCCATAAATCGCGTTTTTCATCCGAGTTTCCTTGTCAGAAGCTTTGTCCTTACGTCGCGCAGAGCGCGCGCGGCGTCAATCAGGCGCTTTCACCTTCCGCGGCATCATCCCCGGCCAGCGCACCACATGATCTTCCAAAGCGCCTGCGGTCCGTTCATCAATCGCCCGGCCACGCACGGAAACGCCGGCGCGATGCACGGTTTCCGGGTCGCCAGACACCAACGGATGCCACCAGGCCAAATCCCGCCCCTCAGCTACCATCCGATACGCGCAACTCGGCGGCAGCCAATCAATCGCGGCGAGCTTTTTGGGCGTGAGCTTTACGCAATCCGGCACGCGTTTCTTGCGCCCGGCATAATCGGAGCATTGGCAGCTATGCAGGTCCAAAAGCCGACACGCCACTTCCGTATAGGCCAGCGCATCGGTTTCCTCATCGCGGAGCTTATGCAGGCAGCAGCGCCCACAGCCATCGCATAGGCTTTCCCATTCCGCCCGAGACATCTCGGCCAGGGATTTACTTTTCCAGAAGGGCGTCTTGTCAGTCACGCCGTGTTGCAGGTGGGCAAAAGCCCCTCAACGCCGATTGGCCGGCGGCGGTGCCAGATCTTCCGTCTGCACACGGCCGGTCGCTGCACTGCCGGAGGTGGTCCCACCGGATGGCGCGGGTGCGGCAGAATTACCGCTACCACCGCTTGCAGGCGCACCCAGGCGCATCAGCGCGCCACGCAGCGGATCGCTGCCGGGGTTATGCACTTCCATGGCCACCACCACCTGCCGCGCCGCCACTTCGCGCCCAAAATAAGCGCGCATCTTGGCGCTGTCGGCGGAAAGCAAGGCACCATCCAGCGTAACGCCAGCGAAAAGCCCGCGGCTTCTCCCGATGGTGACAATATCTGCCCCCACCGCCGCCGTGGTCGCGCCTTGGATACTGCGCCCAAGTGTCGCGAAAGCGAGCCCCGCTTCAGCGCCGAATTTGAACTGGCTATCCAGAATGGCGTTCAGGCCCCGTTGGGTCATGATCAGCGAAATAATCTGAGCATCCTGCAAACCCGCCTGAAACCCGATACTGCCACCCACCAGGCTGTAAAACGCCGGGGACGACCAAGACCCGCCGCCATCACGCGCGGCCAGTACGCAATCGCCAAACTCACCGCCCACAATGAAGCCAGCGCGGAAGACCCGCGGGCAGATCAAGACTGCCTTGGCATTGCGCAAAAGCGCTCTGGCATCGCCGGTATTATCCGCCGGCCCCATCATTTCCTGGAGCGTGAGCGTGGCGCGGTCCACCAAAGCCTGTTCTTCCGCCTGGGCGCGGGCGCTGCCGGAAAAGCCAAACAAGGCAAGGAGTAAGGCGCTGAAAAGCATGATAGGGCGCATGAAAAACATTTCCCAACCCGTTGTTTCGCCAGACTCTATACCAAGGATTCGCGTCGGGGGAAGGGTTTGTTGCAGCAATGCCTCAGCTTTCCGGCGATGGCGGCGTCCAGGGTTCCTCATTCACGGATGCCACGCGCCAATCAAGGCCGTGTTTTTCAATCCTCGAAAGGGACAGATTCTTGATGCTGAAGACCAAAGCCTGATCGGGCGAAAGCCCCATGGCATGGGACAAAGCAGCGCGGATGGACCCGCCATGGGCCACAATCACAATATCCTGGCCTTCCAACAGCGTCGCCAGGCGTTCCAGCACCCCAGCTACGCGGGCTTGCACCTCGCGAAAACTCTCCCCGCCTGGCGGGTGTTCCTCCCCGGCATGGGGCCAGAAGGGATGCGCGGGGCGCGTCAGCAGCGCGGGAAGGGCCTCATGCGGAATGCCTTGCCAATCACCCAAATGCTGTTCGGCGAAATCCGGTTCCGCTTCCAAACCCGCATCCGGATAGCCCGCTGCAAAAACCGCTGCTGCGGTGGCGCGCGTGCGGGACAGGTTGGTGACGAACCACCGCGCCGGCTGCGGCAGGCGCTGCGCCAACCAGCGATAGGATGCCGCTTCTTCCTGAAGCGCGAGGTCACAGAGCGCGACATCCATGCTGCCGTAAAGCACCGCGCGGGCCGAGGGTTCCACCAGCGCATGCCGCACCAAAAAGAAGCGCGTCGGCGTCACGCCGGGGCATCCACAGCATGCGCCATCAGATCATCCAGCGTGCAAATTTCCAGCGCCGCTTCATGCGTGGCTTCCAGCAGCACAGGCGGGGCGAAGCCGGCGCGGCGCGCTTCTTCCCAGCGCGCGGCGCAAAGACACCAGCGATCACCCGGCGACAGCCCGACAAAGCCATATTCCGGGCGCGGCGTTGAAAGATCATTCCCCGCCGCCTTGCTGAAGTTCAGAAATTCGGCGCTGACTTCGGCGCAGACCACATGCAGCCCAATATCCTCAGGCCCGGTATTGCAGCAGCCGTCTCGAAAAAACCCGGTCAGTGGCGCCACTGAGCAAGGCAGCAAAGGCCCGCCCAGCACATTGCGCTTGCCGGCCTCGGCCGAGGCCGGCTTCAGCCAATCAAAGCCGCCGCTCATGCTGCGGCGCGAATGGCCGCTGCCTTCACATCTTCACCGACCGCATCGGCATAGGTGGCGAAATTGGCTTCAAACCGCGCCACCAAATCGCGCGCCGTGCGGTCATAGGCGGCCTTATCCGCCCATGTATCGCGTGGGTTGAGCATTTCACTCGGCACGCCATTCAGCGCCTTTGGCACCATCAGGCCGAAGAAGGGATCGCGCACGAATTCAACGCGGGCCAGGCTGCCATCCAAAGCGCCGCGCAGCAAGGCGCGCGTCACGTGGATGGGCATGCGGCTGCCGGTGCCATAGCTGCCGCCAGTCCAGCCGGTATTCACCAGCCAGCAATCGGCGCCATGGCGGGCCATCAAATCCGCCAGCATCCGGCCATAGACTTCCGGCCGACGCGGCAGGAAGGGCGCGCCGAAGCAGGTGGAGAATGTTGCCTGAGGCTCCTTGCCCAGGCCCTTTTCCGTGCCCGCGACCCGCGCGGTATAGCCCGACAGGAAGTGATACATGGCCTGCGCCGGGGAAAGCTTCGCGATCGGTGGCAGCACGCCGAAGGCATCCGCGGTCAGCATCACCACATTGCGCGGCAGGCCGGCGGCACCGCTTTCAACGATGTTCGGAATATAGGGCAGCGGGTAGCAGGAACGGGTATTTTCCGTGAGCTTGCCATCATTCAGATCAAGCCGGCCCGCTTCATCCGCCACCACATTTTCCAATACCGCACCAAAACGATGCGACGCATCCCAGATTTGCGGTTCGGCTTCGCGGCTGAGTTTGATCACCTTGGCATAGCAGCCGCCTTCGAAATTGAAGACGCCGCCATCTGACCAGCCATGTTCATCATCGCCGATCAGATTGCGTTCCGGATCAGATGACAGCGTGGTCTTGCCCGTACCGGAAAGCCCGAAAAACAGCGCGACATCGCCCTTGGCGCCAAGATTGGCGCTGCAATGCATGGGCAGCACGCCCTTCGCCGGCAGCAGCCAATTCATGACAGTGAAAATGCTTTTCTTGATTTCCCCGGCATAGGATGTGCCAGCGATCACAATGGTTTTCGCCGCGAAGGAAAGCGCGATCACGGTTTCAGACCGGCAGCCATCCTGTGCGGGGTCTGCCTGGAATTCCGGCGCATGCAGAATGGTGAAATCCGGCGTGAAGCCCGCCAATTCCGCTGGTGCCGGGCGGATGAACATATTGCGCGCGAACAGCGCATGCCAAGCATTGGTGGTGACCAGCCGCACCCGCACGCGATGCGCGGGATCGGCCCCGGCATAAAGGTCTTGCGTGAAAAGCTCCGGCTTCGCACCAAGCCAGCCGCGCACGCGGGCAGCAAGGTCAGAAAAGCGTTCTGGCGCCATGGGCTGATTGACCTTGCCCCACCAGATATCGGCGCGGGTTTCGGGGTCTTCCACCACGAACTTATCCTGCACGGAACGGCCGGTATGGGCGCCGGTCACGGCAATAAAGGCGCCGTCGGCGGAAAGTCGGCCTTCATTGCGGCGCAGCGCATGGGCAATCAGCGCGGGCGGGGTGAGATTCGCGTGAATGGTTTCAGCCCCGGTCACGCCAGTACCCGCCAGGGCAATAGCAGCATTATTCATTTAATGGACACCCCTCCAACCAACTATCCATAGCGCCGCTCAGTCGGCTTGCAATCCCTATCGGGGCTGGTCGCGGCAGAATTGCGGCAGGGTCAGGGACTGGCAGAGGCTTCCCCGGCCAGGGCCGCCCGCCCCTCTCGCGCCGCGCGAATCAGCGCCATACGCACGGCATCCGCGTCGCCCAATGGGGCGGGGAAGGCAAGACGGCGGGATTCCCCCCCATCCGAAATATCGCAGCCATCAGGGTCCACCGCCACCAACCGCCAGGGGCCGGGGGCACCGCCCAGCAGCCCGGTCGCAATCGCGGCCACGGCATCGGCGTGGTCTTCATTCACATGGCCGATGATCTCAGCCTCCGCCGCCGCCACGGCTGCAACGGCGGCTTCATCGGGCGCCAGCGCGCTGGCCTTGATCCGCACCGCCCGGGCAAAGCCCCCCACCAACAAGGCGCCGCCAATCCGCACGCGCCATAGCGCGAAATCCCCGAAATCCGCGTAAAGCGCCGCATAGGGGTGCACCGAAAGCCACCGCGCCTTCAGCGCCGCCACCTCCTCCGCCGGCACTTGTTCCGCCATCCCGGTCACCGTCACGCGCGGGGCGGTTTGCGGGTTGGGGCCGGTCGGCGCGCCGGTGATCAGCAGGGCGCAGCGCGGATCGGCCTGCAAATGGCGTGTGTGTTCCGAAAGAGAGGAGAGCAGCATCAGCGGCGAAAGATCCGGCGCGCTGGCCGGCGTCACCAGGCTGGCGAAGGGCTGGCCGGCCTGGCCGGTCGCGAGGCTCGCCGCCCGCCCCGCGCGGATCAGCCGCCGCGCTTCCAATATGGCATCATAATGTTCCATCGCCCTTCTCCGGCCCGGCGCAGAGCAATATTCGATTTGATGATTCCATCAAATCGGGTTTCTTGCTCTGCAAAATGTAATATATAGAGCAGCTTACGCCCATTTGCGGAGCCGCGAGGCGGTTTCGCAAATGATCGCTGTTCTATTGCCACAATTGGCTCGCATTATCATCACTGTCGCGGCAAAAGATTGTCTCCGCCGCGTCAGAGGTGCACAGCAATGCCGCAAACCATCGCCCTTGTGGATGATGACCGCAATATCCTCACTTCCGTGTCCATGACCTTGGAACAGGAAGGCTATCAGGTGCGCACCTATACGGATGGCGAAAGCGCGCTACAGGGCTTGCTCGCCAAGCCGGCCGATCTGGCGGTGCTTGATATCAAAATGCCGCGCATGGATGGCATGGAATTGCTCCAGCGGCTCCGCCAGCGCAGCAATATGCCGGTGGTCTTCCTTACCTCCAAGGATGAGGAAGTGGATGAGCTGATGGGCCTTAGGCTTGGCGCCGATGACTACATCACCAAGCCCTTTTCGCAGCGGCTTTTGCTGGAACGCATCCGCGCCCTGCTGCGGCGGAATGAAGGTGCGCGGGCGGAAGGTTCAGGCGCGCCGCCCGGCGGCGTGCTGGCGCGTGGTGATCTGATGCTGGATGAGACGAAGCACACCTGCCTGTGGAAGGGCAAACAGGTGCAATTGACCGTCACGGAGTTTTTGCTGGTGAAGGCACTCGCGCTGCGCCCCGGCATGGTGAAGAACCGCGACCAGCTGATTGATGCCGCTTATGGCGAGAATATCTATGTGGATGACCGCACGATTGATAGCCACGTGAAGCGCATCCGCCGCAAATTCCGCCATACGGATGGGGATTTCGACCAGATCGAAACCCTTTATGGCATCGGCTATCGCTACAAGGAGAATTGAGGGGGGGCAGTATCCATAAAGCGACGATGTTGGTGGCCTTGTGCTGAGCGCTTCATATTGAAAGCCTGTTCAGCACCGACGGCAGATTCGCAAACGGAACCACGGTTGCAGACAAGCCAAGCAACGCAAGATCAGCTGCCTTCCATTCATCTTCGTCGTCATAGACAATTCGCTGAAGCACTCCCCGCATCTCCGCTTGGCCAACATCAAAATTCGCAGAGACGACCGACGCTATGGAGCTATGCTCGGGCATAACAGTATCCAGTAAAAGCCGCTTATCACCTGGCAGCTTGATCTCGTAATCAAATCGGTGAACCGTTGTGCTTTTGCCGATCACCTTTCTTTTTTCCGCAACATCAAGAAACCGGCCTCTTGAATGTTCGATTTCTACCAATCTAGCCAACATTTCGCGAAAATCTTTCCGCGGCACCGCTTTGCCCCGCTGGATAAGCAAATGTGCGGCCTCTTTTGAGGCATTGGCTACCAGCGCAATTGTGCCCGCAAGTTGTTCGGCCGATACTATAGAGCTATAAATTGTGCCATTATCTGTAACAGAAAGTCCCTGAGATTTGGCCACGTCGCGTAGCATACGCAAATCTTCAAATGTTCTGCCGCCACCAGAGATCAACTCATCAACTGCGCCGCCTTGATCCGTTACGACAAATTCGCGCTCTCTGCCAGACACGATAACTGAGACAACTTGATTGGATGGATAAATGCAGTGAGTTGGCACAACAACACAGTTCTGGCGCTCGGCGGGGCCGGGCCAAGACTCTAAAGCGGCGCAAACGATCTCCCGAAGATTCATAGTAATGTCTCTCTCCTCGGCAAGTCAGGCACATCAGGGCTTGATATAACGATATTTGTTTGGTCCACAAACCACCAAAACGCCGCATTAAACGTTCTGATGTTTCCTGGGAGAATCCTAGCGTTCTGCAATCTTTTTGGCAAATTTTTGGCGGTAGCGAAATCTCGATTGTCCTCCCATGCATGAAAATGCGGACCCCCAATAAGTATGGCCGGCGAATGCGGGGCTCCAAGCGGATTGACATGCTGATCGTCAGCAAAATCAAGGCGCCAAAAGCACTTTTCCGCAACTAGTAAGATACGGAACTTAAGCGCCTCTTCTCGGGGGTATGCTTTAACTTCCAGTTGAATTCCAGGCTGTTCTCCGTTTATTTCCACGGTGCGAACAAACCGCAGGATTTCACCCTCACGGTCAGGCACCCACGACGCAATAGCGGAGCTGAGCGTCTTCTCGGCTGCCATGAAGCCGTCGATCAATAAACGAATATCTGCCAAAGGTCTGCGGCCGCCGCGCTCAGTCAGGACTATGATAGGTGAGGCGCTCAGTGCAACCGCGCCGAAGGCAAATGCGGGCTGTCCAGGCTGAAATCCGGGATGGCGACATCAAACGCCTCACCCGTTTCGCGCACCACCATATGATAGGCGCCGCGCATAAACCCCGATGGTGTGCCTAATGGCGTGCCAGAGGTATATTCAAACCGCCCACCCGGTTCCAGGATGGGCTGTTCACCGACCACGCCGGCACCCTGCACCTGTTGTGTGCGCCCGGTGCCGTCCACGATCTGCCAGGTGCGGCGGATAAGCTGCACCGTCTCGGGGCCCAGATTGGCGATTTCCACCTGATAGGCCCAGACGAATTGCGCGTTTTCGGGCATGGATTGTTCAGCCAGATAAAAGGCGCGCACGGCTACCCTTATCCCCCGCGTCGTCGCGATGAATGAATCACTTTTAGTCATTTCTGCCTTCCTCGCCGCCAATTCAGCACAGCAATCGGGCTTTTTGTAAAGTTTTTTTATGAGCTTGCCCTCATGAAGCCGCAGCATCCAATGCTTCGGCCAAATCGTCAATCAGGTCGGCCACATCCTCAAGCCCCACGGAAAGCCGCACCGTGCCATCGGTAATGCCAAGCTTGGCGCGTTCTTCGGCACCCACACGCATATGCGTGGTGGTGGCCGGGTGGGTCGCCATGGATTTCGCATCGCCCAAATTATTTGCGATATCAATCAGCTTCAGCGCATCCATGAAGCGGAAGCAGGCTTCTTTGCCGCCCTTGATGTCAAAACTCACCAAGGTGCCGCCGGCCGACATTTGCGCCATGGCAAGCTTCTGCTGCGGATGATCGGCGCGGAAGGGGTAGAGCACGCGCGCAACTTCAGCCCTTTCCGCCAGCATATCGGCAATGGCGGAAGCGCCGCGGCACATGGCCGGCACGCGCAGATGGAGCGTCTCTAACCCCTTCAGGATAACCCAGGCGTTGAAGGCGCTGATGGAAGGGCCGGTGTTGCGGATGAAGGGTTGCAGCACCTCATCCACCCATTTCTTGGAGCCCATGACACAGCCACCCAAAACGCGGCCCTGCCCATCAAAATGTTTGGTGGCGGAATAGACAACGATATCCGCGCCGAAATCCATGGGCTTTTGCAGCAGGGGCGTGGCAAAGACATTATCCACCACCACCAAAGCGCCGGCTTGATGCGCCAGATCGCACACGGCGCGAAGGTCCACGATTTCCAGCATGGGGTTGGAAGGCGTTTCCAGCAACACCATGGTCGCCGGGCGCGAAAGCGCGGCGCGCCATTGCGCCAGATCGCTGCCGTCCACGAATTCAGTGGCAATGCCATAACGCGGCAACAGGGTTGAGACGATCCAATGGCAGGAACCGAATAGCGCGCGGGATGCCACCATGCGGTCGCCCGCCTTCAAATGGGACAGCATGGCCGAATGCACCGCCGCCATGCCGGTCGCCGTCGCGCGGCAGGCTTCCGCCCCTTCCAAGGCAGCCAAGCGGCCTTCCAGCATGCTGACGGTTGGGTTGCCGAAGCGCGAATATTGGTAATGCGTTTCCGTCCCCGCGAAAGTCGCTTCCGCCTGGGCTGCGCTGTCATAGGCAAAGCCGGAGGTCAGATACATCGCTTCCGACAGCTCATCAAAGTTGGAGCGCATGAGCCCACCGCGGACAAGCTGCGTCGCGGGGCGAAGGGCGCGGGTGGAGGGTTTTTTCTTCGGCATGGGCTGACACCTCAATAAACGCGTGGCGTCCGGCCCCCTACGGGGTGGGGGCATTTCGCCCCACGGCCCTTTAGCGCGCTTGTTTTCGCGAATGTCGCCATCCGCGCCCTTTCGAGACCTCGCCGCAAGCAGACCGGACAAATCGCGAGGATCAGTTTTACAACCGATGATTGACTCATAGGGCGCGATGCCCCCGCAGGTCAAGAATGCTAGATGGCTTGCATCACGGCCGCGCCCATGGGTTCATCCGATCCGGAGGAAGTTATCATGGCCAATACCCGCGTCACCCTGATTGTCGGCGCCAGCGGCGCTGCGGCAAGCCGCGTGATGGAAGCCGCGCAAAGCGATCCTGCCTTCACGCCGATTGGCCTGACCAGGCGCGACCCGGGTCCGGGCATTCCCTGGATCACTGCCGATCTTTGGGACGGGCCGGGGCTGGCCCGCGCCATCGCGGCACGGCCTGACATTACGCATATTGTCTATGCCTCCCGCGCGCCGCATGGCGAAACCGGCGTTGAGGATGTGGCCGGCAATGTCACCATGCTGCGGAATTTGCTGGACGCCGCCGAAGCCTCCCTGCCGCGCTTCACCCATCTGCACATGATCCATGGCGGCAAATGGTATGGGCTGCATATCGGCCCATTCCGCACCCCGGCGCGGGAAGATGATCCGCGCCATTTGCCGCCCAATTTCTATTACGATCAGCAGGATATGGTGGCCGAACGCCAGCGCGGCAAAGCCTGGTCCTGGTCCGCGAGCCGACCCAATTTCGTGCTGGATGTGGCGCCGGGGCGGGCGCGCAACATGGTCTCTACCCTTGGTGCCTATGCCGCGATTTGCCGCGAACTCTCCGTGCCCTTCGATTTCCCCGGCAAGCCCGGCGCCTTCACCGCCCTGCATGAGGTCTCGGACGCCAGGCTGTTGGCCGAGGCCATTTTGTGGATGCTGGGCGAACCCCGCGCCGCCAATCGCGCCTTTAATGTCACGAATGGCGATGCCTTTCGCTGGTGCGATATGTGGCCCCATCTGGCCGGGCTTTTCGGTGTGGCGCTGGGTCGGGTGCGGACCATGTCCATGGCGCGCTGGATGGCCGATAAGGCCCCGGTGTGGGAGAGGATCCGCGCCCGCCACGGCCTTATGATGCCGATTGAACAAGTGGCAAGCTGGGAGTTCGCCGATTTCGCGCTGAACATGGATTACGATGTACTGGCTTCCATGACCGCGGCCCGCCAGGCCGGCTTTACCGGTTTTGTGGATAGCTGGGCGATGTTCGCTGAGCAGATCGAAGGCTATCGCGCCGCCCGGGTGCTGCCGCCGCGCTGAAAATAATGGGGGCGGCGGCCCCACCCTGCCTTGACCCCGCCACCCCCCCCCTGCAATACGCGCTCCGCCCAGGGCAATCCGGGGCAGAGCATCGTCGGGCTAAACCGGCGAATCCCGCGACAAGAGGCCGAACCACGCCATGCGCGATAAGGGCGAATATCTTTTCACTTCGGAATCCGTTTCCGAAGGCCATCCGGACAAGGTGGCAGACCGCATTTCCGATACGGTGCTGGACGCATTCCTGACCGCCGATCCCTATGCCCGCGTCGCTTGCGAAACGCTGGTCACCACGAACCGCGTGGTGCTGGCGGGCGAAGTGCGCGGCCCCGCGGAAATCACCCCGGAATATCTGATCCATCTGGCGCGGCTCGCGATCCATGACATTGGGTATGAGCAGGAAGGCTTTCATTGGCAGCATGCCGATATTGAATGCCATCTGCATGCCCAATCGGCGCATATCGCCCAGGGCGTGGACGCCGCCGGGAATAAGGATGAAGGCGCGGGCGACCAGGGCATCATGTTCGGCTATGCCTGCCGCGAAACGCCGGAATTGATGCCGGCGCCGCTGTATTACGCGCATGAAATCCTGCGCCATGTCAGCACGCTCCGCCGCGCCAAGGACAATGCCGTGGCCGGGCTGCTGCCGGATGCGAAAAGCCAGGTGACGTTGCGCTATGTGGATGGCAAGCCGGTGGGGGCGACTTCCGTGGTGGTCTCGACCCAGCATGAAGAAGCGCTTGAGCAGGCCGAAATCAAGCGCATGCTGCGCCCGATTGTGGAATCCGTGCTGCCCAAGGGCTGGATGTGCCCGGATAGCGAATTCTACGTGAACCCCACGGGTAAATTCGTGATCGGTGGGCCGGATGGCGATTGCGGCCTGACTGGGCGGAAGATCATTGTGGATACCTATGGCGGTGCGGCGCCGCATGGCGGCGGCGCATTCTCCGGCAAGGATCCCACCAAGGTGGACCGTTCCGCTGCCTATGCCGCGCGCTATGTGGCGAAGAATGTCGTGGCGTCCGGCCTTGCGGATAAATGCACCATCCAGGTCAGCTACGCGATTGGTGTTTCCAAGCCACTATCGGTTTATTTTGACCTGCATGGCACGGGCAAGGATGTGGATGAGGCGAAGTTGGCGAAGGTGATTGACGGCATGGTCAATCTCTCCCCGCGCGGCATTCGTGAGCATCTGAAGCTGAACCGCCCGATCTATGTGCCGACCAGCGCCTATGGCCATTTCGGCCGCGTGCCGGATGTGGCGAAGGGCACCTTCACCTGGGAAATGACCGATCTGGCGGATGAGCTGAAGCGCGCTTTCGGGCGTTGAGGCGGAGCATTGGCCCGGAAAAGCTTGACTTTTCCGGGTCGCCTATTTTACAGAAAATGTGGTTAGCGAAGGAGATTCAGAGATGTTTTTTATGAGCGGTCATAAAGACTGATTTCTGTGCGAAGCCCGTGTCAGTTTTCTCGGCCAGGGCGGTGTTGCGCGTAGTTTTGGGTGCAATTTTCCTGGTGGCTGCGTGTGGCTACATCTTCGGGCCGAGTGCTGCGCAGTTTCTAACAGCGTGCATCGCCTTCATTGCGGCGGTCGTTGGCTACTTTTCGTTGGTGCAGACTCGTGATCTAGCACGCAAAAAAGCTACACTTGACCTTATCGAAGGCTCTGAATCAAAAGAATATTATCAAGATCGTTATACGGCTTACCTGACCTTTCGTCGCGCTTCCCGCGCAGATCGGGAGCAGATCGCAAATCCAGATAATCGGGATCCAACTTGCGATGCCCTGCGCAGTAAATGTCAGGATTTCCTCAATCATTATGAATTAGTAGCCATAGCGGGAAAGCAAGGCTTGCTTGACTTGGATTTTTATCGGGATTGGATGGGGCCGAACCTCGTCCGTGACTGGAACGAAGCCGAAATCTTGGTCAACCGTGCGCGCGGTGTGGACAGGCCGGGTGATCGGGGCAATCCGAAGGCTTTCGAGAATTTTGAACGCCTCGCCGTTTCTTGGGGAGGAAGACCACTTTGCAAGAAATGATGACCGCTGATCGTCCCCCTTTGGCTGATGGTGTGCCGGACCGGCTTTATGGTCGGCGCCGCGGCCACCCCTTGCGCCCGCGCCAGCAGCGCCTGCTGGAAGAAACCTTGCCGAGGCTGCGCCTGACCCCAGCACAAGGGGCTGATCCGCGCGCGGCCTTCGACATGGGGGATGTGCCGGTTTGGCTGGAAGTGGGCTTTGGCGGGGGCGAACATACGCTCGATCAAATCGCGGCGCATCCTGAGGTTGCCTATATTGCCTCAGAAGTATTCGAAAACGGGCTTTGCGCCTTGCTCACGCGTCTGGTGCCGGAGGGTGAGGAGGCCAGTGGCGCGCTGCCGCGTAATCTCAAGCTTTGGCCGCAGGATGCACGGCATTTGCTGCGCGCCTTGCCAGAAGGGGCGCTGGATCGGCTGTTCCTGATGTTCCCCGACCCCTGGCCCAAGGCGCGCCATGCCAAACGGCGTTTTGTTCATCCGGAATTACTGCCCATGGTGGCGCGCGCCGTGAAGCCGGGCGGGGTTTGGCGCATCGCTTCCGACGACCCGACCTATCAGGCATGGGTGCGTGAATGCATGGGCGCGCAAAGGTTTTTTATCTTGGAAAGCCTCGCCGAAACCCGCCCCGCCGGCTGGCCCCCCACGCGCTATGAAGCCAAGGCTTTGCGCGAAGGCCGCCAGCCGCTTTATTGGGAATGGTGCCGAAACTGATTAGAGTTTGATGACATTACGTTGCACCATAGCCTGAATTTCTGAGGTAGTTGGCGCATTCATGTGGTGGGAATGCATTGAGCAATGTACCGATGCGGCGCCATGTTGTTTCGACGGATCGTTCTGCGGCCTT
>JADCFX010000079.1 GCA_020249285.1 Roseomonas sp. | reverse complement strand
TCGCCAAGGTGCGCGATGCCTATGCGCCGCTGATCGAAGGCCGGACGCTGACGCTTTGTGAGATGTAGGGCGCCTTCACCTTTCTCACGCTTCATCAAGCCGCGCTGCAAGGGCAAGATCCTCCGGGCTCATTTCATGGGCCGGGAGGATAGGCACTAGCTGATGAGACGCGTAAAGCCGCTTCAATGCCTCCCAATCCCTCAGGACGGTTGCATAAATCCAGCGATAATAATGCAGTTGCACAACATGCGCCCGCGCGGCTTCCGCGCCAATCAGATTGCTGAGCGCCTCAATTTCCAGCCAATTCACGATCAGGTGCAGATGCGTTGAGGCAAGCGTATCGGCGCCCTCACCGCGCCCGATGGGTGGTTCGGGATAGCGTTGTTCGAGTGCTGTCCACACACTACGCCACTTGTCGGTATGCTTGTGGGAATACCAGGTGACATACCAATGCATCTGCTCGTGGATATAGCATGCCAGCAAGGCAGTTTCGGTAATCAAGGCAGTGTTCAGCCTGATCACCGGGTGACTGTAAGGGAGCACCCCCGGCGCTATGCTGACCTCCTTGCAATATTCGTAAGGGCTAAGCGCGTATTTGGCGCGAAGCGCGATGAGCCTTTCCCGCAGCGCAATCGCGTTGCGTTCAGCATGCGACAGGTCAATGCCGATCCGAAGATTGCTCATGGCGCGAAGGGCCAGGGCGCGAACACCTACCCCGCCAAAGCCGCCTTCACCGCCGCCAGCGCTTCTGCCGCCTTCGCCGCGTCCGGCCCGCCAGCCTGCGCCATATCGGGCCGCCCGCCACCGCCCTTGCCGCCCACAGCCGCTGAGGCCGCGCGCACCAGCGCCACCGCATCGGCGCGGCCCTTGGCAGCTTCAGCCACGGCAACAACGATACTCGCCTTGCCTTCCGCCGTGCTGATCAGCGCCACAACATCGGTGCTGCCGCCCTTCAGAATGGCCTCAGCCAGGCCCTTCAAATCGCGCGGCGGCACTTCACCAAGATCACGCAGCGAAAGCCGCAGCCCGGCCACTTCCTCAATCTCCGCCCCGCCGCCACCGGTCGCGAGCTTCTTGCGAAGCTCCGCCACATCGCGTTCCAGCTTGCGCCGTTCTTCGACAAGTGCCGCGATGCGCCCGGCCAATTCGCCTGGCTGCGCCTTCAAGACAGCCGCTGCCGCCGTCAGGCTTTCTTCCATTTCATTGATGTAAGCCAACGCCGCATCACCCGTCACGGCTTCCACGCGCCGCACGCCGGCGCTGACGGCGCCTTCGGCAATAATCTTGAACAGGCCGATATCGCCGGTGCGCCGCACATGCGTGCCGCCGCAAAGTTCAAGCGAATAGACGCCGTGCTTTTCGGTTGCCGCCGGGTCATGCCCCATGCCAACCACGCGCACTTCCTCGCCGTATTTTTCGCCAAACAGCGCCATGGCGCCGGCTTCCACCGCCGCTTCCGGTGTCATCAACCGCGTGATCACCTCGGCATTTTCGCGAATGCGGGCATTCACCTCCGCCTCCACCCAGGCAAGCTCTTCGGCTTCCATGGGCTTATTGTGGGAGACATCAAAGCGCAGCCGATCCGGCGCATTCAAGCTGCCCTTCTGCGCGACATGCGTGCCCAAACGCCGGCGCAAAGCCTCATGCAGCAAATGCGTCGCCGAATGATGCGCGCGGATATTGGACCGGCGCGCATGCTCCACCGCGGCCGTCACCGCCATGCCGGGCTTGGCTTCGCCATGCACAACCTTGCCCAGATGCACAAAAAGATTGCCGAGCTTCTTCTGCGTATCGCGGATTTCGATCCGGCAGGCATCGCCCGCGACAATAACACCCGTATCGCCCACCTGGCCGCCGCTTTCGGCATAGAACGGCGTCTGGTTCAGCAGCACCGCCACTTCGCTGCCAACCGCAGCGTGATCCACCACCTTGCCATCCACGACCAGCGCGGTGATTTCGCCCTCGGCAACTTCGGTGGAATAGCCAAGGAACTCGCTGGCGCCGATCTTTTCCTGCACATCGAACCAGAGGCTTTCAGTCGCCGCTTCCCCGCTGCCGGCCCAGGCCGCGCGGGCGCGGCGCTTCTGTTCAGCCATGGCGGCGTTGAAGCCTTCCACATCCACCGCACGGCCTTCGCCGCGCAAAGCATCCTGCGTCAGGTCCAGGGGGAAGCCGAAAGTATCGTAAAGCCGGAAAGCAACCTCGCCGGGCAGGGTCTGGTTTGACCCAAGCTTGCCGGTTTCCTCCGCCAAAAGGTGCAGGCCGCGTTCCAGCAGGGAACGGAAGCGCGTTTCCTCAAGCCGCAGCGTCTCCGAAATCAGCGCCTCCGCGCGCACCAATTCCGGATAGGCCGTGCCCATTTGCCGGATCAGCGACGGCAGGATGCGATGCATCAAGGGCTCACGCGATCCCATCATATGGGCGTGGCGCATGGCGCGGCGCAGGATGCGGCGCAGCACATAGCCGCGGCCTTCATTGGAAGGCAGCACGCCATCGGCAATCAAAAAGGCGCCGGCGCGCAAATGATCCGCCACCACGCGGTGGCTGGACCGGAACGGCCCATCCGGGTCTTGGCTGGTCGCTTCCGCACTTGCCAGGATGATCGCGCGCAGAGTGTCCGTGTCGTAATTGTCGTGCTTGCCTTGCAGAATGGCGGCGAAGCGTTCCAGCCCCATGCCGGTATCAATGGAAGGCCGCGGCAGCGGGTTGCGCGTGCCGGCAGGTTCTTCCAGGAACTGCATGAAAACCAGGTTCCAGATTTCGATGAAGCGGTCCCCATCCTGATCGACGCTGCCAGGCGGGCCGCCGAAAATCTTGTCGCCATGGTCGAAGAAAATCTCGGAACAAGGGCCGCAGGGGCCGGTGTCCCCCATGCGCCAGAAATTGTCGGAGGTCGGGATGCGGATGATGCGATCATCGCCAATCCCCGCGACCTTTTTCCAGATATCGGCAGCGTCTTCATCTTCTGAATAGACGGTCACCAGCAGCCGGTCCTTGGGCAGCGCGAAATCCTTGGTCAGCAATTCCCAGGCATAGGGGATGGCTTGTTCCTTGAAGTAATCCCCGAAGGAGAAATTGCCGAGCATTTCGAAAAACGTGTGATGCCGCGCGGTATAGCCGACATTATCAAGGTCGTTGTGCTTGCCCCCGGCGCGGACGGATTTCTGCGCCGAGGTGGCGCGGGAATAGGGGCGCTTTTCCTGGCCGGTGAAGACATTCTTAAACTGGACCATGCCGGAATTGGCGAACATCAGCGTGGGATCATTGCGCGGCACCAGCGGGCTGCTTTCCACGACTTCGTGGCCATTGCGGCGGAAGTAATCCAGGAAGGTCGCACGAATATCATTGCTGCTGGTCATGTTTCGCCCATCGGGTCCACGTTTTCGAAGTGCGGAGAGGTAGCGCGCAGCGCCCCGCGCGTGAAGGGGCGGCCTCGCCGTATCGCCGCGCCGGCGCGCGGCAGAACGGCTCGGCTTGTTTGCTGGGTCGCATTTTCCGAGCCGCCAAGTGAGCCCACTTAGCTTGAAAATGCTCAGATTTTGCCCGGCCAAACCCCAGGCCGCACGGCAAGCGCGCAAATCAGCCCATAAGCGGTGATGCCAAGTGCGACGGCAACAAACTGCCCCGTCAGCCCAAGCCCCACCACATCCATCAGCAAGGCGCCCCCCAGCACGGCAAGCCCCACGCGCGTGACTGCCGCGGCCACCGGCCAGCGCATCCGCCCTGCACCCATGGCGGCGAAGTAAAGCGCCATGCCCAGGCCGAAACCGGGCAAGGCCCAGCCAATGATGCCAAGCGCCTCCGTCGCAATTACCGCCACAGCAGCGTCGCTGGCGAAGGCCGCCGCCACCTGGGCGGGGAAAAGGGCGATGCCAAAGCCAATCACGCCCGTGATCGCAAAGGCCAAAGCGCCGCCAGTCCAGGCGATGCGCCGCGCCTCATCCCAATCGCCCGCGCCAACCGCGCGCCCGACCAGGGCTGTGAGGGCGGAGCCTATGCCGAAAGCCAGCGGTATCATCAGGAATTCCATGCGCGCTGAAATGCCATAGGCCGCAATCGCCGCCGGGCCGAAAGCGGCGATGCGCGCCGTGACCAGGATGGTGGCCAGATTGGCCAGCGTTGCCATCACGCAGGCAACCAGCCCCACCGCCAGAATGCGCCTAAACAGCGCGCGGCTGAGCGGCGCGCCAAAATCCGGCACAAAACCTGCACCGCCGCGCAGCACCACAAAGGCCATGATCAGCGCGGAAGCAGTCATGCTGAGCGCGAAGGCCATGCCGGCGCCGGGCAAGCCGAGCCCGAGCGGTTCCATGAAAGCCCAAGCAAGCGGCGGAAAGATCAGCCACCCGCCCACCACGCCCCGTGCCGCCAGGGCATGGCGCCCGCCACCGCGCAGGATGGACGCCAAGGTATTCGCCATCCAGGCCGGCAGCGCGCCGGCACCGAAGGTCCAGGCGGCATAGGCGGCGCCGGCCTCGGCCGCCCCCGCGCCGCCGATCAGGCCCAGGATCGCGCGTGGAAAGATCAGAAAAGGCAGGGCGAAAAGCGCCGCACCCGCGCAGGCGATGATCAGCGCATGGGCCGCCAGCGCCGCCGCTTCATCCCGCTTCCCGCCGCCCAAGGCGCGCGCAATGGCGGAGACCACACCGCCCCCCATGGCGCCGGCTGACATTTGGGACAGCAGCAGTGTGAAAGGCAGCACCACCGCCCAGCCCGCCAAAGCCGCCTGGCCCTGCCGCGCCGCGAGCCAGGGCTCGATCAATTGCGCGACCACCTGCGTTGCCGCCAGCAAGCTGGTTGGTGCCGCGAGGGCGAGGATTTGGCGCAGGCGCCCTGCCCCGCTAGTCACGGGAAAGCCGCCGAGTCGCACCTGAAAAGCCTGTCTGCATGCCCCATCGGAGCCCCCAAGAACCCCGCTGGCAAGGGCGAATCGGGGGTTTTCCACAGATTTCTTTGGCGCGACGCTTCATAGAACTTGTGTGTCCGCCCCCTTTTCCCTACCGTATCTTGTGTTGGGGAGATCAAAGGGGGTTCTTCATGGATTGGACGCAAGAAGCGATTGAGCGGCTACGCGCCTTCTGGGCCGAAGGGCTTTCGACGGCGGAAATCGGTCGCCGCATGGGCATTTCAAAAAATGCCGTGGTGGGCAAGGCGCATCGGTTGAACCTGTCATCTCGGCCAAGCCCGATCCGGCGTGACCCGCAGGAAAGGCGCACCACGCCAAGCCCGCGCCCGCCCCGTCAGGCGCCTGTCGCCCGGCCAATGCCAAGCGCGCCAGTCATGCGCCCGCAGGCCCCGGCCCCACAAGCCGCGCCGGTGGTGCTGGTGGCCCCGCCCCCAGCCGCCATCCGCAACCCGGCGCCACCGCGCCCGCGCCTTGGTGGGTCCCGGACCTGCTGCTGGCCGATCGGGGAGCCCGGCACCCCGGAATTCCGCTTCTGTGAGGGCGATCCCATGTCCGGCAAGCCCTATTGCGCGGAACATGCCGCCATTGCCTATGTGAAGCCGCGCGAGAAGGAACGCCGCGAAGACGCGGCCTGAGACCTTCCCAAGTATAAGCAAGACGGGGTGACTGCCGAGCAGTCATCCCGTTTTTTTATGTGAGCAACCGGGCTACAGGGCGGCCATGAATACTGTCCTTGCCGGCGTCCTGTTGCAGCTTTTGGCGCTGGCGCTGTTTGTCGCCATGGATACGCTGCTGAAGCTGATGACCCTCAGCTTCGCCGTGCCGCAACTGATGTGGGCGCGCTTTCTGTTCAGCTTTATCGCCGTCACCATCGCCATGCGGCTGATTACGGGCAGCCTCCCCTGGCGGTCCCGCGCACCTGGGCTGCAAACCATTCGCAGCATGCTGCTGGCGGCGTGCAATTTCCTATTTTCCTCGGCCCTTGTGCATATCCCGCTCGCGGATGCGACCGCGGTGGGCTTTGCGTCCCCGCTTTTCACCCTGGCGCTGGCGGCCGTTTGGCTGGGCGAGAAGATCAGCCCCTGGCGCTGGTTTGGCATGGGGCTTGGCTTTGCCGGCGTGGTGATCCTGCTCCGCCCGCCCTTTCTATTCGCCGGGGAGCCCGCGCATTGGGCCATGCTGCTGCCGCTCGGTGCTGCCGCGCTTTTCGCCGTCTATCAGATCCTGACCCGTAAACTCGCCACTTTGGACGATACCCGCACAACCATCCTGCATACATCTTTTGCCGCGACGCTGCTGACATCGGCCTCGCTACCCTTTGTTTGGGTCTGGCCGAGTGCGCTTGATTGGGTGGCCTTGGTGCTGCTGGGGCTGCTTGGCGGTGCATCCCATGGGCTTCTGGTGCTGGCCTTTGCGCGTGCGCCGGCCAGCCTGCTGGCACCGCTTTCCTATACGCAGATGATCTGGGCGGTGGTGGCGGGCGTGCTGGTCTTTGGCGATGCGCCGGATGGCATTACCCTTCTTGGCATGGTTGTGATCGCGATCAGTGGGGTGCTGGTTGCGGTCTCCGGCAAAGACAGAAAGACTTGACAGATTTGGTGTCAGATTTGGCCTGCAATCCCAAAACCTAGCAAAAAGATTGACGAGACCTTATTTCGGGTGTTCATCCCGCCCTTAACCGGCGGCTCAGGGAATCACTATACCAATGGCAAATATCGGTCTGGCCAAGGGCGCAGAAGAACGCGGCCACGCGCGTGAGGCGTTGGACGCTGATAGCGTTCGCGAAGCCTATCGCCGTTGGGCGGGGGTTTATGATCTGGTTTTTGGTGGGGTTTCTGCCTTTGGGCGCAAGCGCGCAGTGGAAGCCGTCAATCGCCTCGCTGGGCCGCGCGTCTTGGAAGTGGGGGTCGGCACTGGCCTGGCGCTGCCGCTTTATCGGCGCGATTTGCAGGTGGTTGGCATTGATCTGTCGCGGGAAATGCTCGCCAAGGCCCATGAACGTGTTGCGGAAGACAAGCTGTCGCATGTGCGCGGCCTGGTTGAAATGAACGCGGAAGAAATGGCCTTCGAAGATGGGTCCTTCGATATTGCCGTTGCGATGTTCACCGCGAGTGTCGTGCCCGATGCGCGCAAGCTTTATGCGGAAATGTCGCGCGTGGTGCGGCCAGGCGGGCATATGCTGTTCGTCAATCACTTCGCAGCGGAAGGTGGTCCGCGCTGGTGGGTGGAACGCGCCATGGCGCCGCTATCTCGCCGGCTGGGCTGGCATCCAGATTTCGCGCTACGCGATTTGCTGAACCCGGAAGATGTGACCGTGGAAGCAATGGAACCCTGCCAGCCGGGCGGTATTTTTACGCTGCTGAGTGTGCGGAATATTCAACCGCTGCGAGTCGTCTAAAACTTCACGCCAGCCGCCCCGGGACGGCAGCAATCACCGCTTCTTCGGCATTGGCGAAAGCCAGGCGCAAATGGCGTTCCTGGCCGGGGCCGAAGAAGCTGCCGGGCAGGCCTAACAGACCGCGTTCCACCGCCAAAGCCTCGGCAGTCGCTTCAGAATCTCCGGCGCCATCCGGCAGGCGCAAATAGGCGAAATAGGTGCCAAGCGCATCAATACGCCAAGCATTGAGCGGTGCCATGGCAGCACGGAAGAAAGCCGCGCGTTCGGCCATGATGGCACGATTGCCGGCGCGCCAATCGCGCAAAGCCTCCACGCCCCAGGACAGCGCGATTTGCGGCGCGCGCGGTGGGCAAATCTGCACGGTATCAATCGCTTTCGCCAATTCGCGCTGAAAGCCCTGCCCCGCCGCAATGGCGCCGACGCGATGGCCGGGCACGCAATAGGCTTTCGAGAATGAATAGAGATGCACCACATGGTCGCGCCACGCCGCATCCTGGAAAAGCCCATGTGGTGCGCCCGCGGCTTCCGGGATGAAGTCCCGATAGGTTTCATCCAGCACCAACCAGGCGCCGTGATCGCGACAAAGCTTCGCGAATTGCGCGATGAGGTCAGACGAATAGGTGGCGCCGGTCGGGTTATTCGGCGTGACCAAAACCACGGCGCGCACGCCTTGCATCAGCGTCGCCGCGAGTGCGGGGTCGGGCAGGAAGCCATCCTCTGCCCGGCAGGGCAAAACGCGGCAGGGAATGCCAAGCGCTTCCAGGGCCATGCGGTGGTTGAAATACCAAGGCGCGGGCAGCATCACCGCTTCACCGCTGCTGGCGAGTGTCATCTTGGCGAGTGTAAAAGCCAGATTGCCACCGGCGGTGATGGCGATATCGGCGGCGCCGATCCGCGCTTCATAGGCGCGCGCCATATCGGCGGCCAGGGCTTCGCGCAGCGCCGCTTCGCCTTCAATCGGGCCATAGCCAGCGGATTTCGGATCGCCCGCGGCGGCAGCAAGGCGCGTCAGCAAATCCGCATGCGGCGGATAGCCAGGCACGGCCTGGGTCAGATCGAGCACCGGCCCGGCGCCCCCCTGGTAGCGGGCGGCCCAGCCGCGCACGGCAGGGATGGGCGGGGCGCCGGTGGCGCGGATGCGGGGGGAAAGCGGCAAATCCATCAGCGCAAGGAACCATCACTGCGCGGCGGCGTCCATGGGGGGCTTACGTGCCTTACTCTCCACGCTGCGCTTCCTTGAGCGCGCGGCGCAGCTTGGCGATACCGCTGCGGGTCTGACCTTCAGCGCAAAGTTGCCTGCCTTCATTGGCAAGCACCCGCAAATGAGCCGATGCTTCCGCGCCAAGCGCATCAAAGCGGCCCGCAAGTTCTGCGCAATACTCGGGCGAATCGGAGATAAGCCGCGGCGCAGATTGCTGCGCGAAGGTGGGCGTTGAAGCGACTAGCAAAAGGGCGAACACCCAAGGCATAGGCGCCTTTTAAGCCCTGCCGCCCTGCCGGGGCGTTTCGGCCTCATGAAGCCCGCGTCATGCGCGGGAACTGAGCGTGAGGCGTGCTTCCAACCCTGGCCTTTCCGCGCCGGGCCGGGCATCCCCAAGATGCAATTCTCCGCCATGGAGCGCCGCGACCGCCTTGACCAGGGAAAGCCCAAGCCCGGAGCCCGGCAAGGCGCGGGATGGATCAGCACGGAAGAAACGCTCCCCCGCTCTGGCGATATCTATGGGCGCCAGGCCCGGCCCCTCATCGCTCACGCTTATTTGTCGCTTACCGCGCGCGGGTGCGCTGGCGCTCAGGCGGATCGTGCCGCCTTCGGGGGTGAATTTCACCGCATTGTCCAGAAGATTGGCGATGGCCTGCAGCACCATATCGCGATCCCCCACCATGGTGAGCTTTTCGGGCCAGTTCGTTTCCAGAAGCTGCCCGCGTTCTTCGGCAAGCGCGCCATAGACGTCCGCCGCATCGGTCAGCACTGCCGTCAGATCGAAGCGTGCGAAGGCAGCGCGCCGGGCGCCGGCCTCAGCCTCGGCAATACGGAGCAACGCTTGAAAGACGCGGCTGATGCCATCCAAATCGGCCACCGTGGTTTCCATGGCAGCGCGCAGGCTTTCCTCATCCGGGGCGGTGAGCAGCGCATTTTCAAGCCGCATGCGCGCGCGCGCGATGGGCGTGCGCAAATCATGCGCGATCGAATCAGAAACGCCCTTGATGCCTATCATCAGCTGATCAATGCGATCCAGCATGGCGTTCATACTGGCGCCCAATTGATCGAATTCATCGCGTTGCGTCGAAAGCGGCACACGGCGGGAAAGGTCACCGGCAGCAATGGCGCCCGCAGTCAATGAAGCAGCACGCAGCCTATCGGCCAATACGCGCCGCAGCGCCGCCGCCCCCGCCAGAGCAAAGGCAACAGCAACAGCAAAGGACCATAACAGCGCTTCAGACAGCAGGGTACGGAGGTTTTCGCGATCAGTCGCATCGCGCCCGACCAGCAAGCGATGGCCCTGATCAAGCAGCACGCGATGCAAGCGTGCCGGCACCGCGACACCATCGCGGCGCACCATATCGGAAGACCAGGAACCAGGTATCTCGGCAGCCGACGGCCAGCGATCCAGATTACCGGCAAGGCGATTCCCCGCCTCATCCATCAACAAATAGATAGCGTGATCATCAATATCCACCGCCAGTCTTTCGCCAATCGCCTCCGTCGCTGCAGCCACGCCGCCGCCGCGCCAAGCTTCCTGCAAGCCAATCGCATCGGCGCGGATCGCATCATCTATCTGGCGCGACAGCGTGCCCGCCGTGCCCCACCAGAGCATCAGCGCAAAGCTGGCGATCGCTGCAAGAAACAGCACGGCAAATAGGGCGGCGAAGCGAAAGCCGGCACTTTTCAGATAGGCGCCAATATCGCGCCAGCCGCCAGCTTCTTCAGGCGGCGCGGCCATCAGGCATCAGGCTTCGGCGCGGATCATATAGCCCGCATTGCGCACGGTATGGATCAGCGGCACATCAAAGCCCTTATCCACCTTTTGCCGCAGGCGAGAGACATGGACATCAATCACATTCGTCTGCGGATCAAAGTGATAATCCCAAACCTTCTCAAGCAACATGGTGCGCGTGACCACCTGGCCCACATGGCGCATCAGATGTTCAAGCAGGCGGAATTCGCGCGGCTGCACTTCAATGCGCTTGCCGCCTCGCATGACAGTGCGAGAGAGCAGATCAACCTCAAGATCCGCCACGGTCAGTTTTGTCGCCGGCACTTCCATGGCGGGCCGGCGCGCGAGCGCTTCAATGCGTGCCAGCAATTCGGCAAAGGCGAAGGGCTTGACCAGATAATCATCGCCGCCGGCCTTCAGCCCCTTCACGCGTTCATCAACCGCGCCAAGCGCGGTCAGAAACAGCACTGGGGTTTTATTGCCCTGGCTCCGCAGGGTTTCAACGATCCTCAGGCCATCCACGCCACCCGGCAGCATGCGATCCAGGATGAGCAGATCAAAAGGTTCGGACGCGGCCATGAAAAGCCCGTCGCGCCCATTGGCGACGTGCTCGACAATATGCCCGGCCTCTTGCAGGCCCTTTTTCACAAAACGGGCGACCTCGGCATCATCCTCAACAAGCAGGATTTGCATGGCAGGCTAACTCCAGAAATAGACCAGACTCCGCGGCGCCGGAACGCTACGCCCCTTCGCTGGATTATTCAAAGCAAACCCTCAGCCGGGGCTTGGCCGACGCCCCACCTGAACGGTGATTTCCATCACGCGCCCTTCCCGTATCAGGGAAAGCCGCGCATTCTGCCCCGGCGGAATGGCGGAAATGCCGCGCACCAATTCGCGATTATTGCTGATGCGCGCCCCATCTACTGCGGTGATCACATCGCCCTGGCGCAGGCCCGAACGGGCGGCGGGGCTGCCACGCTCTACCCCCAGCACTTGCGCACCACCGCGCGGCGGGCGACCTGGCGCGGCCTCCACATCGCCCACGGAGACGCCGAGCCAGCCGCGTTCAACCCGCCCGCCGCGCAGCAATTGTTCAATCACCGGGCGCGCCAGATCGGATGGCACGGCAAAGCCGATCCCTGCCGATGCACCGCTCGGGGAGAAAATCAGCGTTGTGATGCCAATCACCTCTCCCGCCATGTTGAATAGCGGCCCGCCGGAATTGCCCGGATTGATCGGTGCATCGGTCTGGATGAAATCATCATAAGGCCCAAGGCGAATATCGCGCCCTATGGCCGAGATGATGCCAGACGTGACAGACCCGCCAAGCCCGAAGGGATTGCCCGCAGCCAGAACCCATTGCCCAACGCGCATCTGGCGCGAATGGCCAAGGGAGACCGCCGATAAGGGCCTTTGCGCTTCGATCTTGAGCAAGGCGATATCGGTCAATTCATCAATGCCGATAATGGTGGCCGGGTACTCCGACCCATCATGCAGACCAACCAGCACATTTGCGGCTTCGCCAAGCACATGCGCATTGGTCACGATGATGCCGGAAGGTTCGATGATGAAGCCCGAACCAGCGCCCTGGATGATCGGCCCCCTGCGACGGGAAGGTTCGCGTTGGTTGCGTTCCCGCGGCTGGTTGCGCCATTCGGGGGGCGCGCCATCGCGCGTCGTGACCTGAATGCTGACCACTGCCGGGATCACGCTTTGCGCGAGATCAGCAAAATCCGGCAGGCCACGCTGCGCAATGGCCGGGCCGCAGGCGGCCAGGGCAGCGGGCAGGAAAAGCGCGGCGCGGCGCGATAGCTGGGGCGGAATTGAATTCATGATGGCGCTTAGATGCGCCGCTTCGGCGCGCGCTTCAACCTTCAGTCGAGGCTGGATTTTCCGGCCAGGCATGTTTCGGATAGCGCCCACGCATTTCTTTCCGCACCTCGCTCCAGCTTCCCGCCCAAAACGCGGCCAAGTCACCCGTGATGGCAATTGGTCGCCCGGCGGGGGATAGCAGCGCCACTTGCAGAGGCACGCGCCCGGCAGCGAGCAAGGGCAGCCTCGGCAGGCCAAACAAATGTTGCGCGCGGGCTTCAAGGGTTGGCACTTCCCGCGCGTAATCAATCGCGGCACTCCGCCCCGCCGGCAGCGCAAGCCGCGCGGGCAGGGCCTGGTCCAGGCTGCGGCGCGCTTCCCACGGCAACAAGCCAAGCAGGATCTGGGCAAGATCAAGCGCCGCCAATTCCTGCAAGCGCGTAAGACCCGAAAGATGCGGCGCCAGCCATGCCTGGGCAGAGGCGATCAGCATTTCATCGGAGCAATCAGGCCAGGCATCGCCTTCCACCTGCCGCATCCAGCCAATCCGCGCACGGGTTTGCCGCGCTGCTTCATTCCAGGGCAGGTCTCGCAAGCCGCGCGACGCCACGGCTTCAGTGAGCGCCGCCGCCATCGCCGCCGGGTCCGCTTGCGGCAGCGGCGCTTCTTCCAAGACCAAGGGGCCAAAGCGAAGCCGCCGACGCGCGAGCACCGCACCGCTGCGCGCATCAAAAGCGGCACCTTCCTCACGATGCAGCCTTTCGGGGAAGCGGGCTTCCAGCACGGCGCGTTCAATGGGGGCTGCCATGCGGATGCGCGCCTCGGTCCCCGCGATTTCAAGGTCAGCCACGGCCAGCAAGGGCGCCTTGGCCAAGGGATCAATGCCCGTGATGCGCGCCCCTTGGCCCGAGGCCAGGCGAAAGGCGCCATCCATGGCACCGCGGCGGGCGGCGATGCGGTCCGGGAAACCAGCGGCCAGCAGGGCGCCGGCATCGCCTTCGGCGGCGACGCCATTGCCAATGCCGAGCCGGCGCCGATGCAAGCCGGCAGCGCGGCGGATGCGCTGCACCGCGCCGCGATCCGCCGCCGCGTGATCTCCGCCTGCCAGCAGATCAAGGCGCAGCCCAATGTCAGCCGGCGCTTCCCGCCCGCGCAAAGGGTCGCGTTCTTCCAAAAGGGCCGCGAGTTCGGCGGCAAGTGCCTTTTCCGCGCTGCCTTCCGCCGCGAGCATCATGCGGGCAAGCCTTGGGTGCGTGCCCATCCGCGCCATGCGGCGTCCCATTTCCGTGATGCGGCCGGCCTTATCCAAGGCATCCAGGTCTCGCAGCAAGCCGCGCGCTGCGGCCAGTGTCCCGGCGGGGGGCGTATCCAGAAAGGACAAGGCGCCGGGCTCTGCCCCCCAGGCGGCGCAATCCAGCGCCAAGCCCGAAAGCTCTGCTTCCAGGATTTCGGGGCGGTCCGCTTGCGGCAGGCCGCGATGCAGCGCTTCCGTCCAGAGCCTTATGGCAACCCCTGGCGCGGTGCGCCCCGCGCGGCCCGCGCGTTGTTCGGCGGCGGCCTTGCCGATGCGAAGCGTCACCAGGCGCGAAAGCCCGCTCGCGGCATCAAGCCGCGGCGCACGGCGATAGCCGCCATCCACCACAATCCGCACCCCCGGCACGGTCAGCGATGTCTCAGCGATGGAGGTCGCCAGCACCACCTTGCGTTGACCATCCGGCGCGGGAGTGAGCGCGCGGTCCTGTTCAGTGGGCGGTAATTCGCCATGCAATGGCAGCACCAGCGCGTCCAACCCGCCAAGCCTTTCGGCGGTGCGGCGGATTTCGCCCCAGCCCGGCAGGAAGGCCAGCACATCGCCGGGATGCGTGATCAGCGCCTCACGGATTGCGCTTGCCATGGCTTCGGGCAAATCGCGCGGGTCGCGCAAATCCCGCGCGCGGTGGCGGATTTCGACCGGATAGGCACGGCCCAGGCTTTCAATCACCGGGGCGGGGGCGCCTGCCTCGGCCATCAACGCGGCGAAGCTCGCGCCATCCAAAGTGGCGGACATGGCCAGCAAGCGCAGTTCAGGGCGGAGTGCGCGCTGCAAATCAAGCGCCAGCGCCAGCGCCAAATCCGTGTCCAAATTGCGTTCATGCGCTTCGTCGAAGAAAATCGCCGCCACACCTTCAAGCCCGGGATCGGTTTGCAGCCGGCGCACCAATAGGCCTTCGGTCACCACCTCAACCCGCGTGCGGTCAGAGAATTGCCGATCAAGGCGCGTGGAAAGCCCAATGGTGCCGCCGGGCTGTTCTTCCCCAAGCAGGGATGCCATACGGCGCGCGGCGGCGCGGGCGGCAACGCGGCGCGGTTCCAACACCAGGATACGCCCTTCGGCAGCCCAGGCTTCTTCCATCAGCGCGAGCGGCACGATGGTGGTCTTGCCCGCACCCGGCGGCGCGATCAGTACGGCGTTGGACGCGGTGCTAAGGGCAGCGCGCAGCGCAGGCAGCGCTTCGGTAACGGGCAATTCGGGGAGCATGGGCGGGAAAGATTATCCAGATATCCCTACCCATGTGACGCGCTGGCGGCGCGCAATCAAGCGGCTTGCGTCAGCGCGGCCCCGGCCCTGGGCGGGGTGGCATCGGACCCGGCCCCGGCCCTGGCTGGAAATTCGGCGGATTGACCCAAACCCCGCCAATCGGCGGCGCATAGCCCGGCTGCTGCACGATATTAGGATCAGGCGGGCAATTCGGGCGATTAATGCCGCAATCCCAGGCGAAGCGGTCCGGCCGCCCTGTCATGCTGCCGCCGGGAATGAAGCGGCAGGCGCATTGCTTACCGGCCATGCAGGCCAATTGCCCTTCACGGGCTTCAATGCATTGCGGCGGTTCCTGCGCCGCAAGCGGCAAGGAGAACAACAGAAAACAAGCCAGGAGGATTTTGCGCATGGTTCAGCCTCACCGGTAAAGATTAACCGTTTACTAACGCGCCGAGCCTATTCTCATTTGCGGGCTTGCACCAGGGCGGTTTCGCGCCCCTTTATGGGGTATGCGATTCCTGGTTGCCCTGTTTGCCCTGCTGCTGCCCTGGCTGCCGGCGCGCGCGTTGGAAAGCGCGGCGCAGGAGTCGCCCCGCACGCGGGTGACATTGGTTGCGGATCAACTGGCCATCGCGCCGGGACAGGCATTTCAGCTTGGGCTGAGCATCCGGCTGGCGCCGCGCTGGCATAGCTATTGGCGCCATGCGGGGGATGCCGGGGCGCCCACGGAAATCAACCTGACCCTGCCAGAGGGAACCCAAGCAGGCCCCATCGCTTGGCCAACCCCGCAAGCGATCCCCTTCGGCCCGCTGATGAGTTTTGGCTATTACGGCGAAGTGGTTTTGCCGATGCAGATCACACCGCCCGCCAGCCTGCGTGCGGGTGAGGTCTTCAGCATCTCGGCCCAGGCGACCTGGCTTGTCTGCGATGATGTCTGCATTCCGGAAGAAGGCAGTTTTCGGCTTGACCTGCCGGTCGCCGCGCAGGGTCAAACGAACCCCGATCTGGCGCCACTTTTTGCCGCCGCTGCCGCTGCCCTGCCGCGGCCTTCACCCTGGCAGACCAGTGCAACCATTCGGGGCGATGCGCTGCGGCTCCGTCTGACCGGCCCTGGCCTTGGGCGCGAAAGCCTCAAGGAAGCGCTGTTCATCCCAGGAACCGGCGGGCTTTTGGATCACGCCGCGCCGCAACGACTAAGCCATGGCGCGGATTGGCTGGAATTGACGCTGAAGCGGGCCGAACGGCCGGAGAACCTCGCCACGCTTGAAGGCGTGCTGCTGCTGACTGATCAGGGCGGGCGGCGGTTGGGCTATGAAGTCGCGACCCCGTTATTGGCGGGCGCGGCCTTCCTGCCGCTGTGGCAGGCGCTGATTTTTGCCCTGATCGGCGGCGTCATCCTGAACCTTATGCCCTGCGTCTTTCCCGTGCTCGCCATGAAGGCCATGGCGCTAGCTCGGTTGGGTGGCGCCGCGCGCGGCGCGGTGCGGATGGAGGCAGCCGCCTATACCGCCGGCGCGGTGGTGAGCTTCACAGCCCTCGCCGGGCTTTTGCTGGCACTGCGCGGCGCGGGGATGGCGCTTGGCTGGGGCTTCCAATTCACCTCACCAGTGTTTGTGCTGGCGATTGCATGGCTGATGCTGGCCGTCGGGCTGAACCTATCGGGCGTTTTCGCGCTGGGCGGGCCGATTGGCGCGGGCGGGCATATCGCGGCACGCGGCGGATTCCTGGGCAGTTTCGCGACCGGCGCGCTGGCCGTGTTGGTGGCAAGCCCCTGCACAGCGCCCTTCATGGCGGCGGCGATTGGCGCCGCTTTGGTGATGCCTGCGCCGGCCACCCTCGCGGTGTTTGCAGCGCTCGGCCTTGGTTTGGCGGCGCCGACGCTGATCCTGGCGCTGGCGCCCGGCCTCACGCGGCTGCTGCCGCGGCCCGGCCCCTGGATGGAAAAGCTGCGGCGCATCATGGCCTGGCCCATGTATGGCGCGGCGCTTTGGTTGGTTTCGGTGCTTTGGGCGCAAAGCGGGTGGCTTGGCGTCGCGCTGGCGCTGGCGGGCGCGCTTGGCCTGGGCCTTGCCGCCTGGGTCTTTGGCCGGGCGCAACGCGCAGGGCAGCGCGGGCTTGTCCCGGTTTTGGCCGCGCTGGCCCTGCTGCTGGCGCTGCCCTTTGGCCTGACCGCCGCCCCGCCGCCCCCCGGCGCCAGCGATATTGCCGAAAGCTGGAGCCCCGCGCGGGTTGAGGCGCTGCGCGCCCAAGGCAAGGGCGTTTTCCTGAATGTCACCGCTGCCTGGTGCATCACCTGCCAGGTGAATGAACGTCTCGCGCTCAGGCGCGATGCCGTGCAGGCGGCCATGGCAGCGCGCGGTATTGTTTATCTGAAGGCGGATTGGACGCGCGGGGACCCCGCCATCACCGCCTTGCTCCGCGCCCATGGCCGGGAAGGCGTGCCGCTATATCTTTTCTGGCCGCCGGGCGGTGGGGAGGCGGTGATCCTGCCCGAAGTGCTGACCGAGGCCATGGTGCTGAGCCAAATTGCCGTGCCGTGACGTTATCTGCTTGACGCCCCCCGGGGGCAGCGCGTTATCTGCTTCCTACCGGCATAAAGACCGAGCGTGCAGCGCTTGCGCTGACGCGACCCGAGGTGGGCTTGGCTTCGCATAACGCGTTTCCGCGTGAAGCCAGGATTCAGGTTTTGCGCACCAAAGGGTCTTGCCATGCCGCTTACCGAAACCCCTGCCGATCCCAAGGCGATGCCGGATTTTCTGCGGCTGGTCGGGGCTGATCTTTGGACAAAGCGATTGGCAGATTTGGGGCGCCGCGCACAGGCAAGCGCCTTTCAAGGGCGCGCCACGCAACATCGCCACGCCTTGGAATTTGCGCTGGCACGCGCGGCACGCGGCACGGCGCAGGGAAGTGCGGAACGCCGCGCGCTTGGCTTTGCGGCGGAAGCGGTGCGGCTGGCGAAGGGCTTGCCGGAAGCGCGCCGTGAGAAGCTGCGCGCCGCCATCACCCAGGGGCTTTCTGGCGAAGCCACGCTGATCCCCTTGTTCCATTTGCTGCGCAGCGCGGCACTTTATCGCGCCGAGGGGTTTGAGGTGCGCTTCACCGGCCTTGCCGAAGGCAGCGCACATGATCTGACCATCAGCCGCGGCGGCGCTGTTGCGGAAGTGGTGTGTGAGACGATCTCCGCCGAGGAAGGCCGCCCGGTGCAGCGCGGGCATTGGTATGCGCTGATGGATAGCGTCAATCCCGAATTGCAAACCTGGCTGGCCGCGCATCCCGGCCGCTATGTGCTGCGCATGACCCTGCCGGATGGGCTTTCGGGCCCCGACAAGGCAGTGGAATTGCAGCGCCGCATCATGGCCATGCTGGCGGCTGAAAAGCGCCAGGATAGCAGCGCCGATGCGGTGCTTAAGCTTGACCCGCTGGTGCTGGCCGGCGCGCAGGCTGATCCGCTGCCCGGGCGGCTCCGTCAGCAATTCGGGCCAGAGGCGCATTTGGCCGTAACCGGCGATCCCGCCGGGGGATCGGTCTTCGTGCTGGCGGCGCGCGCTGGTCAGGAAAACAGCATTTCTGACGCGGTGGCGACCCGCATGGCGGGTGCCGCGGCAGAACGGCTTTCGGGTGCCAAGCCCGGCATTGTCTCCGTTTTCATCGAAGATATGGACCGCGCCGAATGGCGGAGCCTGCGTGATGAATTGGCGCTTGAAGGTGCGGTGCGCCGCTTTCTGGCCGGCCATGCGGCGCGGCGCGTGGTGGCGGCGGCCTGTTCCTCCCGCGCGGAGCTTTTCGGCCTGGCGCCACCTGATGCGGTGACGGGTGGGGAGTTGCGCTTCCGCAACCCATCCCACTCGGCGGCCAAATCCACCGCGCTTGCACCCGCGATACTTTCGACGAGCGCCTGATCGGCGGAGGCGTTGGCGCCGGAGCCGTGAATCAGCCGCTCAAATCAAGCGCCTGATCGGCGGAGGCGCTGGCGCCGGAGATCACAGATTTTACGTTAGCCTAAACGTGTCTCATTCGTTTACAGAACCGCCCTGTGATAACCTCAGCACGAACGCTGTTATGCTCGCTCCTGGAGAAGAAGCATGTGCATTGCCTGTAGCCCCTTCGGTGCCGTCCTCGGCGCTGGCGCCAGCCGCCGTGCGGTACTTGGCGGCACTGCGCGGCTCACCGCCGGCGCGGTCGCTGGCTTCGGTAGCCTTTTCGCCTGCGCTGCCGTGGCGCAGCCGGTGGCAACGGCAGCGGGCCCAGCCGACCTGATCTATAGCGGCGGCCCGATCCTCACCATGAACGACGCGGCGCCTTCGGCTGAGGCAGTGGCGGTGCGGGCGGGGCGCATCCTCGCCCTTGGCACCCGCGCACAAATGGAGGCAACACGCGGCCCCGGCACACGCATGGTCAATCTTGAAGGCCGCACCATGCTGCCAGGCTTTGTTGACCCGCACGGGCATGTCGCCATGGTTGGCCTGCAAGCGGTTGGCGCCAATCTGCTGGCCGCGCCCGATGGCCAGGCCAATGATATCGCCTCACTGATCCGCATACTGCGCGACTGGGCAGCGCGCAATGAAGCTGCGGTGCGGCGCTACGGCCTGATCTTCGGCTTCGGCTATGACGATAGCCAGTTGAAAGAGCGGCGCCACCCGACGCGTGACGAGCTGGACCGGGTTTCAACCGAAGTGCCGGTGCTGATCATCCACACCTCCTCCCACCTCGCCGCCGCGAATTCAACGGCGCTTGAGGAGGTGGGCATCACCGCCGCGACGCCCGATCCGGTGGGCGGCGTTTTCCGCCGCCGCGACGGCTCACGCGAGCCCAACGGCGTGATGGAGGAGAACGCAATGATCGCCGGGGCGGGGCCGCTGCTCGGTAGCCTGGACGAGGCTGCCTGGTTGGCGATGATCCGCGCGGGATCAGAATTCTACGCCTCCTTCGGCTATACCACCTGCCAAGAAGGCCGCGCCATGGGCCCGACGCTCACCAACCTGACCAAGGCTGCCGACCGCGGCCTGCTGGCGGTGGATGTTGTCGCCTATCCCGATATCCTTGCCGCGGCGGACCAGCTTGGCGGCCCGTTGCATGGGCGGGCCTATAGGAACCGTCTGCGCATCGGTGGCGCGAAAATCTCGCTCGACGGCTCGCCGCAGGGCAAGACGGCTTGGCTGACGCGCCCCTATCATGTGATCCCGCCTGGCCTGCCGCCCGATTACCGCGGCCTGCAGACCGCACCGACTGACGCGACCATCGAGGCCTTCTCCCGCTGCTATGAGCGCGGCTGGCAGATCCTGGCGCATGCCGGCGGTGACGCTGCCATTGATCTGATGATCGGCGCGGTGCGCGAGGCCAGGCGCCGGCACGGGCCGGGCGACCGCCGGCCAGTGCTGATCCACGGCCATACGCTGCGCGAAGACCAGGTGGATGCGCTGCGGGATCTCGGCATCTTTCCCGCGCTTTTTCCGATGCACACCTTCTATTGGGGCGACTGGCACCGCGATTCAGTGCTAGGGCCGGAGCGGGCGGAAAACATCTCCCCAACCGGATGGCTGATGAGCCGGGGAATGATGTTTACATCGCACCATGACGCGCCGGTGGCACGGCCGGATTCCATGCGCGTGCTGAGCGCCACGGTGACGCGGCGGTCGCGGACCGGCGACATCATCGGCCCGCGCCACCGCGTACCGGTGTCAACCGCGCTGAAGGCGATGACCATCTGGGCAGCACATCAGCACTTCGAGGAAGCGACGAAGGGCTCGATCGAGGTGGGTAAGCTCGCCGACTTTGTTGTGCTGTCAGACAACCCCTTGAGCGTGGACCCGGAGGCGCTCGCCGCCTTGAAAGTTGTCGAGACAATCAAGGAAGGTGCGAGCATCTACCGGGCCTGAGCGGCGGGTTACCGCCCCGTGAATTGCGGGGCACGCTTGTTCAGGAAGGCGCTGACCCCTTCCTGGAAATCGGCGCTGGTAAAGCACATGGTCACCAGATCATCACCCTCAACGTCACTGGTTGCCTTACGCAAGCGGCGGATCGCTTCCTTGGTGGCGCGCAGCGTCAGCGGCGCGAGGCCGGAGATATTGGTGGCCAATTCCATGGCGCGCGCCGACACATCATCGGGTGTTTCCAGCATTTCGGAGATCAGGCCGATGTGCTTTGCCTCATCGGCGGAAAACAGCCGCGCGGTCATGATCATTTCTGTCACGGCGGCGGGACCAACCAGCGCATAGAAGCGCGCGAAATTATGCATGTTAAGGATATTGCCGAGCGTCTTCGCAATCGGCAGGCCGAAGCGGGCACCCTTATCGGCAATGCGGATATCGCAGCAGCCGGCAATGCCGAGCCCGCCGCCCGTGCAGGCGCCGGTAATGGCCGCGATCACGGGCTTGGTGCAGCTCTCGAGCGCGCCCAGCACCTTATCAATGCGCGCTTCGTAGTTCAGCGCATCCTCGGCAGTGCGGAATTCGCGGAATTGGGAAATATCGGTGCCAGACGCGAAAGCCTTGCCGCCGGCGCCCATGATGACCCATACGCGGATGGCGGGATCAGCGCTGATTTCATCGGCCAATTCAGCCAGGCGCGCATACATGGCGAAAGTCATGGCATTGCGTGCTTGCGGGCGGTTGAAAGTGGTCCAGGCAATGCCGCCTTCGCGGATTTCGTGCAGCAGGTCTTCGGTCATGGTCAGGTTCCTCGGCTTTGGGATGCGCATGGGTAGCGCGCGTTGCGAGGGCGTCAACCCGCTCCCTTGCCGAGGGCCAGACAGAATGCCAACAAGGCGGTGAATTTTCACGGAGACACCGCCATGATGCCGCTTTCCCGCTTCACCGTGCTTGACCTGACGCGCGTCCGTTCCGGCCCCACCTGCGTGCGCCAATTGGCCGATTGGGGGGCGAATGTGATCAAGGTGGAAGCGACCGATGAGGTGGATACGGGGAAGGGCATGGGCGGAGAGCGCCATGGGCCGGATTTCCAGAATACGCATCGCAACAAGCGCGGCATGACGCTGAATTTGAAGGCGCCCGAGGGCTTGGCGGCCTTTCATCGCCTGGTCGCCAAGGCCGATGTGGTGGTGGAAAATTACCGCCCGGATGTGAAGGAACGGCTCGGCATTGATTTCGGGGCGCTATCGGCGGTGAATCCGCGCATTGTGCTGGGCTCGATTTCCGGCTTTGGTCAGGATGGTCCCTATGCCAAGCGCCCGGGCTTTGACCAAATCGCCCAGGGCATGGGCGGTATCATGAGCGTGACCGGCCTGCCCGGCCAAGGCCCAGTGCGCGCGGGCATTCCGGTCGCTGACCTGACGGCGGGGCTGTACACCGCGATCGGCATTCTGGTGGCGTTGCTGGAGCGCGAGGCAACCGGCAAGGGCCGCTGGGTGCATACCAGCCTGCTGGAAGCCATGATCGCCATGATGGATTTCCAGGCGACGCGCTGGACCATGAAGGGCGATATCCCCGGCCAGGCCGGCAATGACCACCCGACCACGACGCCAACCGGCCTGTTCCGCACCAAGGATGGGCTGATGAACCTGGCCGGCGGTGGGCAGCAAATGTGGGATCGGATTGTGGCGACTTTGGGCATTACCGAAGAAGCGAAGGACCCGGCCTTCGCCACCGACAAGTCGCGCCACGCCAATCGCGACAAGACCAATGCGCTGTTGCAATCGCGCCTGATCGAAAAAACCACCGCCGAATGGGTGGAAGGGCTGAACAAGGCCGGCGTACCGAGTGGCCCGGTTTACACCATGGATCAGGTTTTCGCCGATACGCAGGTGAAGCATCTGGGCATGGCGATGCCGGTGGCCCACCCCGCCCTTGGCGAGATCGCCCTGGTGCGGGCGCCCATGCAGATTGCGGGTGTGGCCTGCGCGCGCAGCCCAACCCCGGAACGCGGTGAGCATACTGATCAGGTTCTGGGCGAGTTTGGTTTCTCGGCTGAAGAAATCGCTGCCTTGCGGGCGGCCAAGGCGATTTGACGCTAGACTGAGCGTAACTGCGCCAAGCGAAACGCTTGGCGCGGAAGTTTTCTAACGCCGTGTCGGCAGGCGGGTATTGCCGCCGATCTCATAAGGGGTGCGCAAGGGCGACATGTCTCCGCGCGGGGCTTCGGGATCGTAGGATTCCAGCCTTTCATTGGCGCGGTCCTGGTCCAGTTGCTGCTGCAGCGTGGACATGGCGCGTTCCGTGCCCGCCTGGCCGGTAGTGGGCAGGTTGGAAGGCGTTGGCGCCGGGGTTGCGGCAGCGCGCGGCGCCGGTGCGCTTGGTGTGGGCGCAGGGGCTTCAGCGCAGGCGGCGATTGTCAAAACGGCGAAGAAAACCCCGCGCCGGATCATTACAGACGCACGCCGGTGGTCGCGAAAGCCACGTCAGCGGTTTGCTGGATATTGCGGTCCAGATAAATGGCCGCGCCAATGGCAATGACGATGGCAATGCAAACGCCGCTGATGATGCCGTTCATGGTTTTCTCCCGGAAACTTAAGCTGAGCCTAGCTTATGGCTTCAGGGCCGATGCTTTGCAAGATTTTCTCGGCCTCAGCCAAATCCTCGGGCGCATTGGCATTGAAGAAGGGGTCATAAGGGCTGGCAGGCCAGGCGGCCTCCGCACAGCCGAAGCGCGCGGTCCAGCGATCAATCTTGCGTTCCCCGGCCAATAGCGCCGCGCGCAACTCACCCCGCAGCGCCATGGGCCAAAGCGCCGCCGGCGGGTGGGATTGGCCGGCGGAGGATGCCGCCGCCATGGGCACGCCGCCTGCTTCCCGCGCAGCATGGAGCCGCGCCACGAAATCCGCTGGGATGAAAGGGCAATCCCCAGGCACCGAGGCCAGCCAAGCCAGATCAGGCCGATGCTCTGCAGCCCATTCAAGCCCGGCCAGAATCCCCGCCAGCGGCCCGGGGTGATCCGGCAGCGGGTCCGCAATCACGGGCAAGCCATAACCCGCGAAACGCGCCGGGTCGCCATTCGCATTCAACGCTACCGCGGCGACCTGCGGCGTAATCCGCGCCAGCACATGATCCAGCAGGGGGCGCCCGCCCAAAAGCTTGAGCGGCTTATCCCCGCCCCCCATGCGCCGCGCGAGGCCACCCGCCAGCACAAGCCCAAGCGTTTCAGCCGCTATCATTCGCTGTCGCTTCGGCGCTGTTCTTCCGCCAATGCTTCGCACTTTCTTCTTCGACGTAACGAAGATCAGCATCGAAAATGATGCGGTCTTCCCCCGCCAGCGCCACAAAGCGCTTGCCCTTGCAGCGCCCGATCAGCATCACACCGGCTTCGCGCGCCAGCTCCACACCCCAGGCCGTGAATCCGGAACGCGATACCAGAATGGGAATGCCCATGCGCACGGTCTTGATCACCATTTCAGACGTGAGCCGCCCTGTGGTGTAGAAGATCTTATCGCCTGGCGCTTCCTTATTGCGGAACATCCAGCCCGCGATTTTGTCCACTGCATTATGGCGCCCGACATCTTCCATATAGACCAGCGGTTCATCCTGCCGACACAGCGCGCAGCCATGAATGGCGCCGGCCTCCAGATAAAGCGTCGGCAGCGCATTGATCCGATGCAGCAGGCGATAAAGCCAGGACGTGCGGAGTTCCGCGTGCGGCAATTTCGCTTCCGCGAAACCCTCCATCAAATCGCCGAAGGCCGTGCCTTGGGCGCAGCCGGAAGTGAGCGTTTTCTTCCGCAGCTTTTCCTCATAGTCGGTCCGCCGCGCCGTGCGCACAATCACGACAGCCAAATCATCATCATAATCAACGCCAATGACGTCATCATCGGCAAGCAGCATGCCCTGATTGAGCAGATAGCCCAGCGCCAAATCTTCCGGCCGGTCGCCAATGGTCATCATGGTGACGATTTCCTGACCATTCAGGAAAAGCGTGAGCGGGCGTTCAACCGTGACGCTGGCTTCAGTCACCGCCCCCGTATGGTCGCGCCCAGAAACGCGGCGCGTGAGGCGCGGATCGGCGGGGTCGGGGCGGATGATCAGGGTATCAGGCATGCCGGCAAGATGGGCGGCTTAAGGGCCGCGTGCAAGGATTAGAAGGAAACCGCAAGCCCAATGGACGCGCCGGACACATTCTGGCCGAACAGATACCGCGCCACGATGCGGATGGATTGCATGTTGAAATCCCAAACGCCCAATTCATAGCGCCCGACATTCATCTCGATCCCGCCGCCCACCTTGCTAAGATGATCAAAGCCAAGCGCCACCTGATCGCCGAAATAGCGCGAATGGGACAAATCCACGACCCAGCGCAGCGGACGGCCAAACATTTCCCGATCCATCGGCCAACGCACCCGGCCCCAGATATTGAAGGTCTTGGCCTCTGATTCGCCGCGCACCAGGGATGAGGTATCGCCAAAGGTCGAAAGCCGGATATCCGTGTAGCGCAATTCAAGATCAATTTCGTAACCGGGGCGCGGAATGTTTAAATCCAGCATCAGCGAACCGCCCAGGCCATAGGCATTCATGCGCCCGCGATCGAGAAAGGCCAATTCCCGGTTCAGTTTCAATTCCAGAAGGCGCCCGATCAAGGAAACATCGGTTTCCACATGCCCAAGCGATCCATTCAGGATGGGGCGAAACACCAGGCCTTCAATGATCGGAAAATCCCAGCCAACACCGATAGTGCCGGAGACATTGTTCCAGCGCGTCGGGAGGATGGATTTCTTTTCGCCTTCAGAGAAAACGAAGCGCGGATCATAGCGCGTGTAACCCAGGAAGCCCTCCAGATAGAGCGGGAAATCAGGGTCCACCGTGAAGCCTAGGCCGAATTGCGTGGTTTGCAGCCCGGTATCATCCTGCGAACCGCGGCTGATGCTGAGCGAGGATGCCGTGGTATCCGGCACGACATTATAGCCGAGCAGGCCGAGCACCCCATTGGCGGTTTGTTGCAGGCTATAGCCCGGAATGCCGGTAATGACGCGTCCGTTGCCTTGCGCCGCCGCCGGCAGGGACGCGGAAAGACAAAGCAACATCATCAGCCAAAGGCGGGTTGCGGGTCGCATAAGGGTATTGTTACGTCCTCATGCGTCGCGCGCCAATGGCGTGCCGGGCAACCACATGCCGCGCCCGGCAAAGAAACGCGCGAAATCCGCCAGCGCAACCCGCGCATCACATTGCGAAGCCGCATCATGGCCGGAAGGGTTGTGCAGGCGTAGCGCACCCTGTTCCTCCCCGAAAACCAGTACCAGATGCCCACCCTTGCCCGGGGCGGGTTCCGCCGGGCGGCGCATGGCGGGATGGACCGAGGCGATGAAAAACCCTCCATTGGCCAGCAAGGGCGGGATGTCTTCCGCAGCGCGGTCCAGGATGATCTCGGCCGGCATGGCATGGGCTTCAGCCAGCCAAGTGATGGCGGGCGCATAGATCAAGCCGCGGATGAAGCCATCCGCCTGTTCCACATAAGCGCCATAGCCGGTCAGCACCCGCGCCAGATCGCGCGCGCGGGGTGGCGTGATGCCGCGCGCGGCGAGCGCCATGCGCAGACACGCAACACCACAGAGATGGTCTGCCCAGCGCGCGTAGTCGACTGGGCTTTCCGCACCGGATTCTGCCCAGGCGGGATCATCCTCGGCCCGGCAGGCGCCGGTAATGATATCGCCGATCAGCGCAGGGCTTTCCCATTGGCCGTAATAGGGCGGGGTTTCAGCGGCGGACATGATAGGGCTGTTACCGGGGTGCGGGCGGCATTGGAAAATCTGAGCCCTCGCCCAAGCGCCGCAGCACCATCTCAAACCGGGTTTCGGTTTCAACCTGCTCCACCGTGCCGGAGATTGGCATCGCACTCGCCGGGTCCGGCGCGGCGGCAAGCGGGATGTGCCCCGCCCCGGCCAATAGGCCAGAGGTCGGATCAAGCCCGATCCATCCGGCGCCTGGCAGATAGACCTCGGCCCAGGCATGCAATTCGGCATCATCGCGCCCAAGCATGTCCGGTTCGATCAAATAGCCCGAGACAAACCGCGCGCCAAAGCCAAGGCGGCGCAGGATTTGCACCAAAAGCCAGGAGGAATCACGGCAGGAACCACGCCCTTCCCGCAGCACTTGTTCGGTATCCCAAACGCCGGGTTCATTGCGCTGCACATAGGCGATGCGCTGATGCACGAGCGCGGTGACGCTGGTCAGAAGTTCCACTGTGCCACGCGGGTCACGCGGAATTTCGGCCAAAAGCGCGGCGAAACGCGGCCCCAAATGATCCAGCCGCTGATAGGGTAAAAGCTGTTCGGCAAGCCAGGGTTCGGGCGTGAAGGGCCAAAGGGCGGCCTCGGGTTCGATGAAAAAATCAAAGGGATTGATGGTGGAAATTTCGGCCGTGAGGTCAACCGTGACGCTGAGTGCCGTGACCGGTTCTGTCATCAGCACGCGCGCCATGAAATTCCCAAGCGGGTCTTGCTGCCAATGCAGCCAATGCGCCGCGGGTTCGATGCTGAGCGCATAGGACAGGATCGGCGTGCGGCATTGTGGCGCCGGGCGCAGGCGAATGAGCTGCGGGCCAAGCCCCACCGCGCGCGCATAGCGATAGGTGCTGCGATGGGTCAGGGCGAATCGAATCGTCATGCGGGGGCGTTTGCCATGACAGGGTTTATACACGCTGATCCGCCGCCTTGCAGGGCTGATTGACCGCCCGCGCCATATCACCCGATGCTTGTGCAGCCAGCCCCAGGAAAGGAAACGAACATGACTGATCTGACCATTCGCGAGGTGAAAACCACGTTACTGCAAATGCCCTGGGCGGATGACCCTTGGCTTGCGGGGCATGCTCTGGGGCCGATGCGTGACCTGGTGGTGGTGGAAATCACCACGCAATCGGGCATCACCGGCATGGGCTATTTGCATTTGCTGAACCTGCCCTTGCAGCGCACCATTGGCGCCTGCATTGCGGAAGCGATGGCACCGCGCATCATCGGGCGTGATGCCTCCGCCGTTGAAGCGATCTGGCGCGATTTATGGCGCGCGACGCTGACGGGCGGGCGCGGCGGTGTGGCCATGATGGCGCAATCGGCGATTGACATTGCGCTTTGGGACATTCTGGGCAAGGCGGCGGACCAGCCCTTGCACCGGCTTTGGGGGCATTATCGGTCTGAAATACCCATCTATGGCAGCGGCTGTTTCCGGGGCGCGCGTGGCGATGGCATGATCGCGAAAGCGAAGCACTATATCGAACAAGGCTACCCTGCCATCAAGATGCAGGTTGCGCATATTGGTGACCTCAACACGGATTTGGACAATGTGCGGCGTATGCGCGAAGCTGTTGGCCCCGATATTGATATCATGATTGATGTGAATATGGGCTGGAGTGCGGATATCGCCATCACCATGGGCCGCAAGTTTGAGGAATATGATATCTACTGGCTGGAAGAACCCGTGTTGGCCGATGATTACGCTGGCTATCTGCGCTGCGCTGAAGCGCTTGATATGCGCGTAGTGGGTGGGGAGACGCATTTCGGTCGCGCGGATCCCAAACCCTTCCTGGAAAATCCGCGCCTGCCCATTTTGCAACCTGATCCGATGCGTGGCGGCCTGACGGAGTTGCGCAAGATTGCGACGGTTGCCGATACCTGGGGCATCACCATCGCGCCGCATCTTTTCCCCGAATTGAATGTGCATCTGCTGGCGAGCATCCCGAATGGCATTTGGGCGGAACAAATGGGACTTTTGGATGATGTCTTCATCAGCCTGCCGAAAATCGCCAATGGCATGATCACGGCGCCGGAAACGCCGGGCCATGGCCTGGAATTCAAGCCGGAAGTGCTGAAGGATTTCGTGCTGAGGTAAGGGCTGGTTTTTGGTCGCATTTTCCGAGCCGCCAAGTGATTCCACTTGGCTTGAAAATGCTCTATCTAAAATCCCGGCTCGCGGGCAGCTTCGCTCGCGGCGGGCGGCGGTCATCCTGCGGGCGCACAACCTCATCAGCGCGGCCCAGCGCGGCAGCGGCCCAAGTGCTGCCCGCTTCACGCAATAACCCTTCCAGCAGATCAGAGCGATCAATCAGGCGCCGCGCGATCACGTGAATAATCGGCACTTCGGCGTGGCGATCCTCACGCTCCACCCGGCCCTCAACTTCCAGAAGCCGCGCGCCACGCAAGGCACGACGGTCACGCGCCGCGACATCGGTATAGACCACCAGATTGGCGGTGCCGTGTTCATCCTCGATGGTGATGAAAATCACGCCCTTGGCAGAACCAGGGCGCTGGCGCATCAGCACCAATCCGGCCAGACGCAGCAAGCGCCCGGATTTCCACGCCTGCAAATCGCGCGTGTCGCGCAGCCCTTCGGCATGCAATTGCGCGCGGAGTAACGCCAAGGGATGCCGCCCAAGCGTCAGGCCGAGTGCCGCGTAATCCTGTACAATATGCTCGCCTTCATGTTCTGTCGGCAGCAGCGGCGCGGCTTCGGGCAGGATGGGCGCTTCATCAGCCAAAGCCGCACCCACACCATCCCGCACAGCGAAAAGCGGCAAATCGCGCGGCGTGCCCCGCGCCCCGCGCGCAGCCCAGGCGGCATCGCGCCGCGCAACACCGGGGAAGGCATTGGCGGCGGCAAGCGCACCCAAAGCGCCTTGGGAAAGCCTGGCGCGCCAAGCCAAATCCTCCACACTCACGAAGGGCGCGCCATTGCGCGCGGCGCGGGCGGCGAGCAGCGCCTCGGCATCACGCGCAGCCAACCCCGCCACCAGGCGCAAGCCAAGCCGAAGCGCCAGGCCGCCTGTGCTTTCGGGCGCTTCTTCCAGGCTGCTATCCCAATCGCTGGCATTCACATCCACCGCGCGCACCGCGACGCCGTGTTCCCGCGCATCGCGCATGATTTGCGCCGGCGCGTAAAACCCCATGGGCTGGCTGTTCAGCAGTGCACAAGCAAAAGCCGCCGGGTGATGGCGCTTCAACCAGGCCGAGGCATAGACCAGATGCGCGAAGCTCGCCGCATGGCTTTCGGGAAAGCCATAACTGCCAAAGCCTTCGATTTGCGCGAAGACACGTTCCGCCAAATCCTGCGCGTAACCGCGCCTTGTCATGCCCGTCACCAGCTTTTCCTTGTGCCGCGTTACCAAGCCCTGTTGGCGAAAGGTTGCCATGGCGCGGCGCAACTGATCCGCTTCTTCCGGCGTGAAGCCGGCGGCGACAATCGCAAGCCGCATCGCCTGTTCCTGAAATAGCGGCACGCCCAAGGTACGCCCCAGCACCTGCTTTAATTCATCAGGCGGGCCAAAGGCGGGATCGGGTGCGGGGTATTCCACCGCTTCCAAGCCCTGACGCCGACGCAGATAAGGATGCACCATATCGCCCTGAATGGGGCCTGGGCGCACAATCGCCACCTGCACCACCAGATCATAAAAGGCGCGCGGTTTCAGCCGCGGCAGCATGTTCATCTGCGCGCGGCTTTCCACCTGAAACACGCCAACGGAATCCGCCCGCCGCAGCATGGCGTAGGTTTCCGCGCAATCGCGCGGCAGGTTTTCCAAGGCCAGTGCCAGGCGCCGATGCTGCGCCAGCAAATCAAACCCGCGCCGGAGGCAGGACAGCATCCCAAGCCCCAGCACATCCACCTTCATGATGCCGAGTGCATCAATATCATCCTTGTCCCATTCCAGCACGGTGCGGTCTTCCATCGCCGCCTGCGTCACCACCGCCAATTCCGTGAGCTTGCCGCGCGTGATGACAAACCCCCCAACATGGGTTGCGGTATGGCGCGGAAAATCCTGTAATTCCTCAGCCAATTCCAGCGTCATCGCCAAGCGCGGATCGTTGATGTCAAAGCCTTCATCCTGCGCCAATTCAGCCAGGCTCATCTCCCGCCCCGGTCCCCAGCCGGCCTTGGCCAGGCGCGCGGTGATATCCTCGGTCAGGCCCATCGCCTTGCCCACTTCACGAATGGCGCTGCGCGGGCGATAGCGGATCAAGGTCGCGCAAATTGCCGCGCGGTCACGGCCATAGCGTTCGTAAAGATGCTGGATCACTTCTTCCCGGCGTTCATGTTCGAAATCAATGTCGATATCGGGCGGTTCGCCGCGACTGGCGGAGACAAAACGTTCAAACAGCAGATCATGCTTTTCGGGATCAACAGCGGTGATGCCCAGTACGTAGCAAACCGTAGAATTCGCCGCCGAACCGCGCCCCTGGCACAATATGCCGCGCGCGCGGGCGAAGCGAATAATCTCATGCACCGTCAGGAAATACGGCGCATAGCCAAGATCATTAATCAGGCGCATTTCATGGGTGATGCGCGCGGTGATGGCGTCCGGCACCTGCACGGGCCAGCGCGCGGCCACGGCTTCGGCCACGCGCGCTTCCAGGCTTTGCTGTGCAGTAAGGCCCGGGTCCAGCACTTCATCAGGGTATTCGTAACGCAAATGATCCAGCGAAAAGCCGCGCGTGGTTGCCAGCACATCCAGGCTTGCTTGCAAAGCATCCGGATAGCGCACGAAAAGCCGCGCCATTTCGGCGGGCGACTTCAAATGGCGTTCCGCATTGGGTTCCGCCGCCTGACCCAAAGCATCCACGCTGCAGCGCAGGCGAATGGCGCTCAATACATCCGCCAAGCGCCGTCGCGATGGCTGGTGATAACGGATGTTGTTGGTGGCGAGCAGCCGCGCCCCGGTCGCTTCCGCCAGCGCCGCATGGCGCGCGAGTTCCGCCGCGTCATCACCCAGCAAGGGGCAGGCAGCGGCAATCAGCGGCGGCAGAGCAAGGCGCAGCCCGGCCAGGCGGCGCAAGGCTGCGGGCGCCACAGGCGGTATCGCCGCCATCACCTGCCCTTCCGCCGCATCACATAGCCCCGCGAAATCCAACCGGCATTCGCCTTTGGGCGCGGCCATGCGTGCTGCTGAAAGCAAGGCGGTCAGCCGCCCATAGGCAGCGCGATCGGCCGGCCAGATCAGCCATTCCGCGCCATCTTCCAGCCGCAGCCGGCAGCCCGGCGCGAAGGCCAGCCCCGCAGCCTTGGCCGCACCATGGGCGCGCACCACGCCAGCCAGCCCATTGGTATCGCAAAGCCCAAACCCGGCATGCCCCAGCGCAGCGGCCTGTTCCACCAATTCCTCAGGGTGCGAGGCGCCATCCAGAAAGGAAAAATTGGACCGCGCCGCTACCTCCGCATAGCCGGACGCTTTCATGGCAAATCGCCCTGCACCACCCAGCGCCCGCCCGCATGACAAAGCCAGAGCCTTTCGCCGGAAGCGAGTTGCACACGGTGATAATCCCGCGCCGGCGGCAGCGCGCCGCCATGCCACCATTCCGCTTCCAGCCGTAACGGGCCTTCGGCGCGGGTCAGCGGGTAAAGCCGGCCACGCCAGCGCAGCGCGGCGGGGGCGCCTTCGGCAAAGGTAGTGACTTGTACCGCTTCAGGCCGGCGGCGCAGCAGCACTGGTGCAGTGCGGCTACCCCAACCGGGCGGGGTGGGGCTGGGCGCTTCATGCGGGGGGGCAGCGCGCCATTGCCTCTCCGGCCAATGGCTGGGTTGTGGCGCGGGGTGGGCCAGGCGCAGCCTTTGGCCGAGCCTGTCCAATAGCTGCGCCAAAACCCCATCCGGACGCGGCGCGGCGCCCATGGGCAAGGCGCCTTGCCCTTCCGCGCCCATCGGGTCGGTCGCCAAAGCATGCAGGGTGAAACGCTCAAAGCCCAGTTCCGGCGCCAGGCTGGCGAGGGGCTCGGCGAATAGCCGCGCCAGATGGCCAGCGTCGCGGTTCGGCGCGCCAGTGCCGATCACCAGGCGCTGTTCCGTGCCATCCACGCGAAAAGCGGTCAGGGAAAGCCGACGCGCGCCAAGCCCAGCACGGGCAAGCCGCGCGCATAGCGCTGCCAGCAGGCGGTCCAGCAAGGCGGCAATGGCCTCGGCGGTCAGGATCGGTTCCGGCAGGGCGCGCGTCACGCTCAAATCAGGTGGCGCGGCGATGGGGGTGATGGGAGGCGCGCGATGGCCCGCCGCGGCATCCAGCGCATTGAGCAAAGGCGCACCGAAGCGCCGGGCAAGCGGCGCGCGGGGCTGGCGCAGCGCATCGCCGATGGAGCGCAACCCAAGCCGGGCAAGGTCTTCCACCATCGCGCCCGGCAAGCGTAGCGCGGGGCCAAGCGGTAGGGGCGCCACGGCTTTTTCTTCCGATCCTGCAGCGATGATCGGCGCGTCTCGCCGCACCCGCGCGAGTGCCATGGCGCTGGCCGCCGCACTCGCCACCGCACCCTGGGCGGTCAGGCCAAGCTCGGCCAAATCCGCGAGGGTTTTACTGAGCAAAGCGGCTTCCCCGCCGAACAGATGATCGCAGCCGGTGATATCCAGCAGCAGCCCATCGGGCGGCAGCGGCGCCGAAAGGGGCGTGAAGCGCTGCGCCCAAAGCGCCAGGTCTCGCAGCCCCGCCGCCGAGGCTTCCGGTTGGGCGGGCAAAACCTGCAAATCGGGCAAAAGCGCCTCGGCATCGGCCAAGGCTTGGCCTGGTTCCAAGCCTGCCGCTGCCGCCGCGTGATCCACCGCCACCAAAAGGCGCCGCGCACCCTGCCGCGCCCATAGCGCCAAGGGCGTATCCGCCGGCAGATCGGGGTGGCTTTGGCGCAGATGCTCGGCTTCCCAGAAGGGCAGATACAAGGCGAGGTAACGGCGCGCGGGCTTCATGCGCCCCCCGCTTCCAGGCGCAGCGCGCCGGTTGCGGCTTCAAAGGCGATATTCCACGGCCCCGCCGGGGCGCCGCCGCGTTGGCGGAGCAAGTTCAGGCGCCAGCGCGGCGCATCGGTGCTGGAAAGCGGCGCGATATGCCAGCGCGTGCGCGCGGCGGAAGCACCAACAGTGCCATCCGGGCGGAGTAGCAGGCCGAAAACGCCCCCGGCCTCGGCGGCCAGATGCAGGCGGCGGGTTGCGGTCAGATCAAGCCCCTGGCCGGCGCCTGCCATCAGCACGGCCCCACCCAAGGCAGGGCAGCGCAGGGCTTCTTCCATGGCCCAAAGCGCTTCCGGCCAGCGCGCCGCCCGCGCCAGAATCAGGCTTTCCGGGGCCAGGCCAAAGGGGATAAGCCCCGGCGGCCAGACAAGATTCGATTCCTGTTCGGTCGCAATCCACAGCACCTGGCCGCCGCAACGCGCCAGCAGAATGGCGGCAAAAGCCACGCCAGATCCGGGGCTTGCGGCGCAAACTTCATGTAATGCGCCACGCGCAAGGCCAGCCCCGATCAAGCTATGATCAGCAAAAACCGGAATAGGCGCGGCAGCCCCAGCCCCGGGGGCGCGGGTGGTGAGCCCGGCCAGGGCATCGCGCAGCCGGGCCAGGGCAGCGTTACGGTCGGGGGAAGGGTCGGGGGCAGCCATGGGAAAGAAAGCTTATCAAAGGAACAAAATAAGAACAAGCCATATATCGCGGCGCCTCAGACCTTCTTTTGGGCAAAAGCCGCACCACCCAGAGTAGAAAGCGCCCTGGCCCCTGTTCCCTAGCTGCCCCGGATTTCCCATAGTGGCCTCAGCAATGGAAAGGAGGCCCCGATGGCCCAACCCCTCGATAAGGCGCATTTCGAAGCCCTGATGGCCCAAGCCGGGCTTGATCTGACGGAGGCTGAGAAGGAAGGCATTCGCGCCGCTTCCGCCCATATCCAAGCCGCCGCCGCGCGCGTGCGCACCCCGCGCGAAGTATCCGTGGAATCCGCCACCATCTTCACCCTGAAGGGGGCCAGCGCATGACCAGCTTCCCCACCATCGCCAGTGCGGCGCGCGATATCGCCGCGAAGCGGGTTTCCCCCGTTGAATTGATGAAGGATCACCTGGCGCGGTCAGAAAAGTTGAACCCGGCGCTGCATGCCTTCATCCGCTTCACGCCAGAAATCGCGCTGGAACAGGCAAAGGCCGCCGAAGCGCGGCAGACAGCCGGCGCGCTGCGTGGGCCACTTGATGGAATCCCCGTGGCACATAAGGATATTTACGAAACGGCGGGGGTCACCACCACGGGCCATTCGCGCGTGCTGGAACACCATGTGCCCAAGGCGGATTCCGCTGTGGTGCGGCGCTGGCGCGAAGCGGGCGCGGTGATGCTGGGCAAGCTTGCCACGCATGAATTCGCCTGGGGCGGGCCTTCCTTCGATCTGCCCTGGCCGCCTGCGCGCAATCCCTGGAATACGGAATATTTCACCGGCGGGTCTTCCTCCGGCACCGGCGCTGCCGTGGCCGCCGGCATGATCCTGGGTGGCACGGGGTCTGACACGGGTGGTTCCATTCGCGGCCCGGCATCGCTCTGCGGCATTGCCGGCATCAAGCCGAGCTATGGGCTTTGTTCGCGCACCGGCGTGCTGCCCCTTTCGCAAAGCCTGGACACGACCGGCCCCATGGCCTGGACAGTGGAAGATTGCGCGCTGCTGCTGGATGCCATGACAGGGCATGACCCTGCCGACCCATCTTCCGCCAATCGCCCGCGGCCTGATCTGCTTTCCGGGTTGAATGGTGGCGTGAAGGGGCTCCGCATCGGCGTGATCCGCCATTTCCATGAGGATGACTGCAAAGTCAGCCCCGGCATGGCGGCGGGGATTGCGCATCTGACCAGCACACTCGCCGCGCAAGGGGCGGAAATCCGCGACGTGAAGCTGCCGCCGCTGGCTGATTTCAACGCGGCTGGCTGGCTTATTCTGGCCGCTGATGCTTACGCCGTGCATGAGAATTGGATGCGCGAAAAATACCGCGCCTATGGTGAGTTTCTGCGTGAAAGGCTGGCGGTGGCGGCTACCATTACGGCTGCGGATTACATCCAGGCGCAGCGCCGACGGCGTGAATTATGCGAAGCCGTCGCCGCCGCCATGACCGATTGCGATTTGCTGGTGACCGCAGCCCAACCAGGTGAAGCGCGGCCCATTCACCAGATGACGAAATGGGCGTCTTTTGAGGTGCCGAATTTCACCATCCCCTTCAACCTGACCGGCCAACCGGCGCTGACGGTTTGCACCGGCTTTGGCGCAGGCGGCATGCCGGTGGGCGCGCAGATTGTGGGCAGACCCTTTGAGGATGCGACCGTGCTCCACGCTGGTCAGGCTTATGAATTGGCCGCGGGGTGGCGGGCGCAGCGCCCGGCGATGGCAGCGTAGCGCTACGTTCTGGAAGGGCTTGCTTCGGCGTGATCCGGCTTCAGGGATCACGCCGATATGCCATCAGCCCCGCAAACCAAGCGGCGAGCAGCCTTCTCGACCATGGGCGCGGCACGACAAGGACAATGGTTGATCGGCCTTCTTATTCAGGCGATATTGCCGTCAGCTGGCGTCCCGTTTGGGGTATGTCAGATAAAAGCAAAAGGATGCTTCACATGCTCAAACGACGGACCATTCTTGCTTCACTCTTCGCCGTTACCTGTAGTGCATCGGCTTTCGCGCAATTCACCGGCCCCAGCGTTCAGGGTGCCCCAAGCAGCGTCGCGGATGCGCTGAACCTCCGCGTGGGAACCTATGTGACCCTGGAAGGCAACATCACCGCCCATCTCCGGGGAGATTATTTCCAGTTCTCAGAGGGTAATGCACAGATACGCGTTGAAATCCCAGCCGCCACATTCGGCGGTCGCCAAGTCAGCCCGCAAACACGGGTGAGAATCATGGGCGAGGTCGATCAGAGCAATGCCGGGCGATACATCTGGGTGAAGTCACTCAATCTTCTTTAGGCATTCTCAAACCAAGTGGAATCACTTGGCGGCTCGGAAAACGCGACCAAACAAGATTTCTGAGCGGTTCCCGTGAACGCACGTGAACGGAAACCGCTCTGCAATTCACCCGCGCAATCCAAGCCGGTTCACGCGCGCTTCTTCCTCATCAATCGTGCGCTTGATGAAGGCGGCATAGTCAGCCGGGTTCAGATATTCCACCGGCATATCCAAGCGATCGAGCGTCGCAAGATGCGATGGATCATTCAGCGCCGTGCGGAAACCCTGATGTAGTTTTTCGACGATATCAGGGTCCATGCCGGCAGGCCCCACCAGCCCATAGGGTGAGGTGATCACCATATCCTGATAGCCAAGATCAAGCAGTGTCGGCACATCGGGCAGCTTGCGGCTGCGCTGACGTGTCCAGACATTCAGCGCACGCAGCCGCCCTTCAAGGATCATGGGCAGCGTGCCGGAACCGGCCGAGCAGGCTTCGATATGGCCACCAAGCAGGCTGGGTATCGCATCACCCTCTCCACGAAAGGGCACATGGACGATATCGAGGTTTTCGCGCGTGGCCAGATCAACATTCGCCAGATGCGGCGTGCCATTGGCGCCCGTATTGCCGATGCGAATTTCACCCGGGCGGCGGCGCGCATCCGCCACCAGATCAGCCCAGCGCTGATACGGGCCATCGCCGCGGACGCACATGATAAACAAATAGCCAGTCAGATGCATGATCGCGGTGAAATCGGTGCGTGGATTGAACGCCATGCGCTGCATGAAGGGCAGGCGCATGGCGGGCAGCGGAAATTGCGCAATGGTATAACCATCTGGCCGCGCGCGGGCGACGCCGGCGGCGGAAAGTGTCGCGCCTGCGCCGGGGCGATTTTCGGTCAGCACCTGCACGCCAAAAGCGCGCGATGCGGCTTCGGCAAAGCCGCGCATTTGCACATCCGTCGCCCCCCCCGGCGGGAAGGGAACCAACAGCGTAATGGGGCGCGACGGAAAGCTTTGTGCCGCCGCAAGCCCTGGCGCGATGGCCGGGGCGGCAAGGGCGGAGAGAAGGATTTGCCGGCGATTCATGGTTTTTGCTCCCTGTTCTTGTTTGTGAGGACTGGATTTCAAAGTGTACGGGCGATGATTTCCCGCATCACTTCGGAAGACCCACCATAGATGCGCCCAACCCGCGCATCAGCCCAGGCACGGCCAATATCATATTCCGCCATATAGCCATAGCCACCATGCATTTGCAGGAAATCATCCAGCAGGCGGTTCTGCATTTCCGTGCCGAGCAATTTGGCCGCGGCCGCTTCCTCGGCGGTGAGCTCGCCCTTCATGTGGCGCGCAATGCAATCATCCAAATAGACGCGGAACATGCCAATCTCGGCCTTCGCCTGGGCCAGCTTGAAGCGATGCACCTGGAAATCGAAAACCTTTTGCCCAAAGATCTCGCGCTGCTTGGTATAGGCGATGGTCTGCTGCAGCATGGTTTCCATACTGGTGCCACAGCGGATAGCGATGATCAGGCGTTCCTGCGGCAATTGATGCATCAATTGCCGGAAACCGGCGTTTTCCGCGCCCAAAAGATTGTTGATCGGAACACGCACATCCTGAAAGAAAAGCTCGCTGGTGTCCTGCGCATGCAGGCCGATCTTCTCAAGGTTGCGGCCCTTGGTGAAACCGGGCGTGCCTTCTTCCACGCAAATCAATGAAAGACCGCGGCTGCCGCCTTCTGGGTCCGTGCGGCAGACCACAATCACCAGCCCGGCATTCTGGCCATTGGAAATGAAGGTCTTGGCGCCATTGATCACCCAATGATCGCCATCACGCACCGCAGAGGTGCGGATCGCCTTCAAATCGCTGCCCATGCCAGGTTCGGTCATGGCGATGGCGCCGATCATCTCGCCCGCCGCCATCCTGGGCAGCCAGGCGCGCTGATTTTCC
>JADCFX010000078.1 GCA_020249285.1 Roseomonas sp. | reverse complement strand
TTGCCCCCCGCGCCAAGCGCGCCCAAACCCCCAAAGCCAACCCAATCACCGCCGCCAATACCGCCACCAGGAACAGCCGTTCGTGGTCGCCACGAATGGCCACCGCCAAAGCAGCGCCTGCCGCGACGAAAAGACTGTCCTGCGTGGCATCCCGCGCGCCCGCCCAGCCCGGCGCGCGCAGGTAATCCGGCACTTCCTTCAGCAGCGCATAGCCCAGCGCGGCGGCCATGAAGGCCCAGATGGCCGGCAGGAAAAACAGCATCCCCCCAGCAAGCACGGCCCCAATCATGGCATGCGCTGTCTGCCCTGCGGCCCAAACAAACCAATTGTCTCGCTGGGCGCCGGGCCGGCTTAATTCGGCCAGCACCAGGCGCAGCTTTGGAAGCAATCCGCGCATGGCTACAACCCAAACCAGCCAGAGGCATTGACTGTGTTGCTGATGTTGCCACCATTCGGCGTGACCGGCAGGCCAGAAACACCCGTGTCATAGAACGCGATCAACCGCGAAGTGCCAGGCGTGCCCGTATCAATGAACAGGATCAGCGCTTCCGAAACATCGCCGGTCACTGCCGTGAAGGAAGGATCAGCGCTGTCGAACACCCCATTGGTGAAAGTCTTGCTGGCCAGGTTGCCGCTGGTCGCGACGCGCGCAGCCGCGGGCACATCGGAAAGGAATTCATGCGCGGCGTCATAAGTGTAATCTGCCAGATCAACCAACACCGCCTTGATGTTGCCGCTAGCAAGGCTCACGCCGCCTTGCAGCGCCTGTTCCTTGAATTTCGGGTAGAGTGCGTTTGCCATGGCTCATTTACCTTTCGGATACCGTTCGAGGTAAGACGTCAATAAATCCAGCCCGCGCGTGCCCATGGCCCCAGCCAGGCCAGCCGCGCCGGCAGTGATGAAGATCGCCCAGGAATCCGCCTTCAGGGCAGGGTCCAGCCACACAGCAGCAGCCGCCGCGATAACCCCAAGGGCCGCGCCAACAACGGCTTCAATCACCAGCCGCCAGCCACGCGCGCCGCCCTGCGCAGCAAAGGCCACGCGCACAACCGCGCCCATGCCAGCCGCCGCCGCCGCCACCTTGGCGATGAAGCCAATCGAATCATCAGACATGATGGAATTCCTTACGGAGAAAGGAGCAGATCGGCGGCTTCAGCCGCGCCACAACGCCAAGCCAAAGGCCGATGCCCGCCGCGATAACTGCGACAATGAAAAGCCGGTCATGCCCGCCTTCAATGGCAACCGCCAAGGCCGCGCCAGCCGTGACGAAAAGCGCATCGTGCGTGCAATCGCGCGCATTGGCCCAGGTGCGGTCCTGAAGAAAGTCAGGCAGTTCCTTCAGCGCCGCATAGCTCAGCGCGGCGGACAGGAAGGCCCAGATCGGCTGCACGATGAACAGCACCCCGCCTGCCAGTACCGCGCCGATCATGGCATGGGCCACCTGCCCTGCCGCCCAAGAAAACCAACTGTCGCGCTGCGCGCTTGGCGTGCTAAGATCAGCCAGGATAAGGAGCAGCTTCGCGATCAAGGGATCGCCCTCGCGACTGCCATAATTTGATCAATGTCCGCGCGGCCAAGCGGCGGCTGGTGCGCCGCTGCAAATACCATTAACAATTCCTCGTCGCCGCGCACCTCACTCAATTCCGACCAAGTCGCGCGGGCGATAATCCGCTGCTGCGCTGTCATCCCTTCCAACAGCGGCTGCACAATAGCAGGCAGCTCCGGCGAGGTCAGTTCCGCTTCACTGATAAAACCCATGATTGCCAGCGCTGCCTTGAATCGCAGACCCGACACCGGGGGTAGGGGCGCGGTCGGCTGTTCTTCGGGCAGACTCGCCAAAAATTCGGCGGCTTCCGCCTCGGTCATGTCGCGCTCAATGCCGTCACGGCTAATGCGAAGGTTCATGATGGGGCCCCAAACAATGTGAATGTTCCCGAAATGTTAGCGCCGCTGGCGCCAAAAATCCTGATCTGGTCGCGTTGCGCGGCCAAAAGCCTGATCCCAAACGTGCTTCTAAACCGAAAACCCGGCGTCGTGTCTTCTCGCACGCCGGCCTGTGCGAGTACGAGAAATTCGCCGGTGGATGTGCCTGGGTCTATCTCGACAGAAATCATAGATCGCGTGTCGCCTGCAACCATGGAACCGGTCAACTCGATGAAACTGGCTTGAACTTGGGCTGCTGACAAAACGTTAAAAGTGTTCAGATGATAGACGTAGCTATAATCGGTGGAAACAGCATCAAATACGCCACCGGTCCCACACCGAAGCCCAAGACCCTGCCCCGCCGATGCCACGCGGCCACGGCTAATTTCCAACCGAAACCGGCGAAAGTTCGCATTTAACGTGAAATCCACCGCGCTTACGCCGGAAACCACCTGGGGTGCGCCAATTTGCATATAGCCTGCCCCACCGGCTGCCCGAGTGATACTCATGACGCCCCAATTACCCGCCCCAAGGCTTTCCACGTTCAAAATATCGCCTGCGCTAAGCAGCAGGTTTGCGGCACCGGGGCAGATCAAGCTGATTGCGTTATGCGTAATGGTCAGGCCAGTCGCGATGCGCAGACGCTTGCGCACGCCACTTCCGGCCGTGCCGAAGCTGTTAATCGTGGCGGTGCCGGTAAGGCGCAAGCTACGCGAAGCCTGCGCGCCCAAATCCACGGTCGCGGCGCTGGCCACATCCGCCCAGGCGATCACACCTTCGCTGGGGATGTAGATATTCGCCATGATGTCAATCCGGCCTTCTTCAATCCACTCCGCACCATCATATCGCTTGACCGTCCAGATGGTTGCGCTGGGTGTATCGTCATCCACCCAGACCATGCCGGCCAAGGGCGCAGGTGGGGCACTCGGCCCCTTCATGTAACTGCCCAGCGCAGCCAAAGCATTATTCACATCCGCCCGGAACGCCGCACCGGACGCATTGTCTAGAATCAAGTCATGTTGGGACATCAGATCACCTCATCCGCCGCCACGCGCAACTGCGTGACTTCGATGTTGAACTCAGGTTGATAGGAACGAAGCTGGCAGCGGAACTGAAAAGCGCGCGCCCTGAATTCCGATTGGTCCAGGCGCTGCCAGCCGGACCAGGTGGGCGAACCCAAGGGGTTATCATCAGTGCGGCGCACTTCAACCCAGGCGTCGGCCTCACCACCAAACACGCCATCCACGGAAAGCCAATCATCTATATCCGAAACGCGCTGATCTATATTCGTGCCGAAGGCGGCCACGCTGGCCAGCAGGTGCGCGCTTAGGCGTATGGGCTTCACTGTGGTCAGGTCTATGCCGCCGGCGAAAGTATAAGTGCCCGTGGGGCTGATAAGGCCAAGTCCATCCACATCCGCAATGGCATCCACTGACGGGACAGAATCCCATTGGGTAGTGCTATCCAGCTTCAGCACCCCGGCTGACGCCAGCACATTCGTTTTGGCGCCGGTGAAGCCTGCGTCTTCCTGAATGCTGCTGACATTCGCGAAAGGCAGTGCCGTTGCCTGAACGGACTGAATGGAGGCAGCCGCACCATACACGCCACCCGCATCAACGGCACGGATGAAGTAGGTGCCTGCGCGCAGCGGTAAAGGGGCGAAGGTAGCCTCACCATTCAATGCCGGCCCAAGGCTGGTGGAACCGGCCCATGTGGGGCTGCTGACGCTGGGCGTATGCCGAATTTCAAACCTGCCACCCACACGTACATCAATTTCAGGGTGCCTATCCCAACCAAGCCAGGCGAACCCGCCGATGGATTGCAGGTTTAAGCCAGTGACAGCACCTGGCGGCTGCGCGGCCAATCCACCCACAAAGAATCGCAGATATGCCCATTGCCCTTCTGCCGTTGCCGTGACCGCGCGCACCCGGAAATCATAGGTGCCGCTTGTCAAATCCAGCACCTGCGCCGGGGGGGCCAAAGCGCCCGGGACAGACTGCCAATCGGCGCTGCCTTCGGGCGCATATTGCACTTGGTATTCGCGGATGAAGGGATTTTCTGGTGGCAGAAAATCCAGCGCGACAGCGGTACGCACACCGGCACCATCGCGCGTCACGTAAAGGCTTTCAGTGGCTGTTAAACCCTTCGGCGCGGGCACATTGAACGGGCTAATCAGCGTAGTATCCGCCACCTCCGGCGTATTGGCCGCGGCATCCCAGGTCCAGGCATAGGATGCCGCCTGTTCTTCATGCATGATCAGGCTGATCAGGCCGCTTTCCGGGCTGAACGACCAGGACATGATGCGGAAGGGTTTGGCCACCCAGCCCAGATCAGGGATGGTCAGGGCCACCACCTGCAAGACAGCCAGGTCAAGGCTGGCATAGCGAAAGCTGCCCTTGAACATGATGGATTGACGCGCGCGCAACAGAAGCTGCTTCGCAATGCGCTGGGCGCGCGTGGCGTCCAGCACGAAGGGCAGATCAATCTCCCGCCAAATTTCTTCGCCATCTTCCGTGATCAGCGCCGCCGCTTGCTGGGGCGGAAATTCGGAAGATTGCCAAAAGCGGGCAGGGTCAATGAAGTTGCCGCGCACGGAATTGAACAGGTCGCGCCGCGGGGGCTTGGTGGTGACTTCAAAATCACCCGCCATGTCAGAAGGCGTCAAGGTAATGGCCGGCGCGTTATAGGCCCCGCCATAGATGCGGTATTTCCCCGCCACATAAACCAGCGCGCCGCCGCCGGGCGCCAGCATCTTTTCAATGATATCAATGGGCGCTTCATCCAGCGTGAAGCTGCCATCCAGCGTGTAGCGCTTTTGTGTTTCCGTACCGGCCTGATTTAGGGGCACCGCTTCATCGGCAAGGTTTGCGGCGGCGATGAAGCTTGGCAGGTCTATTTCATCATCCGTCGCGGCCAGCCCATATTCGGCCTTCAGATAGTCCAGGATGCAAAGCGCCCAATTATTCGCATAAGCCGTGGTGCTGGTGCGCGGGTCCAGGATGGCGCTTTTGCCGGTGATTTCCGCGCTGATATTCGGAATGCCATAGGGGAACAGATCGGCATTGAAGCGCATCCGCAAATAGATGTAGGTGATGCCTGTCAGTCTATCGGCGGCGGTCCAGCCATCCGGGCTATTGGCCACCAAATCCGCGTCAGCGCTTGTCTGCGTGCCAAGATAGCGCTTGATATACACGTTATTGGCGAAGCGCCCAGCGACCACCAAGCCCGCCCCGTCAATCTCCGCCGCCGCGATGCGCGTTTCACCAAGCCAGACAGCATCTATGCTTTGGCAAGGGTGATCCGCCAGCGGGATCACCAGCAGAATCCATTCCTTCTGTTCGCCATAGGAAGCGGCGTAGATCAGCGGGCCGGATACGCGGGCGCGGCCGTAGATAATGCGGCGGGCTTCGGAACTACTGCGGATTGTGCGCTTGGCATCCTGCGCTTCCGCCGCCGTACCGCCCGCGCCGCCTGCAGCACGCGCCTTCGGCTTGCCCATAATGCTTTGCACAAGCTGCGCGCCGGCATAAGCGACAACCGCGCCGGCCAAAGCGCCGACCATGGTGCCGATAATGCCAGCGGCGGAAAAGCCAAGGATGGTGCCGGTGACGACCCCCGCAAGCCCAGCGGTGACCGCCGCACCAACCCCCGCTGATGCAACCGCCGCGATAACCGCAACCACCACCATCGGCATGGCCTAAACCCCCCAAGCCATGGAGGCGCGGCGTAGCGGCACGAAGGCCAGGCCGCGCGCACTAGGCGCTGCGATATGCGGGCCGGTCACCACACCGCACACCAACTGATTCTCAAGCCCAATCAGCGCCACATCGCCACGCTGCGCTTCAGCCGGCGGCAATTCCGGGGCACCGTAGGCTGCCATCACGCGGGGCAGGAAGGCAGTGATGCCACCTTCCCCCATCAGCGCTTCCGCCTGCGCTTCATTCACGTAGCGGCCACGATAATCGGCCAGGAAATCCCGCCCCGTCATGGCCAGCACCGCATCTGCAGCCAGCGCGCAACAATCATTCACCGCCCAGTCAAACGGCATGTCGCGCCGCGCTTCGATGAAGGCAGCCAACCTTTCAGGCCAATCGGGCAGGCGGGTGGCGCGGATCATCCCGTAAAACTCCGCGCGGGCCAGATGATTTCCTTTTCCGTGGTGGCGGGCAAAAACCGAAAGCTGCCATCGGCGGAATCGCGCCGGCGCTGTTCATCATCCGTGAAGCGCTGAATGCGCGGGCGATCCCAATCCGCCAGCCGGTTTTCCAGCCGGCAGGTTACGCTGGCCTGGGCACCCAAGGCAATATCAAGCTGATCCATGCGGCCCCGGAACACCACCAAAGGCGTCCCGATCACCTCAAAGGTGGCAGGGTCAAGCTGCACTTCCCAGACCGTACCCTTGCGGCCCTGATAGGCCTGGCCCAGCGCATAGGCCACCGCATCGCGCGGCACGCCAGACAACCGCACCACAAGGCCATAGGCGCGCAGTTCCGCGCTTTCTTCCGCCACGCTGATGCTGCCAAGCTGTCCCACACCCGAAAAGACATTGCCGCCGATGGTGATGCTGTCATGCCCGCCATGAAAGCGCGCGAAGCCATCCGGGAAGTCCAATTCAACCGCCACCGTGCGGGCCACCTGTTCAGCGCTGGCGGCGGCTTGTTGGGCGACAGAAAGCCCGCGTGTCATATCAGCGCTTCCCGCATGGTGATGGTTACTTGTCCGAAACTAGGCGGGCGGATATTCAGGCTGGGCGCTTCATCCTGTGGCAGCATGAAGGTGCCGATGGGTGCGGCGATTTCCACTGCGGCGCCATTGCTGCCCGCACGGCGGATGGGCGGGCTGATGGTGAGGGCCGCAATGCCGGAAGCATTGGCCGAGGCATCCGCCACCACCTGATGCAAGCGCTGCCTGCCGCCCAAATCCACATAGGAAAGCCAATCGCCCGCGCGCATGGCCTGCGCATTTGCAGCCCAGCCGCTGGTGGAAAGCACTTCGCCGGATTGCCCGGCGCCATTGATCACCGGCACACCGCCACCCGTGGCGCGGCGCGGCGACCAGATGGTCCCATAGGTGAAGCGCCCGGCCCGGCCACGCAGCCGCGCCAGAAAGGCGGATAGCTCGCGCCGATCATCCGGCGAAAGAGTTTGCCAGGTGACCGTGAATTCCCAGCGCGCGCCCGGCATTTCCAGCGTTTGCATGGTGCCATCAAACGGGCTTTCATGCGTTTGCGTCAGGCCTATCAGCTTTTCAGCCGCTTCAGATGGGCGGCGGATGGTGGGGAAGGTCAGCACAGGCATCAGCGGCGGCCCATGATTTTTGCGGCATTCCCACCACGGCTCACCGCATCCAGCATTTCAGCCTGCGCCTGCTTCGTCGCAATCGTGATGGCCGCGCGGATTTTCTGATCAACAGAAGGGTCCGCGCCGCGCGCATCGATGGTGATGGTCTGGTTGATCACCACGCCACCCTGCCCGCCGCCGCCCGCGCGCACGCCAAGCTTGCCATCGGCACCGCGCTGCAAGGGCATGATGGCTTCCGGCCCAGCTTCACCCATCAGGCCCATGCCGCGCGCCATGGGGAACATGGTGGGGGAGGAGACGATGCCGCCATTGGCAAAGGGGATCAGATGGCCGCCGATGAAGGCGTTGCCGTTGGCGGAGGGCAGGAATGGCCCGACCGAAGATGGAGAAGAATAAATCTGAACGCCCTGCCCGCCACCGAACATGGAACTAAAGGACCCGGTGATCGAACTCATACCCTGCCCAATCGCGCCACCAATCGCGTTGCCAATTGGCGCCGTGATGGTCTGGCGCAAAATGATGCGCGCAATATCTTGCTCGATTGCTTTCAAAATGTCTGAAAACCGGCTGCCTTTCAAAATCGCATCCTCAAAGTCGCTGGCAAAAGTCATGCCCATTTGCACGCCCATGCGGTCTGTGCGTTCGGTTTGTTTTTCCGCGCGCTCCAATTCATTCGCGAAGCGTTCCGTGGCGCGGCTGAGTTCTTCCGTGGAAAGCGCGCGCACCCGCACGCCATTGATTTCCACGCCCTGGGCTTCTGCCTCATTCAACCGATCTTGCAGCGCGGCCAATTCTTCAAGCTGGCGCTGATAACGCTCATAAGCGGTTTCATTCGCGCGCAGCAGGGATTGCTGTTCGCGCAGCGTTTCAGCGAAGGGGTCTCGGCCTGGGGCGCGCGGGGCTGCGCCGCCACCGCCACCCTGCCCGGGGAACCGAAAACCGGGTGGAAGCTCCGGCCCCAATGGCTCAGTCGGGCTTAGAATGCGATTGGCTTGCTCGCGTAGCCCCTGCTCTTGCTGGTTTAGTTGCGCAAGCTGACCGCGCAAATCTACAATGCGCTGCCGCTCCCGCTCAATCATCACCTCAACCGATTCGCCGGTGTTACCACGGCCTGCCGCAAGCCTATCGCCCACCGATGAAGACTGGCCCGCGCCTTGCGCGTTCTGCGCCGCGCGCAAGCGGCCGCCCACACCAACGCCAGGTGCCTCGCCAGCAGCCGGCCCTTGCCGCAACCGCTCAATTTGCCTTTCCGCCGCCCCTATTTGCGTTTCCAAGCTGACACGACGTTCGGCCATTGACATGCCGAAAATCAGACGGTTGAGGCCATCCACGACAGAAGCGATGGCTGGAGCCACACTGACAGTCATGTTATTCGCGAAAGCGCGGAAGCTTGAGGTCAATGCCGCGATTTTGTCGCTGGCCTCCCCAGCCTTCGCGATCATCTCCGGCGTGGCAATGGTGCCCATGCGCAGCATTTCCGCTGTCATGGCCACCAAACCATCACGCCCTTGCGAAAGCATGGGGATGAATTTCTGCCCAAAGCGATCACTTATAAGGGCTGTCGTCGCGGCGGCTTTATCCGTCGCGCTGTCCATTTCCGCGACCTTATCTGCCAAGTCGCCCATCACAGCTTCTGTGGCACGCCCTGACCCGTCAGCGTTTCTGAAGGCAATGCCCAACTGATTGAAGGCGTCCACCGCCGCCTTATCACCCTGCACCGCATCGGCGATCTTGCGCGTCAGCGCAGCTACGCCGCGCTCCAATTCTTCCGTGCTGAGGCCGGTTTGCACAGCGGCAAGGCGAAATGCCTGCAAGGCCCCGGTCGAAACACCAATTTGCTCTGCCACTTCGCCAATGGCGTCCACGGCATCCAGCGCATTTTTCGTAAAGGCCGCCAGCGCGCCAACCGAAATCCCCGCCAGCACCGGCCCAAGCAGCGAAAACGCCCGCTGCGCCACTTGCGCGCCCTGGGCCAGCTTGCCCATTTCGCGGTTGCCAGCTTCGCCAATCTCCCGCAGGCCCTGCTTGACTTCGACAGCACCATCCAAGGACGTGCGAATAGCAACCCTATGCTGCGTCTGCGCCATCGGTTGCCTCCTTCTCATTGCTGGCCTGCGCCATGCCGGTGCGGATCGCGACCAGCATTTGCGCTGCTGGCCAACCTGAAACACCGCCTTCACGCATCAGCGCCAAGGCGGACGAAATATCCAAAGACAGCCCGTTCATATCGGCCTGGACGCAGCCCATGGCGGCATGCCAGGCGGTGAAGCCTTCCGCCGATTCTGGCGAATTCGCTTCATAAGGGCACTTGTCGCCGCAGTTTTTTTCAAGTGCGGCGCAGCCTTTACAGTATGCAGGACCGGCGCCGAAGTGCCATTCGGCGCGGGCCCTTAGCCGTTTCCCTCAGCACTCACTACCTGGATCGGGCGCAGCGCCGCATCCCAAAAGGCGCTGGCCATGGCTTCAATATCCATCAGCCGTTCCGCCGCGTCGCCGGTCAGGGGCAGCGGCGCATCATCCGGCCCGATCACACCTTCCCAGGCCTCAATGGCAAAACGCGCCAAGGCTTTCGCCATCAGCACAAAGGCCAGGCCCCGGCTGATATCGGGGTCCAATTCACCGCCGGCGGCTTCTGCGGCTTCCCGCCCCAGCCGCGCGGCGCGGTGCTGCGCGGCGGAAACAATGGCCGTAGTCACGGGCTTGATCCGCACCCGCACACCATGCGGCAGATCGGCCCAGAAGGGTTCGATAGGCAGATCAAGCTTAAGCATAGACACTTGCCGCCTGGCTATTGCGCAGCACCACCGTCATCGCGCGGGTGGCCGTGGCATTGAAGGCCGCGCGGAAGTCAAACGTGGCTTCCACACCTGTCGGACCGGTGATCGGCGTCTTCGCGGAGGAAAGATACACTTCATGCACCGTGAAGGTCAGACTGGTATTCGCATCAATCGTATAGGCGAAGACAAATTCAGCGCTGGCGCCGGTTTCCGCCTGCGTCAGCAGCGTGGTATTTTCGAAGCGCGTGGTCATTTGGCCGGTTATCAGCGAAACACCCGGGTCAATCCCTTCCACGCGGCGATCAGCGCGAATGGTGCGCACCATTTCCATGTTATTGCTGAAATTCAGGCGCGCGCCAGTCACCTGCGCTAAGTCCGAACCACCCCGGCTGATGCTGCCCTGATGTTTGCTGAAGCGCGTATAGGCCGCGCTGGTTGGCACGCCGGCGGCGGTGCTTACCGCGCGGCTGCTGCCCTGCGCCATCAAGCCGATAGTCGCCAGCACGGGCCCCGTAGGGCCGAGATCAACGTCCAGGGTATTCGCGCGGACGCCCGTGCAAACTTCGAAGGAAGGCACATCAGGATGCGCGATTTCGATGGATTGGGATGGCAAGCTGGCCGCACCGGAACCAAAAGTGTGAATGAAGTTCGGGCTGCTGCCAGTGGTGACCGGCGCGCCGAACAGCAGGCGCAGCCAATGGCCGAAATTGATCACGTCAATCGGCACCACGGCATTGCCCTGCACCGTGACAATGTCTTGAAAGGGCGCGGCGGAATCGCGGTTATTCCCCACCCCAATGATGTCAGACTGGATCAGCGGCTGTTCCGCCCCCAAATCAATACTCTGAAAGGGCATGCGCAGCCAATTGCCACCCGGCGCGGTGCCATAGGTGGCTTCCTTGATCATGTGAATGCGCCCATTGGCGCCAATGGCACGCGGCATGGCAGTATCCTTCCGGTCAGGAAAGCGGCGTTTCAGCCGCGGTGAATTGCAGGGTTACAGTGAAGCGCGCGGCACGCAGCGCGGCGGCGCCTTCAAATTCAATGTCTTCCAGATCGGCGGTGCCGACCTCAGCATATTCCACCGCGCCGCCCAGCGTGCGGTTGGCGGACACGCCAGCGGACAAAGCCATCAGCAGCGCATCAATTGCCGTGGCGCGGGCGGCGGCAGTATTGCCGGCCACCACCACTTCCACTTCGGCGGCATGTTCAATGTGGTAGCGCAGCGGTGACATGATGGCTTCAGAAGTCACCACTTCCCCGTCCCGCACTACCACTAGGCCGCCAGCGGGCAGGCTTTGCGGGTAGGGTTCATTGCGCAACACAACAGGTTTGGGCGCGGGCCGGGCGGCGGCGGAAGCGGTAATCTGCGCCACCAGCGCGGCAATGGCCGATTCACGTGCGGACATTTGCGCGGACCTCCTTATCCCATTCGGCAGCAAAGCGGGCCGGGATGCGCGCGGCGGCTTGTTCGGCGGGCTTGCGAATATCCAGGCGCTTGGGCAGTTTCACGGCGGGTGTCAGGATGAACATCGGCACCATGCCCTGCTTTAGCAGGCCGCGCGCCCAGGCTTCACGGCCCTTGCGGTTGCCAGTGCCGACTTCAGCCACACCGCCCGCCATCAACCGCGTGCGGCGCTGCTTGCCGGTGTTTTCGCCACGCTTTAAAGGCAGGCACCAGACAAAACCCTTGCCGGATTTGAAAGGCCGCATGAAGGCCTGCTTGCTGGCCACCATTTGCGCGGGCGTCACGCGCATGCCGCCATTCGTCCGGCCACGGCGCCCGCGATCTGCATTGAAGCCAGTAGGGATTGCCAGAAACTTCTTCCCCCCCTTGGGCCGGATCATCGCGCCTTTTTCGAAGGCATCCACAATGGCCGGCACCTTGGACCACACCAAACCCGCCGCACCCAAGCTTGGCCTGCTACGCGGAAAAGTTTGGGCGCGCCACGCATTGCCAAGGCCGCGCCCCTTGGGGCCGAAGGCGGCATTGATCTGGCCGCGCAAATCAAGCTGCAGCCGGCGGGCTTCTTCCCCCATCACGCGGGAAGCAGCGCGCGCGCCGCCTTCCGCTTCCAGCTTCATGTATTCCGCGATATTGCCCTTGACCTGAGCCACAAACTTCATCTGCGGCACATCACCTGCCAGGCGGTTTGCGTCACATCGCGCATGGGCTGGGACACCACAGTCAACACCGTGGCATCCGCCAAGATGAAGACATCACCAATGGCCACGATAGGCAGATCAGCCACCGCCACGGAAAGCACGTCAGTCGCTTGCACAATGCCGGTGCTGAAGGCTTGTTCCGTTGCGTCTGGCGCGGTGCGGATGGCGCGCAGGGCCACACCTGGCCCGCTGCCACCCGCATAATACGTCACCGCTTCCGCCATGTTTGCATCCGCGACAAGCGCGGCCATGGCGGTAGCGAAGGCGTTCATGATTAAGCAGCCAGCGCGTTCGGCTGGCCGAGCTTCACCAAAATGTCAGTATTGTCGGCGCCCGCATTGGCAGCGAGGCCCACATGCCAACCGATACAGCGGTTGCTGGTGGCCGTAGTGGTGACGCGCTTTGCCGTGTCGTCCCAGAATACGCGGACGCCAGCATTGATGGTGCCAGTGGCCTTGCGCAGCGTGAACACGCCTTCGGTATAAAGCACCGCAGGCGCGCCGGAAGCCGCATCGGCTGCCACCACACCAAAAATATCACCCAACAGCAGGCCCTGGCCGGCGGCAAGGATGGCAGGAGCGGTGATGTCAATACTATCGCCCGCCTGAACAAAATTCTTCATCTGGATTGATCCTTCACAAGAAAATGGGGAAGCCCCGGGCGCCCCATGCGCCCAGGGCCATCAAAATCAGGCCGGCGCAGCGCCCGCGTTGAAGAAGCCGCCGCGGAAATCCATGGCGCCAACCGCGAAGTCATGCACCACTTCAACCACCGTGCCATCCACACCCATCGGCTGGCCCACGCGCACCTGCGGGACTTCATTGTCGCCCACATAGCCGTACACATAGACCGGCGCGGCGGCAGGATCGGCGAACAGATACCAGCGGTTGTTCGGGATATTGGCATCCGAAACCACTTCAAAGCGGTTCGCGAAGACGTTCACATTGCCAGGCGCGGAAGGAACCACCGTGGAAGACGCGAACTGCGCCGCCACAAATTCCTGAATGGGCGAACACACCAAATAGCGCGGCTCGATATTCAGCTTCAGGCCATCCAGGCTGGACTGCGCCTTGATGGCATTGAAGCCAAGGCCGAGTGCCACCGCCGTGACGGCGCTGGCGGTGCCCGCCTTATTGTTGCGCGTGCCGCCAGCGGCAAACACCGCCGCGCTGCCTTCGGCCAAAGTCGGGCCGTCGCCGGAAGCGGTATTCACCACACCATAGGCCGTGGCGTTTTCCCAATCCGCAATCCGGCGGCCGATCATGGTGCCGAAGTCAGTAAAGGCGCCGAGATCGTCATTCACCAGCATCTGGCGCGTGACGGCTACGCCGCGCGCATAAGTGGCCGGCGTGATCTGTTCGCGCTTTTCGCTGACAGTGCCTCGCTTGATTTCGCCGCCTTCACCCAAAGCCTGCAGAGACGGAAAATCACCCGCCGTCAGGAAGGAATGCGCCTTGAAATCGTTGAAGCGGCGGCGGGCAAAGAACGTCCGATAAGAAGGGGATGCCAACGCATAGCCCGCTTCCAGCATTTTGTTGCCTGCATTGGCCAGCAATAGCGGGAAGTCAGACGAAGTGTGGAAGGCGCGGGCGATCAGCTTTTCACGGTCACGGGAAGACACCCGTTCACCGCGCGCCTGCGCCAATTCAATCAGCATGTCGGAAGGGCGAAGGCCCGCGAAGTTGCGCCACTGACCTTCACCCGCCTTGCTGGCAACCGCCGGCATGTGGCGGGCAGCAATGGCAGTCGCCATGGCTTCAACGATATTGGCGGGGTCTTCATAGGAACGGTCGAATTGACTGACCACACTAGGCTTCAGCGCCGGGCGGGCTTCGTCGGCGGCAACAATCGCGCCGAACAATTCCGCGCGCAGCCAGGCCGCATCATGGTCACCGCTGATGGCGCGCGCCTTGAGCGCATTGACCTGGGCCTCATCCAGCCCTTGGGAACGCGCCAGACGGGCGGGTTCTTCCAGGCTTTCAATGCGCGCGCGTTCCTGCGTGCGCACCGCACTGACATCAACCGCCGCGGCGGCAGATGCCACATTATTGTCGCGCGCCTGCTCGGCGGCGGGGACCGTAGTATCGGCCATGCTCTCTCCTTCGCGCCTAGGCGCGTTATTGCCTTCTGCCGCAGAAGCGGCACCGGCCGCACGCACCTGCGCGCTGGCATCGGCCGGGATAGGGACAAGCGAAATCTCGAACGGGGTCCACTTCTTGGCGGTGCGGACCAGCACATCATCCGGCCCACGCGATTCCTGCCAATCTTCAGAAGCAACCTGGTAGCCGACCGACACATTGCGCAGGATGCCATCGCGCACATCATTCAAGATGGGCTGGACTTCATCGCGCGCAGAAAAGCGCACCTGGGCGCGGCCTTCACCATTCATGATCCAGGCGCGCTCAACCACACCAATCACATCACGTAGATCATACTGGCCATGTGTATTCAGCAGCGGCGCGCCACCATTCAGCCGGGCTAGGTCCACCGCCTCTTCAGTCATGGCCAGTTCTTCAATGAAAGGTTGACCACTGCGCCAATCGGTACGGCGCACGCGGGCGCCGGTACTCCACACCAGTTCCACCGTGCGGGTATCCGCATTGAAGGTGCTGGGCGCAAAGCGCGCTTCAAGCCGCGGCACTTCCGCAGTTTGCATTTCAGTCATTCGATTTTCCTTTAGGCTTGCGCGGCGTCATCTGCCGCAAGCTGCACCGCCGCGTTTTGCTTGGCATCCTGCGCGCCACCGGATTTGGCGACATAGCGCGGGTCAGTATCCAGAATGACGCCAAGCTCCTTGGCTTTCTTGTTTGCCTTGGCGATCTTCGCCATGACTTCATCGAAGTTCGAACCAAACATGCCAACCGCTTCATCCTGGCTGATAAAGCCAGCGCGCACCTGTGCGATCAGCGCGGCTGTATCCTTGCTTGGGTCCACCATTTCCGGCGCTGGCGGCACATGGAAAGGCGCCAGATAATCGGATGGGAACAGGCCCAAAAGCGCGCCCTGAGCATGGAAGCGCCGCGCCACGCGGCTGATCAGCATGGGGACCAGCATGGTATATTGCACCTGTTCCAGCAGCCGGCGGAATTCAATCTTGCCCGCGCGCAAGCTGGAATAATTTGCCTGCGACAGATCGCCCGAGACCTGGTCATAAGTCAGGCCAGCACCAACCGAAATGGCTTCCAAATGGCGCCTGGCGTAACCCGCATGATCGCCGCCGCCTGATGGGCTCACCGTTTCAATGGTGCCACCGCCGCGCCGGTACAAAATCTGCTGAGGTTCCAGATATTCAACCTTGTTGCCAGCCGCGTCTTGCAACACTTCGCCGGAAACTGATTCTTCGTCATCGCCGGTCACCACCAGGGCAAGGCAGGCTTCCACAAACGCCTTTTTCAGCAGGGCCGATTCGTATTCGCTTAAATCGCGCAACTGCCACAAGATGGGCGCCAACCAGGACACATCGCGCAACTGGCCAGGGCGCCGGCGGCGATAAAGGTGGATCAGGTCTTCAGCCGGCACGCGGATGCGCTTGGCGTCAGCGCGGCGCAGCAGCGGGAAATCATCATCATCTTCGCGCAGGTGGAACGCGACCTTGCGGCCCCTTTGGTTGACTTCCACGCCCTGGATAATCCGGTTTCCATTCGGCGCCATGCCGGTGTGGTGCCAATCCAGCCGATCCGCTTCCAGCACCTGCAACGCCAAGCCCACGGGGTTATCGGCGGAAGGGCGCACGCTGCGCATCCAGATTAGGCTTTCGCCGCTTTCCACAACGGCGCGAAAGGCCAAAGCCTGCAGGCCCGCCCAGTCCATCTCGCCTTCCACATCGCAGCTGGGGCCATCAGCCCAATTCGCCCAGGCAGCGGCTTCAGGCGCCGCGCCGGAATTTGAGCCTTCCGGCACCTTCCAGGTGGTGGTGATGCCAGTGCCGACAGCATTGGCAACCCATAGATCCACAATGCGGCTGGCATAGGCATTGTTCCGCACCGCATCCCGCGACCGATCAGCAATGGTGCGGATCGCGCCATCCATCGCCTTGCGCGCGGACCCGGTTGGTGCATTCCAATTTGCGCGGCCCGCCGGCTGGCGCGCTGCAGCAAAGGCCGCCGACCTGCCAGAAAGAGTTTTGCGCAGCCGATCAAGCAAGCCCATCAGGAACCACCGCCAATGACAGCAATGGTACGCGCCGGGCGCCGCTGCGTGGTGCTGACGCTGGCTGCGTAAAGCGCACTCAGCGCGCGTTCCATTTCAGCCAGGGTCGCGTATTCCACAGTGCGGTTTTCGAATGTCACCTTGCGCGTGCCGCTGGTATAGGCATCTGCCAGCACGCGCGCGCGCGTCCCGGCAACCTGAGCCAGGGCCCAGGCAAGCGTATCAGCAAACATGCGGTTTATCCTTTACCAGGCGCCACCAGCAGCCCCACCCCAGCCACGCGGGCGGAAGGCAGGGCGCGGCGGCGGTGCGGCATGGGCCGGCACGGTAGCGGGTTCATCAACCGGCGTTTCATCCGGCTGAGTTTCTTCAAGCGGCGCCTCTTCTTCAGCATCAAGCGCCAAATTCGTCTGCAGCGCGCGGCGGGCGGGCTGCATCAGGGCCAGTTGCAATTCAGCCCGCGCCCATTCCGCTTCTTGCCAGCGTTCAATCCCAAGCAGCGCGGCGGCGGCACGGGCATAAACGCGGCAATCCAACGCTTCGTTTCTCTCGCGGGTCTTCACCCATTCCTGCCGAAATACCCCAGCGCGGACTTTATGGCGGCGGATTTCTTCCGAAACCAACTGCCGGCACACTTCTTCGCCAGCCAAGTGTTCGGGCAAAAACACATACCCCGGCGGATAGCCTGCCGCGCTTTCGGCAGTGGGCTTTTCCAGCCGCAACTGCCCGTAGAATTCCCCTTTGAGATAGGATGATCCCACCAGCCAAGGCTTCAACTGGCCAACCCGCTTGCCGCTGCGCCGCACATCCACCTTGCCGCCTGGCGCAATGGCCTGGGGCTGCGCATCGCGGCCCTTCACGGCAATGGCGCGGCGCTGCCCGACTTTCCGAACGAAGGCATAGACCTCCGCCGTGGTGGTGCCGTCACCGCTATCCACAGCGGAAAGGCTGATCGGCAACGCGCCGCCTGCTTCATGCGGGTAGATGGTTTCAAGCGCCGCCGCCACCTGTTCCCAGGTTGCCCAAGAGAAGGGGCTGCCAGCGATGATGATGTGATCCACCAGCCAGCTTTGCCGAAGGCGCCCCCAGGCCCAGATGAACAACTCGATCCGGTTGCGCTGAACGTCAATTCCGGCGGTCAGGACCAGCCCGCCCTTCGGCACAGTGCCAGGCGCCCAGCTTTCGCGGCGATCGTAAAGCCGCTGGAATTCCGGTGCTTCACCAGCAATGCGCCAGGCGCGGCCCAGCTTTTGCTGCGTGAAGGTTTTCAGGCCTTCGGGATCGTCTTTGACTTCTTCGAATTCGGCAGCCAAATCCGCCCATGAAATGGTCGGGCTATACAGCGCATTGATCGCGAAGCCCGCATGTTCCGTCAGCAATTCCGGCTTTGCATGCACCCATTCGCCCTGCGCCAGCATCGCCGGGCGATGGATCGGATCAATTCCTGTGCCGCAATCGCTGCAATGGTACTGCGCGGCTTGCGGCTGCCCCTTTGGCCAGCGAAGGTTTTCCCATTCCAGCGTCTGCTTCGTCTGGCAATGCGGGCAGGGGACAAAAAACTTACCCTGGCTGGAAACCTCATAAGCTGCAGTGACGCGGCAGGAACCTTCTTCCGCCGGCGTCGAGACTTTGCAGATTTTTTCGCGGCCCGCATAAATGATGGCGCGGGCTTCAAGCTGGCGAACCGGGTCACCGCGGCCATCCGCGTCCAGCGGATAGTCAGAAACTTCTTCACACAAAAGCACCCGGGCAGATCGCATCTGCAGGTTGGCCGATGAATTGGCGGTCAGAAGCTGCAAATACCCGCCAGGAAACCGCTTGAAGGTGGCGGTGCTTTCTTCGCCAGATCGCGCCACCACTTCTTCCACACGCGCTGCCAGGGCAGGGCTGGCGCTGATCATAGGATCAAGCTTCAGCCGGTTATAGCCGCGCATCATGTCAATCGAAGGCAACATCACCAGCACTGGGGCGGGCGTCTCCGCCATGACCTGGCCGATCATGTTCAGCGCCGCTTCAGACCCGCCGATCTGCGCGGACTTGACAAACGTCACGCGCCTGGCCGGATGGCTCAGCGTCATCACTTCCATGATCTGGCGCAGATAGGGCACCCGATCAGTCTTCCAGCGACCAGGCCAAGGGCTGCCCGATTCGGCCGCCACAATGCGTTCCGCTTCCGCCCATTCCGCCACGTTACGCGGGGGAGCCACGCGGCAAGCGAAGGCTACCGCATTCAGCAGCAGCGCCTCAGCATCACGCGGCGGAGCGGTTGGCAGCATCCTCCATGAATTCCTTGTGTAGCCCCGCCATCACGCGGCGCTGTTCATCGGCCAGGCGGTCAGCAATGGCAGCCGGGTCAGTCATGGGCGCCAGCACCACGGCCAGTTCCACCCAAGCCTCTGAAAACTTGGCCATGGCACGCCCGAAAACACTGGTCGCGGCCTGCGCTACCGCATCGGCCTTCAGCACTTCGCGCTGCTTTTCCTGCAACTTCATTTCAGCCAGCGTGGCTTCTGCGGCTTCGCGGCGGGCGCGCTCTTCGGCGAAATTCGGGGCGCCGGCAGATGGGGCAGAGAAAAGCGACTCGGCGTCAGCGCTGGATGGCTTGCCGATCATCTGGTCAGCTAGGATGAAATTCACTTTGCCATCCGCCATCAAGGCCGGGGCGGCAAGCTTACCTTCGCGGATCAGCTTGGACACATACGCGCGGGAACAGCCCCGATGCGCAGCATATTCAGCCTTGGTGCCGACCGTCAATTTACCGTCAGCGGCCATCGTGAACCCCAGTAAACCGTTTCAATGAACCCCCACACTAGAAAACTTGAGCGCGTTAGCCGCCCGCATACAGTTTGGGCCGGGAAGGACCCGCGATGCTGGGCGCGCGATGGATATGCCGGAGGGGGGCTGGACATGAAAAAGCCCAGATGGTGGGGCCATCCGGGCGCAGATTCGCCTATTAGTGGTTTCATGCACCGAAACGTGGCAGCGTGTCAACAGCATTCTTCCGCCGCAGCATTAGGCCAGCCGCGCAGCCCCGCGTAATGCCTCAAGCTGCGCCTCAGCAGGCGCTCCGCACGGCGCTGATCAATCCCAATGTCATTCGCGACTTGCCTGAGACCCTTGCCATTGAACACCGGTCCGCGCGTCAGGCATTCAAGCGTCGCGCCTTTCGTGACTGGATACCGCCGAGCATACCGCCGCCACGGATCATAGGCGATCCGCACCAGTTCTTCCGTCGCGATCAGTTCGCCAGTGCCATCCCCACCCGAGGGCAGCCTTTCCCGTAACTGAGACCGCACCAGGGGCATCCGCCCGCCTTCCGCATATTCAACCACGAGCCGCATCTCCAAAGCCGCCCGCCATTCGCATGGGTCAATCCTCCCCCTTTCCGCCAACTGCGCCAGCTTATCCGACATCAGCCGCCGCGCGGCCCTGCGCTGCGCCCCTTCCGCTGCCCGTACAGCCGCATCAGGGTCATAATGCACCGGAACCCTGAAAAGCGGCGCCGCATGGCACTGAGCGGCCACGGCGCGGGCTTGCTCGGCCATTGCACGCGCATGGGCCGTTTCAATCGCGTGCCGCGCCATACCGTCCCCGGTCACCCATGATACCCCAGGCTGCACAACGCCAACCCCCAGAGTGATCCCCTTAACCGCCCGATGTTCCGCCATATCGCCGCCCCTTTCGCTGAATTGTCCCGCACAACCAGAAACTGTCCCGCCCTTTGTCCCTTATCTATCTATCTATCTATCTGAATTTACTTATTATTATACAAAGCGGGACAAGCGGGACATGCGGGACACACCTATTTCATAAATACGCGCGCATGTGACGCGCGCACACGCATGAGGAAGTGCCCTGTCCCGCTTGTCCCGCTGTCCCGCATCTAGACTTTTCAATGACTTGCCCGCTTCATGCGGGACAAACCAGCCTGTCAGCGGGACACTTAGCGGGACAGTTCAATCCATCCCCTCACCCTTCTTCCCGGCCGCCGGCAGCAACTGCGGCGCCAACCATACCGCTTGCGAGCGATCATTCTCTCCGCTGAAGCGCATGCGTGTCTTCACCACCACGGCCCGGACCTCCTTGCCTTCTGCGCTGGATCGAAGCTGTGCCAGTACCGTGCCCCAGCGCCCGCCCTGCCATTCCGTCTGGCCATAGATGCGCGCCAAGGACGGCCTTCGCCCCGTCGCCACGTACAACCCCATCCGCGCGCCGTCGCTTTCATTCGCGATGGGGTACGGGGCCAGTCGCAGCCCATTTTCGAGCAATACCCGTTCAGAGAAATTGCCTGGCAAGGCGTCCCTGATCAGCGCGGCAATCGTTTGCGTGGCGCCTGGGCCAGTCTGAATCTGGTAGGACATCAGGTGCTGAAGGCAGCGCGCCGCCGTAGTGTCTTCCGCCTGCTCGGCTTCCGTCACCACCCAACCGCTTGCCCATTCCAAAGCTTCTTCCGCCTGCGCTTCCGTCAAAGGCAGATCAGCCACCATGGCTTCCCGCGCGCCGATCAGCCAGCCCAGCATATCCGCGTATCGGGGCGAACAGCCCGCACGGTTCAGCACTTGGCGCATCATGGCGGCATTGGCCTGAATGCGCGTCCAGGCGGCTATGGCGCGACCCCATAGGGCAGGCGCCTCCTTCTGGCACCAAGCCAGCAGGGATGCCTTATCCAGACTTTCCACCCCAGGGGCGCGGGGCCAGAGCATCAAGCGCAGGATGCGCGTGGTTTCCGCGCTATTCGCCAAAGGCGCGCCTATTGCGCCCATAACCGCAGTGCCCACCACTTCTGTTACCACGGCGGTTTGGCTGCCCTGCCCTCGGAAGGACCGGCTGCCTTCCCCGGTGACAATGCGCCGGAGCATGGCCAGCACGCGGAGCAATTCCTCACCTTCAAATTCATCCAGAATCATCGGCGCCGCGCGCTGATTCATGCGCTGGCGCAGCCCCGCTTCCGTGGTGTCATTCGTCATTTCACCAGCCGGGCAAAGCGCCGCCAGAATTTCCAACAGCGTAGATTTCCCCGCACCTTCCTGCCCGTCAATCATCGCCAAGGGCCGCATGGGCGCCAGCGCGCCCAGATTGGCAATAACCCACCAGCCCAACAGCATCCGATCCGACGCGCCGTTTTCCCAATTCCATTGCCGGAACATCGCTTCAGCTTCTTCCGCCAGCGCGGCACTGCCCGCTTCTGGCCGGCCATCCTGCCCATCATGCGGCTGCGCTATGGCGCGCGCCGCGATATAGGCAATGCCATCCCGAATGAAGCTTGGCTTGCGCGCCCCATCGGCAAAGAAAACATTGGCGCCCGCATGCACCACGGGCTTGCCCTGATGCAGCCAAACCCCAGGGCCGCGGCGCGGGGTAGTGGGGTCAAACAACCCCACTACCGTCATTTGTTCCGCAAGCGCCTTGTGCAGCTTGCGCGGGCTATAATCCCCGGTCTTCATGCCTTCCTTGTCGAATTCCGGGAAGTAGCGCGCAGCCCAGCCCGTGGCGTCCCCACCCAACAGCGCATTCAAGGCGCCGCGCGCGGAAAGCTTGCCCGCCTGGATCGCGATGATCTGCCGGTACGCATCAACAAACCACCAGGTCTCCCCATTCACGCCCAGGCATTCGACCGGCGCGGCGGACCAATCCAAATCTTCCGGCGGCGGCGATTCGGGCGGCGGAGCATCACCACCCCCACCCCGGCGCTTGCCCTTGCCGCCTTCAACCACCTTCAACTGCCTGCCAGCATCATTGAGGGCGCGGTCAAATCCATCATCGAAGGTCGCCGACACGTGGAACCCCCCTATAGCCATTCGCCCGGCACAACCGCCGCGCGGCTTCAAATTCCGACACCGCCCAAATGTATTGGCCGAGGCTGACAAAGCTGCGCCCCCGCGCACCATGCGACCCGGTGATCCAATCACCGGAGACAGTGCATATCCAAACCGCATGCTGTTCCGGCGCTTCCATGGCGGACGCCATCAGCAGCACCGGCCATTCCAGCATTGTAGGGCGCGGGTTATGCACCTGTGGCATGCGCGCTTCATACCAAAGCGGCGTGCCGCAGCGCGGCGCTGTCATCAGCCGCCGCGTGAGGCCCATCGCCACCATCGCGCGCGCCATGTGGCCCGCGTCTTCCTTGGTGAGTTCTTCCGGGAAGGCCCAGGCAATTTGCTCACCCGCCTTGTTGCCGCGCTTGGGCAGCGGCGCGTAAATGCCGGTATCGATTCCATGCGGCTTGCGGTTATCCCAAGCGGATGCGATTCTGGCGAACCGACGCTTATCCCAAGCGGATTGGATTCTGGCGCGCCGATCAGGGGCGAGGGCGGCAGCGATCAATTCACGCAGCCTTCCAACAAGGCGCGCATATCCGCATGGCAGCGCGCGACTTCTTCATCATTCCGCATTTTGCGCCACACTTCCGCCAGCGTCAGAAGCGTCAGCAGCTTGGCAGCCAGGTCCGCGCTCATGCGTGGCCCTCGATCGGCGCGGCAGCAAAGGCGGCA
>JADCFX010000077.1 GCA_020249285.1 Roseomonas sp. | reverse complement strand
TCGCCGACTACTCGAAGGAGTGCTCTCTCGAGCGCTCTCAGTCACACCACCATCCACCACAGCCGCCTCCTGCTCACCGCAAAGGCGCAAAGGGCACGATCAATGAGCGTAGACGCAAGGTGGGGTCCAGACAGCGGTTACGCTTGACCCAGTCCAGCAGCGTATGCGCCGAACAGCCAATCTTGGCCGAAATCGATAACGCCGCAGCCCAGCGAGAGGGGTGCTCCCCCTCGTGATCCAGCACCATCCGCACCGCCCGGGCACGGACCTCAGGGGAGAATTTGTTCGTCGTTTTGCTCATAGGGGCTCCATCGTATTTGGACGTTGGAGCCTCCGACAAACCCGGGGCGGTTCAGTTGGTACACTGTCCCGGCATTGGAAGAAGCAGCAAAACATGGCGCCCGGCGCGGCGTGACGATCAAAAAGACGTGGGAGTCGGCCGATGGTTACGGTCAAACATACTCAGAAGCTCAAGCGCTCTCGCATCCCAGGAACAGCGCACTAAGGCTTCCTCTCGCGCGGCGCGCCCAAGTGCCGCAACGCGGGCCGAATCGGCCGCGAGCTCCGCCACGGCTTGCGCCAAGGCCGCGGGATCACGCTCAGGAACAATCAAGCCGCACCCGGCCTTGCGCACCAAATCCCCCATACCGGGCTGGTCCGATACAATAACCGGCACACCGCACGCCAGACTCTCGAAAAGCTTGAGGGGAGCGAGCCCGGTCTCCGCCTTGCCATGACTGTTTTCAATGATGACCAGGCTGACCATTGCATGCGAAATGATCCCGGCCAGTGTCTGCTGATCACGGTGACCGAAGCGAATGATCCGATCCGACACGGGGAAGGCACCGGCACCGGCAGCGGCATCAACCAAGGATGCCTCAGGCCCATCACCAACAAGAACGAATTTCACCCCTTGGGGCCATACGGGATGGCGGGCTGCCGCCAGCATGGTCTCAATCCCATGCCAAGGGTGAAAACCCCCGAAAAATATCACGTAGGGGGTCATCGGCGAATCCGGATGGCGGGGTAGACCTGGGGAGAAAAGGTCAATATTGACACCATTTGCAACGCAGCCGATCTGCTTCGAAGTTCCCGGCAAGCTACGCAACCACTCTACGAGCCCTTGCGTCACTGCAGCGATGGCCGTAGCGTCGCGATACTGAGCGCGTTGAAGCGAAATCAGCAGGGAGGCCAAAGGCCTCGCCCAACGGTGTGTGACAAAGATGTCAGCCTCACGCCCATTCACTTCCTGGATGACCTGGAGACCCCGCGCCTTCGCCAAGCGTGCGAGGGGCCACAGCAAAGGATGAGCGCGCAGGTAAAGAATGTCATGCCCTGAAAGCTGCTTTGCCGCCCGTCGCATTGTGGCAGCAATCCGCCAAAGGCGCAGCGCGATGTTTCGCCTAACAGGGCCATTATCAGGCGGCGCCGCCACCTCAACAAAAGCTCCCTGGCGCCTGAGAGCGGCGGCCAGTTCAAGCACATGAGTTCGCGCGGCGGAGCCAAGTGTAACTTCTTCGACACTGACGGAAAGGAGCCTTGGCTTCGACCCCGGACGGGCAACGACCTCCCTCGCCGTAACCCCAAGGCTACTGGTCATCCCGGCGATCCTTCCTGAAGGCTTCGTCCTCTCGCGTCGCCAAGAAATTCGCCTTCAGCAGGCTATCCTGCAGGGCGTTGAAGACATCGCGCTCGACTTCCCAGCACAATTCCCTTGCGGCCTTGCGGGCTGCCATTCGAAACTGTTCAACCGATGCCAAACCCAAGCTGTTCAGCGCCGCCGCGATCGCTTTTGGACCCGCATCTGCCGAAACCAGCCCGACACCATGGGTCTCAACCAGGGCACGCATATCGGCGGCAGGTGAGACCAAAACGGCCAGACCCGCGCCAATATACTCGAACAGCTTGTTGGGCATGGTGAGATGGCGTTGCGGTGTATCAAGGGTTGTCACGAAAACACCAAGATCGGAATTGGCTGCGGCCACCGGTATCACCTGATCAGGAGGTACCGCAGGCTCAAAACTCACACGACAGGGCCCATGAAGCATTGCGGGGCGCTGGCGCAGGGCGGCCAGGTAACCGGGTTGCGCATCGCCGCGGATGATCAGTTGATGTGGAAGCTTCCACAAGGGGATGCTGTCAATCAATGCCTCCAAACCGCGACCAGGCAGGATATGGCCATGATACAGCAGACGCAGCGGCCAAGCGGCCGGAGACTCTTCGACCTGAACACGATCAGGAACATTTCGGATCACTACGGGCGTTCTCGGTAATTGGTGATGCTGCTGCAGTGCCTCGGCAAGCCGCGTACCGACGGTGGAAATCACATCTGCCGCACCGATATGCGCCGCTTCAAGCCGCTGAACGAAAGGTTTATAGACAATACGCCACCAAAGGCTTTCGTCAAACTCAAGCGCGGCAAACTCATGCGTGTCATAATGTATGCGAACACTTGGTACGAGGCGCTTGTAGCTGGCTGCCACAACCAATGCTGGCCAGTCATTCGCCACTATCCGCGTTGGTGCAGCATCCTTCAGGCCATTAAGCGCCCATCGGTGGCGCTCAGCCAGCCAGAAGCCAAGTGTTGCCGCCCGTGTTCCAAACCAAGCGGGCAATTGTCGCGCCACTGTCGATAGGCGGTGGGACAGGCTTGGTGTCGGAGATTCATAGCTCTTAAACGGGTAAGGAATGCTATCTTGATCATCCGCATAGCCAAGCACGAGCGCCAATTCGCCGCGATCCGCAAGTGCTGCGCATTGCCGCTGAACCCGCCTGTCGCGCGCGAGGCGAGAGAAGGAAAGAACCACCACGCGCTCAGTTTCCATGATGGTCAGACTACTCCAGCAGTCGTCGAACAGGTGCTATGGACCCCATCATGCCACCGAAGCCTGGGAGAAACCTCGCCGGGGGAGCTACGCCGAAGGTCAATAGTATCCATTGACCAGGCGCAAATCCGTATACTCGATAGCTTTGGTGCTCCGAGGGCCCCTTGGAGTCATTCCGCTGCTTGCGAGCGCGTTTCCGCACCGAGAGCCTCGCGAACCGCCGCAATGATCCGATCCTGAACCGCTTCCTCAAGATAAGGATGCATCGGCAGGCTCAGCACTTCACCGGCCAAACGCTCGGATACGGGTACCCCATTCCCGGCGCAGGGGAACTTGCTATAGGCGGTCTGCTGATGCAGCGGCTTCGGATAATAAATCGCGGTTGGGACGCCTTTCGCCTTCAGCGCAGCAGCCAAAGCATCACGGTTCGGCACGCGCATCGTATATTGCGCCCAAACCGACGTATTGCCTTCCGCCACTACGGGCACCGCCACTACATCGCCAAGCATTTCATTGTAACGCTTCGCCACTCGGTCGCGTGCGGCGATCTCATCGGGGAAGATTTTGAGCTTCTCGATCAGGACCGCAGCCTGCATGGTATCAAGCCGTCCATTCATGCCGATGCGAACATTGTCGTATTTATCGCTGCCCTGGCCATGGACACGGAGGGACCGCATGATGGCGGCAAGTTCATCATCATTGGTGAAAACCGCCCCCCCATCGCCATAGCAACCAAGCGGCTTGGCCGGGAAAAAGCTGGTGGAGGTCGCCGCACCAATCGTGCCAAGCTTGCGGCCACGATAGCTTGCGCCGAAGCTTTGTGCTGCATCGCAAAGAATCCACAAATCCTCACGTGCGCAAATCGCTTCTATCGCGTCGTAATCCGCTGGCTGCCCGAAAAGATCCACGGGTATGACACCTACAGGCTTCAAGCCAAGCTGACGCGCCGTATTTATACCGAACTCCAGGCTGGCTGGATCCATATTGAAGGTTTCAGGCAGGCAATCCACGAAGATCGGCACTGCCCCAAGCCAGGCAACAACTTCGGCTGTCGCGGCGAAGGTGAAGCTTGGGCACAGGATCGCCTGACCTGGCTTGACACTTTTTGCCATTAGGACCAACGCAAGCGCATCCGTGCCATTCGCGCAGGAAATAACGTGCTTGGCACCACAAAAAGCGGAAAGGTCGGCTTCGAATTGCTTGACCTCTGGCCCCATGATGTAGCCACCATGGTTGACCACCCTGAGAATGGCTTCATCCATCCGGCTGCCAACACGCCGCCGCTGCGCAGCAAGGTCGATAAAGGCTATTGAATCGGACATCATTCGATCTCCTCGATGGATTCAGGGCTGGTTTGCCGATAGCGGGCGCCGCTGATCGGGCAGATAAGATCGGGCCCGAGTCGGCCTCCGGCACGGCTCATCCAGCCGATGCGCTTGGCCGGCACACCGGCCATCAATGCGAAAGCCGGCACATCTGCGGTCACAACCGCACCGGCGGCGATGAAGCTGTAAGCACCAAGAGTATGACCGCAGACAATCGTTGCATTTGCGCCAATGGTCGTGCCGCGCTTCACGAGGGTGGTCCGATATTCGGACTTACGGACGATTTCCGCGCGCGGGTTCATGACATTGGTGAAAACACAGGATGGGCCGCAGAAGACGCCATCCTCAAGCGTCACGCCCTCATAGACTGACACGTTGTTCTGCAGTTTTACGCTATCGCCAATGGTCACCTTGGGGCCAATCACGACATTTTGGCCAATGCTGCATTTCTTGCCGATCGTCACCGCGCCCAAAATATGGCTGAAATGCCAAATGGAGGTACCCTCACCAATTGTCACGCCCGCATCTACATAGGCGCTTTCGTGGATCTTAACGCCCTGATGCGTCCCGACTACACGGGCCTGCAATGGCGCGACCGGCTTGGCATGATCCGCTGGACCTTTAGGGGCTTGATTTCGCGCTTCCGTAAGGGCCGTACTTGCCCTCGCCAGAACGCGCAGTACGCGCACCCCTTCACGACCATCGGTGCGCGGTGTTGCGCCGCTCGCTATGCAATCCAGAAAGTGCTGGCATTCCTGCCGCAGCGGTTCGGCCTGAGGCACTGTGATGGGCTCCGCCTCGGCCTTCGAGGGAACGGGCAGATTATCACGCCATTCGACGCGATGCGGGTATAGCAGCAACTTCCGATCCCAGACTTCCCCATCGTCGAATACCGCCATGGCGTCACTGCCCACGACTACGAGCTTTTGTTCCTTGAACGGATGCAGCCAAGACACGAAAACATGCGCCTGCTCACCACCTGGGAACGCCATATGAGTCGTGGTCACGTCGGCGACCTGCTGGTGGAGAAAATAGCCGCCAGAGCACTCCACGCGGTCTGGTTCACTGCCAATGAGCGACAGGATCATAGAAAGATCATGCGGCGCGAAGGACCATAATATGTCCTCCTCACGCCGTATCTTCCCGAGATTCAATCGATTCGAATAGACATATTGCAGGCGCCCAAGCCGCCCCTCCCGGACCAGCGCCTTGAGGGCGAGAAACACGGAATGGTATTGGAGCAAATGGCCAACCATAAGCCGACGATCCAAGCGCTCAGCGATGACGCAAAGCTGTTCGGCCTCAGACACGGCGAGAGATAATGGCTTTTCGACAAAAACGTGCTTGCCAGCTTCCAGAGCCTGTTTGGCGAGCGAAAAATGCGCCACTGTCGGCGCGGCGATCGCCACCGCCTGGATGCCAGGGTCAGCAAGGGCCGCTTCGAACGACAAGGCGCGACCGCCGTGCTTTGCGCGCAAATCCTCAACGGTTGGCGCGTGGGCGTCCACCAGTCCTTCGAGCGCACCCAATTGCGCGAAATTCCGGACCAGATTTTTGCCCCAATAGCCGCATCCAATTACAGCCACCCTGGCGGGCGAGGAGGCGGCAGAGCCTGCCGTTTCGGCGGTATTGCGCGATACATCCATCTTCGGCTGCTTCCTAAGCCTTAACGATGTTGCCGCCGGAAAGCCCGGCGCGCGAACACGCGTTGCGCGTGTCTACCACGAGCCGCGCATGCGCCACAAGAAGTCCGTAGTCGACCGCGTCATGATCGGTCGCAATCAACGCTACATCATGCCTGCGGAGCGTATCGACGGAAAGCGGCAGAGATCGACGGCCCGTCAATGCGGCATGCTCGCGTGTGGGCGGGATAATGGGGATGAAGGGATCATGGAAGTTCACTTTTGCGCCACGGGCTTCAAGCAATTCAATCAACTTGAGCGACGGGCTCTCCCGCATGTCATCCACGTTCTTCTTGTAGGCCACACCAAGGATAAGTATCTGCGCATCCTTGAGGCCACGCCCATTCGATTTGTCCAAGGCTTCGGCAACAATGTTGACAACACGATATGGCATACGAGTATTGATTTCGCCTGCCAATTCGATGAATCGCGTCGCGACATCATGCTCCCGGGCTTTCCATGTCAAGTAGAATGGATCAATGGGGATGCAATGCCCGCCAAGACCTGGGCCCGGATAGAAGGGCATGAAGCCAAAAGGCTTGGTTTTCGCGGCTTCAATCACTTCCCAAACATCTATGCCCATTGCGGCATAGATGACCTTTAATTCATTCACGAGCGCAATATTGACTGACCGGAAGATATTTTCCGTAAGCTTGACTGCCTCCGCCGTATCTGGGGAGGAAACGGGGACCGTGCGTACGACCAGTTGTGCATAAAGCGCATCTGCTGCTTTGAGTGCTTCTCCACCGTCGCCGCCCACCACCTTTGGGATGCTGGCGGTGCCAAAATCGGGATTGCCGGGGTCTTCTCGTTCCGGCGAAAAGGCCAGCAGAAAATCCTGCCCACTCTTCAGACCGCCTGTCTCAAGGATGGGGCGCATGACACCGGTGGTAGTACCAGGATAGGTTGTGGATTCCAAAACCACCAACTGCCCCGCGCGCAGATGTTGAGCGATGGCGCGTGTGGTGCTCTCGACAAAGGATAGATCGGGTTCGCGATGGCGCGTGAGCGGCGTTGGCACACAGATCAGTATCGCATCCGCATCGGCAAGGTGCGCCATATCAGTGGTTGCCGAGAAGCGGCCAGCACCAACGGCCTCCTGCATGGCGGCAGCGGGGATGTGCTTGATGAAGCTCTCGCCACGGTTGATCTGGGCAACCCGCGGTGCGTCAATATCAGCACCTATGACACGAAAGCCAGCGCGTACAGCCGCCAAGGCGAGCGGGATACCCACATACCCAAGGCCAACAATCCCGATAGTTGCCGTCCGGTCATGAAATTTACGAATCAAACCTTCAAGGTCGAAGACCACTCTCTCTGACCCTCGAGAAGCGCACAGCATTGTGATCTCCGCTGAAGACCCCCGCTCTGGAGGGGAAATGAACCACCGGTTGACTGGGGCTGATAAAAACGAAAGCGCTCTCTAAGCTTCAATCCGCGAAAGTCAATCGCCTAAGCCGCTAGACGGATACCCCGAAGCGCTTCCCCCAAATACCGAGGTTGGCAATCCGCCACAAAGCCGGACCGGCCACGCCAGATCCATCCAGAACCTGACGCATGAGTTGCCTTGCCGGTTTGGGCGCTATGAGGCCCGGCCAGCGAGCAAGGGTATCCTCCACGGCACTCCGCGCGACTTCCCTCAAGCTTCCACGCATCCACTCAGTCTCTGGCGTTGCGAAACCGAGCTTGTCTCGGCGGTCGCGTACCAAGGGCGGCAAAATCTCATCCATGGCACGGCGCAGCACGCGCTTGGTGTCGGCACCCACAAATTTATGTGTATTTCCAAGCGCTAATGAGAATTCGACGAGGGGGTGATCCAGGAAGGGAACGCGCGCCTCGATGGAATGCGCCATGCTATTGCGGTCCTCCCAATGAAGCAGCATCGGCAGGTTGGAGGCATGCGTCATAGCGAGGCACCAACTAGCTACATCCGTGACCGGCGGCAGGCCCAACTCCGCCACGGCCAGGTCCTGCGGTGAGGGGGCCAGGGAAAAGGGACGAAAGGCATCTGTTGCCAGCCAATCCGCGCCCATGGCTCGACGTCGCCTGAGAAGCTGGGCCAGCCTAGTCGGAAGCAAATGGGCACCCATCCGGGCAAGCTGCCCACCAATCGGTACGCCGGCCCGTGCGCGCGCCGCGATGGTCTCGGCGACCTGCCCCACGCGCCCCTGCCGTAGCAGGGTCGCCAAATAGAGGCCGAAGCCTGAATGATAGCCGGCGAGTTGCTCATCCGCCCCCTGGCCGTCCAGCATGACCTTGATACCCGCATCATGGGCAGCCTGGAAAACATGCCATTGCGCATGGATCGAGGTACCGCCATAGGGCTCATCCTGAAACCAAGTGATTTCAGACGCTTGGTCAAAGACATCCTCAGGCCGGGGAAAGACCCAGTGCGGCAGGCTGCCAGAGGCCGCCACAACCGCTTCCATAAAAGGTCGTTCATCGACCGTCTTTTCGGCGAAACAGGCTGAGACCGTGCGGGGCTTGCCCGCGCCACCCAATTCGCGCGCCATCAGACATACGATGGATGAGGAGTCGAGGCCGCCGGAAAGGCAGGATCCGAAAGGCACATCCGATCGGAGATGCAGACGCACGGCTTCTGTTAGCAAATCGCGGAAACGATCCCCTGCTTCTGCCTCGTCCAGGACGAGCATGGGATCAGCGCTGCGGAGGGGGTACCAGCGCCGGACCCTTAACTCTGCTGGTCCCGAGGAAGCGGTCTGCACCACCAGGCATTCCCCACCACGCAATTGCCGAACGCCATCAAACATCGTCTCTGCCGTGTGGTCGGCAATGCCCCAGAGCAGAAAATCATGAATACGGGCTAGATTCATGCGGGCTGGTAGGCCGGGCAGACCGATGACCTGTTTGATCTCCGAGCCGAAGGCAAGGCCACCGCCCTGCGCTCGGGCAAAGTATAGGGGCTTAATGCCGAAGCGATCCCGCGCCGCAAAGAGACGTTTTTCCAAATCGTCCCAAAGCACAAACGCAAACATGCCCCTCAGACGTGGTAGTGCCGCTTCGGGTCCCCAAAAGGCCAATGCGCGCAACAGGACCTCGGTATCGGTGGCAGTGCGGAATCTCTCGCCTAGCGCTTCAAGGTCACCGCGCAATTCCTTGTAGTTATAAATCTCGCCATTGAAGACAATATGCCACCGCCGGGACTCCTCGGTCATGGGCTGAGCCCCGGATTCATCTAGGCCTATAATGGCCAGACGGCGGTGTCCCAGACACAGAATGCCGGAAGGAGAAGCGAATTCCTGCCAACCGCGCCCATCAGGACCGCGATGGGCGACCATGTCCAAACGGGCTGGATCTGGGGCGAGTCCAATTGACGCGTATAGTCCACACATTGAATTGTGACCTGCCCCCCTTGAGCCCCTCATTCATGAAGAGAGCCTGGATGGGTGATAGTGGCTGGTACTGTCCTTCGCAAGCGCGTTGGGCGCGGAGCCCCCAAAGCAGCGCAAGCGCCCGATGCGCTTCTGCGGACATCCGGTTGCGGGCGCCGACCATCGGCCCCTACTGAACCGCCCCGGGTTTGTGGGAGGCTGTTTCATTTAAGTTACGCTGCCATGGCTGTTTGATCCAGTGAGGGAAAGTAGCGTTCTTCGGCTTCCGCGGGCGTGCCCTGCTCGCTGGTGTATTGCGATCCCTGGTCCGAGTGATGAAGGAGTGCGTCGGCCTCTCCGTGCCGCCAGACGGCCATCATCAACGCGTCCACGACCAGTAACGCATCACGTTCTGCCTTCATGGACCAGCCGACGACGCGCCGGGAAGACAGATCCAGCACGGCGGCGACGTAGAGCCAGCCCTCTGCCGTCCAGGCGTGGGTAACCGCCATCGCGCTGACAACCATGAAGCTTGCGTGCTGCACAATCTTGTGTCACGAAATGTACCACAAAGCTTTTTCTATGCTGATTTCGACGGATTTTTTCTTCGTCTTTTCAATGGGTTATGGTGTAGGTTTGTCGTCTCCTCTCGCCGGGGATGTCACTTGCAATACCCGCCTGAAAATCAGCGCTGCCTGGCGGTGCCCAACCCCCTTCAACTTGTGGCAAGCAATCCGTGTTATCAACTCTCTGGCATGGGCTATCCCCAAGGCTTGAGGCGCATGGTGGCATCTGGAAATCCTGAGCTTGAAGAACCGGCGCAAGCCAAGGCCGCCCTGGCGGAGCTTTGGCAAGCGCGTCAGTTCCACGAAGCCGCGGCCCTGGCCGCTCAGGCGATGGCGCTTTGGCCTAATGAGGCTGAATTTCAGGCAGAGCGCGCGAAAAGCCTGCTGGCCGCCGGCGCCCTGCTGGAAGCCGAGGCCGCGGCGCGCGAGGCATTGCTGGCTGAGGCGAGTGATGCGCAGAAGGAAGAGGCCTGGATTGTCCTGACCGATGCGCTGGTCCGCCAGGAACGCGCCGCCGACGCCAGGGAGGCGCTGCGCGAAGCCTGCTTCGCCATGCCGGGAAGCGTCGCCTTGCAAGCCAGGCGCGGGCATCAGGCGGTGCAGGTACAGGATTATCCGGAAGCCATTGATGCCTATCAGGCCGCCCGTGACTTGGCGCCGGAGCGCGAGGCGCTGCATCTGGGGCTGCTGAGCGGATTGTGGATGGCCAAGCGCTACGCAGTGGGAAGTGCGGCGGCCGCGCGCGCGGTGGAACAGTTTCCGGGATCGGCGGTGATGCTACAGCAGCAGGCGAGTTTTCTGCTGGCGGAAGGGCGCAATGTGGAGGCAGCGGGAACGGCGCGTAGTGCCCTTGCCAAAGACTCATCATTGAGCGCGTCTCACTGGACCTTGGTAAGTGCTCTTTGGGCCGATGAGCGCCAAAATGAGGCCTTGAGGGAATTGGTGAAGGCCTGTGAACGCCTGCCCGGCGATGCTTTCCTTCTGATGCAATTGGGCCGGACGGCGCGCATCTTGTCCCAGCACGAACTTGCGGTCCGAGGCTACCAATTGGCGATTGAAAGGCCGGATGCGCCTGAAATCGCTTGGACTGGCTTGGTGCAGACGCTGATTGAACTTGATCGTCTCCCAGAAGCCTTCGAATTTGCCAAAAAAGGCGCGATCAGTCGGCCTGACATTGTTGAGATGCCGTCTCTGCTTGCGGAAGTGTTATTGAGGCAAGGCGCGCGCCAAGACACCATTGCCGCTTCATTGGCCGAAACGCTGGGACTGCCTCAACCTGCCCCCGTGTTAGCAGATGCCATCATTGGGGCCCTAATGCGACTAAATCGCTGGTCTCAGGCGATAACGGTGCTTGAGAAACTCCTTTCACAGGAACCAAGGGAACCCAAAATCGTCGTGAAATACGCTCAGGCCTTAACCGGATCTGGGGCATTGGATAAGGCAGAAGAGTTACTCAAATCGATCTTGATAACCAATCCTGACTTTATACCAGCATGGCAGGGCTTGTGCGACACATTGCGCCGACAGAAGCGGATCAAGGAATCGCTGGCTGCCTATCGTCGCATGGAGGCCCTGGGTGCGGCCCCAAAAATCCTGAGAGAGACCCGATACAACTTATTTGGTGAGTATGATTGAGACGCCACGTCAGGATACGCTAGTGCCAAAGTTAGCGCGTGAGCATCAGATAATTCACTGTACCATTCAACCGCGCAAGACACTCGGATGCTGAAAGCTTCCCGGTAAGACCCGCGGGTTCAGCAATAGCGATGGAAAAGCCTTGCGCTTCAAATCCCTGAAGGTAGTTCTCTGGCGTTTGCGCCATCAATCTTCGTGAATCGAATTCCAGAATGATTGTCAAATTCTTTGACCGAGCCAGCAAATTTTTCGCGCCAGCAAGTACCCGTGGTTCGGCGCCTTCAACATCAATCTTTATGATATCTACCTTGGGCACATCGGCCAGGAGCCTGTCCAAAGACTCGCCGCGTATTGGAATGACCTCATTCATCGCCGGGTGCGCGCCTTTCGCGGTTTCGGTCCAGCCGCCGCCAGAGGCGTCATGGCGAAAGAAGATTTCCATCGCGCTCGATTCATCGTGAACCGCCACGTTGAAAAGGGCGATGCGTTCATCGAAGCCGTTGACCGCAACAGATTTGACAAGTTTCTTGAAAATCAGCGGGTTTGCTTCAAAGGCGTAGACTTGGCCAGTCGCGCCAACCATTTCCGCCCCAAGCAAGGTATAGTAGCCGAAATTGGCGCCAACATCCAGGAAGCGCATACCTGGCTTGATGGCAGGTATCAGTACCTGTTCAATCCAAGGTTCCCAACGCCCTTCAAGCATAAGATGCGAAGCGATGCCCATATCGCGCGTATCGACGTAAATTCGATGTCCTGTATGCAAGCGGGTCAATGCTTCATGATCACCCAGATAGATCGTTTGGGATGATTCCAAACGTCGCAAACTCGCCTCTAAGTTGGTTAGTCGTCTCGCCATATTGTCACTGAAAAGCCATGGCCTGGCTAAAAATCTGAAAATATTTTTTGTCACATGACCAACCGCAAATTTACGCGCCATCATGCGGTCTTTCATATGAAGATGACATGTGGATCCCGCCCCTCACAGCCCACACGCCGCATCCAAAAACGCCCCATCCAGCGTCCCCGGCGCAGCATTGCGGAACCCACTCCGGCGTGGGCGTTCCGCGTGCACGGGCTGCTGCGCATTGCGCCGCGCAAACCAGGCCCCTTCCAGCGGACGCCAGAGCCGCTCAGCGCAGCGATACTCACCAATGAAACGCACCGAAAGCGCCCGACCACCCGTTTCTGGAATGGGGATCGATTCCCGCAGATTGAGCATGATCCAGGCCCGCCGCACGGGACCTGAGATATTCAATTCGCGTTCCTGCACATAGCCGCTTTCAAACAATTCATTGCTGAAGCCAATGGAACGCCAGCCAACCAGGCCAGGTCCGGGCGGTTCAGGAGTGGGCGGGGGTTCTGGCGGCGGCTGCGCACAGCCTGCCAATCCCGCCAATAGCAAAGCCGCCACAAACCAACGCCCCATGATCTGCTCCTCTTGGCCTTTGTTTGATCGCATTTTCCGAGCCGCCAAGTGTTACCACTTGGCTTGAAAATGCTTAGTTTGATCGCATTTTCCGAGCCGCCAAGTGTTACCACTTGGCTTGAAAATGCTTAGTTTGATCGCATTTTCCGAGCCGCCAAGTGATACCATTTGGCTTGAAAATGCTTAGTTTGATCGCATTTTCCGAGCCGCCAAGTGATACCACTTGGCTTGAAAATGCTTAGTTTGATCGCATTTTCCGAGTCGCCAAGTGGTTCCACTTGGCTTGAAAATGCTCAGCCCATATTCACCATAATGGTCTTCTTATGGGTGAAATGTTCCAGCATGGCTTCCAGTGACGCTTCCTTGCCCAGGCCGGATTGCTTCACGCCACCATAGGAAAGATTGGCCTGCACCACCAGATTTTGGTTGATCTGCACCAGGCCCGCTTCCAGCCGATGCGCCAGATCAAGCCCGACCTTCAAATTATTCGTCCAAAGGCTGGCGGCCAGGCCGTAGACGGAATCATTCGCCTCGGCCAGCACCGCTTCTGGGTCATCAAAGGGCTGGATCACCGTCACCGGGCCAAAGATTTCTTCCTGCACCAGGCGGCTTTCGCGCGTGAGCCCCGTGAAGATCACCGGCTGCAGGAATAGGCCCTTCTTCAGGGCGGCGTCTTCCGGCATGCGGCTGCAGACATGCGCGGTGGCGCCGGCGGTGGCCGTGCCTTCGGCAATGAAGCCCTTCACCTTGTCGAATTGGCCCTGGCTGATGATGGTGCCGATATCCGTCTTCTCATCCAGGGGATCGCCCATCACCATGCCATTCACCGCATCCTTCATGGCGGTGACGAAGCGGTCAAAAATCGGCCGTTCGACATAAATGCGCGATGCCGCGGTACAGCTTTGCCCCTGGCGCGTGAAGCGCATGGACGTCAGCGCGCCAGAAACCGTCTTGTCGAAATCGCAATCAGCAAAAACGATCATCGGGCTTTTGCCGCCCAATTCCAGCGTGACGGGGATAAGCTTTTCAGCCGCGGCGCGGTAGACAATCTTGCCCGTCTCAACCGACCCGGTGAAGGTCACTTTCTTCACCAGCGGATGCGCCACCAGCGGCGCGCCGCATTCCGGGCCAAAGCCGCTCACCATATTGAAGACACCTGGCGGCAGCACGCGGTTCATGATTTCGCAAATGCGCAGCACGGCCAGCGGCGCTTCTTCCGCGCTTTTCACCACCACCGCATTGCCCGCCACCAGCGCCGGCGCCACTTTCAGCGCCATCAGCAGCATCGGCACATTCCAGGGAATGATGGCGCCCACCACGCCGAGAGGCTCACGCACCGTGACCGACAGCACATTGGGCGCGAAGGGCACGCTTTCGCCCTTCAATTCGCTGCCGAGGCCACCGAAGAATTCGAAAACATCGGCGACAACATTGGCTTCCACGCGGCTTTCCGTGCGCAAAGCCTTGCCGGTTTCAAGCGCAATCAGCCGGCCCAATTCATCCACATGTTCCTTCAGTAGGGCGGCGCATTGATGCACCAGGGCGCCGCGCTTCCTCGCCGGCATCTTGGCCCATTCCTTCTGCGCCTTGGCAGCATTGGTGACCGCCGCATCCACATCCGCCGCATCGCCTTCCGCCGCGCGGGCCACTTCAATGCCGGTGGCCGGGTTCACCACCGCGAAGGTCTTGCCGGTACGTGCGGGCACATAAGCGCCGCCAATGAAATGCAAGCCAGACAACGCCTTGGCGAGTGCGAAGGGGTCTGCCGAAGGGGCGGCCGGGGTGGGGTGCGGGCGATCCAGCATGAACGGGGTCCTTTCTCGACGTCCGGCAAGGCATAGCCCCTGGGCGCCCCTTAGGGAACGGGGTCTTGGCGCCCCGGGCTGGCCGGTGTAGCCAACCGCCGCAACCCCCTGCAACCGGAATTACACCCCATGGCCGCCATTGCTGACATCATCGCCCGCGAAGTGCTGGATTCGCGCGGGAACCCAACCGTGGAGGCCGAGGTGGTGCTGGATACCGGCGCCCGCGGCCATGCCATTGTGCCCTCTGGCGCTTCCACTGGCGCGCATGAAGCGGTGGAACTCCGTGATGGCGACAAGGCCCGCTATGGCGGCAAGGGCGTGCTGAAGGCGGTGGCGAGCGTTGAAGGCGAGATCTTCGATGCTATTTCCGGCCTCGATCCGCTCGATCAGATCAAGATTGATGAGACGATGATCGAATTGGATGGCACGCCCAATAAGGCGCGGCTGGGTGCCAATGCGATGCTGGCGGTGTCTCTGGCTGTGGCCAAAGCGGCGGCGGCGGATTTGAACATACCGCTCTATCGCCATGTCGGCGGCGTCTTCGCCCGCACCCTGCCGGTGCCCATGATGAATATCGTCAATGGCGGCAAGCATGCCGATAACCCGATCGATATTCAGGAATTCATGATCATGCCGGTCGCCGCCGGCACGATTGCCGATGCGGTGCGGATCGGCTCGGAAGTTTTCATGGCGCTGAAGAAGGCGCTGCATGATGCCGGGCATTCCACCAATGTCGGTGATGAGGGCGGCTTCGCCCCCAATCTGAAAAGCGCGGATGAGGCTTTGGCCTTCATCACCAAGGCCTGCGAAGCGGCGGGGCATCGCCCTGGGGAAGACGTGGTCTTCGCGCTTGATTGCGCCGCCACCGAATTCTTCCATGACGGTGTCTATGCCCTGGAAGGTGAGGGCAAGAAGCTGGATCCCGCCGGCATGGTGGAGTATTTGGCCGCGCTCACCGCGAAATGGCCGATTGTTTCGATTGAAGATGGCTGTTCGGAAGATGATTGGGCCGGCTGGAAGCTGCTGACGGACCGCATCGGCGCCAAGGTGCAGCTGGTGGGTGATGATCTTTTCGTGACCAACCCCGAACGCCTGCGCCAGGGCATTGAAACGGCGACGGCGAATGCGATTCTGGTGAAGGTGAACCAGATCGGCACACTGACCGAAACGCTGGAAGCGGTTGAGATGGCCCATCGCGCCGGCTACCGCGCGGTGATGAGCCACCGTTCCGGCGAGAGCGAGGATGCAACCATCGCGGATTTGGCGGTTGCCACCAATTGCGGGCAGATCAAGACCGGGTCGCTGTCACGGTCTGACCGCCTTGCGAAATACAATCAGCTGATCCGCATTGAACAAGGGCTTGGCCCGGCGGCGCGCTATGCCGGGCGGGCGGTATTGAAGCGTTAAGCGCCAGCTTCGGCCAGCGGCACAAGTTCGGTCAGCGGCCAGCGTGGGCGCGGATTGAAAGCTAGCGAATCGCTGACGCCAGACCGCAGTCGCTCAACCCCCGCCCAGGCCACCATCACGGCATTATCGGTGCATAGGCGCAGCGGTGGCGCCAACATGGGAAGGCCCCGGGCCTTGGCCACCCCATCAAGGGCCAGACGCACCGCGCCATTGGCGGCGACCCCGCCAGCCACCACCAGCGCTGTCACCCCCGGCGCCATCTCCAGCGCATGGGCGGCGCGATCCGCCAGCACCGCCGCAACGGCAGCCTGGAAGCTGGCGGCGATATCCTCTCGTTGAGCTTGCCCCTGGGCAACAGCACGCGCCACAGCAGTCTTGAGGCCGGAGAAGGAAAAATCGCAGCCCGCTCGCCCCATAAGCGGCCGCGGCAGGTGCACCGCAGCGGGATCGCCACTGCCAGCCAACCGCTCCAAATGCGGCCCGCCTGGCCAGGGCAGGCCAAGCAGCTTGGCTGCCTTGTCAAAAGCCTCCCCCACCGCGTCATCAAGCGTGTTGCCAAGGCGCTGGTACCGGCCAAGCCCTTCGACCAAAACGCATTGGCAATGCCCGCCCGACAGCAACAGCAGCAAATAGGGGAAAGCCGGCGCCCCGCCGGGCATGAGGCCGGGCAGGCGCACCGTCAGCGCATGGGCTTCCAGGTGATTAATGGCAATGAAGGGCAGGCGATGGGCCAGCGCCACCCCTTTGGCGAAGGAAGCGCCGATGATCAGCCCGCCGATCAGCCCGGGGCCCGTGGTCGCAGCCACCGCGTGAAGGTCAGTGTAACCGATGCCGGCCTTTGCCATGACGCCCGCAACAAGCCCTGGCAGATGCTGCAAATGCGCCCGCGCGGCAATTTCGGGCACCACACCGCCAAAGGCCGCATGTTCCTTCAATTGGCTGAAGACGGCCTCGGCCAAAATGGTGCCATCCGCGCGCATCACCGCGGCAGCGGTTTCATCGCAGCTGCTCTCGATTCCAAGGATGATGGCATCGGCATTCATGACGCAGTCGATACCACGCCAAGGCAGAGGTGCGAAACAGCGCTGTCTTAATCCTTATCGCAGCCCTGACGTCAATTGCTCATTGATCTCTATAAGAAACGCGAGATCAGGTGCAGGATTCTCCATCTCCCGCATCACGGTGCGCCCCACTTGGATCATGGTTACCTTCGTGTCCTGAGGCAATTGATTGGCCGGGTGACGCAGCGACGCATCCAAGGCAATCCAAAGCCGCCTATTATCGGCAATGGCGCGCGCGCGTGCGATGCCATCCTTCTCCAGCGCGGCTTTCAACGCACCTGTGACGCGGCGGAAGACATCCGCTTCCTGTTCCCGCGGGTCCATCGCCTGGCGCGTCATTTGATAGGCGCGGCGGGCATGCATCATGTTCATGCCACATCCTCCGCCACTGATACCGAGGCTACAGGGCTCAGGCCGAGCACAACTTCCTCATGGCGCATCACACGGCGTGCGAGTTTCAGCGCCTGGTAGCATTGGTCTGCCTCGGCAGCCTTGAGCGCCCGATCAAGAAGATCGCGAACCATCCCGGATGTGGTCGCCTCCTCAAACTCGGTGATGAGGCTGCGCGCCAGATCGAGGCCAATTTTCCGCTCATCATGGTCGCCGATATAGGCGGTTTGTAGGGCGAAGTAGATGCGCCGCGCGGGTGAATTGGCCATGTCTGGCGTCATCAATTGCTTGCCGAACAGGAAGCGTGCGCGCGCGGTGAGTTCGATGCGGGCGCGATTACGGAAGCGGATGGGCGCGCCATTGACGATCATCATGTCGCCTTGGCGTAATTCAAGAACAAGGGTGGACATTTTTGTCTCCCGAAGAAAAAGGCGGCCCCGCCAGGTGCGAGGCCGCCGAAGCAATTAGCGGAACAGGCTCAGCAGGGTCTGCGGAGACTGATTGGCGATAGACATCGCCTGGGTACCCAGCTGCTGCCTGATCTGCAGCGACTGCAATTTGGCACTTTCCTTGGCCAAGTCAGCGTCAACCAAGGCGCCGAGACCACCTTCCATGGCGTCCACCTTGTCCTTGTTGTAGCGGATCTGACTATCAATATAGTTGCTGTCAGAACCAAACTGGTTCAGCGCGTCAGCGACGGCGGATTCGACGGTTTCGAAGTCCCCACCATCAGCCAAGGCCGTCTGCGCCGCGGCCGCATCTGCCGGCGCTGTGGCCACCAGAAGGCTCCCCGCGCCATCAATCGCAGCGACAGTGAAGGTGCCACCGGATTCGTTGCGAACGGCAGTGATATCGCCCCCGCCAGCGGCAGTATCAGTGGAGAGCAGGGTGCGTCCATTGTAGGTGGCGTCGGAAATGAAGTTCTCCATCTGCGTCCGCAGCGCAGTGTACTGCGCTTCATACTGCGCGCGCTGGCTGTCATTGATCGTGCCGTCGGCCAGGCGCGTCAAGGTTTCGCGAACCTTAACCATGCTTTCGGAAACCTTGCCGAGCGCCGCGAAAGTGGTTTCCAGAACGCCCTTGGTGCCGCCAAGCTGTTCATTGGCTGCCGTCAGACCGCTGACATCAGCGCGGACGGATTGCGCGACCGCGAAAGCGCCACCATCATCCTTCGCGTCAGCAACGCGAAAGCCGGTGGAAATGCGCTTCTGGACGACAGAAAGCTGATCAGAAGTCCGGTTCAGCGACTGAAGCGCCACTTGGGAGCCGATATTGGTATTCACGGAATTCATAGACATTGGGGTATTCCCCTTTCACATCATCACCTTCGCCCCTACTAAGGTGGCAGAAAGGTCTGGTTGCATCCGCTTCTTGCGGACCAGGGCATGATGTCGGAAAGAATTGAATCATCGCTGAAAAAACCCGTAAATGCCGATGTTTTTTCTGAATTAACGGTTTAATATCTTCCTGAACTTGGACAATCGCGTTTGCGCCTGGAAAGTTTCTTGGCTCAGCAGATTGCGTCAAGAAAAACCTAGCGATTTTCTCATCTTCATCACCCGAAGGTTGCTTCAGCGGGGCAGATATTTCGCCTTAAAGACAAAAAAATATGAAAGCCTTGGTGAATGCCTCTCACGCGGTTTGGGCCAGAGGGGGCGTTCCCTGGCAGCTTGCGGCCAGGGGGCGAAAGATATTCTTCAGCGCAAGGATATGGAATGCCCCTCAGCTCAGAGGAAGCGTGTCAGACTCAATTGCTGAGAGATAGCAAGGGCACGATAGGAAGCTTCAAGCTGGCTCTGTGTCGTCTGGAAGGAAGTGATAGTTTTAGCCATATCCACTTCTTCAAGATTGCTGAGCTGGAGCGTCAGGCTTGTGCTGACGCTTTCGTGCCGTGATGCCATGCTCTGCAGTCGCGTCTCGTTCACGCCAAGTGAGCCTCGCTCTAGGGCCAAGGCATCTACGCTGGATTCAAGCCCCCTGCGGACCGTGGTGACAAAGGTCGTGTAGTCATTGCCTAGCTGAGCCTTGTCAGGCGTCAAGCCTGCAATGCTGGCCAGGCCACGCAGCAGGTCACGGGCCCATGACCCGGTCGTCTCCCCCGTGCTCACGATAGCCGCGTTGCGGTTGGCATGAATGCCATATTCAACGCGGTCATTGTCATTACCGAGGATATTGGTTCGCGCTTCTGTGGCGCCGGCTGTACTCCCCGCCTTTACCCAGTCCCATGTGACGGTACCATCGGGGATTCCAGCGGTGGTACCGGTCGGCCCACCAGCCGCAGCCGAAACACCTGCTGTTACAACACGATATGTATTTCCGTTGTTTACAACCAGATCTCCCACTGAATATGGAGCTGAAGTCGCCCAATTAGTGGTACGGAGAAAATCCGAAAAAGGTGTAACGGTTTCACCATTGGATTGCGCCAATGACTTTGTGTCAGCTAGGACCGCGGCCACATTCGAGCCACTGAGCGTACCAACAGCGGTTATGATCGCCGCACCCATGCCGCCGGGTTTGGTGGCGATTGTCTGTGGGTTTGGAATTGGCGGGTTGCTGGAATCAGAACCGCCGAACAGGTATTCGCCATTCAGCTGCTCGTTCAACAGGTTCGCAACCTCGACCATGGCAGCTTTGGCTTGGGCGGCTTGAATCTGAATTTCCTCGGGCTTGGCGGCGCCCAATAGCTTCGCTGTACCCGCCGTGAACTTCTGCGCGATGACGCCAATCCTATCCAGGACGTCCTGAGAAACCTTGATTTTGGACAGGGTCTGTTCGATCGTGCTTTGGAAGGTCTCACGCCGACCGATTTCGCTGCGCAGATCCATGGCCTTCGGCGCATCTGCGCCAACCGCCGCATAGGTATTGCCCTTGCGGCCGGTCGAAATCTGTTCCCCAAGATTCGTGATTCGCTCACGCAACTGGATTGCATTGAGATTGAGCCGTGCGGTCAGACTGATATTGGACATGGCTTACCGTACCGATTCAAAAAGAGTGGTCCACATGCTCTGCGCCGTAGTCATGACCCGCGCATTGGCGGCATAGGCATTCTGCAGCTGAATCAGAGACGCCATTTCACTATCCACATCCACCCTGGATTCGCGCGTGAATCGTGCCTCCAGCCCCTCACTGAACTGCTTGGCTGTTTCAAGTGCGCTGGCGGCAGCCGCGCTGTCCGCGGTTTGGGAGGCCGTGACCAACGCGCTATAATCTTCAATGGTACGCGGCGAACCGAAGGGGCTGGAAAGCGTCCCATCCGGGCCGAGACCGCTCGTCGCAAAACCACCCCAACTTGCGCCGGAAGCATCCGTCTCACCGTAGGTAAAGCTGAGAATGCGGTCAATCAGGGTAACGAAGCCGGCCGGGCCACCAACGGGATTTTTGGTGAACCCGGGTGTATCATGCGTGCCATCGCGCAGCATTCTAACATCCGAGCGCACCTTTGGATTGATCTCAATCCGATTGGCAAAGCCGATTTGAGCGCTACCTGCATAGGCAAGGTTAGGATCAGGACCGCTATAGTCCGGGGGTGTCCCCGAAGGGTCCGTGAAAAGCCTCAGGCCCACTTCCTCAAAACGGTCAGCAAGTTCGGCGGCCGCGACGTCAAGCTCTGCCTGATAGCGGGGCAGGGTCTGATCACGAAGCGTGATGGACTCCCCCAGCTTTCCACCGATCAATTGGCGCGTTACATCAATGCCACCCATCATGATGGCCGGAATCGTACCCGACCCGCCATAAAAACTGGCCGGCGAAATGACCGCGCCCGGTACCGAGAAGACATCACCTTCTTTCTGGATCGGAATGGTGATGCCGCCCGCGCCCAGAAGCAGAAGGCCACCATTGGCCTGGCGGATGGGCTTTACTTCAAGCAGATCACTTAGCCGGGTAAGTGCGACATCAAGCTTATCCTCAACATCGGCTGAGGGCGTACCAGCACCGGTACGCTCCACAAGGTTGTCTCTCAGCACACTGATCTCACGAAGTGTTGAATTGACCTGTGCGACTTGCTGCACAATGCCATCATGCGCGGCTTGGCGGGCTTCCACGACGACCCTTGAGACATCATTGAAGCGCGTCACAAGGTTTTGGGCGGCATTCAGCACAATGGTCTGTTGTTTGACCACCTGAGAGGGGTCGGCCCGGAGTTCGACAAAGCCGGTGCGCAGTTTGGAGACCAGATCACCAAGCGCCTCACCCTTTGCTGGGTCACCATGCGCGTCATTGATGCGGGACAGGAAGTTATCCCGCAATTCCGCGGCTGCTTTCGCCGAACGGCGCTTGTTCATTTCATTCGTAAGCGCGGTATCCACTTCACGCATCGGGCCAAGGCTACGGACGCCCATGCCTTGACCGCTTGAGGAGATGGCCTCCCCCACGATACGTTTGCGCGTATAGCCTTCGGTTTCGGCATTCGCCACATTGTCGGCCGCATTCGAAAGGGCCCGCTGCGTATGCAGCAGTCCCGATCGTGCGATCAACAGGGCGGCGTCAATGCTCATGTCTCAGTGCCAATCAATGATGTACCAAGCGGCCTTAGCGCCGCATATTCAGCGTTTCTTGCAAAAGCTCGTCCACCGTGGTGACGATCCTGGTATTCGCCGAATAAGCGCGCTGTGCCAGAATCAGTTTGGAAAACTCGGTCGCGATATCCACATTCGAACGCTCAATAGCGCGCGTGGACAGAAGCCCTGCACCGTCTTCACCGGCTTCGACAATGCGCGCTTCACCACTTTCCGTGGTGCGCAGGAAGGCTTGGCCGTCCAGATGCTGCAGCTTGTCCGCATCCTTGAATACCGTCACGGGCACGCGCGCCACAATACGGGACTGGCCATTGTCGTAATTGATCCGGATATCACCATTTTTCTGCGTGGAGACAGAAGAAAATGCCCCAATCGGGATACCGTCCTGTTCGAAGCTGTTCACGCTGAGACCGCTGCCGCCTGTCGCGGCGAATTGCGTGAGCCCGCCGGAGACACCAAAGCTGCCCAGGTTGAGAGTCATGGGCTGGAGCCCCTGGCCAAAATCAGCCTGGAAAGTGACCGTTGCTGGACCACTGGTTGTGGGCGAGGTGCCAGTTAGCGTTCCTAAGCCCCCACGCAAGTCTGCCAAAGTACCATCCGGGTTACTGTCCCAGTCTCTCACGAAATTCCACACGACACCGCCGTCAGGGATCCCGGTGCCTGTGCCGGTCGGCCCGGTCGCACCAGAGGTACCCGCTGTCGTGGCAACGTAGATGTTGCCCCCATTCCTGATCTGCGCACCGACGGCATAAGCCGTTGTCGCAGCCCAAGCAGTTTCAGCGACATCCTTGCCGAACAGGATATCGATGCTGCCCAACGTGCCTGTCGGTGTGCCAACCGGGGCGCCGGTGTAGGTCGCAGCCGCTGGCGCTACGATGGACAGTTTCCAAGTATTATCAGTAGTCGAAGTCGAGGGCGCAAAGGTCAGTGTCAATGCGCGCGAACGACCCAACGAATCAATCACCTGAATTGACGTGCTTTGGTTGGTGGTGCCACCCGCCGGAAGATTGCCGGTGAAGGTAAGCGCCTGCGTCGGCGTCGGGGTAAAGACATCTTCCTTTACCTGAATAGGCACAAGCTGCGTCTTGTCCACCACGTTACCGGTGACTGGCCAGCCCTGCAAAACATAGCCCGATCCATTCACCATATAGCCTTCGCGATCGCGGTTGAAATCACCCGCCCGTGTGTAGAAGGTGCGCGTGTCGAAGTTTTTCGAACCATTGGTATTCGTACCAACTGGCAACGCTGCGGAGAAAAAACCTTGGCCGGAAATAGCCATAGCAAGCGGGTTTTCCACCTGCTCAATCGTGCCCTGCACCAGGTTCGTAAAGTCTGGTCGTGCCAGCACGGTGCCGGGGCGGTGGACTTCGGAATTGCTTTCCGAAATATAGGACACGAAATTCGTATCGGTCCGCTTGAAGCCCACGGTCTGTGAATTGGCGACATTATCTGAAATATGCCCCAAGGCACGCGACTGGGCGTTCATGCCGCTCAGGGCGGTGTTCATCGAGCTGTAAAGCGACATGGCTAATTCTCCTGCCGAAAAGGTTCAGCACCTGACTTTTGACATAGAAGGCAAGCGCCATGCCAGTATAGAATGCGGTTTCGGAAGCTGAATCCAAGGCTGAATCCGCCGTCACAGGGCAAGTATTGCGCAGTTCGCGGCAATTCCTGCCGCATAACGCCCGGAATTATCTGGCCCGCCACTTGCTGCCACCTGCAATCGACACTGCGTCGGCGCCGCGCCTTTCCTGCTTTGGGGTAATGCCTGAGCAGGCGGGTGGAAGGCTTCGATAGAAAAATTTTGACTGGAACGTTGAATGTTGGAACCCGCTTCTGCACCGCCGCCCAAGCCTGCCGCCAGTCAAACGGCGGGCAACTCGGCGCGCCCCGTTCAGAAGGAAGCGGCGGGATTTCAGGACAAGCTGCGCGATGCGCTTGATTCTGCGCCTGAGGAGGGTCGGCAGGCCCCAAACGCCGATACAGCAGGCAAGGCAACAGAGCGCCAAGATCGCAATCAAGCTGAGAGCAAAAACGTCAACTCCAGGCAAGACGCAACAAGGAGTGACTTTGGCGCACCCGAAACGGCGTCGCAGGCTGCAAGCCCGGCTGACGGGCTGGCGGAACCTGCCGCTGAACCCGTGGCCCCGGTAGTTGAGGATGCGTCGGGCACATTGGTGGCTCAGGAAGCCGCAGCGCAAATGGCCCTGGCCCAGGCAGAAATCCTGACCCAGGCAGAAATGCCGACAGGTCTTGCCGGGCTGCAATCGGCTGTGATCGTGCCGGCGGCCCAAACTCTGGCTGGCCAACCAGGGGCGGCGGTTCAGATTGGTGTCACCGGGTCTGGTGAGCAGGCCAACCCTGCCTCGGTCATGATTGCAACCGAAAAAGGTGCAGTCCAAGGCTTGGTCCCGCCCATACAGGACCCGTCCGCCGCTGCCACGCTTGCGGCAGCGGGAACCGCTCAGGCGTCACAAGCCGAGATCGCCGCTACCAAGGCGATCCCAGCGGGGCAGCAGGATATGGCGTTGAGCGCAGCGCCAGATATCGCCGCTACTACGGCGGTGCCGGCGGGGCTGCAGGGCATGGCGTTGAACGCGGCGACAGATATTGCAGCTACCACGGCGGTGCCGGCGGGGCAGCAGGGTATGGCGTTGAAGGCGGCGCCAGATATCACTGCAGATCAACAGCATAACCTGATTAATGCCTTGGCAGCCGGGTCAGCTCAGGCGGCGGCGCAGATGGCGCCCAGCCCGCAAGCCACGGGCGGCCCCGCCAAACCCGCGCCCATCGCGCTGACCAAGGAAGCGCTCGATACCGCCAGAAACACTGAAGCGCTGTCGCTCCTTGCCAAGGCCATCAACACTACGGAAGCGGTGGGCGAGGTGAAGCTGGCCATGGCCACCGAAACGGTGACGGCGAGTTCCCACTTGGCCAGCCAGGAAGCCCCCAAGGCAAGCAACGCAAAGGCTTCCGGTGAAGGCCGAGTGGACGGCCTTGCGATGCCCCCGTCAGGCTTTGCGCTGGTTGATGGCGTGCTGCAACGCATTGATGCGCCGGCGCCCAGCTCTGTCGCACGTGAATTGCCCGCGCCGCCGGCACGCCAGCTTGCCCCCGTGGTTGTTTCTCTTGCCCTTGGCCGCGGGGATGAAGCGCTGACCATCGCGCTTGATCCGGGTGAGCTTGGCCGTGTCGAAGTCAGTATCGGCCAGGGCAAGGAAGCCGGACAGGTCCGCATTGTGGCGGAACGCCCGGAAACCCTGGCCTTGCTACAGCGCGACCAGCGCGATTTGGATCGGGCGCTAAATCAGGCGGGCCTTGGGGATATGGCGCGTTCGCTGTCTTTCTCCCTTGCCTCAGATCAGGGGCGCCAGCAGCACCATGGCTCGGCCCATGAAAGGGGCCACCACGCTTCCATGATCGTCAGCGGCTTGGATGGCGACCGCGCCATGCCAGCGCTGCCAAGCCCGACCCGCAACGCTACCTCCCTTATCGACATCGCTGTCTGAACGGAACCCAAACCATGTCCGCATCCATTGCCGCCGCTTCCGCCAATGCCGCCACCAGCACTTCGCAAAGTTCGAAATTCGGGGGGGATTTCAATACCTTCCTGACGCTGCTGACCACGCAGATCAAGAACCAAAGCCCGACCGATCCGCTGGATACGAACCAGATGACCAATCAATTGGTGCAGTTTGCCTCGGTCGAACAGCAAATCGCCATGAACCAGAACCTGCAGCGCCTGCTCGCGCTGGAGCAGACATCTCAGCTTACCGCCAGCGCGCCGCTGATCGGCCAGATGGTGTCGGTTGAGGCTGAGCAGATAACCCTGCAAAGCGGTAAAGGGTCGCTGAATTTGCCGGCAGCCGGTGCCTCTCAGACCGCCTTGGTCACCATCCAGGGTAGCGGCAATCGCGTCATTCGCCAGGAAACGGTTCCGCTTGGCAACGCACCCAAGACCTGGTCCTGGGACGGGAAGGACTCTGATGGTCTGGCGCTGCCGGATGGCGCCTATAAGGTGAGCGTCACTGGCGCTGCTATCGGCGGCAAGGCTGAGGCGCTGCCCTTCACGACCATCGGCAAGGTGACCGGGGCCGAGAAGGCGGGCGATGATCTGAAGCTGCTACTCGGCCAGTTGCAGGTCAGCTTCGACAAGCTCCGCAAAGTCAATTCAGGTAACTGAGGTCTTTTCTTCCCGCAGCCTCGTGGTTTTGCCGCCCCTCTCGTTTGAGTGGGCGGCTGGCTTGAGGCATAGCCAAGGGGCGCTCAACCTCAAGAAATGTATCAAAAATGATACACAGATCATCTTTCCGCCACTTTGTTCTAAATCCTACATTTCCTTTGAGGAAATTTTTGCCGATTGTGGTATATGACAATCGGACAGGCGAGGCTTCGGCTTAGGGGACGCTTGGGAAAGAGGATTGGGGGTGATGGGCAATTTCGTCGCTCAGGTGCGTGCCTTGGGGATGTGGCGCTTGGGTGCCCTGGCCGGCACGGCCATGCTCGTGCTCGGGCTCATGGTCTGGCTCGTGTTTCGGGCCAGTCAGCCCGTTATGGGGCTTTTATATGCTGACTTGGAACAGCGCGATGCCGGGCAGGTAATCGCGGCGCTTGATCGTGCCAAGGTTCCCTATCGCATCGAAGGCAACGGCACCCGGATCATGGTACCCGATGATCAGGTGGGTCGGCTGCGCCTTTCGCTTGCGCGTGAAGGTCTTCCGGCGGGTGGCAATGTTGGCTACGAAATCTTCGATCGCAATGAAAGCCTGACGACCACACCTTTTCAGCAGGACATGAACCGTGTGCGCGCCATGGAAGGCGAATTGGCGCGCAGTATTGCGACCCTGTCCGGTGTGCGCGCCGCGCGCGTGCATCTTGTGTTGCCGCGGCGCGAAGCCTTTTCGCGTGAACGCGGTGATGCACAAGCTTCCGTCATGCTGACCATGCAGGGTGCGCAGCGGCTGGACCGGGAAGCGATTCAGTCGGTGCTGCATCTGGTTTCCACAGCGGTACCTGGCTTGCGGCCGCAGAATGTTTCTATTGTCGATTCACGTGGCGCGCTTTTGGCCCGCGGCGGTCAGGCGCTATCGGGCCCGGCGGCGGCGGCGTCTCAGGAAGAAATGCGGCGCGCTCAGGAATTGCGCTTGGCGCGTTCGGTTGAAGAAATGCTGGAACGCAGCCTTGGCCCGGGGCGCGTGCGGGCAGAAGCCACGGTTGATATGGATTTTGACCGTGTCCAGATCACCGAAGAACGCTTTGATCCTGACAATCAGGTAGCACGCAGCCAGCAAAGCGTTCAGGAAAGCTCCCGCGGCTCGGAACCTGCGCCGACCACTGTGCAGAACAACCTGCCCGGCAATGAAAATGCGCCAGGCAGCACGCAGGAAAGCCGACAGGAAGAAACCACGAACTTCGAAATCGGGCGCACCACGCGCAGTACTACGCGTGATCAGCCAATTATCCGGCGCATCAGCATTGGCGTGTTGGTGGATGGCGTTTGGGAACCTCAGGCCAGCGGCCCCCCGCAGTTTCGCGAACGCTCAGCCGAGGAGTTGGCGCGTATCGCAACTCTGGTGCGGAGTTCCGTTGGTTTTGATGAGCGCCGTGGCGACCGGGTGGAAGTGGTGGCCATGCGCTTTGCCGAACCGCCCTTGCCGCTGGATAACGGCGAACGTGGCTTTTTCGATATCGCTTTCACCTCCTCAACCGTCGCCCGCATCGTAGAAAGTGCGCTTTTTGCGCTGGTTGCGCTGATCGCCATTCTGCTTTTAGGCCGTCCGGCGGTGAAGCGTCTGGTGACCCTGGCCAAGCCGGCGCAGAATAATACGCTGGCCAGCGCGGCGGGCGCGGGCGGCACTGGTCTTCCCGCTGTGGCGGGGACGGATCAGGAAGGCATGGTTACGCTGGCCATGGTGCAGGGGCAGATGCGGGCTTCTTCCATCAATCAGCTTCAGCAATTGGTGGAAAGTAACCCAGAGCAATCGTTGAATGTCATCCGACGCTGGATCGCCCCACCGGAGGAACCGGCATGAGCGGCAAGATGACCGGTCCGCAGAAGGCCGCAACCTTCATGCTGGCAGTGGGTGAGGAGCATGCCTCCAAGCTCTTCGCCATGATGCATGAGGATGAAATCCGCGATATCTCCCAGGCCATGGCAAGCCTTGGCACGGTTTCGGCTTCGGCGGTTGAGGATCTGGCGCGCGAATTCACCGATTCCATTGGCCAGACCGGCAATCTTGTCGGCACATGGGAAACCACGGAGCGTATGCTGCTGCGCACGTTGCCGCGGGATCGCGTTTCGCAAATCATGGAAGAAATCCGTGGTCCTGCCGGACGGACCATGTGGGACAAGCTTGGTAATGTGAATGAGGCAGTTCTGGCGAATTACCTCAAGAACGAATACCCTCAGACGGTAGCGGTTGTGCTGACCAAGGTGAAGGCCGAACATGCGGCGCGGGTTCTTTCCATGCTGCCCGAAAGCTTCGCCATGGAAGTGGTCATGCGCATGTTGCGGATGGAAAGTGTTCAGAAGGAAGCGCTTGAGGGCGTTGAAAAGACCCTGAAAGCGGAATTCATGTCCAACCTCGCGCGCGCCCAGCGCCGCGATGCGCATGAAATGATGGCGGAAATCTTCAACAACCTGGATCGTCAATCCGAAAGCCGCATCCTGGCCGCACTTGAAGAACGCAATCGTGACGCTGCGGAACGCATCCGGTCGCTTATGTTTACCTTCGATGATCTGGTGCGTCTGGATGGTCAAGGTGTGCAGGTACTGCTCCGCAACGTACCGAAGGAACAACTCATCCTCGCTCTCAAAGGGGCATCGGAAAACCTGCGCGATCTTTTCCTCAAGAACATGAGCGAACGTGCCGGCAAGATGTTCAAGGAAGACCTTGCCGGTCTTGGCCCCGTCAGGCTGCGTGACGTGGATGAGGCGCAGGCTGCCGTAGTGGTCATGGCGAAAGACTTGGCCGCACAGGGCCAGATCGTACTCCAGGAAGGGCGTGAGGACGAGATGGTGTATTGATGTCAGACGGATTTGTTCCGGTCTCGCGCATGGCAATGCTGCGGGAATTCGCCCCCACTTCACTGATCGAAGCCTTGGATGCGGCGCGGGAAGAAGCGGCGCGCATGCCACCGCCGCCGCCCGAACCTGACCCCATGGAAGAAACCCTGCGCGCTGTTGCCGCGGCAGCGCGCGAGGATGGCTTTGCCGCCGGCCGCGCTTCCATGACCCAGGAAGCGGCCAACCGTGCGACAGAGAGCCTAACGCAGATCGCCAAAAGCCTGGCTGCCAGCCAGCAAGCCTCGGCCGATATCGCCATTGAAGCCAGCAAGGGCGTCGCGCGCGTTGCGCTTGCCATGCTGGATGCGGCGTTGCCGGGGCTCGCCGCCCAGCAAAGCGCGACCCTGGTCGCGGATTTCGCCGAAAGACTGCGCCCAGCATTGGGCTTTCTGCCAGAGGCACATTTGCACGTTGCGCCAGGCCTGATCGAAGATGTGCGCGCCTTGGTTGGTGATCTTGCCGTTACCCTGGTGCCGGATGCCACGCTGGCCCCAGGTGATGCGCGCGCGACCTGGCAAGGGGGCAGCGCCGAGTTCGATCTTGCGAAGCGACGCCAGGCGATTGCCGAATCGCTCAACGCCGCCGGCCTATACGTTGACCCCGAAATTCAAAATGGATGATCCAGCGCCGACCCTTCATCTGAAACAGGTCAGTCTTTGGAAAGCCCAAAGCTTTAGGATAAAATGACATGAGCGGATCGGATAATTTCGAAGCCATGGCACCGCCGGCGCAAGATCAGCGCCCGCAAGGCCAAACTGGCAGCATGCGTGACTTGGATGCTGTCTATGACATCCCGGTACAGATCAGCGCCGTATTGGGCCGCGCCACCATGCAGGTCAGCCAATTGCTGAAACTCGGCCGCGGCGCGGTGGTGGAATTGGATCGCCGACTGGGCGAGGCAGTGGACATCTACGTCAATAATCGCCTGGTCGCGCGCGGCGAAGTGGTGATGGTGGACGATAACCGCCTTGGCATCACCATGACGGAAATCGTGAAGTCAGACCGCGGCGGGTGATATGGCGCGGGTACTGATCATCGGGTCTTTGGAAGCGGAACTCGGCCAGGCGGCGCGCATTGCCGTTGCGCGTGGTGCACGCCTGACCGTCGCTGAAGGGGCGGCAGCCGGGCTTGCGAAACTGCGCACGGATGGTGCCGATCTGGTGCTTTGTGATGTGACGCATGATGTGGGTTGGCTGATTTCCTGCCTGACGGAAGAACGCATCGCCTGCCCGGTCATCGCGTGCGGGCGGCCCAATGATGCGGATGCGGCAGTGCGTGCTATTCGCGCCGGCGCCAAGGAATTCCTGCCGCTGCCACCCGATGCGGAATTGATCGCCGCCATGCTGCAAACCGTGGCCGGCGAGGCAGACAAGCCCGTGGTCAAGGACCCGTCCATGGTGGCGCTACTGGATCGCGCAACGCAGATCGCGCGCGCCGATGCGTCTGTGCTGATCACGGGGGAAAGCGGCACCGGCAAGGAGGTGCTGGCGCGGCATATGCACGCGGCTTCCCGCCGCGGCAACGGCCCCTTTGTTGCGCTGAATTGCGCCGCGCTGCCGGAAGCGCTGCTGGAAAGCGAGTTATTCGGCCATGAAAAGGGCGCCTTTTCCGGCGCCGTCGCCGCGCGCAAGGGCAAGTTCGAACAGGCCAATGGCGGCACCCTATTGCTCGATGAAATCGGCGAAATGGACCCGCGCCTTCAGGCCAAGATCCTGCGCGCCATCCAGGAACGCGAAATAGATCGCCTGGGCGGCGGCGCGCCCATCCGCATTGATGTGCGCATCCTGGCCGCCACGCATCGCGACCTTCAGGTCGAAGTCGCCAAGGGGCGCTTCCGCGAAGACCTTTATTTCCGCCTGGCGGTGGTGCGGCTCCGCATTCCGTCGCTGCGCGAAAGGCCCGCCGATATCCTGCCGCTCGCGCGCTATTTCGCCGAGCGCTATGCCCAGGCCAATGGCTTGCCCTTTCGCCCGCTGGCGCCCGAGGCTGAGGGCATGCTGCTGCGTCACCCCTGGCCCGGCAATGTGCGCGAACTGGAAAATGCCATTCATCGCGCCGTGCTTTTGGCCGAAGGCAGCGCGATTGGTCCTGACGCCATTGAATTGATGACGCCCACCACCGTTGCTGCCATGGCGGCTCCCATCACGGCTGCCATGCCTGAGGCGCCACCATCCGCGGTGCCGCAAGCACCCCCTGCCATGCCGACGGCCGCGTCGCGCGGCGCCTCGGCCCTGGTCGGGCGCCGGATGGAGGAGGTAGAGCAGGAATTGATCCTGGAAACTCTCTCCCATTGCCTAGGCAATCGCACGCGGGCGGCAGAAATGCTTGGCATTTCCATCCGCACCTTGCGCAATAAGCTGCATGAATACCGCGCTGCGGGTGTTGCGGTTCCGCCCATCCCCGGGCAGATGCCAGCCTCCGCCACGGTTGACTGAAGCGCGTGTCGGAAACGCTGGTTCCTTCCTGGTTAAAGCGTGTCCAGCCCGGCAATGACGTGGCACTGGCGCTGGGCGTCGCGCTGCTACTGGTGGTGCTTATTGTTCCGCTGCCGGTACTGCTGCTTGACCTTGGGCTCGCGATTTCCATCACGCTTTCCGTGCTTGTGCTGATGACGTCGCTATTCTTGACCCGACCTCTCGACTTCACCTCATTCCCGACACTTTTGCTGTTGACCACGTTGTTGCGCCTTTCGCTCAATGTGGCGACCACGCGCATCATCCTGACCCACGGACATGAAGGCCCGGAATCCGCCGGCCATGTCATTGCCGCCTTTGGTGGCTTCCTGATGGGGGGCGATGTCGCCGTGGGCATGATCGTGTTTTTCATTCTGCTGATCGTGAATTTCGTTGTCATCACCAAGGGCAGCGGGCGCATCGCGGAAGTGGCGGCGCGCTTCAGCCTGGATGCCATGCCGGGCAAGCAGATGGCGATTGATGCCGATTTGTCGGCCGGGCTGATTGATGAGAACCAGGCCCGTGCGCGCCGCAAGGAACTGGAAGCGGAAACTGGCTTTTATGGTTCCATGGATGGTGCCGCGAAATTCGTGCGCGGCGATGCCATTGCTGGCCTCATTATCACTGCCATCAATCTTATTGGCGGGATCGCGATTGGCAGCCTGCGCCATGGCATGAGCTTCGGTGATGCGGTTCTAAATTTTTCGATGCTGACCGTGGGCGATGGGCTGGTCACGCAAATCCCGGCGCTGCTCGTTTCGGTTGCCGCCGGTATCGTTGTCACCAAGGGCAGCACGGAAGGCACGGCGGACCAGGCGCTGGTCGAGCAATTGGCCTCAAGCCCCAAGCCGCTGGCCATTGCCGCTGGCGCTTCGGCCATCATGGCGCTGATGCCGGGCATGCCCTTCCTGCCCTTTACGGTTCTTGCTGGTGCGGCGGGCTTTGCCGCTTGGCGCCTCATGCAAAAGGAACAGCAACGCGACATTGCCGCGCGCGCACCGCCCTTGCCAACGCCAGAGGCTGATTTGCCGATTGGCGAATCCCTCAAGATGGATCTGCTGCGGTTGGAATTGGGCTATGGGCTGCTTTCCCTTGCCGCAGGAGATGCGCCGCGCCTGACAGACCAGATCAAGGGGCTGCGCCGCACCATCGCGCAGGAAATGGGCTTCGTCCTGCCTTCCGTGCGTATTCAGGATAATCTGGCCCTGCCATCCGATACCTATGTCATCAAGGTTAAGGAAATCGAAGCCGGCAAGGGGCAATTGCGCCACCCCTTGCTGCTCGCGATTGATCCATCAGGCGGCATACCGGATATGCCCGGCGAACGCTGTACGGAGCCCACCTTCGGGCTGCCAGCGCTGTGGATAGACGAAGCGCGCCGCGAAGAAGCGCTGGCGCGTGGCTGCACCGTGGTGGATTGCGCGGGCGTGGTCGCCACCCATATCACCGAACTCGTCCGCGAATACATGGCCGAGCTGCTTTCCTTCGCCGAGACGCAGAAATTGCTTGATGAATTGCCGGCGGAACAGAAGAAGCTGGTCTCTGATCTGGTGCCGCAGCCGATCGGGGTCGGTGGCGTTCAGCGCATCCTGCAAAGCCTGCTCGCGGAACGGGTTTCCATTCGCGATCTGCCGACGATCCTGGAAGGCATCCAGGAAGCCAATGCCGCCGGTGCGCGAACTGTTGCCTCCATCCTCGCGATCGTGCGCCAGCGTCTGGCGCGCCAACTATCGGATGCGGCGCGCGGGCCTGAAGGTTATGTGCCGATGATCACGCTGTCGGCCGATTGGGAAGTGGCCTTCACGGAAGCGTTGATCGGCCCGGCTGATGATCGCCAACTTGCCATGGCACCGTCCAAGCTTTCGGATTTCATGCAAAAGCTCAGAACCGTTTTCGATCAGGCCAATGCGATGGGCGAACAGCCCGTACTGGTCTGTTCTGGGGCCATTCGCGCCCATGTGCGGGCCATTGTGGAGCGCTTCCGCCCCTCAACCCCGGTGCTGGCGCATACCGAAATTCACCCGCGCGCACGCATTCGCACGGTAGGCTCGCTTTAAGTGTCGCATACCCCGCCTAACTTGCCTGCCGTGCAAAGGTGCTGCTGAAGAATGCGGCTCAAGCTTTTTCACGGCGCTAATATGGCCGAAGCCATGGCGCAGATCCGGGCCGAACTCGGCACCGATGCGATCATTCTGGAACAGCGTCGCACCCGCCATGGCGTGGAAATCACTGCGGCGCTTGAGCCGGATGAACCGCTGCTGATCCAGCCACTGACCAGCGCTGCACCCTTGGGGGCGCCTGGCCCGCTTGATTTTCACAATATCCCGCCAAGCCTTTCCCGGGCTTTGTCAGCGGGCCCCTTGGCGCAAAGCTTGGCGGAGGCCTTAGCCTTCACCGCACTGCCCTTGGGCCGGGACCGCCCGCTATTGCTGGCCGGCCCGCCTGGTGCGGGAAAAACCCTGACAACCGCCAAGCTTATCGCGCGCATGGTCCTGGGCGGTGCGCCTCCGCTGGTTATCACCACGGATGGCCAGCGCGCCGGCGCGGTCGAACAGCTTGCCGCCTTTACGCGGGTTTTGGGGGTCACGCTTGCGGTGGCGCCAACACCCGCCATGCTCGCCAAGGCGCTGGCGCATCGCAACCCCGGCCAGCCGGTGCTGGTTGATACTGCTGGTTGCGACCCCTTCAATGAGGATCAGGCGCGGCAATTACGCCAATTGGCGATGCAGGCTGGGGCCGATATGACGCTCGTGCTGCCAGCGGGGCTTGATCCGGCGGAAGCTGCCGATTTGGCGCGTGCTTTCGCCGCCCTCGGCGCGCAGCATTTGCTGCCGACCAGGCTTGATGCGGCACGACGCCTGGGGGGCGTATTAATGGCGGCCAAGGCGGGGCCGCTTGCATTGACCGAAGCGGGCATCGGCCCGGAAGTCGCCGATGGGCTTGAAACACTCACCCCGGAAGGGCTGGCATCGCGCTTGCTTTCCTCTGCACAGAGCGCGTCCGCAAAGAATGCCTCCGCACAGAACGCGTCTGTACAAAGCGGGGCCGCAGGGTCCGGTAAGGAAAACCCTTGATGTCGAACGGGAGTGTCGCGTCCGAAAACGGGCGCATGATCGTTGTAGCCTCCGGCAAAGGCGGCGTTGGCAAGACATGGTTTTCGATCAGCCTTGCCCAGGCGCTGGCGCGCAAGGGGCGGCGCGTGCTGTTGGCGGATGCGGATCTTGGGCTTGCGAATATTGATGTGCAGCTTGGCATTCAGCCGGCGCGCGATCTTTCAGCCGTGCTCTCCGGTAAAATGACGCCGGCCGAAGCCGCCACGCGCATACCGGATGCGGGTTTTGACGTGCTTGCGGGGCGTTCGGGTTCTGGCGCGCTCGCCTCGCTCAGCCCAACCGCGCTGGATGCTTTCCTTGCGGCGCTCAGTAGCGCCCGGGGGCGTTGGCAGGATGTGGTGGTTGATCTGGGCGCCGGGCTTGATCTGGCGCAGCGGCGCATCGCTGCGGCGGCGGATTTGCTGCTGGTGGTGGCGACCGAAGAACCGACCAGCCTGACCGACGCCTATGCGGTGCTGAAATTGCACGGCATGGACAATCCCAAAGCTGTCTCGCGGATTGTGGTGAATATGGCCGATGACCGCGCCAGCGGGCAGCGCACTTATGAAGCGCTGCGCCGCGCGGCTGGCGCTTTTCTCAAGCGCGAAATTCCCCTGGCGGGCATTGTGCGGCGTGACCTCAAGGTGCGTGACGCCATCCGCCATCAGGTACCGCTGCTGACCCGCCACCCTAGCGCTGCGGCGGCCTTGGATATTGAAGCCATCGCGCAAACCCTTGGGTGAACAGGGGATACGGAACAATCAGCGACGCGTAAGCGCGCCCGCGATCTGCGACAGCATTTCGGAAATGCGGAAGGGTTTTTGCAGGAAATAGAAATTCTCGGATACGACCTCGCCACTTAGCGTGCCTTCCGCATAGCCTGACATCAGCACTATTGGCAGGTCAGGATTGGTCTCTCGCAGGCGGCGCGCAAGGGTCAGGCCATCAATGCTGCCCGGCATGGCGACATCCGAAATCACCAGATCAGGCTTGAGGCCAGCGGCAATGGCACCAAGCGCCGCTTCGCCATCTTCCACCGCCGTTACCTCATATCCCGCAGTTGTCAGTGCGCGGGTCAAAAGCCGATGCAAGGGCGCTTCATCTTCCACCAGCAAAAGCCGCCGCCCAGCGCCGACGGCATGAACGCCCGGCTTATGCGCGACAGTTTTATCCGGCTCCGCCGCAACGCGCGGAAACCACAGGCGAAAGCGACTGCCCTCACCAGGGCGGGAGCGTACCGATACATGCCCGCCCGATTGCCGCAAAATGCCAAGCACGGTCGAAAGCCCAAGCCCCGTGCCGCCGCCATCCCGCTTGGTGGTGTAGAAGGGCTCGAAGATGCGCGAGATCAGGTCGGGCTCCATCCCCGCACCCTCATCCTGCACTTCCAGGATGGCCCAGGGACCTGGGGCGATGGTGCCGCCCTGTGCTGGTTCCGGCGCTTCAAGGTCGCGGCTTGTGACGGAGATATGCAGCTTGCCACCCTGCGGCATGGCATCGCGCGCATTCACCGCCAGATTCATCAGCGCCTGATCAATATGGCTTGGGTCCACGCGCGCGCAGGGACCTGGCCGTTCAAGATCAAGTGTGATCGGAATACGCCGACCCAAAAGCCGCGCGAGCAGCGGCGCCATGCCATCCACCGCGCGATCGAGTGCGACCACGCGTGGTTGCACTGCTTGCCGGCTGGCAAAGGCCAAAAGCTGGCGCACCAGCCGCGCGCCGCGCCCGGCGCTATCCAATATCTGGCGCAAATCCTCGGCGGTCGCGGCATCCTGCCCACGCGCCAGCGCGGTTTCAGCCGCGGCACCCACGGCGGCCAGCAGATTGTTGAAATCATGCGCGACACCGCCGGCAAGCCGCCCCACCGCTTCTAGCCGCGCCGCTTCTTCCAACTGCGCCTGGCGCCGCCGCCGCGCCGTGATGTCCAGCACGCGGAGCAAGGCGCCAGCCTCTCCGCGGAGCGGGCGGCAATGCACCTCCACCGCCGCATCGGAGGCTTGATCCGGCGCGGCGAGCTTTGCTTCCACCGCCGGCGGTGCGGGTGGGCCGGCAAGTGCTACGGAGATGATCTGGCGCACCGCATCCTGGCTGGCAGCCGCGAAAAGCAGCGCGGGGTCCCGCCCCGGTCCCGGCGCCGGACCATTGGCGCAAAGCCTTTCCAGCACGGCGCTTGCCGCCCGAATACGCCCTTCCGAATCCAAAACGGCGAGCCCGGCTTCTTCTTCTGATTCGAAAAGCCTACGGAAGGAATCCGCCGCCGCTTCGCCGCGCCCGTTCACGCTGCTGCCCCGGCGCGGCCTCGCAACCGCCAGACATAGGCAATGATTTCGGCTACGGCCTGATAATGTTCGGCCGGGATTTCGGTATCCAATTCCAGCTTGAACAGCGCCCGCGCCAGGGGAGGGTTTGATACCAGAGGCACATTGGATTCCTCGGCCAAGGCCCGGATGCGTGCTGCCACCGCTTCCGCCCCCTTCGCCACCACCTTTGGTGCCGCCTGGGAGTTTTCGTCGTATTCAAGGGCGACAGCGTAATGGGTCGGGTTGGTGATCACCACGGCTGCTTTGGGTACTGCCGCCATCATGCGCCGGCGCGCCCGCGCCATACGCAGGCTCCTGATCCGGCCCTTGATCATCGGATCGCCTTCGCTTTCCTTCACTTCCTCACGCAATTCCTGGCGCGTCATGCGAAGCTTATGCAAGTGGCGAAACCGCACAACCAAGTAGTCCAGCACGGCAATCCCCGCGAAGGCAATCATGGCCGCAATGAACAAATTCATCGAAGCGCTCACCATCAGCCGCAACAGGTCGCCCGGCCCAAGTGAAAGTGCCGCGCGTAATTCTCGTGGATCGCCAAGCGCCCACCAAAGCGCAGCGCCAACCACGCCAAGCTTGATGAGCGTGCGCAGGAATTCGATGCCACCTTCAGCGCCAATCAGGCGCTTGATGCCGGAAGCGGGATTAAGGCGGGAAAATTGTGGCTTCAACCCCTTGGCCGAAACCAGCCCACGGCTTTGCAGCATGGCGCCGGCGATGGCGCCGATCATGGCCATAACCATGACGGGCAACACGGCAAGCAGGCCAAGGCGCATCATCTCGGTCGCGACAAGACCAGCTTGCAATTGATGCCCATTTTCCAAGACGCCGCGCATGCCGCGCATCAATTCATACCCAAGCGGCGGCAGGCCGAACATCATGCCGACCAGCGCGGCGCCAAGTGCCACGAAGCCGACCACTTCGCGCGACATGACGATCTGGCCTTCTTCCCGCGCCTTTTCGATGCGCCTTGCGGTGGCTTCTTCTGTCTTGTCCTGGCCGCCTTCTTCGCCGCCGCCGCTACCCGACATGGTTCAACGCACCCCAGGCAGGGCGAGGAAAGTCTCCCGCGCGATACTGGCATAAAGTCCGAGCATGGCCGGCAATAACAGGGCCAGCAGCAAAAGGCCAAGCACGATTTGCCCAGGCACCACCAGGAAGTAGATCTGCACCTGCGGCGCGATGCGCGCGAGCAGACCAAAGGCAACATTCAGCACCACGGAAAGCAGTAGGAAAGGCGCCACGAGTTGCAGCGCAACAATGAAGCTTTGCCCAACCGCCGCCGCCATGGCCTCGGCCCCTGGTCCGGCCAGAAACCCTTCGCCTACCGGCAGCACAGCATAGCTTTCGGCTATGGCGCGGAGCGGCAGCGCATAAAGGCCGCTGCTGAGCATCAGCACCACGGACATAAGCGCAAAGAACCGCCCCGTGATGGCATTCTGCCCGCCAATAGCCGGGTCCGGTACGAGCAATTGAGAAAGCCCAAGCAGCAGTGCGAAAAGCTGGCCGGCCATGGTCATTGCAAGCGTGACGAGCCGCGTGAGCGCGCCATACCAAATACCGATCACGATTTCGATCAGGATCAAGCGCAGCATTTCGCCCACCGCATCAGGTGCGGCCGGTAGGGCTGGTGATAGGACGGGATAGAGCACCATCACGAGCGCGAAGCCCAACCCCAGGCGATAATTGCTGGGCACTTCCTGCTCACCCAAGCCCGGCATCAGCATGACCACCGCACCGATGCGCGCCAGCAGCAATATGGCGCGAAACACCATATCAGGCAGGGCGGCAAGCCATTCCGCTTCGGTCATGGCCCGTGGTCCGATCGCTGCTGTCGGTTTCCGATAGCAGCGTGAATCGGCCCACCAAACATATGGTCCGATCGCTGCTGTCGGTTTCCGATAGCAGCGTGAATCGGCCCACCAAACATATGGTCCGATCGCTGCTGTCGGTTTCCGATAGCAGCGTGAATCGGCCCACCAAACATGCAGCTAGTGGTGC
>JADCFX010000076.1 GCA_020249285.1 Roseomonas sp. | reverse complement strand
CCGCCGGGCAGGTTATTCCTGCCCTGTATGGCAAGCGCCCAGGCGCCGCTGCCGGCCCGACGAATCGAGAATTGAAGCCCCGGCGCGCCTTCCAGGATGACTTCTTGTTCGTCGTCGACCGGGTTCCAGGTCGCGGCAGCGCAGGCCTGCACCAAGGCAGCAGCGGCATTGGGTTCCAGGCGAGGGCTACTATCCAGCAGGTCGGAAAGGCTGGTGAAACGCGTCGCGGAGTCGCGCCCGAGGCCGAGAAGCCCTATCGCACCCTGGCCAAGCGCGCCTATCTGTAAGCTCGTGTCAAAGGTCAGGCGATTATCCATGAGGCTTAGCCACCCAAGGGCATGGCGCTTAGAGCGCCCATGCAGGCGCCTCTGCCCCATGGGCATGGGCGACAGGTCAAGCAAAGTTTCATTCACCTCACTCCAGAAAGGCTCCGCCTCAGGGAAGGCCAGCAAGGCCAAGGCGACGCCATCTTCTGTAAGCGATGAAAGTGAAGGAAGGGTGGAAAGTGTCATTTTCTGCACAAATGCGCGTATAGGTTGTAGTTCTTGTTTCGTCCATCCCATAACGAAAATGCATTGCAAAATGCAATAAGAAATTCTCAAAAAAAGAGGGCCACCCCATTGGGATGGCCCTTAGGCAAGGTTGAGGAAGGCTAAGCTGCCAGGAGCGGGCTATCCCGCTACCAGACAAGGGTAGTATTGCATCAATCGTGCCAGGAACTTCACTGTGGCATATGTCCCGAATCAGGTGGCACGCTCCAAAATTGAGACATAATTCGCCACCGCCGCGCCGCCCATATTGAAAACCCCCGCCAGATCTGCACGCGGCAGTTGCATGGCGCCGGCCTGCCCGCAAAGCTGCATCGCCGCCAGCACATGCATGGAAACCCCGGTTGCGCCTATCGGGTGCCCCTTGGCTTTCAACCCGCCCGAGCGGTTCACCGGCAGCTTGCCGCCCGCCGCAGTCCAGCCTTCCAGCGCTGCCCTGCCACCCTTACCTTCTGCGGCCAGGCCCATCGCCTCATATTCAATGAGCTCGGCGATGGTGAAGCAATCATGGGTCTCGACAAAGGAAAGGTCACCCACGCCAATCCCGGCCTGTTCATAGGCGCGCTGCCAGGCGGTGCGCGCGCCCTCAAAGCGGATAATGTCGCGGGCGGCGATCGGCAGGTATTCATTCACCTGCACCGCAGCGCGGAAGCGGACGGCCTTGCCCATGCTTTTGGCCGTATCGGCATCGGCCAGCACCAGCGCCGCCGCACCGTCAGACACCAATGAGCAATCGGTACGCTTCAAAGGCCGCGCGACATAGGGGTTTTTCTCGCTTTCATTGCGGCAGAAATCATAGCCGAAATCCTTGCGCATCTGCGCCCAAGGATTGTCCACGCCATTCTTGTGGTTCTTGGCCGCGATCGTGGCGAGCGCATCGGATTGGTCGCCATGGCGCTGGAAATAGGCTTCCGCGATCCGCCCAAACACGCCGGCAAAGCCGCCTTCAATGTCGGATTCCGTCTTGCGATAGGAAGCCGTGAGCAAAATCTCGCCAATCTTGGGGCCGGGTGTGGCGGTCATTTTCTCAGCGCCCACCACCAGGGCAAAGCGCCCGCGCCCGGCGGCGATGAAATCCCGCGCGCCATGAATGGCGGCGCTGCCGGTGGCGCAGGCATTTTCATAGCGCGTGATGGGGCGGAAGCGCATCTCCGGCACGCTTTGCAGCAACAGGGATGCGGGGAAGCCCTGCGGCGTGAAGCCCTCACCAAAAATGCCAACAAAGCCGGCATCAATTTCGGCGGGGGAAATCCCGGCATCCTCGATCGCGGCGCGGGCCACGCGGGCCATCAGGCTTTCCAGATCAGGTTCGGCTTCAAGCTTGCCAAAGGGGCTATGCGCCCAGCCGATGATTGCAGCTTCGGTCATGATGGGGTCTCCGGTTAGGCATCTTTATGCCAGAGCAGGCCCGCCTTGTAACCACAAACGCGACCTGCCCTGAAAGCTGAACGCAGTTAGGCGCAAGAATCCGCTCTATTCCGGATCAATGCCGGCGGCGCGCAGAATGCGCGTGTATTTCTCCACGCCTTCGAGCACAAAGCCCATCACCTGCGCGCTGGTTTCATAACCGGCGCGCGGCGTGACACCCGTTGTTTCATTCAGCCGCGCGGCGGTTTGCTGGATGGCCTGGCGGAAGGCGGCGCCGAGCGTCGCGATGGCTTCCGGCGGTGTGCCCCTGGGGGCGACAATCGGGAAGAATTCCTCAAACACCACGCCGGGCATGCCCGCTTCTGGTGCGCTTGGCACATCGGGCAGGGCTGGGCTGCGCTGGTCTGACAATACCGCCAAAGCACGCAAATTGCCGCCGCGTACCTGACCAACGGAAGATGCCATGGTCGGCGTGCCGAAATGCGCTTCGCCCGAGACCATCGCCGCAACCCCCGGGCCACCGCCACGGTAATGAACGGTTTCGACCTGCACATTCATCTGGTTCATGAACAAAAGCCCGGCGATATGCGGGCCACTGCCAATGCCGGCTGAGGCATAGTTGAAGCGCCCCGGATTGGCGCGCAACAACGCCACGAATTCCTGTGCTGTGCGGGCTTCAACGCGTGGATTGACCACCAAAAGATGCGGCGAAAAGCCAGCCACCGCGACCCCTTCGAAATCGGTCAGGGTGTTATAGGGCATGCGCGAGACCATGGCGGGCACGGTGGCGAGCGAACTATTGATCAGCAGGGTATAGCCATCGGCGGGGGCGCGTGCCGCGGCTTCAGACCCGATCACGCTGCCGGCGCCGGCGCGGTTTTCGACAATCATGGGTTGGCCGAGGATTTGGCCCGCAGACTCGGCCAGGATACGGCCCACAATATCATTGGAACCACCCGGCGCGGCGGCTACGATCAGCCGGATGGGTCGCGTGGGGCGCCAGGTGCCCTGCGCGTTCAGGATATTGGGGGCCAGACCTGCCGATAGGGCGAGGCCAAGGGCTGCTCTACGGTGCAACATGAATTTTCTTCCTCCTTCATCGTTTTTTTCTGTTTGTATCCGCAACGCCCATTGGAAAAAATGGGCCGACAGTGGATCACATCGGTTCACGAGATCACTTTATCAGCACCGAGCATCGGTGCGAAGCCACTAAGCGCGGCGCGAACCTTGGGCAGGACGACGCAGCCGGCGCAAGCATCGTGACCTGTGTGGCCCCATCAACCGGCACCTGGCGTCAGCGACGGAGGCGGCGGCAGGTAGCCCGTCTCGAGAAGCCGGCAATAATGCTCCGGCGGGGCTGTCTGCGCCACCAAATCATGCGCGCGGCGAATAGCCTCGGCATCGAGCGCCGGGTCCAGCACGCCTTCCTTTAGCGCATCATGCAGGAATAGTATAAAAGACGCCCAAGAAACGGAGAACCCATTTACGCCCAACAAGCGATGCCGAAGACAAAGCCGGAAAAGCTGAAGGGTATCGCGCCAATAAGGGTTTCTTGCGAACTCTTTGGTTGCAAGGTTACCCATAAGAATTATCACTGCGTCCTTCTGCCCAGGGGTGACCTGGGCGCGGGCTACCAGGGCAGCAATCGCAGCCTGACTGGATTTAACCACGAGCCGGAGGAACCCCGGCTTGTCCAGGTGTCGCCCAAAAAACCTGCTTGCCCGACTGAGCCGATAAATGGCGTCCTCATTAGTTGGGAAAAGACCAACCCAGCTTAGGATGCGCGCCAAGGAGGGCAATGGAAGGTCTGGAATCCCCGACAAGTTCTTGATCAAATAAACCGCATCTTCGCGCTGCCAATTATGCTTCAACCATTCTTCGCAAGCCTGTTGAATTTCCTTGAAGGGGTGGCCTGAATCAAGCCAAGCTTGGTAGACGAAACGTGCATCAGGCGTGGTGCCGTGCTGCGCCACCCAGGCCAGGAGCTTTTCGCGCAGCGGCGCCACCTCACCCTTGGCATCAAGCCAAGCCTTGTAGACAAATTTTGCCTCAGGCGTGGTGCCGTGCTGCTCCACCCAGGCCAGGAGCTTTTCGCGCAGCGGCGCCGCCTCGCCCGTGGCATCAAGCCAAGCCTTGTAGACAAATTGTGCCTTAGGCGTGGTGCCGTGCTGCGCCACCCAGGCCAGGAGCTTTTCGCGCAGCGGCGCCGCCTCGCCCGTGGCATCAAGCCAAGCCTGGTAGACGAAACCTGCCTCAGGCGTGGTGCCGTGCTGCTCCACCCAGGCCAGGAGCTTTTCGCGCAGCGGCGCCACCTTGCCCGTGGCATCAAGCCAAGCCT
>JADCFX010000075.1 GCA_020249285.1 Roseomonas sp. | reverse complement strand
GAATGAGCGCACTCTGCTACATCAATCCCGCGCGCCGGGTTAGCACAGGGGTAGTGCAGCTGATTTGTAATCAGAAGGTCGGGGGTTCAAATCCCTCACCCGGCACCAATTAAATCAATCACTTATAGACCTTTCGTTTTCCTATCAAAATATTGTAATTTCCAGCGGACCCACAGCGGACCCATCGGCGGATTCTTCAGCCCTAGGGAGACAGCCCGTTTCCGTCCATAATTTGCCCGCGCGCGCGTGGTTTGGTCGTGGTTGACGCCCTTTGTAGGGCGGGAAATTGAATATCATCCCCGCGCGCGCGCGCGGGTTTTGGGGCTCAGGCATTGTCTGGACCGTGCGCGGTATAGCTTCGAGCATTGGGGATGACATGGAAAGGGGGGGTGCCTTTCCCGTTGACAGAAACTGCGTCAACTTGTTACCCAAAGTTTATGCGCAGATTGAATCTCCTCTTTCTTATGGCTCTTTCGGCCTGCGCAGGGCAGCCACGCCCGCTCTCGCCCAGTGAAATTCAGCAACGCCATACTGCTGATGCACGGACCATCTGTGAATCTTACGATATTCCCGACTTAGATAAGTGCATGAATGAAACGCTCCAAGTCTTCATGCGATTGCAACCGGCGACGCCTATGTCCCCTCAGCTTATAGCGGATTGGGCGAAAGGGGCTGGCGCATGTCGCACTGCTGGCTGGGAGTTCCGTAGTCCTGGCTTTAATGAATGTCTTTCCAGTCAAACCAAAGAAATTCAGTCTGCCAGGGCTCGCAATGCAGCCTTCTGGCAGGCTTTCGGCGCAGGCTTTGCAGATGGTCTTGACGGGATGTCGGCGGCCCATGGGCGGGCTGCGAGTAGGCCCGCGCCGATTACATGTTATCAGTTCGGGCGCATTACGCAGTGTAATTAGGAAACAGCCCAGGCGCATGTCCTGGGCCTTCCCTGTTTTCTATGCTGCCCCCCGCGCCAATGGTGCCAATAGCGTCAATAGGTCGGGCCTGACTTCCCAATCATCGCGCGGCCTGCCGGGTCCATCACCATGCCGGACAGGGTCGCGCCTGACCCAGCCAGCGGCTTCCAGGTCCTGCAAAGCATCCTTCACCCGGTCCAGGTTGCGGATGGGTGCAGACCGCGCCTGCAAGCGGCTATTCAGCCTTTCGCGGCGTTCTTCCACTATCACCCGCGCCAGCAGCCGCGCATCCCGCGCCGATTGCGGCAAGGCATCCTGCCCAAAGAACCGCGCGGCCATGGGCAGGAAATACTCGCCCAGCAGCCCGTCCGCGCGTCCGGCTGCCATTTCATCAATCTCCCTGGGCGGGTCGCCACCGTCAGCCAGCCATTGCAGATGCTGGAAGATGACAGCCAGGCGGATGACATGCCCAGGCATCTTGCCAATCCAGGCGCCCAGCAGCCCGCCGTCTTTCGCGCCTTTTGCCATTACGTCCCGCGCGTGAACAATGTCCTGGGCGCCTTTTGTAAAGGGTAACAGGACAGGCTCAGGCGGCTCCCATGCCAGGGACACGATTTTCATCAGCGCGTCCCTAAGCATTGCATCAGGCGGCTCGCCCTTTGGGATGCTGGGCTTGCGCGCATCAGGCCAGACATGCAGGAAGCGCGCGGCTAATCCGTCATTGTCCTGTTCGGCCATCACAGCGCGGCCTTTGTCCACTGTCAGCGCGCCAATCAGGCCAATGGTCAGATGGTCAATCATCGGCGCGTTGTCGCCATCCTTCACCGTGTCCACAGTGAAGCGACGTCCGCCATAGGCTTCCAGCCAGAAGGCCCGGTCAGCGCCCGCGCCGTTGTTGTAACGGTCCATCGCCCCAAGCCAGCCCGCCAATTCATCACGGAAGAGCAGCAGCCCGCGCGGATTGGCTGCCATCATGCGCGCCAGCCTCTGCGTGGTCGCATCACGGACAGCAAAGCGGCGGCGTTGTGGTGCCTCAGGCTCTTTTGCCCTTTCCGGCCTGGACGGTGGTGCGGCCTTCGCCTTTGCTGCCTGCTTCACTTCGCCCTGCCAGATCGCCATGACTTCGGCGGCTTCGGCCTTGTCCGTGTCATGCTGACGCTGACGTTCTTCCCAATCCTGATTCAGATGCTTTTCCAGGGCAGCTATCGCGCCTTGTGCAACATCAATCAGCCCAGGGCTTTTTGCAGCGCTGGGGTGACCAATGCCAGCACCCCAGATGATGGGCGGTTGCGTGAAATTGCCCCAAGCCTGCCCCCATCGCGCATTGCCCAGCGCGGCGCCGATGACCGATAACAGGCTCAGCATCACATAATCGGGCGGACTGCCAGCATGGTCAGCAGCGCGGTGGATGTAGTCCTGCCAAGCCTGAGGGAATAACCCCAGCGGCAAGCGCGGCGGTGGTTCATCATCTGCGATGATTGAGACATCCAATTCCGGCCAATCACGCGGCGCCTGGGCGGTGGTGCCTATGCTGACGCTATTTGCCCAAGCGCGTCTTGCTTCACGTTCACGATTGGCAAGGCCCTTTTCCAGCAGCCAGCCCTTGCAGATTGAGTCCGCGCGGCAAGCGGCGATGAAATCATCATAGGTGCCACCACCAGCGCGGACGCGGCCTGCAATCTGAAAAGCCTGGGCAGACCGGGACTGGTCGCGCCCTTGGGCTAGTCCGCCACCATGCGGCGGTGGTGGCGGTGGTGAGAATGTTTCACCTGCAAAGCGTATCAGCCAGGCGATTTCATCCGGCGTGATGACTGCCAAATCAGGCTCTCCCAGGGCCTTGTCCGTGACCGTGAAATACCTGCCGCCCGTATAGAGTTCGATTGCGGGCGGATGGTCGCCACCGTCCTGCTTCCAGCTT
>JADCFX010000074.1 GCA_020249285.1 Roseomonas sp. | reverse complement strand
TGGAAGACGCCGTCACCGCCTATCGCGCAGCCCTCGAAGAACGCACACGTGACCGCGTGCCGCTCGCTTGGGCCTATTCCCACCATGGTCTCGGCAATTGCCTAGCCGAATTGGCTAGCCGCAGCGCCACGCCCGAAGCCCATTTGGCGGCAGCCATCACCCATATGCAAAACGCGGTGGAGGGCTTTCGTGAGGTCGGGGATGGCCATTGGACACCGATCGCCGAAAAACGCCTCGCCGAACTGAAGGCGCAGCAAAAATAGCCCCCCTCACCCCCGCCTCACCCCCCAATAACAAACCCCAAACGCCGCCAGCCCGCCCAGCACCGAAGCCGCCACATAAACCACCGCCAGCCACGGCGCCCTTTCCCACAGCACGCCGGTTTCCAGTGAAAAGGCGGAAAAAGTCGTAAAACCGCCAAGCAGGCCCGTCACCAACAACAAGCGCGCCTCACCGGAAAAACCCAAAGCGCCAAACACGCCAATCAGGGCGGAGCCCAGAATATTCACCGCCAGCGTCCCCCAGGGAAAGCCCGCGCCAAACAGCACCAGCCCAGCGTGGGAAATCACGTAGCGCAGCACAGACCCCACCGCCCCGCCCAAAGCCACCAGCACTAGCGAAAGGGGCGAAAAGGCTGTGCCCATCAGCGTTTCCTTTTGCGGCGCAATTCCGCCCAGCGCGCCAGGCGTTCGGCAATCGCGGCCTCAGCCCCGCGATCGGTCGGGCGGTAGAATTGGCGCCTTCCCATCTCATCGGGGAAGTAGTCCTGGCCGGAAAAGCCTTCCTCCGCCTCATGGTCATAGGCATAGCCAGCGCCATAGCCAATTTCCTGCATCAGCTTGGTGGGCGCGTTCAGAATATGCTTGGGCGGCATCAGGCTGCCGGTCTCCCGCGCGGCGCGCATCGCCTCATTAAACGCCTGATACACCGCGTTGGATTTCGGCGCGGTCGCCAAATGGACCACAAGCTGCGCCAGCGCCAATTCACCCTCGGGTGAGCCCATACGCTCAAATGTTTCCCAGGCGGCAATCGCCAGCGGCAGCGCACGCGGGTCTGCCATGCCGATATCCTCGGCGGCGAAGCGCGTCAGGCGGCGGGCGATATAGCGCGGGTCCTCGCCCCCCGTCAGCATGCGCGCAAACCAGTAAAGCGCCGCATCGGGGTCTGATCCGCGCATGGATTTATGGAGCGCGGAGATCAAATTGTAATGTTCTTCCCGGTCCTTGTCGTAAAGGGCGGCGCGTTTCGCGAGCAAGACAGCCAGCCCGGCGGGATCAAGTGGGGCGGAGCCTTCGGGAAGGGCGAATAATTGCTCGGCCATGTTCAGCCCGTAGCGGCCATCGCCATCGGCCATGGCGCGGAGTGTGGCGCGGGCTTCGGGGGCCAGGGGTAGCGCGCGGCCCATCAGCGCTTCGGCGCGGGTCAACAGCAGCTCCAACGCTGCGTCATCCAGGCGCTTCAGCACCAGCACCTGGCAGCGGGACAGAAGCGCGCCGTTGAGTGCGAAGGATGGGTTTTCCGTGGTGGCGCCCACCAGCGTCACGGTGCCGTCTTCCACCACGGGCAGAAAGCCATCCTGTTGCGCGCGGTTGAAGCGGTGGATTTCATCCACGAAAAGCAGCGTGCCTTGGCCGTTGGATTTGCGCGCGCGGGCTTCTTCAAAGGCGCGCTTCAAATCGGCAACGCCGGAAAACACGGCGGACAAGGCGGTAAAGCGCAGCCCCGCCGCTTCGGCCAGCAGCCGCGCGATGGTGGTTTTGCCCACACCTGGCGGCCCCCACAAAATCAAGGAAGCGAGCGACCCGCGCGCCAACATGCGCGCAAGGCTGCCCTCGGCGCCCAGCAAATGATCCTGGCCGACCACTTCGGAAAGGCTCGCGGGCCGCAGCCTATCCGCCAAAGGCCGCACGCCTTCCGGGGGCGCAGCGGCGGCTTCCGGGGCGCCGAATAGGTCAGGTGAGGCGGGCGGGCGGGCCATGCGGGGGTTCAGCGTATCGCCAGCGCATTGCCGGGGCTGCCAATGCCGCCGCGATGGTTCAAGGGCGCGGCGGTGAAGAAGGCGGTGGTGCGGCCTGTGGCGGCGCACTCTTCGGCCAATTCTTCGAAGTCAAAGAACTCGCCCAGGCAAAGGCCAAGCCGGGCGATGGCCAGATGGAGCGCGGGCTTCCAGGGAAAGATCGGCCAGGCCTCGACCGTTGGGTTATCGGCGGTGACGGCGGCGATGCCTTGGTCCCACAGGAAGCGCCACATGCCTTCCCCACCATCAAGGCCGGAATAGTCGCGGGCGCCGGCTTCGCCCTGGATTAGCAAGTGGCGCGCATCCGCATCGGGGGCGGCGCGGAAGGCCGTGAGCCAGCCGGTGCGGATCAGTAGGATATCGCCGGGGCGGAGTGAAACGCCCTGAGCGGAGAGGCAAGCCGCCACGTCTTCAGCGGAGGCACGTTGGCCTCCCATCGCACCCCAATCGCGCCCGGTGCGGGCGAAATGGCGCGGGAGGTCCGCCAGCACCGCGCGGCCGGCAATGCCGTGGGCGAGCGCTTTATCAATGCCGTTGCGGCTTTGCGGCCCATGCACAATGGAAGACAAGGGCGCGTGATTGTAGAAACCATGCGTGGCGTCAGCGAAATGCGAAAGCCCATCCCATTGCGTGCTGCCTTGCAGCCAGAAGCCATCCAGCTTGTCATCGCGCGTGATGCGGCCGGGGTGTTCTTCCTTCACCATCACCGGGGTGGGGGCGGCGCGGCGGCGATGGGCGCCTTCATGGGCGGCGCCGAAGGGCTCATCCAAGGGAAGGTTCACATTGAAGCGGCGGCCTTGGCGGATTTCATCGCGCGCCGCAGCCACGGTTGCATCCGTGATGCGGTTGAGCGTGCCGATCTGATCATCAGGCCCCCAAACGCCCCAGGAAAGCGGCAGGCCGGTGGGGTCGCCCTCAGGGCGCGGAAGGTCATCATAGCGTGGCGGAGTCTTCATGGCGGCATTCTAATCCCAAGTGGCACCGCGCATCACCCCCGCGCTTGACGCGCTCTGCCCGCGCCCGCACATGGCAGGCAAATGAAGGACATAACGCCATGAAATTGCCTCGCCGCGCCCTTTTCGCCGCCGCTGCCCTGCCTCTGCCTGCCCTGGCGCAAGCCCGCAGCATTCGGCTTGTGGTGCCCTTCGCTGCCGGGGGTGCGGCGGATTCAGCCGCGCGCACCTTGGCGCCGCGCATGGCGGAAAAGCTGGGGGCGACGATTGTGGTGGAAAATCGCACCGGCGCGGGCGGTTCCATTGGTGGGGCGGAGGTAGCGCGGGCGGCGCCGGATGGGGCCACTTTGCTGTGGGATGCGTCGTCCCATATCGTGAACCATGCCCTGTTGCGCGGGCTTGCCTTTGATTACACCACGGCCTTCACGCCGATCAGCATGGCGACGAGCTTTCCGCAAGTTGTCGCCGTGAAGGCCGATTTCCCGGCGCAGAATCTGGCGGGTTTCATCGCGGCGGCCAAGGCGCGGCCCGGCGCCATCACCATGGGCACGCAGGGCAATGCCACGGCGGGGCATCTGGGCTTGGTGCAATTCGCCCGCGCGGCGGGGATTGAGGTGATCCACGCCCCCTATCGCGGCGGTTCCGATGCGGCGCGGGATTTGGCGGGCGGCAATCTGGATGGCGTTTTCATCACCGCCCTTTCCGCCGGCCCGGTGGTGGATAGCGGGCGGGCGCGCTTCCTGGCCGTCGCCAGCGCCGCACGGCTCGCTTCCCGGCCGGAGGTACCGACCATCGCCGAAAGCGGCTTCCCCGGCTTTGATATCAGCGAATGGGTAGGCCTTTTCGCCCCCGCCGGCACCCCTGCCCCGCTAGTCGCGCGCTTGCATGAAGTTCTGGCCGCGAGCCTCGCCGAACCCGAAGTCCGCGCCCGTCTGGCCCAGCTTGGTGCCGTGCCGGTTGGCAGCGCGCCCGCCGATTTCACGCGCTTCGTGACCGAAGGCCGCGCCGCCATGTCCGTGCTGGTCCGCGAAGCCAATATCCGTGTGGAATAAGGGCGCGATCCTGGCCCTGCTGGCGCTATTCAGCGCCGCCCCTGCCCGCGCCATGGACCCCGACATCATGAGCGTGATCGGCCAGCCCGTGCTTTCGCTCGCGCAGCGCCCGGAAGTGGGTGTGGTGCTGCGCCCGGCCAGCGGCGGGCATCGCGGCGCGATTGCGGAGGCCTTGCGCGAACCCGGCCCGCCCGTGGGTCTGGTGGATGGTCAATACCTGCATGGCTATGGCTGCAACCCCGAAGGCTGCCGGGTGCGCGGCATTTTCCTCGCCTGGGATTTGAAGGGCGAGAGGATGTTCATGCTGCTGACGGAAGAAGGCCGCGTGCGCCTTTCCATCCCGCCCGACCCGCGCGCCTGGCCGCGTGAACTCAGCGCTCCGCTTGCAGGCTTCGCGCCCGCTTTGGCTGAAGCAATCGGCAAAAGATGAAACGAAAAAAAGGCGGCCCCCGACAAGGACCGCCTTTAATTTTGGGTAGAAGAAAGCCTCAGCTTTCCGCCGCGGCTTCTTCCGCCACTTCAGGCTTCGGCCCGCTATCCAGGCCCTTGGCGCCCGGGTTGCGGTCCACCAATTCAATCACCGCCATATCGGCCGCATCGCCATAGCGCATGCCTGCCTTCAGCACGCGGCAATAGCCGCCGGGCCGCGCCTTATAACGCTCAGCGATTTCGCCGAACAGCTTCGCCACCACCGCCTCATCGCGGATTTGCGACAGCGCCTGCCGGCGCGCATGCAGGCCACCGCGCTTGCCGAGCGTGATCATCCGCTCAACATAGGGGCGCAATTCTTTCGCCTTCGGCAGCGTGGTCGTGATCTGCTCATGCTTAAGCAGAGAGGTCGCCATATTGCGGAACATCGCCGCACGATGGCTTGACGTGACATTGAGCTTCCGCCCAGACAATCCGTGACGCATTTTTCTTACCCTTCAGAACGAGCCGTTCAAAACGGCTCATCTGCCCTTTTCGCCAAATCCTCGACATTTTCAGGCGGCCATTCCGGCACAGTCATGCCGAGGCCAAGTCCCATCGCCGTGAGGACTTCCTTGATTTCATTCAACGACTTACGACCAAAATTCGGCGTGCGCAGCATTTCCTGTTCGGTCTTCTGCACCAGATCGCCGATATAAACGATGTTGTCGTTCTTCAGGCAATTCGCGCTGCGGACGGAAAGCTCAAGCTCATCCACCTTACGGAGCAGGTTGCGGTTGAACGGCAGATCATCCTGCATTTCCGCACCGAGTTCAGGGCGCGGTTCGTCGAAGTTGATCAGGATTTGCACCTGTTCCTGAATGATGCGCGCGGCAACACCCACAGCATCTTCCGGCGCCAGCGTGCCATCGGTTTCCACCGACAGAATCAGCTTGTCATAATCCGTACGCTGGCCAACGCGGGTCGGTTCCACGCGATAGGCGACGCGGCGCACCGGCGAATAAATCGCATCCACCGGGATCAGACCAATCGGCGCATCTTCCGGACGATTTTCGGACGCCGGCACATAGCCCTTGCCGGAATCGATGATCAATTCCATGGAAAGCTTCGCGCCATCATCCAGCGTGCAGATCACCAGATCAGGATTGGCAATTTCGATATCGCCGGTGGTCTGGATCTGCCCTGCGGTGACTTCGCCAGGGCCGGTCGCCATCAGCGCCAGGCGCTTTTCACCTTCACCCTGATAGCGCAGCGCAAGCTGCTTCACGTTCAGAACGATATCGGTGACGTCCTCGCGCACGCCGGGAATGCTGCTGAATTCATGCAGCACGCCATCAATGCGAATCGCCTTCACCGCCGCACCAAGCAGCGAGGAAAGCAGCACGCGGCGCAGCGCATTGCCAAGCGTCATGCCGAAGCCACGTTCCAGCGGCTCCAGCACCAAAGTGGCGCTGCGCAGCGGGTTGATCGTCGGCTCGATATGCTTCTGCGTTTCGATCAGGGAACGCCAGTTGCGGTCAAGCACGTTCATGTCTCTCCTATCGGGCTGCGGCGGTCACGCGTGGCGCGCGTATCAGACGCGGCGGCGCTTGCGCGGGCGGCAACCGTTATGGGGAATGGGGGTCACATCGCGAATGGCGGTAACCTGAAAGCCAACAGTCTGCAGAGCACGCAGAGCAGATTCACGGCCCGAACCAGGGCCACTCACCATAATGTCCAGCACTTCCATCCCGTGTTCACGCGCCTTGCGGCCCGCATCTTCAGCGGCAACCTGCGCCGCGTAAGGGGTGGATTTGCGGCTGCCCTTGAAGCCCTGGGAACCAGACGATGACCATGCGATGGCGTTGCCTTGCGCATCCGTGATCGTCACGATGGTATTATTGAAGGTGGACAGCACATGCGCCACACCGGAAGAGATGTTCTTCCGTTCCTTGCGCTTCACCGGGCCACGAGCGGCACCGCCGCGGGGTTCACGAGCCATCTTACTTGGTCACCTTCTTCTTGCCGGCGATAGCCACCGCCTTGCCCTTGCGGGTACGCGCATTGGTATGGGTTCGCTGGCCGCGAACGGGCAGGCCCTTGCGATGCCGCAGACCGCGGTAGCAAGCCATATCCATCAGGCGCTTGATGTTCATCGCCTGCTCACGCCGCAAATCGCCTTCCACGCGATATTCGCGGTCGATCAATTCGCGGATGCGCATGACTTCATCATCGGTCAGCTGATTCACGCGGCGTTCCGCCGGGATGCTCAACTGATCGCAGATGACCTTCGCGTTCTGCGGGCCAATGCCAAAGATATAGCGAAGCGAGATCAGCACCCGCTTATTGGTCGGAATATTCACGCCGGCGATGCGCGCCACAGTGCCTCTCCTGGGGCCGAGGCCCCCAATACCGCCGCGGTAGCCCTAGGGGCCCAGCCGGCGGAGTGTTCCGAATGATTTTGCAACGACAAAGAGCGGCCGGAGTTACCCCCCGCCGCGGGAGCAGAGGGATTAGCCCCAGTACCCTTCCCCGTCAAGCCTTCCCTGACAAAATTTCACCAATCTGGCGCGCGACTTCCGTCATGGAAGCCATGCCGTCAACGGCTTTCAACTTCCCCTGCCCCGCGTAATACGGAAGCAAAGGCGCGGTCTGGCGATGAAAGGCTTCAAGCCGTGCTGCCACGGTTTCCGCCTTGTCATCCGCCCGGCGGGAAAATTCGCCCCCACCGCAGCTATCGCACACCCCGGCCTTGGCCGGCTGCTTGAACGTGTCATGGTACCCAGCGCCACATTTGGAGCAGCTATAGCGCCCGGAAATGCGCTCCACCAGCGCTGCACCATCCACCTTCAGCTCGATCACATGGTCAAGCTTAAGGCCGCTTTCCTTCAGCATGGCGTCAAGCGAAGCCGCCTGAGGCGCGGTGCGCGGGAAGCCATCCAGAATAAAGCCATTAGCGCAATCAGGGCGCGCCACGCGCGCCTTCAACATGGCCGTGATCACCTCATCCGGGACCAGTTCGCCACGCTCCATAATGCCCTTGGCCTTGAGGCCAATCTCGCTGCCTGATTTCACCTCGGCGCGGAGCATGTCGCCAGTAGAAATCTGCGCGATGCCGAATTTATCTTCCAGCATCTTGGCCTGAGTGCCCTTGCCCGCGCCAGGCGGGCCGAGAAGGATAAGGTTCATCCGTTTCCTCCGTTCAGCGCCCGCGCGGCTGCCCACGGCCGCCAAGACGCGCTTTTTTGATCAGACCTTCATACTGATGGGCAAAAAGATGCGATTGCACCTGCGCCACCGTATCCATGGTCACGGAGACAATGATCAGCAGCGACGTGCCGCCAAAATAGAAGGGCACGCCATATTGGCTGATCAGAATTTCCGGAATGATGCAGACTAGGCAAAGATAGGCTGCCCCCAAAACCGTGAGCCGAGTCAGAACACGGTCAAGATAGTCAGACGTATTCTGTCCAGGGCGAATGCCCGGAATGAAGCCGCTATATTTCTTGAGATTATCCGCCGTTTCCGTAGGGTTGAACACAATGGCGGTGTAGAAAAAGGCGAAGAAGATGATCATCGCCATGTAAAGAATCATGTAGGCGGGTCGACCATGCGCAAGCATGGCAGAGATGGTCTGCAACCAGCCATCCGCCATATCCTGCGAGAAGCCCGCCACAGTCGCCGGCAACAACAGCAGCGAGGAAGCAAAGATCGGCGGAATCACGCCCGCAGTATTCAGCTTCAGCGGCAGATGCGTCGCTTCGCCACCGAACATGCGGTTGCCCACCTGGCGCTTCGGATATTGCACCGGAATGCGACGCTGAGCGCGTTCGATGAAGACCACGAAAGCAATCACCAAAAGCGCGATGATCAGAAACGCCATGATGAAAATGGTTGAAAGCGCGCCCGTGCGCCCCAGTTCCAGCGTGCTGATCAGCGCGGATGGCAAATTCGCTACAATGCCCGCGAAAATGATCAGGCTAATGCCATTGCCAACGCCACGCGCCGTGATTTGCTCACCAAGCCACATCAGGAACATGGTACCGCCAACAAGCGTAATCACGCAGGAAATGCGGAAGAAAAGGCCGGGATCATAAACCGCCGCGCCAAATTGGCCGCGCATGCTCTCAAGCCCGATCGCAATGCCATAGGCCTGGAAGATCGCAATCGCGACCGTAAGGTAGCGCGTGTATTGATTGAGCTTCTTCCGCCCCGACTCGCCTTCCTTCTTCAAGGTTTCCCAGGCGGGGATCGCGGCGGTCATCAACTGCACAATGATGCTGGCGCTGATATAGGGCATGATATTCAGCGCAAATACCGTCATGCGCCCAAGCGCGCCGCCCGAGAACATGTCGAACATGCCAAGAATGCCGCCGCCATGCTGGGCGAGGATTTCGCCCATGACCGCCGCATCAACACCCGGCACGGGGATATAGGTGCCGATTCGATAGACGATCAGCGCGCCAAGCGTGAACCAGATACGATTCTTAAGCTCGGTCGCCTTGGAGAGCACACCGAGGTTGAGATTGGACATCGCCTGTTCCATGGCGGACGCCATGCGCATTCTCCCAAAGCTGCTGAGCGCCTCTAGGCTGCGCCCCTGCCCTTACACTTCATGTGGCACCGCACCCGAACAAGACAAGCGCCACCTGCCAGAATGAAAGCGGCGCCCGAGTGCCCCCGCGCGCCGCCCCTGATCACTTCCGCTTCGCAGTTTCGTCGCGCGGCCTTGGCAAGCTTCAGCCGCCTTCAGCCGGGGCCGCCGCAGCGGTCACGGTGACGCTGCCGCCCGCCGCTTCTACCGCCGCGATCGCCGCCGCCGAAGCGCCAGAAACTGTGATGCGCACCGGGCGCTTGATTTCACCCTTGCCCAGCAGGCGCACGCCTTCAAACTTGGCGCTGGACCGAACCACGCCAGAGGCGCGCAGCGCCGCTTCATCCAGATCTTGACCCGCCGGCAGACGCCCCGCTTCAATCGCCGCATCCAGCGTACCGATATTCAGCGTTGCATAGAGCTTGCGGAAATTATTCACGAAACCGCGCTTGGGCAGGCGCCGATAGATCGGCAGCTGGCCGCCTTCAAAGCCGTTCAGCGAAACGCCGGTACGCGCCTTCTGGCCCTTCACGCCGCGACCGCCGGTCTTGCCCTTGCCAGAGCCAATACCACGGCCAATGCGCTTGAACTTGGGGCGCGCGCCCGCGTTATCGCGGATTTCATTTAACTTCATGGCTCAATCCTCCACCTTGATCAGGTGGGCGACCTTGCGAATCATGCCGCGCACCGCAGGCGTGTCTTCAAGCTCACGCGTGCGATGGCGCTTGTTCAGACCAAGGCCAATAAGGGTTTCCTTTTGATCAGACCTACGCCCAATCGGCGACCCAAGCTGGGTCACCTTCACTGTCTTTTTCTCAGCCATTTGCGGCCTCCTGCGCCTCGGCGCCGCCTTCCTTCCGCTGGCCGAGGATGTCAGCCACCTTCTTGCCACGGCGAGACGCAACAGCACGCGGGCTGGTGCAGCGCTGCAGCGCGGCGAAAGTGGCCTTCACCATGTTATGCGGATTGGCGGAACCCAGGCACTTCGCGACTACGTCGCCCATGCCCAGCGTTTCGAACACGGCGCGCATCGGGCCGCCAGCAATGATGCCGGTACCAGCCGGCGCCGCGCGCAATACTACACGCCCTGCACCGAATTCGCCGACCACATCATGATGCAGCGTGCGGCCTTCACGCATCGGCACACGGATCATCGTGCGCTTGGCGCGTTCAGTCGCCTTGCGGATCGCTTCCGGCACTTCACGCGCCTTACCAGCGCCCCAGCCAACGCGGCCCTTTTCGTCACCCACAACAACCAGTGCCGCGAAGCTAAACCGACGACCACCCTTTACCACCTTCGCCACGCGATTGATGGTAACCAGCTTGTCCTTCAGCTCATCGCCTTCCTGGCGTTCCGTGCGCTGTTCCCGATCACGATCACGGCCACCGCGACGACGACGTTCACCGCCTTCACCGCCTTCGCCACCGCCCCTTGGTTCACGTGCCATCTTGTTCAATCCTTCAGAACGACAGCCCGCCCTCGCGGGCGCCGTCCGCGAGCGCCTTGACGCGCCCGTGATAAAGATAAGGTCCGCGATCAAAGACCACCGCTGTCACACCCGCCGCCATGGCGCGCTCGGCAATCAACTTGCCAACCGCCGTCGCCGCTTCGGTATCAGCGCCAGTCTTCAAGGCTTCACGCATGGTCTTTTCAAGCGAAGACGCCGCAGCGACCGTGCGGCCCTGCGCGTCATCAATGACCTGCGCGTAGATATGCTTGCCGGAGCGAAAGATGGAAAGGCGCGGACGCCCACCAGACTTCATCCGAATCTGATAACGGAGCCGACGCTTGCGCCGCTCCTGAAGATCGAGCTTGCTGGCCATTACTTCTTCTTCCCCTCCTTCCGGAGGATCTGCTCATTCTCGTACTTGACGCCCTTGCCCTTGTAAGGCTCCGGCCCGCGATAGGCACGGATTTCGGCGGCAACTTGGCCCACCTGGCGCTTGTCAGATCCTTCAACCTTGATCGCCGTGGGGCGTTCGCAAGTGATCTTGATGCCAGACGGGATAGGGTAGCGGATTTCGTGACTATAGCCGAGGCTCAGCACAAGATCCTTGCCCTGCACCGCAGCGCGATAACCGGTGCCGTTGATTTCCATGGACTTCACGAAGCCCGTGGAAACACCCGTCACCATGCTGTTGATCAGGCTGCGCGTGGTGCCCCACATGGTGCGCGACCGGCGATCT
>JADCFX010000073.1 GCA_020249285.1 Roseomonas sp. | reverse complement strand
CGGGCTGTTGCTGCTGGCACTGCGCGAGATCCCTGTTGGCACCGCCTATGCCGTTTGGACCGGCATCGGCGCGGTTGGCGCCTTTCTGGTGGGCATTACGCTATTCGGCGATGCGAATACCGCGCTACGCTGGGCTTCCGTGGCACTGATTACTGCGGGCATTATTGGGCTGAAGCTAGCTTAAGGAGCATGTCCGAGCCAAGTGGCTTCATTTGGCGACTCGGGACATGCGACCAACTAAAGGAGAAGGTGGCATGACCGATACTTCCCATATGATGGCCGCGGATACCGATTATCCGCGCGATTTCCTGGGCTATGGCGCCAATCCACCCGACCCGAAATGGCCAAATGGTGCGAAGCTCGCGCTTTCCTTCGTGCTGAATTACGAAGAAGGTGGCGAGAATACAGTGCTGAATGGCGATACCGGCAGCGAATTGTATTTGCATGAAGTGCCGGGAGGGTCGCCGATTATCGGTGAACGCAATCGCACCGTGGAAAGCCAATTCGATTACGGCGCGCGCGCCGGCGTGTGGCGCATTCTGCGGGCCTTTGCCGCGCGCAAGCTGCCATTGACCGTATATGGCGTCGGTCGCGCGCTGGAATTGAACCCAACCGTCACGCGCGCCTTCGCCGATGCAGGGCATGAGGTCGCTTCCCATGCCTGGCGTTGGATTGATTACCACAATGTGGATGAGGCGACGGAGCGTGCGGAGATTGCGCGCTGCGTTGAAGTAATTGAGCGGCTGACCGGCACGCGCCCGGTTGGCTGGTACACCGGCCGCATCAGCCCGAATACGCGCCGCCTGGTCGCGGAATATGGTGGCTTCCTTTACGATTCGGATTCCTATGCGGATGATTTGCCTTTTTACGTGACTGCAGCAGGCAAGCCGATGTTGATCATCCCTTACACGCTCGACAATAATGACATGAAATATGCCGTGCCGCCGGGTTTTTCTGCGCCCGATGGTTGGGAACAGTATATGACTGATTCATTCGAAACCTTGCTGGCGGAAGGCCGTGCGGGGGCGCCGAAGATGATGTCGGTTGGGCTGCATTGCCGGCTGATCGGGCGGCCGGGACGTGCGGCGGCGCTGGCGCGGTTTCTGGATCGCGTAGCCGCGACGCCAGATGTCTGGGTGTGCCGCCGCGCAGATATTGCGCGCCATTGGTGGGCGCATCATCCGCCGAAAGCTTGAATGGAAAAGCCATGTCCTATCCTTTGGAAAAACGCGAATTGATTGCTGAAGCGCCGGGGCTTCGCATGCAGATTCTGACATTGGCGGCAGGGCAGGAAGTGCCCTGGCATTGGCATAGCGAGGTGACGGATACTTTCTGGTGCATGGATGGCCCGATGGTGATTGAAATGCGCGCCCCGCGTGAGGAAGTGGAACTCGCCCCCGGCCAGATGCATGCTGTACCGGCAAAGCGCCTGATCCGCGGAGGCTGTATCGCCGGAGCGGTGAATCAGCCGCTCAAACATGAAATCGCATCATCCAAATTATGGATGATGCGATGCGCGCATCGCGTGACCGGCAAGGATGGTGGGCGCTGCCGCTTTGCCATTCTGCAAGGTATTGGAACTTATGATTTCCAGCCCGTCGGCGGCGCGTGATTTTCACACTTTGACAAGAAGGAAAAACCCCATGCTGCAACGTCGTGACTTGCTTGCACTGGCTGGAAGCACGCTCGCTGCGCCAGCACTCGCACAAAGCCGCTACCCATCGCGGCCCATTCGCGTGATTGTACCCTTTGCCGCCGGCGGTATCATTGATCTGGTGGCACGCATCATCACAGAACCCATGCCACGCTTATTGGGGCAGCCCGTGGTGGTGGAAAATCAGCCAGGTGCGGGCAGCACTATCGGCGCGCGAAGTGTGGCACGCGCCACGCCGGATGGTCACACGCTGTTGCTGAATGGCGCGGCGCATAGCGTTATCCCTGCACTGTTTCCGGATGCCGGCGTTGATCCAATCGCGGATTTCATTCCAATTTCGACACTTGGTGACCAGGGCTTCATACTCGCGGTTCATCCCTCACTGCCGGTGCATGATGTGCCGCAGTTACGCGCCTGGTTGCAGGAAAAACGCGGGGAGGCGACCTTCGCCACCACGGGCATTGGCGCCGCTTCACATCTTTCCGGTGAGTTGCTGAAAAAACTTGCGGGGGTGGATTTCACGATCGTGCAATATCGCGGCACGCCGGCAGCGGTGACCGATTTCATGGCCGGGCGCGTAGACTTTGTCATTGATAGCCAAACACTGGTCGCGCCATTGGTACGTGAAGGCAAAGCGCGGGGCCTTGCGGTAACAACGGCACGGCGTTCCAGCTTGCTCCCGGAGCTTCCAACCCTACAGGAAGCGGGCGTTGCTGGTTATGTCGCGTCTTCATGGCAGGCGCTTTATGCACCAGCGGGCACACCGGCCGAAATCATCACCACGCTTTCCAATGCGGTCACACAGGCTTTCGCCGATCCGTCAGTACAAAAACGCTTTGCCGATGCCGGCGTTGAGCCCATGCCAAATGACCCGGCTGCTTCCGCGCAATTCATTCGTGTTGAAATTGAAAAATGGGTGCCGATCCTTCGCGCAACAGGCGCGAAGGCTGGCTGAAATCAGTCGGTCTCCGCTTCCGTTGAGGCAAATTGAATAAGGATCTGCCCTTCGCGCACAGTCTCATCCACACGGCAGGAAATGGTTTCTATCCTGCCGGCGCGTGGGGCAGTCAGGCGGAAGACAGTCTTCATCGCCTCCAGCACTATCAACACATCGCCGCGCGCCACTTCCTGGCCCTCGCGCGCCAATAGCTGCGTGACCTGACCGGGTAGGGGCGCGAGCAGCCGATCATCGCCGCCTTCTTCTTCGCCCGCACGTGTGATGGGATCGGGCAGCAGGAAGCGCCAGCCTTGTCCTGCGTGGCGCAGGCTGATGGCTTCTCCGGCACGATGGATGGAAGCCGAAAGCCGCATGCCATCCAGCAGCGCGTGAATGCGCCCATCTTCAAGCTTGGCGTTGCGCGCGGCGATTTCTGTACTGCCCGAGGCAATACGCCAGCCATCCGCCCCTGGTGAAATTGTTACGGCAAGTATCTCATCCTCAAGATGGAAATCGAAAATGCGGTAAGGTCGCGTATTTACCCACCAATGATCCGTTGCATGCCAGGGTGAATGCGGATCGGCGCTGCCCGCCGCCTGATCGCGTGCGGCATCTTCTTCCAAGGACAGCACGCCAAGCGCGGCAAGGGCCAGCACCAGTGCGGAAGGTTGCAGCTTTGGCGTCAGCAGAATTTCGGCGTTGCGCCCGATGAAGCCGGTATCAATCCTGCCCGCAGCGAAATCCGGATGCGCCAGAATGCGATCCAGCATATCCAGATTATGCGCAACACCGATGATATCGGAATGTGCTAAGCCAGCGCGCAGCCGAGCAATCGCCTCTGCCCGGGTTGGCGCATGGGCGATCATTTTCGCAACCATGGCATCGTAATGGATGCTGATGCGATCACCGGCGACAAAGCCAGAATCAATCCGCAAGCCTTGATCAGAAAGCCGGAAGACTTGCAGCGCACCGATGGAAGGCGCGAAATCCCGCGCGGGGTCTTCGGCGTAAAGGCGAAGTTCCATCGCATGCCCTTGGGCGCGGATATCTTGCTGACGCACAGGAAGTTCCTCACCCGCTGCAACGCGCAATTGCCATTCCACCAGGTCAAAGCCGGTGATGGCTTCCGTCACCGGGTGTTCCACCTGCAAGCGCGTATTCATCTCAAGAAAATAAAAGACACCATCCTGCGCGATGAATTCCACCGTGCCGGCGCCCTGATATTGTACGGCCTTGGCGGCGGCCACTGCAGCCGCGCCCATGGCGTCCCGCATCTCAGCACTGATGCCTGGCGCAGGGGCTTCTTCAATCACCTTTTGATGGCGACGCTGCGCGGAACAATCACGTTCAAACAAATGCACCGCATTGCCGTGGCTGTCGCCAAACACCTGCACTTCAATATGGCGCGGGCGTTCCAGATAGCGTTCGATCAAGACGCGATCATCACCGAAAGCCGATGCGCCTTCCTGTCGCGCGGCGCGCAGCGCTTCCGCGAAATCAGCCGCAGCGCGCACCACGCGCATGCCGCGCCCACCACCGCCGGCGACAGCCTTGATGATGAGCGGGAAGCCAATACGCTCAGCCTCCTTCGCCAGAAGAGCTGCATCCTGTTCCGCGCCATGATAGCCAGGCAAAAGCGGCACACCGGCTTTTTCCATCAGCGCCTTGGCTGAACCCTTGGAGCCCATGACGCGCATGGCAGCAGCACTCGGGCCGACAAAAATGATTCCCGCTGCCGCGCAGGCTGCTGCAAAGGCAGGATTTTCGGAAAGAAAACCGTAGCCTGGATGGATCGCATCCGCCCCCGCGCGCTTCGCGGCGGCGATGATCGCATTGATATTGAGGTAGCTGTCGCGCGCGGGCGCGGCGCCGATGTGAACCGCCTCATCGGCGAATTGCACATGCTGCGCGGTTTCGTCAGCGTCCGAGAATACAGCGATGCTGCGTATCCCCATGCGGCGCGTGGTGCGGATAATACGGCAAGCGATCTCGCCGCGATTGGCGATCAGTAGGCTTTGGAACATGGCCGCCCCCTACATCCGGAACACGCCGAAGCGTGTCTGTTCAATCGGTGCATTGCAGGCGATGGCGAGCGAAAGGCCCAGGATGCGGCGCGTATCAGCGGGGTTGATGATGCCATCATCCCAAAGCCGCGCGCTGGCGTGATATGGGTGGCCTTCGGTTTCATATTTGGCGCGGATGGGGGCTTTGAAGGCTTCTTCTTCATCCGCCGGCCATTGCTTGCCTTGCGCTTCCATATTGTCGCGCCGGAGTTGCGCGAGAACACTCGCCGCCTGTTCGCCGCCCATGACGGAAATGCGTGCATTGGGCCACATGAACAGAAAGCGCGGATCGTAAGCGCGCCCACACATGCCGTAATTGCCGGCACCATAACTACCGCCAATCACCACAGTGAATTTCGGCACGCCGGCAGTCGCAACCGCGGTGACCAGCTTCGCGCCATCCCGCGCGATGCCGCCCGCTTCATACTTCTGCCCCACCATGAAGCCGGAGATATTTTGCAAGAACAGCAGCGGTATGCAACGCTGGCAGCAAAGCTCAATGAAATGCGCGCCCTTCAGCGCAGATTCCGAAAACAGGATGCCATTATTTGCGAGGATACCGATGGGATAGCCATG
>JADCFX010000072.1 GCA_020249285.1 Roseomonas sp. | reverse complement strand
GTGGTGCTGGCGATGCTCCGTCGCCCTGAGGGCGCGACGGTGGCGCAAATCGCCGAGGCCACCGGCTGGGCGCAGCATACGGTGCGCGGGTTCTTTGCCGGGCTGAAAAAGCGCCAGGGCATCACGGTGGAGATTGCGGAGCGCATTCGCCAAGTCGGCCCGAACAAGCAGGGCGCCAAGGGGTCCTACACCGTCTATCGCGTAGCTGAATGAAGCTGCGCAGCGACAGCGGCATGAATGATTGCCAAGCCCAGGGATCATCGCGATCCCTGGCGCTTTATTGCCTTGGCTCGCGCGAAACACAGCGCGAAGCGTCCGTCACGCAAGACGGAGAGTGACGATGCGCTCAGAAACTGAAACCCGATGGATGGTACTGGGCACGGATGGCCGGCATGTTTCCCTCGGACGCACCGAGCCCAGCGAGGCGGAAATCACCGCCGCCAGCGACGCCCTTGCCACGCAGGGGCTTTCCGGGTGGCTCGCGCGCATGCAGGGCGAGTACTACAGCCGGGGGAATGTGAGGCTCGAACCCCTCCAGCGCATTGGCACCCCGCGTGACGCCGACTGGCAAGCAGCCCTGACCGCATTCCACGCAGCGCGCCACTCCATGATAACCTGAGTCCATCCCAACGCGCGATGCGAGAACCCTATCATTCGCTGACCTCGATTCATCTCAAGAAAGCCAACAAACTCCGCCAAGCTAACCGCCAGGGTTGAGCCTTACAGACATTGTGCCAAACAAATTCTCTAAAGTAATACGAATACTAACCAGACTTAAACTAATTGATGGCGGATTTGACGCAAGAAATACATACCAATGGAAGCCAAAGCAATAAGCACAGAACGCATCAATGACTCTACAGCTTAAAGCGAGGCAAAATGCAGCTTTATTTTGAAACAGGAAAAGTTTTGGACTAGCCAGGTGGCCCTTGGCTCACGCCACTTGCGAACGCTGTTCTTCGCTTATAACGCGAACGCACCCTATTGAGCCCTTGCCCTCACAGCCCTTCGAACCGCCCGGTTATCTTCGCTATGTCTCCCGCTGTCAGAGGTACGCGAAACCCACTGCGCACAAGTTCCGCAAAATCCTCATTCGGCAGCATGACCGTCAGGCAATAGAGCTTGTCCGTGCCGACATTGATCACCTCATGCTCATGGCCGGGCCGCACAATGAAGCTTTCGCCCGCCTTTACATGCACTTCCATCCCGTCGCAGACGGATTTTGCTTCGCCGCTCAGCACAAAGAACATCTCATGCGCATGGCCGTGGCGATGCCATGGGGTCTTGCCACCCGGTTCGAAGATTTCGAGGAAGATGGAAAAGGGTACCTGATCCCTGATCGGGTCGGCGATCATGGCGAAGTAATTCGTGTCCTTGTCGGAAATCTTGAATGTCTCAAGGTCCGCGATGCGTCGTGTGATCATGGGGGAAAGCTTCGCCGGGCTCGCTTCATTTTCGCTCATGGGTGTCTTCCTATCATTGGGGTTCAAGCCACGCTCAGCGCGCATAAAGCCGATCCAGCCGCACAAGACGATTTAGGATCATCAGCAGTAGAACCGTTACCACAATCAGGATCGCGGATACGGCGTGCACGGTCGGTTCCAGGCTGAAGCTTGCTTCCGCATAGATCCGCACCGGCAGGGTTGTCATGCGCGCGGTGGTCAGAAAACTGGTTACGGTGACTTCCCCGAAGGAGATCAGGAAGCTCATGATACCTGCTGCGACAAGCCCAGGGGCGAGGCCTGGCATGATCACCCATAGGAAGCGCGCGGGCGCTGAAACGCCAAGGCTTGCAGCCGCATCTTCCTGCGCCTTGTCGAGTTGTTCCACAGATGCCTGAAGCAGCGCGATCGAGAAGGGCAGAACAAGGACCACATGCACAGCAAGCATGCCAAGGAAGGGCGGTATGGCTGTGAATGCCTGCAAAAGCTTCAGCATGCCAACGCCAATCGCGACATGCGGCAAGGAAAGCGGTAAGGTCCAAAAGGCAGCCAGTGCTGTCAAGCCACGAAAGCGGTGGCGGGATAGCGCAAAGGCGGCGGGAAGCGCCAACCCAATCGCAAGCACCGCAGTTGCCGCAGCAAGTTGCACGGAAATCCAGAAACTCGCCGCATAGGCACCACCGAACAGTACGCGATCATACCATTTCAAGGTGAAGGCACGAAAGCCGGCGACTGTTGCCTGCGGCACATCATTGAAGCTTTGAATCATAACCAGCACGAGCGGCAGTAAAAGCAAAAGAAGGCTGCTGGCCAGCAGCAATTTGCCAATGACCGGGCCGAATAGGTCGAGGATTCTGAGCAGCCATCCCGGTACGCTGCGGGAGCTACCGGGCGCGCCGCTTTTCCAGGGCGTGAGCTTGCGCGTGATCCCAATCACCAGCAGTGCGAAGACGGTACTCGCCAGTGTCATGACCAAGGCCAATGCAGCCGCCATCGGTGCATTCAGATTCTGCAATGCCTCCTGCCAAACCAGCATGCCGGTAGTCCAGACCCTCTTGCCGCCGAGCAGCGTGGCCGAGACATAGGCGGTAGATGCCATCAAAAAAACAATGATGATGCCCGCCCGCAAGCCAGGTAGGGATAGCGGCAGATCAACCAGAAAAACCCGGGCAGTGCGGGAAGCGCCGAGGCTCTCTGCGGCCTCATGTACGCGCGGGCTGGTGCCTTGCAGCACATCATAAAGCGCCAGCACCATGAAAGGCATGAATACCTGCGCCAGTGCCAGCGCCACGGCGCCATGGGTATAGAGCATCTGCCGAAAGGGCGGAATGCCAAAGACACCAAGCACCTGGTTGATCAGCCCATCCGGCGCCAGCAGCAGCACGATCCCAAGCGAGCGAACGACAACATTGGTCAGCAGGGGAATAAGGATCACCGCGAAAGCAAGTGGTCGCCACTTGAGCGGAAGCCGCACCAACCAAAGCGCAAGCGGATATCCCAACAGCACCGTCAGCGCCGTCACGCCGGCGCCAAGCAACAGCGTTGCGATAATGATGCGAACAAGGAACTCATCACCAAAGATGGAGACAAATTGCGCTGCCGAGGGTGGCTGAATGATCGGCCCGAAAGGATCAGGATATTCATGCAGGGAAAGCAGTGTCAGCACCGCAAAGGGTGCTGCGAAGGTCAGCAATAGCCAGAAAGTGACCGGAAACGCGAGTATTGGCCCAAGCATGGGCCGGCTTGCTGGCGTTCCGGTCACGGTTTGCGTCACCCCGCAATCTCACGGTTGAAGCGGCTGGTCCAGGCGGGCTGGTTGCGAATAACCACATCCCAATCGAAATCCACCAGCTTCGCGACATCAGGCCCCAGCACAAGCTTCGGCTGAAGATCGGCCGGAATGGCGATGTTCTTCACCGTCGGCGAGTAATAGATTTGCTGTGCGTAAGCCAGCATGCAGGGGGCGGACAGATGCAGATTGACCCATTCTTCCGCAAGCTTCTGGTTGCGCGTGCCGACCGTGATACAGGCGACATTCATGGCAATCGCCTGACCTTCCACGGGATTGGCAATTTCAATATTCGGATTGCGTGTTTCAGCATAACTGCGCGTAAAGCTGCCGAACTCGACCGAGATATCCGCAACACCCTGGTCGAACATGCCATAAAGCTGATCCTGACTACCCTGAATGGCGGCGAAGGGTTTTAGTTCCCTGATCTTGCGGAAGCCGACGTCAATCGCGTTCTCACTGCCGCCAAAAATCTTGGCTGCCATCAATAGCGCGGCGGTGCCCTGGGCGCCCGGATAGGATGGCCAAGCGATGCGGCCGCGCCATTCCGGATTCCACAAATCCTGCCAGCTTGTGACGGGTTTTGAGGCCTTGCGCTTGTCATAGACGATCGTGACCGGGTTGAAAGCCACGCCATAACCGCCAAGTTTCGCCACATCATACAGGTTCGCAAATTGCGGCACGGCATCTGTCGGCGCTTGGGTCACGCCATCCTTCACGGCCTGACGGCTTTCGAAGATATTCAAGTAAATGACATCAAAGCTGGGCCGACCACGTTCAGCATAAGCGCGCGCTCGACGTTCCGGCGTGCCACCAAGAACGTAGCTTACTTTCACACCTGTGTATTTCGCCAGCAGGGCTTTTTCCACATGCTCACGCACAATGCGTTCCTGGGCACCACCCCAAACGCCCACCACAAGCTCATCACCAGCTTTCGGCTGAGCAATAGCGGTGCGGGTGAAATGCACAGGCGCGGCCAAGCCAGCGCCCAGCAGCAAGCGGCCGATTTGTCTGCGAGTCGTTGTCATCGTTCTTCCTTCCAGAGGTAAGGGTGCGTCACGAAAGAAAACTGCAACCACCAGCAAGTGCGGTGATGTGGCAGGCGGTGCCCATTGGTGGCGGCGGGGTATCTGAGGGTGTCAGCACGCGCACGCGGCCTGCGGGTGTTTCCACCTCCACCTCATACAAGTCGCCAAGGTAGATTGCGGAAGCCACAACACCGCCCAGCTTCAATGGACCGGTTGGCGTTTCTGAAAGGCGCAAGCGTGCGGCGCGGAGGATGATCGCCCTTGCGCTGGTAGGCGCCTCAGCGCAGCTCAGCCCCACGGCTTCAAAAACAGAATCGCGGCTATGGCCTGCAATAACAGTACGCGCACCAAGGAAGGAAGCGGTGAAGCCTTCCTTCGGTTGATCGCAAAGCGCTTGCGGCGTACCCACCTCAATCAACTTGCCTTGCTGCATCACCGCGATACGATCTGACATAGCAAGCGCTTCTTCCTGATCATGCGTCACGAAAAGCGTCGTGATGGCCAGGCGCTGCTGCAGCCGCCGGATTTCGCCGCGCATTTCAACGCGCAGATGCGCATCAAGATTGGACAAGGGCTCATCCAGCAAAAGCACATCGGGTTCGATCACCAAGGCGCGCGCCAGCGCCACGCGTTGCTGCTGGCCGCCCGAAAGCTGAGAAGGATAGCGATTGGCAAGATGCGACAGCGCCACCATTTCAAGCGCAGCACCCGCCTTCTGCCGACATGCCGCCTGGCTCATGCCGCGCATGCGCAGCCCGAAAGCTACATTGCGCAGGATATCAAGATGCGGAAACAGCGCATAGGATTGAAAGACAACGCCCATATTGCGCCGATGCGCAGCAAGCCCGGTGATGTCCTTGCCATTCACCTGCACTCGGCCCGCCGAGGGCGCTACAAACCCGGCCACCATGCGCAACGTGGTGGTCTTGCCACAGCCTGAGGGGCCGAGAAGTGCGACAAGTTCTCCCTTGCCTACCTCAAGGGTCACGGTGTCCACCGCCATCGTCGTGCCGAATTGGGCAGAAAGACCGTCAAGGATAAGATGGGGCGGTTGTCTCATGGTGCCTTCGTGGGTCTCTTGGCATGCAAATGAAGGGCCATGCAGCTTAGACCCGCGCAATGACCGCAACGGGCCCGCCACCATCCGGCCCTTGATGCTCCGCACCGCCCGAGACGAACAGGCGCGTGTCACCAACCGCGCCCGCGAGCACGCCGCCTACCAGCGCACGGGCATGGCGTGTTGCGTTGATATCACTGTCATCGCGCATGATATGGCGCGCGCCGCGGATGCTGCTGCCATGCGGCGGTTCTGCCTTAGCCAATACCGCTGCGATACGTCCGCGTGCCGCATCATCAAGCTGCCCATGGCCCTTGAGACCAAGCTCCTCCAGCGCGCCCCAAAGGGCGAGCGAATCAATACCGTCCTTCATAACGCGATGCGTCATGGCAAGATCGCCGGCCCAGGAATCGGAATTGCCCAGCACCATGACCTCATTCCGCATCAGCTCGATGCCGGCGGAGGTACTCGCCACCCCGGAATGGAGCGACCAATCGGCGCAGACCACATCATCGGTGGCTTTCGCGGCGTCTATTTCCCCAAGGGCAACCGCAACACCAAGCGCAGAAGCACCGCGCGAAAAGCCCATGGATTCATAGGTATCAACGCACACGACATCTTGCCCTTCGGCGCGTTCGGCAGTCAGTAGCGGGCACTTGACCTGAACGTAGTGAACATCAATCGGGTCAGTAATGCCCGCCTGCGCCATGGCACCGCGCACGGCCTTAGCGGTTTCCTGAATTTGTTCGCCGCGGCCGATTTCGGCGGCGGTAAAGTCACGCGTGAAGCCGGTGCCGATGGCAAGCCGTTTGCCGGCTGATTTCGGTGCGGCATCCTTGGCAACAGCAAAGACAATCATATGCGGGCTGAGGCCGCCTTCCGTCCCGCCTGACATCACCAGCGCAATGCGCGCACCCACTTCTGTGGGCGTCATGCCGGTCGCCTCCGCCAGGGCAAGCTTCATCGCAAGCGTGGCATAGCCGCGGGTGAAATCATTCACGCAGCCATTACCCTCGGTCTTACCTAGGATCGCCACAATATTCGCGGGATCAAGCCGCCCTGCGGCAAAGGCGGCCTTGAGCGCCGACATATCGGCCGGATCACGCATGGGCAGGCGTTCAACAATGGCGCGCATTTGGGCGGGCTCCTCAGATTTTCTTTTTCATACGCCGAAAGCCTTGGCCTAAGGCGCGTTATACAGGGTTTTGCGCGTAATCCGCTCCAGCGGATATGCATGCACTTCGCGGCAAAGCTGCACCAGCGCCTCTGCCGCGCGCCGCACAACAATGCCGCCACGGGTTGCATCGGCTGAAGCCGCATCGCCGCAAGCGCCCGATGGTTCCAGGTCCTGCGTTTGCCAGCCGAAGCCGACCGCGCCTTCGGGCGTCAGCATGCCGCCGGCTTTTTCGATTTCGATGGACATCGGGGCAAAATTCGCAGCGTGTTTCATGGCAATCAGATCACCATGCAGATGCAGCATGACGCTTGTTTCCACCTCTCCACCATGAATGCCGTGCTTGAGTTCCATGGCGCTGAACAAATCATCCTGTTTGGTGATGTTCCACCAGGTGGCCGTCACCACGAACATCTCATGCCGCACCCGCAATTCTCGCGCCACGATATCTGCGACTTGTGGCTGACCGCCATGGGAATTGAACAGGATCAGCTTGCGGCAACCCGCGCGCAGCACGCTCTCGCCAATGTCGAACCAAAGACGGAAAAGTGTTTCATGCGAAAGGCTGAGCGTGCCGGGAAAGGCGTGGTGTTCATTGGATTTACCGATGGGCATCATGGGCAGCACCAGCACTGGCAGATCATCCGGCATCATTTGCACCGCCTCAGCGATCATGCCTTGGTTGATCGCCGCATCCACCTTGATGGGCAAATGCGGCCCGTGCTGTTCGGTCGCGGCCACTGGCAGGATGGCAACAAGATTCGCCATATCCATTTCGGCGAAATCCTTGGTGGAATGGTCCCACCACCAATGGGATTTTAAGCGCGCTGTCATGGGGAACTAAAAGCGCGCAGGCCGAAAGCGGGCAAGACACCAATTCAGCAAAGATTGGTGGCCCAACTTTATCCAAGCACTTTTGCTCGCCTTATATACAATTCGTGCTTAAAAAATAGGCTCCTCATTACCGCTGGGGCGATGGCCAAGCGCCAACAGGCTCATTCGGTCCGTACGCGTCTTTTGTCAGCGGGTCGCTCAAGCTTGAACCACCCGCTGCCCGAATTTCACGCAAATAGCGCCTTCGGCAGCATGCCGTGCACACCCTTGGAAGTGTTCACCGTCTGCGTCACATGGAAATCAACGCCGACAGAACATAGCGTGTAGGCATCCATCCGCGTTATGTTCTTGGTCTCGACAAGGTAGTCAATCATCTCACGCAGTGCGATTTCCATGGCACGATCAAGGCTGGTATCAAAGCCCATGGTAATGACATGCGTCGGCGTTTCGGCGCGTGGCTGCTTCAGCACCATATCCTTGCGCACCGTCAGGCGGAACTTACCCTGCAAGGCCGTTTCAATCGCGGTCAGGCAGACCTCTCCATCGCCTTGCGCACCATGCCCATCACCGCAGGAGAAATTGGCGCCGGCGACATGCACGGGAAGATACAGCGTTGTGCCTGCGACAAGCTGCTTATTGTCGATATTGCCGCCAAAGCTGCGCGGAATGACTGAAGTGCAGCGCCCCCAATTCTTCGGCGGCGCCACACCCATGATGCCGAAAAACGGCCTTAACGGAATATCCACACCAAAGGGTAGGCGCCCGATCATTTTCTCGGCATCGAGGGGAATATTCAGAATGCGCCCTTCGGGAAATTCATCCGGCAAGGTGCCACCCAAGGGACGGATCAGGTTGAAGCCCCAATCCTGGCGCAGCTTGATATCAAGGATATCCACTTGCAGCACATCGCCAGGTTCAGCACCTTCCACGGCAACAGGGCCTGTCAGAATATGCGGTGCGCCGGCAAAGCGGTCATTTTTCTGATGCACCGCGAATAATTCTGGCGGTGTATGGAAGGGCTTTGGCGGCACCATTTCCGGCGGGCCGGTTAGCGTATCAATCGTGACCTCATCTCCACTTGCAATGGTGATCTGCGCCGGGCGCGTGGCATCAAAATAGCCCCAATGGCAGGCATCGGCGCTGGCGGTGAGGTGATGGCTTTTGGACATGATGCGCTCTTTCTCTGGTTGAGAAATGAAAAAATGAGGTGACGTGTCGAGTAGCTTTTGGCGTGATCAATGGCAATAGCGTGGCATGGTGCTTGCTGTTCCCTCCCAGCGCCGTACAATCCGTGTCGCGCGATCATCTGGGCAAACGGCAGAATTGTCGGTCAATGAGGGTTGAGTTGCATGAATGATGCCACTGAAGTGGATGTGAAGACTTATGCCGATACCATGGCAAAGGCTTTGGGCTTGCCGTTGACTGCGGAATACGCGCCGCAAGTTGAAGCCAATCTTGCCGTAGCGTTTCGGCTTGTGCAGCTGGTGCTTGATTTCCCCCTGCCCGATGAAGCGGAACCCGCCCCGGTTTTTGCAGCCCAAGGCAATCAGGCATGAAGGATTGGACCCAAGAACCCGCGCATAGCATCGCTGATGCGGTGCAGAGCGGCCAGGTCACGGCGCGCCTTGTGGCAGAACAGCATCTGGCAGCCATCGCGCGCCGTAATGAGCTACTGAAGGCCTATACGGATATCACCACCAGCCGAGCGCTTGCCCGCGCCGATGCCATTGATGCAGCGCGCGCGCAGGGCCAGCGCTTGCCGCCGCTTGCCGGTGTTCCCTTCGCAGTCAAGAATTTGTTTGACGTGGATGGCCTGGTCACGCGTGCCGGTTCCAAGATCAATCGCGATCATGCGCCTGCTCAGCAGGACGCAACGCTTGTCACGCGGATGGAGGCTGCCGGCGCGGTGCTACTCGGCGCGCTCAATATGGGCGAATACGCTTATGATTTTACCGGCCGAAATGCGCATGATGGCAATTCGCTCAATCCGCATGACACGGCACGCATGACAGGTGGTTCTTCCGGTGGTTCGGGCGGTGCGGCGGCGGCTGGGCTTGCGGCCATTACGCTTGGTTCGGATACCAATGGATCAATCCGCGTTCCGGCATCGCTGTGCGGCCTGTTTGGATTGAAGCCGAGCTATGGCGGGCTTTCGCGCGCTGGTACTTTTCCTTTCGTCGCAAGCCTTGATCATGCCGGGCCGCTTGCGCGTTCCGTGAAAGATCTGGCGCTGGCTTATGACGCGATGCGCGGTGCTGACCCGCTTGATCCGGTATGCACTGCGGGCACGGCGGCACCGGTCACGCCTGCGCTTGATACTGGCATCAAGGGGCTGCGCATCGCGCGCGCTGGGGGTTACTTCACGCGCATGGGTGAAGCGCAGGCCTTTGCCGCCGTGGATCTTGTGGCGCGCGCACTTGGCGCAGAAGGCAGCGTGGAATTCCCGGAAGCGCATCGCGCCCGCGCTGCCGCTTTCATCATCACCATGATCGAAGGATCCGCCCTGCATCATGATCGCATTCGCGCAAGGCCCGCAGATTTTGACCCTGAAGTGCGCGATAGGTTGATTGCCGGCGCCATGCTGCCGGGCGATTGGTATGTGAAGGCGCAAAAATTCCGCCGCTGGTTTCAAGCGGAAGCATTGAAGCTTTTTGATGGGACCGATCTGATCCTGGCCCCCGCGACTCCCACTTCGGCGCCGCTGGTCGATCAGCAAACCTTTGTTCTGGATGGCCAAACCCTGCCCGTGCGGCCCAATCTTGGCATCTTCACCCAGCCCATTTCCTTCATTGGCCTGCCGGTGGTCACCGTGCCGGTTTGGCCTGAGCAAGGCATGCCAATCGGCATACAGATTATTGCCGCACCTGGTCAGGAAGCGCTTGCCTTGCGCGCGGCGAATTGGTTGGAAAACCAGCGCATCGTTCACGCCAAACCGGCAGGCTGAGGAGACATTCATGGACATCAACATTACCGAGGTGAAGGCCGAGGTCGAAGCCGCCTTTGCAGAATATGAAAAGGCGCTGATCAGCAATGATGTCGAAACGCTCGACCGTCTTTTTCTGGATAGCCCGAACACCATTCGCTATGGCGCTGCCGAGAATCTTTATGGCTATGCTGAAATCGCCGCCTTCCGCGCCGGGCGGCCATCAGCAGGGTTGGAACGCAGCCTGGAACGCACCGTCATCACCACCTATGGGCGCGATGTGGCTACCGCCTGGACCATGTTTCGCCGCCCGTCCCTGACTGGGAAAATCGGACGGCAAAGCCAGGTCTGGGCACGCACGCCTGAAGGCTGGCGCGTGGTGGCCGCGCATGTCTCCGTTATTGCGGAATAGGCGCTGCGCCCTCAACTCACCGCGATTTGCGTGTAATCCTGGAACCAGTTGCGCGCCTGCACAAAACCGCGGCAGCGTGCACTCAAGGCGCGCGGATTAAGGTCATGCACCACGGCAAGCAAGGACGCCTCATCAATCAGGATTTCGTGCAACCGCGCCATGGCGCGTGTCTGTTCCGCAGGATCAAAGGCATTGCGCACCACGGCAAGCTGCGCATTCACCGCTGGCGAATTATGGAGCCCCCAATTGATGCCGCGCGGCGGCCCAAGCTCCCCATCATAAATGAACCAGCCAGTATTGGGTTCCATGGACGGGATGGCGATATTCAACGCGTGGCCGCCGCGTGAGGAAGGGTCGCGCGCACCAGCGCGAAGCATATTGATGGACGTCGCGAAATCCACCGGCTGGAAGGTGACATCAAAGAAGCATTCCTTGAGGCCCGCTTGCATAGCTTCATTCATCGGTTGCGGCACCATCTGACCGCCACCAGAAACCGGCATGATGACATTTAAGGCGCAACGCCGCGTGGCAGAATAGCCGGCTTCGGTCATCAACCGCCGCGCCTCGGCCGGGTCATGGCGGAGCCGGAAGGATGGATTGCCGAACCACGGATCATCCGGCGTGACCTTGCCGCGTGCCGCTAGCGCGGCGCCGGAAAGCAGTGCCACGATACCGTCGCGGTCTATCGCCAAATTGGCCGCTTGCCGCACTCGGAGATCAGCAAAGGGGCTGCCTTCAGTCACATTCAAACGCCAGGCCCAGATATGCGGGTAGGCATTCTGCACCACCTGAAAGCGCGCGGCGCGCAAGGACGGAATGGTATCGGGCGGGAGGCTTTCCACCAGATCGATCTGCCCACTGCGGAGTGCCGCAACGCGCGCCGAGCCATCAGGGATTGGCAGCAGAACCGTGCGCGGTGCCTTCGGGATGCGGTTCGGGTCCCAATAATCGCGATTAGCCTCCAGATCCGCGCGCTGGCGCGGCGTGACATTAGTCACCTTATAGGGACCCGTGCCGGAGGGGTTGAGCGCAAAGCGCTGCCAATCACCACCAAGCGCCTGCCAATGCGTGGGCGAGGCAAACCAAATAAATGCAAGCTGAAAGGGCAAGGACGCATCTATGGCGCGCGTAGTAATCGCGATGCGGTGCGGGCCAAGCTTTTCATAGCTGCCGATGGAGGTAATACGGCCGCGCACAAGTGCTGAGCGCGTTGGTTCGAATTGCGGTACCTGGTTGTTCAGGATGGAATCAAAATTCCAGATCGCAGCATCGGCATCGAAGGGCGTGCCATCATGGAATTTCACGCCTTGGCGCAGTTCAATAATCCATCGCCGACGATCAGCCTCATCCACCCGCCAGGAAGTGGCGAGGCCAGGCATCAGCCCGGATGGCGCATCAGCCTTCGACAAATCCCAAAGCGCCAGCGCGTCATAGACAAAATAGGAGCCGAAACGAACACCTTCAAAGCCGGCTTCCGGGCCGCCCCATAGGCGCGGCACATCCCCAATGGACATCGCAATGCGGAGCGGCTGAGCAGCCTGTGCCTCGGCCAAGGAAGGCCCCAGGGCGGTGAGCAAGGCAGGTGTTGCAAGCAGGCTGCGGCGTGAGATCATGGTCATGTTGGACACTTCTCCGTCTAATCAAAGGTGGGGAGCAAAACTCATGCCACGCTCAGCTTGCTATTCGCCTATGGCGGCAAGAACATGAAAAACCGTCGGAAGGGCGCCGGGCGCATCAGCTTGCGACGATGCCTTCAGCCTTCGCCATTGCGACCCAGTGATCGCGGAAGGATGCAACAAAGCGTGTGAACGCAGCGCCAGATGGCGTTGGGCTGCGCGGCACGGAGGCGAACTCCACAAGCCTCGCCTGCACAGATTCCAAACGCGCAATTGGCGCTAGCGCTTCGGAAAGACGCTCCACAATCGGTGCCGGTAAGCCGCGCGGGCCGCTCAGGCCAATCCATTGCGTATGGGTGGCCTGCGGCGCGCCAAGTTCAGCGAGCGTCGGCGCATCCGGGAAAGCGCTGATACGTGCTTCTGACGAGGTCGCGAGCAAGCGCAGTGATCCATCGCGCAATTGCCCAACCAGGGTGGTGATTGGCGCATTCAGCATATCAATCTGTCCGGCAAGCAAATCCTGCAAAGCTGGCGCAGTTCCGCGATAGGGAATATGGTCAAGCTGTGATGCACCGGTGGCGCTCGCCAGTAGCGCACCCGAGAAATGTTCCGCAGAGCCAACACCGGAACTGCCAAAGCGCACCGGCCTTTGTCGCGCGGTGTCAATGAGCGCCGACATGGTGACGAAGGGCGAATTGGCACGCACAACACTCACGGTCGGTGCTTCAGCCAGCATGGCGATATGGGTGAAATCCGCAACGGGATCATAGGGGATGGCGGGCAATACGCCTGGCGCGAAGCCAAAGGGAATGGCGTGGGAGACGGCTAGGGTCAGCCCATCCGGTGCGGCTTTGGCGACGGTATCAGCCCCAATGGTCCCCGAAGCGCCGGCGCGGTTTTCGACAACAACACTCGTGCCAAGGGCATCCGAAAGGGGCGCCGCGAAAAGCCGACCAATAGCATCTGCCAAACCGCCCGCAGGAAAGCCCGCGATCAGGCGAATGGGTTGGCGGTTCGGCCAAGCCTGGGCGCGCGCCTCGGATGCGAAGGCAAACAGGGCTGGGGCGGTCAGGAGAATACGACGTTGCATGATTTAAAGGCTCCGACTGCACAGCGTTGGGGCAGCACCGCGGTGGCGGGCGCCAAATCGACCTATTGAATAGAGTAACGCAAGGAATGTGCCGGGGCGTCTCGTTTTCGCATCGCGATATATGTCAAGCTTTGAATTGAATAAGTTTGTTGCTCAAAAGGCGGCGATTTGTGCTGCACGCCGCCGCTTCGCGCGTTCTCAACAACACCCAAGCCGGTTCAGGTAATGCGCGCAAACGGCCTTCTCAAAGCCTGACCAAGCTTGCACGAAGCCAGCGCGGGACGGCATGGCGGCGCGGTACGCCGCGCGCAATTCGCGCTGCGCTGCATCAAGATCAACGCCGATGAGCTGGCCGTTTTGCACGACGGTGCGGCCCGCCACCATGAGCTCCCGCACGTGGGAACGATTGCCGCGTGCAAAAAGCAATTCAATCGGATCAACCGGCATCAGCGCATCCTCATCCAACGCGCTGCGGTCAATTATCAGCAGATCGGCCGGCTGGCCTTCCGCCAAACGCCCACCGTCGCCGGCGCCAACCGCCTCACGCCCTACTTCAAGCGCCATGCGCAGAATAGTCGAAGGTTCAAAGGCCCGATCAAACCCCCACCCCGCATGCAGGGACCAAAGCAGCCTGATTTCGCGCAGCGCATCATCATCCTCATCAAAGGCTTGGCCATCAATGCCCATCGCCACCTTGCAGCCGCGCTTCAGCATCTCGGCCACCGGCGCAATACCGGAACGGAGTGCAAGGTTAGACGATGCATTGGTGACGATGGTGCAGCCGGCCTCAGCGATCATTTCCAACTCATTGGGCTCGGCCCAAACGCAATGCGCCAAGGTCAAGCGTGGTGAGAGCAGGCCGATTTCCTTCCAGCGCTTCAGCATGCCCTTGGGATAGGTGCGATCCGCCCATGCGCGCTGGTACTTCGTTTCATATAAATGCGTCGTGATGCGCCGTCCCGTCAGCGCAGAGGCTTCGGCAATCGCCTCCCAGAGCGGTTCTGAACACCATTGCGGACCATTTGGCGCGTATTGCACATCAAACATCGGGCCGCCGAGCGCGACCGCCACGGCATCCACACGCGCCAATTGATCCTTAATCGGCATCATGGGCTGGGAGAGGAAGCGGCCTTCAATCTCCGCCCGCACCGGCGCTTCAAGGCTGGCGAGAAGCTGGTCATGCGCGCCATAGACCAGCGGATTGCAATCGCGCATGCCAATACCGAAAGCTACCCTCACGCCAACGTCGCGCGCGGCGCGCGCCATGGCCTCGGCTTCCGTCATGTAATCGGTCAAGCCCATGGTGCGCACATGATGGATCATGACAGCGCCTTGGCCGCCAAGCGCGGCGCGGGCCAGCGGTGCAAGAGTTGCCAGATAAGGATCAACTGGCGCCATCATGGCGAGCCGATGTAGCCAGGTTTCCAGTGGTTTGCCAAAGCCCCCCACTGAACTGCTGCGGAGCGGCCGCGCGTGATCATGCGCGTTCACCAAAGCGGGTAGGATGATCACATCCTCAGGCGTATCCCCAGCAGCACCAATGCGCGTGATGCGACCGCCTTCGATAGCAAGGCTTAATTGTGTCTTCCGCCCCGTGGCATCCAAGCCTTCGGTCGCATTGATGACGCGCATGTTTAAACCCTCTCCTTCCCGCTAATGTTTACGCAGCCGGGCGCGGTAAGGCGCGTTCGGCGCGTGGCGGCAGGAAGGAGCGATTGAATACCTCAGAAACTTGCGGCGCACGCGGCAATTGGAAGGCTTCCTGAATCTGTTCGATCCCGGTCTGCATGCGCGCATCAGATACATCGCCCGCGCCAAGGTTTTCGGATTCTGGTGTGAAAATATGATTTTTGTAGGTGAAGACCACACGGCGTGCCTCAATCTCAGGATTGATCGTGGGTTCCACCCGCGCCATCACACGCCCAGCCTCAGAGGGATTCGCATTCATTTCCAACATTGCGCGATTGATGGCACGCACCAGCCCCGCCACCGCGCGCGGATTTTCGCGGATCAGGCGTTGGGAAACCATAACTCCATTGGAATAAGCGGCAATGCCGTGATCCGCATACATGATGAAGCGATAATCCTTGTCAGGATCCTGGCGCATCCCGAACAGGTTCATGTAGGACGTCACGGTAAACACGAAGCCGCCCTGCACCTGGTCCTGTACCAGCATCATTTCCTGCACATTGGGGGCGATATTCACCACGTCCACCTTGCTTGCATCAATGCCGTTTAGCCGGGCGAAAAGCGGGAAAAGCCGATGCGTCGCTGCACCGGCCGGCGATGTGAAACGCTTGCCTTCCAAATCCTTCAGATTGCGGATGGGCGCGCTCGCCTTATGCACAATGGCAAGTGGCGACTTATTGTAGATCATATAGACCATCACCGGCGCCTCAGTTGGGCGTACCGCGGCTTGCTGAATGATGGCACCCATATCGCCAAAGCCGGCATCATAAGCACCGCCCATGATGCGCGTGACAGTGGCGGCCGAACCTTCGCCCTGATCAATGGTCACATCCAGGTCTTCGCCCGCGAAATAGCCGCGGTCACGCGCATGGAAATACCAGGCATGAATGCCCTGATAGCGCCAATCCAGCGTGAAGCGGAGCCGTGTGGGTGCTGCTTGCGCAACCGCAGGCTGGATGCGCGAAGCAGCGCCAAGCGCGCCAGCCGCGAGGACAGATTTCAGGAAATTACGGCGCATATCTCATATCTCCAGGAAAGGGGTTGAACCAGGGTGATTTCAGCCTGCTGCCAAATCGGTCTTGCGATGCGCCCAGCCGGTGATGCGGTGTTCGATCAGCGAGAAAATTGCGTAGAGCGAAACGCCAAGACCAGCGAGCACAAATAGCCCCGCAAAGACCAAGGGCACATTGAAGGAGGATGAGGCGATCATCATCATATTGCCGATGCCACGATTGGAAGCGACGGTTTCCGCCACAACGGACCCAACAAAGGCCAGCGCAATCGCCACCTTCAAGGACGCGAAGAAATAGGGCATCGCCCGCGGCAGGGAGACATTCCACAGAATATCAAGCTTGGATGCCTTGAGGGTTTTCATGACATCCTCAAGCTCCGGCTCCACCGTCGCGATGCCGGTCGCGACATTCACGACAATCGGGAAGATGCAGATGATCATAGCGGTCAGGATGGCGGGCACCGTGCCGGCGCCATACCAAAGCACGAAAATAGGCACGACGGCGACCTTCGGGATGGAGGAAAACCCAACCAGCAACGGATAGGCGGTATCATAAGCAAGGCGGGAGGAGCCGATCAGAACGCCAATAGCAACACCAATCGCGACCCCAAAGGCAAAGCCTACCAAGGTTGTGTAGAGCGTCTGATAGGTATGGGGCCAAATGGCGGGCCAATACTTGATCAGCGCAGCGATGATTTGTGTGGGACGCGGCAGCAGAATATCGGAGATATTTGCGGCCAGGCAGAACAATTCCCAAAAGACGAAGACGCCGATGATCAGCGCGGTGGAAGCGGCCTTTTCCCGGGCGATATCAAGAATGCGCTGCATGGTTTCAGCCCTGCCCTGGGGGATGGTTGACAATGCCGGTGCCACCACGCGCACCTACAATCATGGCGCGCAGGCGCTGATTGAGCGCGACGAAATCCGGCTGAAAGGTCATGTCAATTGTACGCGGGCGCGGCATATCCACCGGCGAGTCATCCAGAATGCGACCTGGCCGCGCGCTCATCACACAAATGCGATTGGCCAGGTAGGCCGCTTCTCGCAAATCATGCGTCACCAGCAGTACCGTGAGTTTCTTGGAAAGCCACAGATCCTGCATAATCGCCCAAAGTTCCTCACGCGTGAATTGATCAAGCGCGCCGAAGGGTTCGTCCAACAATAGCAATTCCGGGTCATGAATCAGCGCGCGGCAGAGATTGGCGCGCTGCATCATCCCGCCCGAAAGCTGCCACGGGTATTTGTCGCCAAAGCCGGAAAGCCCAACCTGCGCCAGCAGCGCTTCAACGCGGTCGCGGAATTCACCCTTGCGCTTTACCGAAAATTCACCGCGAAAGGGCGGCACAATCTTCAGCGGCAGCATCACATTGTCGCGGATATTGAGCCAAGGCAGCAGCGTTGGGTTCTGATAGGCCATGCCGATCCGGATCGGGTTGGCGCCAATCTCTCGCCCGCCGATGAAGACATAGCCGGATGATGGTTTCAGCAATTCGCTGACCATTTTCAGGATGGTGGATTTGCCGCAGCCCGAAGGCCCGACCAGCGCCACGAAATCCCCCTCAGAGATCGCCAAATCTGTCGGTTGCAGCGCCTGTACGGCTTTCTCGCCCCGCCCGAATGTGACCGAGGCCTGCTCAAAGGCAATGAAAGGACGCGCGATGGGCGCGGCGATGCTTGATGCGGTAGTCATGACGTTCATGAAGCAGTCCCGGCAGACACTTTGGCTGGGCCTTGCAAAACCGCTGCCAGGGTTTGATCTGTATTGAGTGGCTTCGCCTGCGGCATGCGCTGGATATCCGTGACCTGCCTTCCCCAGCCCGACGTGGCCTCGACCAACTTCCGATCCCGCTGCACGAAACGCCCGCGCACCAGGGTATGGATGGGAATGCCGGTGACGCTGACACCTTCAAAAGGCGTGATGCGCGCACGCACGGAATGCAGGCCGGCGGCGCGGATCACCTCGGTTCTTTCCATATCCACGACTGCGATATCGGCATGGGCGCCGATTTCAATACGCCCCTTCATTGGCCAAAGGCCAAAGCTATGGGCTGGGTTCTCTGCCGAAATCTTCACATAATGCTCAAGGCTTATGCGGCCCTTTGCCACTTCATTGAGCATCAGCGGCATTTGTGTTTCCACACCTGGGAAGCCGCAATCAGCGCGCCAGATGATGTCTTGCTGCTTTTCTTCCGGCGTATGCGGCGCATGATCGGTTGCGATCATATCGACCACGCCGTTCTGCAAAGCCTCCCAGATGGCGAGTGAATCCGAATGCTCCCGCACCGGCGGATTGACCCGAATGATGGAACCAAGCCGCGCGTAATCGCGGCTGTCCAACAGCAGATAGCAAGGGCAGGTCTCACCGGTGATGTCCACGCCGCGCGCCTTGGCTTCCGCCAATGGCCGCAATTCAAGCGCGGAGGAGATATGCAGCACATGCACGCGCGCCCCGGTCCAGCCGGCCAATTCCGCCGCACGCGCTACGGCTTCGGCGGCCACAATCGCGGGCCTTGCGGCAATATGCGCAAGCGGGTCATTGCGCCCTGCTGCCATCAGCCTTTCCTGCCGCCACGCCATGATGGAGGCTGTTTCGGCATGCAGTGAAATACGCAGACCCGATGGCGCGATGATTTCAAACCCTTCCAGCATCGCGCCCGTTGAGGGCGAGGGCAGATTGCCGAAAGTATTGCCCATGAAGCATTTGAAGGCATTCACGCCGCCGGCGATCAGCCCTTCAAGTTCCCCGATATTGTCTTCTGCCAGCAGCCCGTAGATGCCGTAATCAACATGGGCTTTTGCGGCGGCCGACTGCTTTTCGCGCAATTCCTTCACCGAACGCGTCGGTGGATCGGTATTGGGCATTTCGAACACGGTTGTCGTGCCACCCATGGCGGCCGCAGCGGAACCGGTGCGCCAATCTTCCTTATGCGTATAGCCAGGCTCACGGAAATGCACATGCACGTCAATCGCGCCAGGCAGGATGTGTTTGCCGGAAACATCCACGGTTTCGCGCGCGGGCGGCATGGCTTCGGGCGCCCCTACCGCCAGGATCAGCCCATCCTTGATCGCGACATCGGCGCGAAAGCGCGCGCGGGAATTCACCACAATGCCGCCGGCGAGAATCAGATCCGCCGCGAAAATTTTGTCGTTCATGTCATCCTCACAGCATTGCCCAGCCACCATCTACCGGCAGGTCAACTCCGGTGATTTGGCGGGAAACATCGGAAGCCAGGAAAAGGCAGGCATGCGCCACATCCTCATCCGTGGAAACGCGTCGCAGCGCATAATCGGCAGCGTGTTTCTCAACAGCCGCCGCTTCGCTGATGCCAAGGCGCTTGGCCATTTCCGGTACAACTTTTGAGCGAAAGCGCGGTCCATCCACCATGCCGGGGGCAACGCAATTCACATTAATGTTGTAAGGGCCAGCTTCCAGCGCAAAGCTTTTGGTGATACCGCGCAAGCCCCATTTGGAAGCGGAATAGGCCATGCGTCCCGCGCGGCCACGCATGCCGAAAGTGCCACCCACATTGACGATCTTGCCGCCCTGCTGAGCGATCATGGTGGGCAGGCAGGAGCGCATGGTGTTGAAGCACCCGCGCATATTCAGATGCACGATTTCATCGAATTCCTCCTCGGTGGTTTCCCATCCGGTCTTGCCAATCGGCCCCGAACCACCCGCGACATTCACCAGAATATCAATCCGCCCGCCAAAGCTTGTGCGGGTTTTCTCCATTGCAGCTTCGCAGGCGGCACCCGAGGTGATGTCGCAGGCAATTACAATCGCTTCCGCCCCAAGCGCGCGGGCTTCAGCTGCCACGGGTTCAATCGCCGCGACATCACGACCAATCAGCGCAAGCCGGCAGCCTTCGCGCGCAAAGGCCAGTGTGACGGCAGCACCCATCCCCTTTGCCGGGCCGGTAATGACCGCAACGCGCCCCTTCAGATTTAATTCCATGATGGTTTCCTGTGGTCAGATCAGTTTAGTAATGCGGTCAGCGAGTGGTGGCAGGAAGGCGCGATTGAACACTTCGGTCGGCGCCGGCGTGCGCGGCAGCGCATCCGCCTCCACGACTATGCCGATGGATTTGGCAAAGCGCGCATCATCAATATCGCCAAGCCCGATACGCGCGATTTCCGGATGGCTCATTTCATCGCGCAGCGTCGCCATCAGGCGTTCCTTTTCCACCACCTTGTTGATCAAAGGCTCACGGCGCGCCACAGCATCAATCGCTGCATCAGGATTGGCGAGCGTATCCTTCAAGCCGCGATCAATCGCGCGCAGCAATCCACGCAGCGCCGCCGGGTTGTCATTCACCAGGCGCCGCGCGACGATGATGGCATTGGAATAAAGATCCATGCCGTGATCACCGTAATTGATGAAGCGGAAATCCTTGTCGGGGTCTAAACCAACCAACTTCGCCGAAAAGCGGATGGTATTCACAAAGCCGAAGACGCCATCCACCTGGCCGCGCTGCAACATCTGCTCCCGCAGATTGGGCTGCATATTGGTGATCTGCACTTTTGTCGCATCAATGCCGGTCATGCGGGCAAAGGCGGGGAACAACTTCAACGCGCCATCATTGGCCGGGCCGCCCAGGGTGCGGCCTTCCAGATCCTTCGGCGTGCGGATCGGCCCATCTGCCTTCACCGCAATGGTGAAGGGTGGGCGATTGAAGGTGGACGAAATTGCCATCGGCGTCGCACCCCCGGCCGGGCCGCGCGCCACAAGCTGGATCAGCGCGTTGATGTCGCCAAAGCCAAGATCATAGGAACCGGAAGCCACCGCCCCCACCGCAGCCCCCGAACCATTGCCCTGATCCATGGTCACGGCGAGCCCAGCTTCGCGGAAATAGCCCCGATCATCGGCCAGGAAGAACCAGCCCTGGGGACCCTGGTAGCGCCAGTTCAGCACCATTTTGAGCCTGAGCAGCGACTGGGCGATAGCGGGGCTGGCCAGCAGAGAAAGTGCGCCAGCGCCCAGCATCAGGCTGCGACGGGTGAGGGAAAGCGGCATGGGAACCTCTTCAGGACGGGGCCGGAGGGGCCGTTGAACCTGTTCTGAGGCCATAGGCCATGGTGAGTGTTGCCGTCTTCTGCTGATTTCGTGCATATCTAGTGCGAAAATTGCACCACTAGGCACCCCCATGCGCCATTTGCGGCTTCTGAGCTACATCAATGAGGTCGCCCGGACCGGGTCCATCCGGCGCGCGGCGGAACAGCTCAACCTGACCCCCTCCGCGCTCAACCGCCGCATCCAGGATGTGGAGGCGGAACTGGGCACCGCGATTTTCGAACGCCTGCCGCGCGGCGTGCGGCTGAATGCCGCCGGCGAATTGCTGATCCGGCATATCCGCAACCAGATCGCCGATATGGGCCGCGTGCGATCCCAGATCGAAGACCTGTCGGGTTTTCGGCGCGGCACGATTGCCATCGCCTCAAGCCAGGCGCTGGCCTATGATTTTCTGCCATCCATGATCGCTTCCTATCGTGCGGAATTCCCGCTTGTGGAGTTCGATTTGCAGGTGCGTGACCATGGTGAAGCACTGGCGGCGCTGCTTGAATTTGAAGTTGATCTGGCGATGGTGTTCCGCCCGGAACCGATGCGTGATTTCCAGATCATCGCTTCCGCCGAACAGCGCCTGGTGGCGATCATGGCGGAAGATCATCCGCTGGCGGCAAAGCCCGTGCTGCGCCTTCGCGAATGCGCGGAATATCCGTTGGCCATGCCCGCGCAACGTTATGGCGGCCGGCAATTGCTGGAAGAAGCGGCGGCGCGCAGTTCCTTCCGGATGCATCCCGTGGTGCAGTCGAATTCCTTTGAATTCCTGCGCAATTACGTGCGGTTTGAAAAGGCCATCACCTTTCAGATCGCAATCGGCGCGCCGGCTGCCATCCGTGAACGGCATGGGCTGGTGGCGCGCCAGATTGACCCCCGCGATATCCCCGCAAGCCCTTTGGCGATTGGGCAGCTCAGGGGGCGTGCCTTACCCGTAGCGGCGGCGAAATTTGCTGAACAGATTGGGCGGCGGATGGAAATGGGTGGGCTCACGCCTCAGCAAGGTTAAATGCCGCGCTGCGCCAAGCAGCCATGGCAGCGCTACAGCATGCCGGTCATGAGGTTGATCATCTTGATCTTTATGCTGAGGGTTTCGACCCCGTCTTGGGTCATGCGGAGCGCCTAGGTTATCATGAGGCGCCTGCCAATCGCGCGCTGGTGGAAGCCTATGTGACGCGGCAACCCTTCACCCTCCCAGCATCTTCCATCGCCGAGGCACGCAACCAGCATCGCGACATGCTCCGCCGCCTTGGTGCGGCGCGGGATACGCTAAGAATTGCGGAACGCACCGACAGAATTGCGGAGCGTAACCGCCGCGCCATCTGGGGCGCTATGAACGCGCCAGGGGAAGACGCCGCGATCAGCCAGCACAGCCTTGCGCTGGCGTCGCGTGCGATAAGGATGATGGAGGGGGTGTGGGGGGGCATTTGGATAGCCGTGCCGCTTGATGCATCATCACAACGCAGCTTAAAGGTAGCGGCGAATGTGGAGAACACCATGGCCAAAACCACGCCCCGCGTTGTTCTTGTAACCGGTGCTGCCGGTGGTATTGGGCGCGCAATGGTCGCGGCGCTCCTCTCCGCAGGGCATCGCATCGCTGCACTTGATCATGATGCTAAAGGGCTACGTGCATTGCTGGCTGAGCATCAAGGCCATCCAGATCTACATGGAGTCGAAGCAGATCTCTCCACTGCAAGCGGATGTGAAGCTGGTATGGCCGCTGCCGTTGCCCATTTTGGCCGCGTAGAAGCGGTAGTGAATAATGCAGGCATTGGTGTGTCCAGCCTGCGCCCCGATGCGGAAACCCGCCTGCCTAGCCTTGAAGAGCTAAGCGCGGTTGTCTGGGACCGCTTCTTTGCCATTAACGTCACGGCCCCAATGCTGCTGACGCGTGCTGCCGTACCCATGATGCGAGCGGCGGGCTGGGGCAGGATCATCAACAACACCACGTCCTTCCGGACCATGCTGCG
>JADCFX010000071.1 GCA_020249285.1 Roseomonas sp. | reverse complement strand
CGAAATCGATAACGCCGCAGCTCAGCGAGAGGGGTGTTCCCCCCCGTGATCCAGCAACATCCGCACCGCTCGGGCACGGACTTCAGGGGAAAACTTGTTCGTCGTCTTGCTCATAAGGGCCCCATCCTATTTGGAAGTTGGAGCATCCGACAAACCCGGGGCGGTTCACATCGTAACCCCAAGGTGATTGAAGATGAGCAATTATGCTCAATTTTGATGCCTCACTCAGTCCCTCACACCCTCTCGACCATTCTGACTGCCCGTGCCGTGAACGGAAAGCTATCCCTACTGGCGCTGGCTTCTCCCCCCAGTGAATTCACCGCCCTCCAAATTGCGCGGCGATTGCGCTCCGTAAGCCAGCCCTCCGATTGGTCTCAAATTATTTGGCAACGGACACAACAACTCAATCGTCGCGCAAGAAGCGTTGCGCAGCATCGGCCAGTGTGTCGTGCAGGTCGAGAGAAATCGACATGGCGCTCACCTTGTCATCAATCAGCAGGAACGACAGGCCATGCACGAAGGTCCAGAGTTTCAGGCCGCGCGCGAGGATGGCTGGGTCGTCGATCGGCAGCGCGTAGCGATGCGCCAGATTGCGCAGCAATACGTCGAAGGTATCGCAACCTTTCTGCAATAATTCCGGATGCTGCGCATGGGTGCGCGTCAGGCTGAACATCAGTCTAAAGACGCCACGCTCACGCGTTGCGAAGTTAACATAGGCAAGCCCAATCGCAGTGACGGCGGCTTCGCTCCCCAGGGGATGCAGCGCGCCGCTGGCCTCCATCGCCTCGCGCTGCCGTTCCATCCCTTCCAGGGCGACGGCGTTCAGCAATTCGTCCCTATCCGCGAAATAGCGGTAGGGCGCCGCCGTTGAAACGCCGGCCGCCCGCGATGCCTGGGACATCGTCAGCCGCTCCGGGCCGCGTTCTTCCACGAGCAGCCTTGCCGCCTCGGTGAGGCCGGCCCGCAAATCGCCGTGGTGATAGCGCTGCTTTTTCATGCGTGGGCCTTCATGCGTCGCCCTCGTGATCCCCGATCGTCAGAAAAGCAAGTCAGGCTCCAAAAAAAGGATGTTAGAAATTCTAACATATGTTAGAGTTTCTAACATCAGGATGTGGGAGTGTCGATATGCCGGGTATCAAAACCAGTCTTCCCAATGCCGGTCGCAGAATTCTGCGCATCGCCGTGACCGTTGCATTCTTGGGTTTTTCAATGCTGGCGGCGTTCTGGGGCGCCAACCTGATGGCAGAGCGCGCGGCGGCCGTGGCCGCGCCTCCCCGGGCGCCGCTCACCCCGGTCGCCATTGCCGAGGTAAAGCTGCAGCCAGGATATGTGGTCACACGCCGCTTCATTGGTCAGGTTGAGGCGCCTGGCCGGATCGACCTGGGGTTTGAACTGGGGGGACGTATCGTTGAAATCCTTGCGCAGGAAGGCGATCGGGTTCCCCGAGGCGCGCCGCTCGCCCGGCTCGATATCGCGGCGCTTGAGGCCCAGCGCAGTGCGCTGCAGGCTGAACGGGAAGCCCTTGCTGCCGACGCGGAACTCGCGCGTTTGACGCTAGCGCGCAATGAGCAGCTGGCACGCAGTGGCTTCCGCTCTGAATCCGCGCGCGATGATTCGCGGCTGGCGGTCGCCCGGCTTACGGCCAGGAAGGCAGCACTGGATGCCCAAATGGTCGGCGTTGATGTGCTGATCAGCAAATCCACCATCGCGGCCCCCTTCGATGCTGTGATTGGCAACCGCCTCGCCGATCCCGGCCAGAATATCGGCGCGGGCGCCCCGGTACTCAAATTGTTTGAACAGGCGGCACCCCAGCTTCGCGTCGGCCTGCCGGTTGGTCTTGCCGAGCGGCTGGCGCCTGGCGTCTCGGTGCCGGTCGAAATTGATGGCCGGCGGATGGAGGGGCGCGTGCTGCGCCTGCGCGCCGATCTTGACCCTGTGACACGCACGCGCGGTGTCGTCCTGGCGCTCCCCGAGGATTCGCGCCTCGCCTATGGGCAGACCGGTAGCCTGCTTATGGATCAGGAAGTGGCCGAACAGGGCTTTTGGGCACCTGTCGCGGCGCTGCGCGAAGGCGGCCGCGGCAGCTGGTCCGTGCTGGTTGTGGTGCCGGGCACTGAGGGCTCCGTTGTGGCGGTCGCGGCGGTTGAGGTCATTCATCTGGCGGGTGACCGGGTCTTCTTGCGCGGCGGCCTTGAAAATGGTGCGCGTATCGTCTCCCACGGTCCCGGCCGCGTGGCGCCCGGCCAAGCCGTTGCCGTGCTCAAGGAGTGACCGCGATGGAGACCCTGTTCTTCCGCCAGCCCCGCCTTGTTGTTTTGGCACTTTTGGTGATCATCGTTTCAGGCTTGTCCTCCCTTCTGACCATTGGCCGCCAGGAGGACCCGACGATTACAAACCTCTTCGCCTCCATCACCACTGTCTACCCCGGCGCCGATCCTGCGCGTGTCGAGGCGCTCGTCACCGCCAAGATCGAGACGCGGCTCAGGACGATCCCGGAGATTGCTGAAATCTCCTCAACCTCGGGCACCAGCGTGTCGGTCGTGCTTGTCGAACTGGCCAATACAGTGCCGGCGGCACGTATTGAGCAGGTCTGGTCCAGGGTTCGAGATGCGTTGACTGATGTGCGCCGCGACTTCCCACCGGGCGTCCAAGAGCCGGAGTTCAATAGTGACGGGGCGGGTGGCTATGCTGCGATCTTCGCCATCACGGTGCCCGAAGGCCAATCTCTGGCGCGCGCCGCGCGGGAGGCAGAGGCGCTTGCCGACCTGCTGCGGGCCGTGCCAGGCACCAGGCTTGTTGATCTCCACGGCACGCCAACTGAGGAGGTGCTGGTCACCTTGGACCCGGCACGCGCCGCCGCACTTGGCCTGACTGCGGACGCAATCGCCGCCGCGATCCGGGCTGCAGATGCGAAAGTACAGGCAGGTCGGCTCCGCGGTGAGTCGAACGATCTGCTGGTTGGCGTGAGTGGGGAGATCACCGCTCTCGATCGCCTGCGCCGCGTGGTGGTGCGGGAGGACGCGGCGGGCCGCGCAGTGCTGCTCGGCGATATAGCCAGCGTGACGCGCGGCGCCCGGGAGCCAGCCGTGGAGGCTGCGCTCCATCGGGGCGAGACGGCAATCCTTGTTTCCGCACGGTTGGAGGAAGGTTTGCAGGTGGATCGGTGGATGGCGCGCGTGCAAGTGAGGGTTGAACGCTTCGCCGCATCCCTACCGGCGGGCCTGCAAGTCGAACTGGTATTCGACCAGAGCCGCTACACTGTGGAAAGGTTGCGCGAAATCGCGATGAACATGGCGCAGGGTATGGCCCTTGTCATCGTGGTGCTGTTCCTCACTCTGGGCTGGCGCTCTGCCTTGATCGTCGCGCTGGCCCTGCCGGTTGTGACACTTGCCTCGGTCGCAACGCTCAAAGCGCTTGGTGTGCCTATCCACCAAATGTCGGTCACGGGACTCATCGTGGCGCTCGGCCTATTGGTGGACGCCGCTATCGTCATGGTTGATGACATCGGGGCGAAGATGCGGCGCGGGGAGACGCGGATTGCAGCGGTGGCCGCATCCATGCGTGGACTAACCATGCCGCTTTTGGCGTCCACGGTCACGACGATTCTGTCCTTCCTACCGCTGATGTTGTTGCCAGGCCCGGCGGGCGACTTCGTTGGCTCCATCGCGATCGCCGTGGTCATTATGCTGATCTGGTCGTTTGTCGTGGCGGTGACGATTACGCCGGCAATTGCCGGCTGGTGGCTGCCACCGCATGGCGAAGCCCGTCAAAGGGAAGGAGTGTTGCTGCGCCTGCTGAGGCAGTCCGTGCGACTTTCGCTCGCCAACCCGGTCCGCGCCATCGGGCTGTCGCTCATACTCCCGGTGCTTGGCTTCATGTCGCTGCCGACATTGACTGCGCAGTTCTTTCCCGGCGTCGATCGTGACCAGTTCACTGTTGAGCTTGAGTTGCCCGAAGGCACAGCGCTTGCCGAGACGATGCGGACCGTGCGCGCGCTCGATGCCAGGCTTCGGGCGAAGCCTGAGGTTGCCTCCGTCAGCTGGGTGATCGGGCGTTCCGCGCCAGCTTTCTACTATAACATCGTCGGAAATCGCGATCAGGCGCCGGGGTTCGCGCATGCGCTGATCACGACGACATCCGCGACGGCCACTGAGAGGCTGCTCAACGACCTGCAGTCCAGCCTGCCGCCAGCATTTCCCGCGGCACGCGTACTGGTGCGCGGCCTTGTCCAGGGGCCACCAGTGGAAGCGCCTGTAGAGTTGCGTCTGGTCGGGACCGATATCGCGATGCTGCGTGAAATCGGCGAGGAGCTGCGTGCACGCATCGCCGCCCTGCCGCAAGTGACAGTCGCACGCACCACCATCGCAGGGGGTGCACCGAAGCTTATGCTTGATATAGACGAAGGACGGGCCCGGTTGCTCGGCCTCGATCTCTCCCAGGTGGCGCGGCAACTTGAAGCAGGGCTTGAGGGTGTCATTGGCGGATCACTGCTGGAAGGTACCGAGGAACTCCCCGTGCGCGTGCGGTTCGGCGCTGGGTTACGTAGCGACCCGATTGCGATCACAGACATGCCAATCCTTCCGCCCAATGCCGCCACACTGTCGGCGCAAGGGCAATTCCCGGGCATCGCGCTTTCGGCGCTTGGCGTGTTGCGGCTGGCGTCTGCCGAAAGTCCGGTCACCCGTCGTAACGGTGAGCGGGTCAATACAGTGCAAGCCTTTCTGATGCCTGGGGTGCTGCCGCAGGAAGCGCTCGCCGCCATATTGCGGCGACTTGACGCGGAAGGATTCCGCCTGCCTGAGGGTGTGCGGATGGAGACCGGCGGCGATGCCGATGCGCGCGCAACCACCGTTCAGGCGCTGATCGCACCGCTTGGGCTTATCGTTGTGCTTTCCATCGCAATCGTTGTGCTGTCCTTCGATTCCTTCCGCCTCACGCTGATCGCGTTTCTTGCGGCGGGCCTTTCCGCGGGATTGTCGCTCTTGTCGCTCGCGCTGCTCAATTATCCCTTCGGGATTACCGCGATTATCGGCCTAGTGGGCTCCATCGGTGTTTCCATCAACGCAGCGCTGATCGTCCTATCTGCAGTGCAGGAAGATGCGGCGGCGAGCAGTGGTGATGATGCGGCTTTGGCCGAGGTCGTTGTAGGCGCGAGCCGTCACATCATATCGACCGCGGCGACGACCTTTGGCGGCTTCCTACCGCTGATCTTGGCCGGCGGCGGCTTCTGGCCGCCTTTCGCCACGGCGATCGCGGGTGGTGTCCTGCTTTCCTCGTTATTGGCCTTTTGGTTTACGCCACCGATGTTCAAGCTGCTCCGACGGCGGGGTGTTGGAGCCGCGCCTTACGCATCGGCACCTATGGGACTAAACTGGCGGTTTGAGTAGCGGAGGAGTTCTGGCTCATCTTCACTCTCCTTGGGGTTACGATGAGCCAGAAATCCTCCGTCCCACCCGTTGCACCCCAGTTCTAAACTCAATGAGCATTCGAAACTCTGCAAAGGTCCGAAGAATCAAAACCTATGCCCCGCTAGGATTTTTTGGCACTTAACCAAACCGCGTCGGCACCAAGTTCGGGCCAGCCAATCGCGCGGCACGCCCCGGCAGCCGCTTCAGCACCCGTTAGGCTGCAATCCCAGCGTGCTGCAATGATGCGCTGACCAGTGAAATCTCCTGCTGCATCAGAGACGAGCCATGCCAAGGGAGGGCCCATGATACTGGGCCTCAGCATAGCATCCCTCGCCCAGCCAGATTCCTCGCCAATGAAAGGCGTATCTGTGGGACCGCCTGGGATCAGTACATTCACCGTAATGCCACTGCCGGCTAATTCAGCGGCCCAGACGGCAGAGCTGGCCTCTAGCGCCGCTTTGGTGGCGCCATAGGGCAATACGCGCAGCATGGTCCGGAAGGACGTGGTGTTATTGATGATCCTGCCCCAGCCCGCTGCTCGCATCATGGGTACGGCAGCACGCGTCAGCAGCATTGGGGCCGTGACGTTAATGGCAAAGAAGCGGTCCCAGACAGCCGCGCTTATCTCTTCAAGGCTAGGTAGACGGGTTTCCGCATCGGGGCGCAGGCTGGACACACCAATGCCTGCATTATTCACTACCGCTTCTACGCGACCAAAATGAGCAACGGCAGCGCCCATACCAGCTTCACATCCGCTGGCGGTGGAGAGATCTGCTTCAATTGCATATAGATCTGGATGGCCTTGCTGCTCAGCCAGCAATGCACGTAGCCCTTTAGCATAATGATCAAGTGCAGCGATGCGATGCCCAGCCGAGAGGAGCGCCGCGATCATTGCGCGCCCAATACCACCGGCAGCACCGGTTACAAGGACAACGCGGGGCGTAGTTTTGGCCATGGTATTCTCCACATTCGCCGCTACCTTTAAGCTGCGTTTTGGTGATGCATCAAGCGGCAAAGCTATCCGACTGCCCTATCACACCCTCTCCACCAATCTGAACCCCCGTGACGCCAACGGTAGACTGTCCAGGCTGATGGCGGCGTCTTCCCCTGGCGCGTTCATCGCACCCCAGATGGCGCGGCAATTGCGTTCCGCGCCGCTACCGCCAAGTCCAGCAATCCACAGCGCTGACGCCGGACAGAAGTAGCCCGGCCGCCGCTCCCTCACATTGACAGCCAGGGCCGCTCGATGTTGGCTATCTTCAGCCTCGAAAGAGGGTGAGGAGGAAACAGCCATGAAGAAGCGTCAGATCCTGCGCGCTGCGGCCGGCCTTGGACTGCTGGCCGCCCCCGCCTATGCGCAAGCGCCTTTCCCCAGTTCTCGCATCCGCATGGTCGTGGCCTTCCCACCCGGTGGAAACACGGACATTTTTGGTCGCCTGTTTGCCGAGCCCTTCGGGCAGGCGCTCGGCCAGCCCGTTGTCGTCGACAATCGCGGCGGCGCGGGCGGTCTCATCGGCTCGGGCGAGGTGCATCGCGCCCGACCGGACGGGTATACGTTGATCTTCCAGAGCCCGACGGCCGGGATCACAGGCCCGCTCACACGTCGTGTGCCGCCCTTTGATCCCGTGACGGGGTTTTCGCATATCTCCATCCTCGGCATTACGCCGCTCTGCCTGGCAGTGAACCCGCAGCTTGGCGTGAACAACCTGGCCGAATTGATCGCCATGATCCGCGCCCAGCCCGGCCGACTGAGCTATGGCAGCTCGGGCATCGGCGGCGTCCCACACCTCGCGACGGAGTTGCTACGGATGCGAGCCGGCAACCTTGACGTGGTGCATGTGCCCTACCGAGGCTCAGGGCCGTTAACCCAAGATCTTCTCTCCGGCATCATCTCCTTCGCGGTGGACGCCTTCACGGCACTG
>JADCFX010000070.1 GCA_020249285.1 Roseomonas sp. | reverse complement strand
TCATGCGCGCGAAAGAAAGGATTTTCCAATGCAAGACTGGCCGCGGCGTCGCGGATCAGTGCCATTTCGCGTTGCCCTGGCAATTCGCGAAACCCGCGCGGCGCTTCCGGCACTGGCGCATCGTCCCGCCGACGATTGAGCCGCGCGAGCAGCGCCGCGCGTGCCGCGGCGGAAAGGCCAAAGCCGCTATTCATGGCACCGCCGCGGGTTCATGGGTTTCCATCAGTGCCTCGGCGGTCGCGATACCGGCGTCATCCTTGAACAGCACGCCGGCCACACGCTGCACCAAGATCGCCAAGGTCAGATCCTCGGTCACTGCCGTAAGTGGCACGCTGATACCAAGGCGGCGTTCCAAGGCCATGCGCAATTCAATGCCGCCAAGCGAATCGAGCCCAAGCCCGGGCAGAGGTTGATCAACCCGCACCGCTTCGGGCGGCAGGCGCAGGATGCGCGCCATTTCCTCCCGCGCCAGCGCAAGCAATTCACTTCGCGCGGCCTCGGGCGACATGCCAAGCAATCTTGCGCGCAAGGCAGCGCCATCGCCATCGCGCCTCGCCATGCGACCGCCAAGCGCCGCATAAGCAGGCTCTGCCAGAATGGGTAGCGCTGCCTGCATCCCCTCCCAATTCATGCGCGCCAAATGAATCACGGGCGCGCCCGCGGCGATAAGCGCGGCCAGGGTGGCAAGGGCCTCCTGCGCCGCCATGGGTTTGGCGCCGCTCAAGCGTTCAAGCTTTTCTGCCGCGGCGGCTTCGCGTGTCAGCACGCCGGCATTGGCGATTGGCCCCCAGCCGATCGCAAGCGCCCGCTTGCCTTGCGCGTTCCGCCGCCGCGCCAAGCCTTCCAGCGCGGCATTGGCGGCGACGTAATTCGCCTGGCCGGGATTGCCGAAGGCCGTGGTGGCGGAAGAAAACATCAGGAACAAATGCAAGGGATCATCGGCGGTAAGCGCTTCCAAAGCCTCAGCCGCGGCGAGCTTGGGCGCCAGCACGCGGGCGAAGCTCGCGCCATCTTGCCGCGCCGCCGCACCATCAGCAAAAACCGCCGCCGCTTGCACCACGCCGCACAAGGGCGCGCCTTCAGCGCGCAGCGTGGTAAGCACGGCGCCAAGCGCGGCGCGGTCCGTTGCATCACAGGCATGGGCGCTGGCGCGCGCGCCAAGGGCGGCCAAAACGCGCAGGGCCGCATCCATGCCGGGCGTGGCCGCGCCGCGGCGAGAGATCAGGGCGATGCGCCTTGCCCCTGCAGCCGCCAGCCATTTGGCGCATTCCAAGCCGAAGCCTTGCGTGCCGCCCAGCACCACATAGGCTCCGGCTTCATCAGGCTGCCAGGGCGCGGCCTGAGCAGCCGAAGCCAAGGGCGGGCGGATCACCAACTTGCCGATATGGCTGGAAGCCTGAAGCTGTCGGAAAGCGGCTTCCGCTTCCTCCGCCGGGAAAGCGCGATAGGGCAGGGGCGCCAGCGCGCCATCCGCAAGCCGTGCCGCGATGTCCCGCAGCAGCGCCTCTGCCAGTGCAGGGCGGGCGCGCGGCAGGGCATCCGCATCCACCGCGAAATAGCTGATATTGCGCCGGAAGGCGCCAAGCCCTGCGCACCGGCCTTCCGCAAAGTCGCGCTTGCCCAATTCAATGAAGCGCCCGAAGGGTGAAAGCAGCGCAAGGCTTCTTTCCGCCGCCGTGCCGGCCAAGGAATTCAGCACCACATCCACGCCATCCGGCCAGGCAGCGCGCAGCGCATCGGCAAAGCCGGCATCGCGGCTATCCAGCACCAGATCAGCGCCAAGCTGGCGCAAAAAGGCGCGTTTTTCCGGGCTTCCGGCGGTCGCCGCCACCAGGGCGCCAGCCGCCTTGGCGATTTGCAGCGCGGCCAAACCAACACCCCCCGCCCCACCATGGATCACTACCCGTTCCCCTGGGCGCAGCCGGGCAAGGGTTTCCAATGAATAGGCAGCCGTGATGAAGGCCACTGGGATGGTTGCGGCCGCTTCCGGGCTCATGCCCGGCGGGAGGGGTTGCAATGCCTCTGCCCTGGTCAGCGCATGAGTAGCAAAAGCCGCGGGCGCAAAGCCAAAAACCTGCGCGCCCGGGGCAAGCCCAACCCCCGGCCCGGCTTCTTCCACAAAGCCGGCGCATTCCATGCCAAGGCTCGGCCCTGCAAAGCCATCCATCAGCATGTCTTCCGGCAATAACCCCTGCGCCCACATCACATCGCGAAAATTGAGTCCCGTCGCCGTGACGCGAAGTCGCACTTCGCCAAGCCCGGGCTTCGGCAAGGCATCGGCTGATCGCCAGCCAAGGCTGGCCAATTGGCCCGGCTGGCCGATGGCCAATTGTGCCGGAAATCCAAGCGTCGGGACGGGCAAGCCAGGGCGCATCAGCGGCGCAAAACGCCCAGACGCGGTAAGGGTGATTTCCGGCGCCTCCGAAGCCCATTCCGCCAAGATCAATGGCGCGGCATCCTCGGGTCGCAGATCGGGGGCAATGGTCACGCGGCGCGGCCGCAGCCCCGGCATTTCATTTGCCAAAACCCGGCCAAGGCCGATCAGCGCCTCGGCACGCGCTTCCTCAGCCTGGGCGACCAGCATCAATGCGCCCGCGACGCCATCCGCCGCTGCGGCAAGTGCCGTCAGCGCCGCCAGCGCCGTGGCGGGCTCAGCCATGCTGGTCAGCGCCAGGATTTTCGCCCCGCGCAGGCTTTTTGGGGGCGGCACATCGCCCAAAGCCAGGATCGCGGATTGCCGATCCGGCGCCTGCCGCGCCGCCAATGCCTGGGCCAGCTTCATGGCCTCGGCATCGGTGAAAATGAGCAGCGGTTCAGCCTGGACCGTCTCCGGCTCGATACCGGTGACCAGGGGGCTTTGGCCCGTGATTAGCAGCGCCGGCCAGGGTGCGGCTGACAGAGCCTCCACCGCCGCCCCATGCCACCCCGCCATGCCGAGCGCATTGCGCCAGGCGGCGGCATCGGGCAGCGCCCCCGCCAGATCATCCCGCCACCAGGCCGGATCTTGCCCCAGAGCAAAACTCCAAAGCGCCCCGGGGCCGGGTTCGCCGAGCAGCAGAAGCGCTCCCGGCGCCGCCTGACCGGCAAGCCCTTCCAGCACGCCAAGCCCGCGGCCATGCAGCGCCGCTGGCGCCAAGCCAAGGATGACATCGGCCTTCTCCGCCGGGGGCGCCGGGGTAGCCAGCCCTTCCCAGCCATCCCAGGCCATGAGGACTGCCTCAGGCACCGCGCCGATTGCCCCGGCCCGCGCCTCCCCAATCGCGCGGTAATGGATGCGCCGACCGCTGCCACCAAGCAGCGCCAGGGCGCCGCGTGTCAAAGCCCCGCCCGCGCCAAGTTCCAAAATCCTGAGCGGCCTATCTGCGGGCCAAGCTTCGAGTATTGCGCGCAGCCCGGCCAAAAGCCGCTCAGCCAAGGCCCGCATCGCCCCACCGCTGGCGGGCGGCGGCGACGCAATAACCGCCTCACCGCGCAAGGCCGGGACCATTTGTTCGCCCGCGCGGGCAAGCCAGGCCAGATCAAGCGCCAGCCATGGCTGTTCCGCGAGCACGGCGCGCCAGATCGCTTCGGGCGGCGGCAAGGGCTGATCCTCGATGATGCGCCAGCCCTCTGCCCCCGGTTCCGCGGCGCCGGCCAGCGCCAGAATGCGGCATAGCGCGGCGCGATAGGGGCTTGGCGGGGCGGCATGGTCGCGCAGCGCCGGCAGCGCCAAGGCGGCCAAATAGGCTTCCAGCAGCAGCGCGGCCTCACTCATCGGCGCGACCTTATCCTGTGCCCGGATCGCCGCGGTGATGGGCGCAAGATCAAGCCTTGCGGGGGTATGCAGCAACGGCAGGCTTGGCACCGGGTCCAGCCGGAAGGCTAGGTTTTCCAGCTTTTCCCGACCCGGGCGCGGGACGCGCTGGAACCAGATATCCTCGATCCTCGCCACCATGGCGCCCGTGGCATCGCGCAGCGTCAGGCTGGCAGCGAAAAGCCTGGCGCCGCGCCGACCGGGCGTGATTTCCGCCGAGGCGATGGGCGCCGCATCGCGCCGGGCGCAAAGCCGGCCAATACGCACGGGGATAATCGCCTCCTCAGCGCTGAGGCCCTGGCCCAGCATCAGGGCGAAAAGCCCCTGCAAGGCGCCATCCAGCAGCGCT